>JAGQWJ010000005.1 GCA_020437395.1 Ignavibacteriota bacterium | reverse complement strand
TCTGATACTTGGTAATAATTCTATTAATTAGCATAAAAATAAAAATGATAGATGATGAGACTGTTTTTGAAAAAGGACAGTCTTTTTTTTGTGTTGTTTTTATTGGGAGACTGCTTAAATATTGGAATTTAACTTTTGTGGTATTATATCTTTATACTAGCTATAAACTCATCTAAGTCTGACTCAGGGTCTTCACCTTTGTTATAGCTTTCTAATCTTTCTTTGAGAGCTTGAAGGTGCCATTCTGGAACAAGTGTATTTTGATATTAGAATCAATAATAATTTCCAGAAAATGCTTATACGCTTCGATAGGAATAATTGCTGATACAATGTTCCCTTGATTGTCTGAAATATATTGAGTAGTTAAGTCCATATCGTATTAATCGAATTTATACGTAAATATTACTTTTTTAAAAATGAATTTACTTTCTCTACAGTAATAATTTGAGTTGATTCTATGACACGAACTTTAGGAGGCTCATCAAACACAAGCTCTTTTAATTTTAAGATTAAATAATCAAATTCTGTTTCAGTAGCAACAATTACATCATCTAAACCAATAACATCTCCTGATTTTATTTTTGACTTAACAGAATTAGCTTCTCTTTTATCTAACGTAATTAAATAACTTAACGCTTTCCTGTGAACGTATTTAAGTGCTATTGATTCTAAATCTGCTTGTTTATAACGTTCTCTTAAACTTGTTTTAATACTCAAACAAACTGGACCTAATTCTCTTGTATAAAACATTAAATCATAGACTACGTTTGGTACAAAAG
Organism: Ignavibacteriota bacterium; assembly: GCA_020437395.1. Lineage (GTDB taxonomy): Bacteria > Bacteroidota > Ignavibacteria > Kapaibacteriales > UBA2268 > PGYR01. The sequence goes on along the minus strand of JAGQWJ010000005.1, from coordinate 92,943 downwards.
CAACTTTAGCACTCATGTAAAGAGGGAGCAATCCTTCTCTTATGCATAAAGAGGCGAGTATGTATTCAAACATTTTCCCATTTAAGTTCGAGTTTCTATCAATATGTTTTTCATACTTAGACCAAAATTGTCTAACATATTCGGAAGGCTGTTTATATTGAATTGACATAAAATCAGGGAATAATTCTTCAAATTTATTTCCAGCTTTAGTATCCTTTCCAATAACAATTCCTAAAGTATTAAGCATTATTTATTTTCTCAATTATTTTCAAAGCTGTTGCCTGAATTGCAGGTACTGCAACAGAATTTCCAAACTGTTTATATGCTTGTACATCGGATACAACAATTTTGAATTTTTCAGGGAATCCTTGTAATCTTGCCCACTCTCTTGGCGTTAACTTTCTTACAGATTCTCTATTAACTTTACCTTTGATTTTAGTAACTGGTGTAAAATCTGAAATCCTATCATCTAATATTAAATTCCTTTCCCTACCCATACCACCACATACAACCGCATTAGCAACATTATTCTTAGATATTATCTCATAACCAAATCCATTCCCTTTTTTTGCATGCCTTTCTCTATGGTTACGCAGTGTTTCTAAATAAGTCTCAGATAAATAATATTTTACAGAAACTTCACTTTCCTCAATAATATCCTGAATTGTTCTTTGCTTATTAGTTGGAGTAGGGTATTCAAAGTCAGTAATATTCAAATCCTTTCTGAATCCAACAATAAAAATTCTTTCTCTATTCTGAGGTACACCGAAATCTTTAGCGTTAATAATCTGTGGATCAGGTACAAAATAATTCAAATCCTTTCTAAGAGTGTTTAGAATAGTTTCTAATGTTTTACCTTTATCGTGATTTCTAAGACCTTTAACATTCTCCAAAAAAAATGCTTTCGGTTGTTTTCTATTGATGATTTCAGCAACTTCAAAAAACAACGTTCCTCTTGTGTCATTAAATCCACCTTTTTTTCCTGCGATTGAAAATGCTTGACAAGGAAATCCAGCACATAGTACATCAAAGTCATCAGGAATGAATTTTTTAGTTTTCTCTTTAGTAATATCCCCAAATGGTATTTCACCAAAATTTTCAAAATACGTTTTTTTACAATATTTATCCCATTCACTTGTAAAAACACATTTTCCTTCTAAATTCTGAAAAGCTAATCTAATTCCACCTATACCAGCAAACAAATCTATAAAAGTAAATTTTGGTGTTTTAGGAGAGGGGAAAGGTATCGAATCATTATAATCAAATAGAAGGTATTCTAGTGCTTTTTCAGCAACAATATTAGTAATATCTTTAGAGTCCCTTATTTCAAGATAGGACTTAACAAAATCTATTGCTTCTGGTTTATATTTTTTAGAAATCCCATTTTTATTATTATGCAAATAATGAGTAAATAAAGACAATTCAACGCTCTCACTTTCAAAAGATTTAACTTTAAAAGTAGTTTCTTCAATTTCTATATATTCTATATTCTCTTTAATTTTAAATCCCCATAAAAAAAGTGTGATTGAAATATAACAAATGTTATATCTATAAAACTAACCAATCTTCTCTTTATTGTCAAGCTTTGTTTAAACATATTGTGTACTTTTGTTAACATTTTGTTTACTCCTTTTTCTACCAAAAATTTTGTATATTTGTTATAGAAAATTAAACAAACTATACTACTATGAAAATTGCAATTTACCCAGGTTCCTTTGACCCAATTACCAACGGGCATATAGACGTTATTGAGCGCGCTGCTAAAGTATTCGATAAGGTTTATGTAGTTATAGGTATTAACTCCAAGAAAAGCAGCCTCTTCACACAAGAGGAGCGGTTAGAGATGGTGCAAACAAGCTTGGCACACGAAGATAGTGTAGATGTAGCATTCCACAGTGGGTTGATAGTAGATTATGCCGTTTCGGTTGGTGCTACAGCTATTATCAGAGGGCTACGTTCGGTTACCGACTTCGAGTATGAGATGCAAATCGCTCTTATGAATAGGAAAATGCAACCAGAATTGCAGACAGTTTTCCTTATGCCTCACGAAAAATATACTTACTTGAATTCGAGTATTATCCGTGAGATTGCTCGTTATAAGCAAAACGTTTCGGAGTTTGTGCCTAAGGTAGTAGAGCAAAAATTAAAAGAGAAATTCGGATACTGATTATGATATCTCAATTCCATATAAATGACCACTTGTATAGTGCAGACTTATCTAAGCCAATAAGTATAGCTATACCGCTAGACTTCCTAGGTAAGCAACCAAATACTTACGATGTACCACACGCTCAGAGCAGACCTTATAAGGACGGTATATTTGTCGGGGATATAAGACTAGGTGGCTCGTGTAATTTTGAGACTATTGAACTAACACCGCATTGCAATGGTACTCATACCGAATGCATAGGGCATATTACTCGCGAAAGAGCACATATTGCAAATACGGATTTTAAAAGAATATCAACAGCATTACTAATAAGTATAAAGCCAATAATAGCTGACGATCATGCACATCATTATAACTATACTTTAGAAAATGGTGATTTACTAATTACAAGAGAATTACTCGAAAAAGAAGTTAGTAAGTTTTATATAAATGAACTTGATTCGCTTATAGTAAGGACATTACCTAATACTGATAAAAAACTTTCAGATAATTATGACGATGTTCCAGCATACTTTTCGAAAGACGCTATGGAATACATATTAGAGCTTGGCATTAGCAATCTATTAGTAGATTTGCCGTCCATAGACCGTCTTTATGACGATGGTTTGATGATGAATCACAAGAATTTCTGGCAGGTAGGTGATGACAGAGAAGTAAACCCAGATACAGTTAATAAGACTGTAACAGAATTTATTTATGCAGATGATAAGATAGCCGATGGTTATTATCTATTGGATATACAAATACCACCATTTTTATCAGATGCAGCACCATCAACGCCCCTATTATTCAAATTGGAGAAAAAATGAGCGATTTTTTTAGCTTAGAATACGCACAAAATTTAGATAAAAACGATGAACTACGAGAATACCGTAACCGATTCCATTTTCCACTAGATAGTAATGGTGATAAGAAATTATATTTCACTGGTAATTCACTTGGGTTACAGCCCAAATCTACTCGTGAATATATAAATCAAGAGTTGGACGATTGGGCGAAATATGGAGTAGATGGACACTTCGAGGCGAAAAACCCTTGGATGCCTTATCACGAAATAGTTGCTGAAAAGCTGGCAAGAGTAGTAGGAGCAAAACCCGTAGAAGTAGTAGCTATGAATAGTTTAACTGCTAATTTGCATTTTCTAATGGTGTCATTTTACAGACCAGAAGGAAAGAAAAGAAAGATAGTAATCGAATATGATGCTTTCCCTTCAGATGTCTATGCTGTAAAAAGTCAGATTAAGTTTCACGGAGGCAATCCAGAAACGGATTTAATTTATTTGAAGGCAAGAGAAGGGGAACACACTATTAGGATAGAGGATATTAAAGCTGTATTAGAAAATCAATCAGACGAGATAGCACTAATTATGCTTGGTGGAGTTAATTACTACACTGGTCAACTCTTCAATATGAAAGCAATCACAGAAATAGCACACAAAAATAACATAGTAGCTGGGTTCGACTTGGCTCACGCCGCTGGAAATATCCATTTGAAACTACATGATTGGGGAATAGATTTCGCGGCATGGTGTAGTTACAAATACTTGAATTCAGGTCCAGGTGGTATAGCTGGTATATTCGTACATGAAAAACATTTGGAAAAAGATTTACCTCGATTCGAAGGATGGTGGGGACAAAACAAAAAAACTCGATTCCTTATGGGACGCGAATTTGATGGTATTCGAACAGCCGAAGGATGGCAACTATCGAATCCTCCCATATTTCAGTTAGCAGCACTTAATGCCTCGCTAGATATATTCGAGGAAGTTGGAATGGAAAAACTGAATATCAAAACCAAGAAGCTAACTGGCTACTTAGAGCAGTTAGTTAATTCGCTTGGCAAAGATACTATAGAAATCATTACTCCGTCAGACGTAACCCAGAGAGGTTGTCAACTTTCGATACGAGTAAAAAATGCTGATAAATCATTGTTCGAAGAATTAACAAAACAGAATATAATTTCGGATTGGCGTGAACCAGATGTAATTAGGGTAGCACCTGTGCCATTATATAATTCTTATGAAGATTGTTATAAATTTTCGGATATTCTAAAAAAGACATTGACTAAAAACTAAAACTATATGAAAGAAATAACGATAATAGGTGCTGGGCTTGCAGGTTCACTTTCTGCTCTGATGTTTGCTAATCGTGGATACAAAGTAACAGTATTCGAAAAGCGTCCAGATATGCGAAAAGAAGAAATCTCAGCAGGGCGTTCTATAAACTTGGCTCTCTCTGATAGAGGAATCTCTGCACTAAAAAGAGCTGGAATAGACGAACTTATAATGAAAGAAGTGATGCCAATGAAAGGCAGATTAATCCACAGTATAAATGGGGATAAATCACTACAGCCATATAGTGGACGCGAAGGCGACCACATTAATTCTGTATCTCGTGGTGGACTTAATATGAAGTTAATGGACGCTGCCGAAGCAACTGGTAAAGTTACTTTCGAATTTGGTGTTGGTTGCAAAAGAATAGATTTTGACAATAATATAATAACATTAGAAAATGAAGCTAAAGAGTTAAAAAAAGTTAGTTTCGAAACTATAATCGGTGCAGATGGTGGTGGTAGCTACGTAAGATTGGCATACCAACTAGGTGGTATTCGCAGATTTAACTTTTCGCAGCAGTTCTTGGACCATGGATACAAAGAGCTAGTAATCCCCCCTACTTCTGATGGTGGATTCAGAATAGCTAACGATGCACTTCATATTTGGCCACGTGGTACATTTATGATGATAGCATTACCTAACCTTGATGGTAGTTTCACTTGTACACTTTTTATGCCGTTCGAAGGTAAGAATGGCTTCGAAGATTTGGATAGCGAGGAGAAAGTACAATCGTTTTTTGAGGAATACTTCCCAGACGCAATTAAGCACATGCCAACTTTATTAGAGGATTTTTTCACAAACCCACACGATAAGTTAGGAACAATAAAGTGTTATCCTTGGGCAATTGGCGATAAATCTCTACTAATCGGTGATGCCGCTCACGCTGTTGTACCGTTCTATGGGCAGGGTATGAACGCATCATTTGAAGATTGCAGAGTATTGGACGAATTGTTAGATAAACACAATGATGACTTTGCTCTAACTTACTCCGAATTCGAAAAACTAAGAAAAGCTGATGCTGACGCAATTGGCGATCTTGCAATTCAAAATTATTACGAAATGAGAGATCACGTTGCACACAAAGATTATCAAACAAAACGCGACATCGAAATCCAATTAGAAAACACTACTGACTATAATTCTAAGTACTCACTTGTAACTTTCTGCGATAATATTGGTTATGCTGAAGCAAAGAAAAGAGGAGAACTACAAGATGAGTTTTTACTTGATTTGATAGATAGAGGTGAACACATTGGTAAAAAATCTGACGAAGTTTTAGAACTCATAAATAAAAATATAAAAAAATAATGATTCATATTCCTGACCATATAAAAGTATTAAAACCATATAAATCTGGTAATCAAGTAGGTAAGCAAATCACAAGAGAAGCATTCAAAAAGCTAGTAAATTTGGCATCGAATGAAAATCCTTTAGGAGCTTCACCTTTAGCAATAGAAGCTATAAAGAACAATATAAGTGATATAGCTGTTTACCCTAATCCATCTGCTCCAGATTTGGTTAATGCGATTGCCAAACATTTTAATAAACCAGCGGAGTGTATAATAACTGGTAGCGGATCTGACTCAATAATAGCGGATGTTTTCAAAGCATTCACAGTGGAAGGTCAGGAGATAATAATGGCTGATGCTACGTTCATTGGTGCTTTTGTGAATGCTAATAAACTAAATAGAACAATAGTGAAAGTACCACTTAAGAACGACTATTCTTATGATTTGAATGCTATGTTGAAAGCAATAAGCAGAAGTACGAGAATCATTTATTTAGCAAACCCGAATAATCCAACGGGAGTGATGGCAACGAAAAAAGAATTTGAAGATTTTATGAAAAAAGTTCCATCGGATGTATTAGTGGTTTTGGATGAGGCATACTATGCGTATTCGGGTGAATATGAGGATTGTCCTAATGGTTTGGATTATGAATGTAGCAATTTAATCGTACTAAGAACAATGTCTAAATCCTACGGGTTAGCGGGAATCAGAGTAGGGTTTGCAATAGGACCAAAGGAACTAATTGACTTTATGTACAGAGTAAAATTACCATTCGAACCAAATATTTTAGCTCAAAAAGCAGCAGAGGCAGCTCTAGAGGATAAGGAATTTATTAAATTAACAATAGAGACGAATAAGCGAAATTTGGCTAAATTGAAAGAGTTTTTTACTAAAATTGGTATAAAGCACACCGATGGTAAAGCAAATTTCACGATGATTGAACTAAAAGATGGTGAAACTGCAAACAAATTTGCAGCTGAGTCTCTTGAACAGGGGTTTGTTGTGCGACCTCTAGGGATGTTTGGTTTACCAAATTGTATAAGAATAAATTCAGGCACAGATGAACAAACAGATCGCGCAATAAAAGTATTTGAAAACGTTTTAGCGAAATTAAAATGAGAAAAATATTAATCATACTAGCAGTATTATCTCTTTCGTATTCTTGTCAAGAAAAGAAAGAGGTTGTAGAAGAACCACAAAAAGTAGATAGTACACTTGGCATAATCGATAATAGCAAAATTGGTATAGTCGATGAAGACATAGATGACCAAAACAGTTTTGAAGGCAAGATAACATATCAATTAATAATTCAAGCGAAAGGTGACCCCAAAAAATATCAAACACTTAAAGAAGTATTTGGTGATACTGTCATCTATACTTTTAGTAAAGGACGTTATGCTATGCAATACACGGACGGCAAAGTAGAATATATTAAATATTTACGCGACAATAATCAATATAGAAAAATGCTTTGGTTAGACACGCTTTATTTTCAAGACGCAGCTATAGAAAACTCGGCACTCTATTCGGTATTAGAAGAAAAAACTGATTTCGAAGTCTTAGGCAGAAAGTTAAAATTGATAAGCATAGTAACAGATTCGTATAAGAAATTCTATTACTATGACCCAAATATGTATATGAATCCAGAGTATTTCAAAAAACACACTTATGGATATGAAAATAAGTATTATGAAATAGCAAAAGCACCTTATATATATGCAGAAATAGAATATGAAGATTTAAAAATCATACTAAAACCATTATCAATAAAGGAAATGAAGATAGATGATGATTTCTTTAAATTACCCAATTATATAATCAAAAGTTCACCAACTATGGGGGGGTGATGGCAAAACATTTACTCTTTATTTTTTTAATTGCACCTACTTTACTATTCTCAAAGAATATACTTTTAGAAAAAGGAATTGAGTTTTGCAAAGATGGAAATATAGACTCTGCTTTATATTATCTAAATATTATTGGAGATGAAGTAACAATAGAAACTTCAATTGAAGATATATTCAATAAGAATTATCATACAGCAAAGTGCTATGATCATCTTGAAGCAAATAAATCAGCCGAGTATTATTACTTAAAAGCTATTAAAATAATGGATAGCACTGAAATATCTAATACTGAAATTTATCTTGATTTGGCAAATCTCTATCAAAGAATTAATAATTATGTTGGTTCAAATAAGTACTTGAAGCTCTACTATGAGATAGAAATGGGTCGATTAGGTCAAGAAGCTTTAACTGCAAAGGACAATGAAAGTAGAATCGTTACGCTGGAATCTACTATTTCGACTTTGGAATTGGAAAAAAAGAAAATGGAATCGGATGTTAGGTTATTAATCGTTCTCATTTCTGTTTTTCTATTAGGTCTTCTAACATCACTATTTATTAATTTTCGAAACCGAAAAAAATCTAAATAATATTTTTAATTAAAAAAAAAGCAGGAATTTAAAATCCTGCTTTTTTTCTTTTAATTCAATTTTATTTATTTTTTTACTAAAGGAATTGACCGAAACTAACGATGCTTTTCTTTTTGTGAGTTAGTGCAGATTCTTTGAACGCAATCTCTCTAGTTTCCTTAACATCTTCACTTCTTTTAATATTGAACAACATTAAATTGTCAATTTTTAGTTTTAAAAGTTTTAGAGAAGTTAAACTATCTTTCATTTGCTCTTTTATTAATTCTCTATTTGAAATAGTTTTTCCAGCACCATCTAGAAGATTGAAATAGTAGTTTACTCCTTCTTCCAAGTTTACAGCAAACTTGCTCAAATAATTTTGTTCTTTTTCAGTTGGAGTTCTTGATGCTTCGGCAACTTTATTTTTCAAATAATCAATATAAAGATTTAGCTCTTTAACAAACATGTGTGGTCTATCACTTCGAGAAATTATATTCTTTCTTCCGTAAATGTGGCCAATCATATCCTTCATACTAATTAACTTATCATAATAAGCCATATTAGGACCAGGACAAATAGAAACACCAGCACCCTCGACTCTTGTTTCTAATCCGTGAGCTATTAAAGCAGTTGTTCCCAATCCAACACAAGTACAAGACCTGTCTATCACCTTATTGTACTCAAATTTGTATTCGTCTTCAGGTAAATTTTGATCTTGCAAAGACTTTATTTTCAATCTTTGATATTGTCTGGATGCTGTACAAATTGCTTTCTCACCAAATTCTTTGTTCAACTGTACATAACCCTTAGGGCATGAGCTTCCAGGACGACCTTTGTCAATATTTTCATCTCTTTCTTTATCTTTAGTGTTTCCTCTCATACTATTGAATGGAACTCCCAAAGGTGAGATACCGCTTAAATAAAGATCCTTTTCTTTCGCTTCGACTAATTGTTGTCTTGTCTTATTATCAACTGTTGTTACTGAAGGTACCAATAAGAACGGTGTTCCCCATCCTACTGAATCCATACCATAATAATCTAATAAAAAATTATGTTCTTCAGAAGTACCTACACCGCCTTGAGCAGTTATTCGCATATCTAACTTAACTTTCGGTATTGGCTTCTCTTTTCTTTCTAGTGCCGATTCTAAAACACTATAAACATCATTGTAAAGTTCTTCTCTTCTTTCTTTGAACTCTTCTAAAGCAGGTCCGAGTAAGAATCCATCGGTAGCAAATGCGTGTCCACCACAATTCAACCCTGATTCTATCCTGTACTCAGATACCCATATACCTTTTTTTGCAAGGTATTTACCTTGAATTATTGCCGAGCGATAATCACTAACTTTTAATATGATTTTCTTTTTTATTTCTCCGTTTTCATTAGCGTAGAAATCATCAAAATTCTCCATATAAGAGAAAAGTCGAGGGTTCATACCAGCAGAAAGAACGATACTAGATTTAAGATCGCTAAGAGCATAGCCACGTAATGCAGCGTGTGCATCATTATATTCAACAGGTAGTTGTTGCTTTTTGACATAATTTTCTTTGTCAACTTTAGTCATTATGTTAACATCTATGCTACCCATTTTGACATTCGACTCTACCCAAGATCTGAGTTCACTAATATCAGACACTTTAGCTAACAATTCGTTAAATTCTTGTTTTAACTTGGACGTGTCGGGCAATAACTTAAAATACTCTTTGAGCTCTTTACCTTGATTATTTGTTAGGTCTTTTAGCTTCTCGAATTTCTTTTCAGCGAATTCATTTATCAAATTAAGATAAGCCGTAATACGCCTAGCACGCAAATCCTCGGCTTTCTTTGTAATTTCTTCGTAAGGTACGCTGAATTTTTCACTGTACATTTTACGCAATCTCTCTAAAAGCATATCATCTACTAAAGAGATAACAGAATCTATACCAAGATGCGCTACTTTCAAGGGAGTATCAATAGTGAATCCAATTCCCATTACGGGTATATGAAATGAATGTGGTCTTACCATAAAAAATTAATATTTAAATTCTCAAAACAATTAAGTCGTACAAATAGCGACACTTTAAAAACTTAAACGCATAAATAAGATTATCAGTTTAATGAAATTAATATTTTTTTGTTAAAGTAATTAATAATAGCTACAATATTACCGAAAATTTACAAAATTTTGACATTTTTAGCAAGTAGAACCGTAATATTTTTTTTCAAGTCCGTTGAATAATTGATAATTAAGTTATTTCAAATCGAAACTAAACATCCAATTAACACCGAACTTATCTGTTGCCATTCCAAAGTATGAGTTCCAAAATGTTTCTTCTAAAGGCATTGTTATTTTACCACCTTCAGAAACCCCATCAAAGTACTTTTCAGTTTCTTCTTTAGAACTAGTCCCAACTGATAGTGTGATATTATTGCCTACTTCGCAACCACCAAATGCCGGATGTGAATCGCTAGCCATAATCACTATTGAGTCGTTTACTTTATAAGTTGCATGCATAACTAACTTTTTTTGGTCATCAGTAAACTCTACACCATCCATTGGTGGGGCTTCTTCAAATCGGCTAAACTCTACTATTTCGCCTCCGAATATAGATTTGTAGTAATTCAGAGCTTCTTCGGCGTCGCCATTAAATGTTATGTAAGGTATAAGTTGATTCATATTAATATACTAATTTTTTATTCTTAAAAATCTGTGTGCTAATTTAAATCAAATGAATAAGATTTGCAAAGTAAAATATTCTGTACTATATTACGTACATTATAAGGTAATAAAATAGCAAATAATTATGAAAGCGATAACCATCTCCACACTTAGAAAATCGATTAAAAAGTACTTCGACATAGTTAGTAACTCATCGGAAATAATAGTAATTCCACGAAAAAGTGATAAAGACGGAGTTGTAATAATGTCAATACAGGAATACAATTCGCTTAAAGAAACTGAGCATTTACTATCTTCAAAAGTTAACAGAAGGCGAATATCTGAATCATTGAATCAAGTAGAAAAAAATGAGTTAGTCGAATTTAATATGAATGATTAACAATTTAGTTATGAGAATTGAATTCACTAAGAATGCTTTACAAGATTATAACTATTGGATAAATAACGATAGTGAGGTAGCAACAAAGATAAAAACACTTCTGAATGCTATCAGTCAAGATCCATTCAAAGGAATTGGCAATCCAGAACCACTCAAGTTTGAGTTGAAAGGGTATTGGTCTAGAAGAATAACAAGAGAACATCGATTAGTTTATACTATAACTGACACTAAAGGAGAAAATCAGAAGTGCATCGTTATTCAGTGTCGCTTTCATTATTGAAGTTATATTTAACCTATTTTTTATTCGTATTTTTACCTTTACACCCTCTCAATCTTGAAATGGTGAACCTTATGTCTCTGATCTTTCAGTCGGATGCCAGCTGAACCATCGGGCAAGATAACTATATTTGCACCTACGGTCATCGTTATTGTCTCGAATTTGGGATGGTCATAAACTTTAGCTTCGAACTCTTCGGCACTCTCACCAAATACGGCACCTCCGTTGTCTATACCTAATTTACCTCGCAAATTGAAGCCAAAATAACTCATCTCCTTAATCGGCTGGAGGGCTGACGGATAGTGCGTTTCGCCTTCTTTAGGGGCATTCTGATAGACTATTTCCAACAATGGAGGTAATATTAGTTTGTTTCCATTTACATCTATCGTAAGGGGTTCAACATTTATAAAATTTGTTAATATTTTATTAGCAGAGTTGAAAGAATACATTAGCGAACTGAACAAGATGCCATTGTACTCCAAATCAATACCTGATTCTATACGAGGTAAAAACTCAGCAAATGAGTTATTCCACTCGTCGAAGTGGTCGCTGTGCCATATACCAGTGTCGAGCATGTCTATCTCATCCATTTCTTGAGGGCAATCGCTGACCCTACCTAATGTCTTGATTAAGCTATTCTTAGGTTCCAATATATTGTCCAATAGAAGCGGTACATTACTATCTTGTAAAACACCATAATAAATCATATTTACATCTATTCTTCCTTCACCATCATATAGCACAAGTGAGTCTTTGAGTACGGGTAATCCTTTGTAGGAGAAGTTTTCTTCTGCTACGAATAGTTGTGGTTTGCCTTCCACTATGCCACTGGATTTACGTATTGCGTTTCTTATTTCTATCATAATATTTCGATTTTGTATTTTGTGTTTGAATACAAATATAATGATATTATAGTATGAAAACATTTGGTGGGGGTTTTGTGCAAGTTTTTTCTTTTATTTCTGCGAATTTTTTTTAAATTTATGGATTATTGAGAAACATATATTTTTAAGGAATTATAATGCTAGGTGAAATCAAGATAGTTAATCTACGGAAGATTTGGAAAAATGAATATTCAAACTTTACACCTTGGTTATCTGAGAATCTTCATTTATTAGGTAAAGCAATTGGTATTGAACTAGAATTCGAAGCTAAAGAAGTTTCAGTCGGTCCATTCTCAGCAGATATTTTGGCAAAAGACACTGGGACTGATAAATTTGTAATAATAGAAAACCAATTAGAAAAAACTGATCATGACCATTTAGGTAAATGCATTACTTATGCCTCTGTACTCGACGCTTCAGCAGTTATTTGGATAGCATCTAAGTTTACAGATGAACATAAAAAAGCATTAGATTGGCTTAATGATCACACCTCAGAAGAAATTGGATTTTATGGTATTAAAGTAGAATTATGGCAAATTGAAAATTCATTACCGGCTGTAAGATTTAATGTAATTAGTCAACCAAACTTGGCTGTTAGACAAGCATCAAAGAGCAAAGAACAAACGGAATTAACCGAGAATAGAAGAACTCAGCTAAAGTTTTGGGAGGAGTTTAGTACTAAACTTATCGAAACTCGGAAAATCGGTTCTGTTCAATCGCCAAGAGCTCAATATTGGTTCGATGTTGCTTTAGGTAAATCAGGGATTCATCTTTCAAATACTTTTAATACTGAAACGAATGAAATAGGTGTACGGGTATATATCAATAATAAGAAAGTAGAAGATTGGTGGCCATATTTTGAATCGAGAAAAGTAGAAATTGAACAAAAAATGGGTATCAAACTAAATTGGAATCCAAACCCTGACAACAAAGATAAAGTAATCATGCTAGTTAAGGCATTTAATTTAGAACAGAATGAAGAGTGGGAAGCGGCATTAGATTGGTTAGTAGATTACACATTGAGATTTAGAGAAGTATTTTCGAACGAAATCAAGAATAAAACCAAATAATAAATCCAGATTTAAACCTTTATTTCATGAATAACATACAACTCATATTCATAAAATTATTCCTCATTATAATATTGCTTTTATGCTTATTGGATATGCCTTATGGATACTACCAGTTCGTCAGATTTGCGAGTATGATAACCTTTGGATTTCTTGCTTATAAAGAATACGAAGCCAAAGAGAAAAGTACTTTCTTTTTTATCTGGATAATTTCGGCTATTCTCTTTAATCCAATAATAAAGTTTAGCTTTGGTAGAACGATATGGAATATAATAGATGTTGTATTAGCCTTGACTCTTCTTATAAGTTTAAAATCTAAAAAGTAATTATTACACAATTCAAGCTAATCCTCAAACAATATGTAATCTTCATCTGGTACCAAAGGAGTAATTAATTCTAAATTAACTTCTGACTTACAATTACTACATTTAGTTTTATTAACTAATAAAGTTTTTGTCTTTTTTTCAAACCAATCATTACTGATTTCATTTTTTTTAAAACAAGTTTGACATAAAACATAATAATTAGTTCTTAAATAATAGACAGAAATGAAAAGGAAAAATATCTGTCCTATAAAATATGGGACGTATATCAGATACACAATATAGGCATAGTATAAAGTATCTCGATGGAAAAACTTCTCCATTATTAGATATAAAACATTTAACATTAGAAACCAAATGACATAAAACATACTATCATTATATTCTGATGGTTTTTTTTTAGAAATATTACGTTTTTTATTAAATACCCAATAAATAATTAGAAGTTGAGATGTTAAGATAATCGGGATTATATAGTTACTTACACTTTTAACAAACTCAAGATTACTTACTGAATCCTCATAACTAACATAACCATACTCATTATCACCTTCATTAACTTTTTCTACATTCGTACATAAAGTTAAGTTAAAAGGAATAAATAAAATTAATAAATAAAGTAGGGGATGTTGTTTGAATTTAGAATTATTCCAATCTTCTAATGTCTTAATTCTCATAGTGCTTTCCTCTAAATTATTACTCCCACTCAATAGTCCCTGGCGGTTTGCTTGTTATGTCATATACCACGCGGTTGATACCTTTTATCTCGTTGATTATTCGGCTCGAGATTTTTTCTAATACATCATACGGCATAGGGTACCACTCAGCTGTCATACCGTCGGTGCTAGTTACGGCGCGGATAGCACAAGTAAACTCATAAGTTCGCTCATCGCCCATAACTCCTACGCTTTTCACTGGTAGCAATACGGCAAACGCTTGCCATATCTCGTCATATAGACCAGCTTTAGTTATTTCTTCTAAATAGATAGCGTCTGCTCTTTGTAGGATTTCGATTTTGTCTTCTGATATTTCGCCTAGTATTCTGATGCCTAGCCCAGGTCCTGGGAATGGATGTCTTTTAACAAACCACTCTGGTATGCCTAACATACGGCCCACTTCACGAACTTCATCTTTGAATAACTCGCGGAATGGCTCTAGTAATTTCAGATTCATTTTCTCTGGTAAACCACCTACATTGTGGTGACTCTTGATTGTAGCCGATGGTCCTTTTACCGATACCGACTCGATTACATCGGGGTATAGAGTTCCTTGTGCTAACCATTTCGCTGAGTCTAGTCCTTGGGTTGCTCCATCGAATAGGTCTATGAATGCTTTGCCTATTATCTTTCTCTTTTGCTCTGGGTCAGATACGCCTGCTAAACCGCCATAGAAAGTATCGTGACCGTTTATTACTTCTATCGAAATATCGAAATGTTTTTTGAATAGGTCGTAAATCTCGCGACTTTCGTTCATTCGCATCAGACCTGAGTCTATGTGAATACAATGTAACTGGTCGCCAATTGCCTTATGGATAAGCACTGCAGCTACCGTAGAGTCAACCCCCCCACTTAGCCCACAGATTACTTTTTCATCGCCAACTTTGTCGCGAATATCTTGGATTGCTTGGTCTATGAATGACTCTGCATTCCACGTATCTACGCAACCGCAGATAGAGCGAACGAAGTTCTCTAGGACTTTTTTGCCCTCTAATGAGTGGTGCACTTCTGGGTGGAATTGTACGCCGTATATTTTCTTTTCTATATTAGCTATTGCACAAATAGGAGCGTTCTCCGTATTGGCAATAGTTTCGAATCCATCAGGCATTTTGCTTAGCGAATCGCCGTGGCTCATCCACATCTGTGCGTTGTTCGAAATACCTTTTAGAAGCGGGTTGTCCTCCACTACGTTGACCATCGCTTTGCCGTATTCACGCTTAGCGGCAGCATCTACTTGACCATTTTGCGTAAAAGCAATTAGTTGCAGACCATAGCATATACCTAAGACTGGTATTCCTAGCTCGAATACGTTGAATCTAGGGTGAGGCGCTCCCTCGGAGTACACGCTAGATGGCCCTCCCGAAAGGATAATACCTTTGGGATTCAATTCTTTTAATTTTTCTAATTCTATATTGAAGGGGTGTATTTCGGCGAAAACACCAACTTCACGCACTTTTCGTGCTATTAGTTGAGTGTATTGTGATCCGAAATCGAGTATTAATATTTTTTCTATATTTTCCATTTACAAAAATAGGAAAAAGATTGAAATTAGTCAGCCGAAAGTTTTGAATGGTTTTGTATGTTTTAATTAGCAAATGAAAAGGCTTCAATTTTAAGTTTGAAGCCTTTTGATAATCTCATTATTAATTTTTTATATTCGGGTGTTTATCACCTAAGAGTAACTAATAGCAATGGTGTATTTTATTCAAAAGTTATAAAGAAATAAAGTAAGTCTAGAAATAGTAGAAAAAAAAAGCCCAAACTGTAGAACAATTTGGGCTTTAGTTTTTATAAATTGGATTTACTACTTCAAATTGATAATCTTTTCTGTTATTATCCTACCATCAATTTTTAGGATAAGAACAAACATACCCGAATTCAACTCATTGCCGTCTAAAGTATAATTGTAAGTACCTGATTTCAACGATACATCTTCTAAATATGACAAACGTTTATTACCCAGATTATCATAAAGTATCAACGACACATTATCAGATGTTCCGACTGTCAGCACTATATCCGAAATACTTGTTACAGGGTTTGGGGAGATAGAAAGTACAGTATTTCCAATATTTGGTGAGTCAAATTCCTGCGTTTCATTTATGCGTTTAGAAGAGGGACTGCAATCAACATTATCAATGAAAGCATGAAACTCTGATCCAGATTTTGAATGGAAACCTGTTCCAATTCTAATTTCATTCCCTGCTCTAAATGTTACTTCCGAATTTGGTTCATTAATATATTCGGATTCAACATCCAACAATTCAAAAGCAACTAAATCTGCAATATCATATTCATCTACAATATCATCATCTGTCATATAATAATTAGTTGGAGTAACTAAAATGTCCTTTATATCAATTTCTGTTTCGTTTAATACATGTGCATTATCCTCTCTATTGGTTGTACCCATAACTACACCACCATAAGTAACATTAGGATTTGACCAATAATTAATTCTATCAGCTCCACAGCTATTATATGACATTATCGTTCTCCAGCTTCCACTTCCAGAAGAATAACAGTATCCGTGTCCATATGCAAAAGGAATATTATAATAAGTGTTCGCACCACCTGCACCATAGTCATGTCTTGCCCCCATCAAATGACCTAATTCATGTGCAAATGTATAATTCGATGTTAAAAATGTTCCAGTCGCTTCAATTGCGCAAAAGGCTTCCTCTTCAATTTCTGCATTAATAACTCTAGCTACGCCGCCAAAACCGGAATTACCAACAATTAGAACAACAAAATCTGCTGAGTACATATCTCTTAGATTATGTAACTCATCCATATATCCGTCTGTTTTATTTTGTAGTCTTATTAAATCTGTAGGAATCAAAACATTTCCGTGATATTTCAAATAAGCATATTGATCAGTTAGAGATTCAGAATAATTAGTTAAAATAGTCCTAACTATATTTACTTTCTGATTTATTTGACTATTTTCATAAGATTCATTCGTTAATTGTACGGCAAGCTGTATGTCATCGTTAATATCAGATATGCCCCCTCTTACATTATAAGCTTCTGGTGTATATGCAACTAAAATATTAGTACTACATTCTATTTTAGTTGAAAGAAATTTATTATAACTTGTTTCTTTATTTTCAGAACTTTCAATTGTTTCTAAGGAATTTAATGAACAATCTTCTTCTTTAATTTCAGATTTGTCAATTGTAATCAAGATATGCAACTTTTTTTCAATAGGTTTTAACTCAAATAATTTATTGTTAATCTTGAAATGCCCTCTCAAAGTGTTGTTTTTGTAAATAAAAGTTCCATAATCTACAATTTTACTCGTTTTGAATTTTACAAAACTCCCCTTTTGTTCAAAATATCCAGTTGTTAAAACTGAATCATTTAATTCAATTTTATATTCTTCATTGAAATCAATTTCATTTATCCCAACAATTCTTGATTCTTCAATATGCTTCATCTTTTGAGTTGATTCTATGAATTCTTTTTTTAAATTTGATAATTCTGAAATTGAAGACTTATGAAAAAGTATTTTTTCTTTAGAATGTAAAGTATTTACCATAACTAAAAACATATAAAAAAATACAACCCATTTGATTTTATTAAAACTCATAACTCAACCTTTTTTTTCTTAAAAAATCGTCTAAGTCTATAAATTCTTCAGGAAGTTGACCATATTTTACATATATTTCTCTATAATTTGTTATTATGAATAATTCATAACATCCACCGTCAATTGAGTTACAATCTGAGTTATAATGTTCATTATCAATGTTATCGAAATTAATGAGATTTGTTAACGAGTCAATTTTAATATCTTTATTAAAATAAGAATTTATTATATTTGGTAATTCAATGTTTTCTAATAAAGTACTTTTTTTAGTATAAATTGAATCCTTTTCTATTTTAAATTCAAATTTACAATAACTTGAATCATCACATTCACCTATTGTTTTGACTTGACTTACTGACAAAATCGACTCTACACTTTGTAGTCCAGACGCTCCTTCATCTTTACAAGCAATGATGAATGTAGCTGTTATTACTAAAATTATTATATTTCTCATTTTCATCACCTATTTCAGTTTGTTTATTTCTTGTTTTAGCAATTCATTTTCTTTTTTCATTTCTATCATGTATAAAGTTAGCTCTTCTATTTTCTCTAAGAGTTTTGCCTGCACTTCGCTTATATTAATTCCGTTGTCCCTAACATCTTCTGCACTAGGTATTCCGGGTAAATGTCCATTTTGATTTATACTTTTTTCTAAATCCAATAAAGACATTAGATTATAGTTTGGCTTGAATACATAATCTGGCCAAGTGTTCCAGTTATCAATTGTTACTATAATTTCTTTAGCAACTAATTTACCTTCTACTGCTAACCTATAATCAGAATGTGTTCCTGTAATTGTTTTATTTGTTAGGGGATTGTTTATACTTGCTTGACCTAACACATGCAATTCAACTTTTGGTAGATCATGATTAATTCCAAGTTTACCACTTCTCAAAAATGAAAACTTAGTTATAAGGTCATTAGGGTCTAATTCTGAAGTCTCACTAACGCAATATTTATCTTCAACTGTTCTGAAATTTAAAGCACCAAGCGTTGACCATTCATCATCTACATTTATACTTTGTAATTCAATTTGCCAAGGATAAACTGGATATTTGTTTGGATCTGATGAACACAAACCCGTCCCTGGGCCACCACCTGTACCTTTGAAAAACCAAATTGAAGGTGAGTTATTGTGTTTATTACCAGAAATTCCTTGATAAGTATTAAATACTATTCTAGGAAACAGAATCTCTTCTGACCCTACACCAAATTTGCCAAAATTCAAAACCAACAATCCCTTAGGATTATTAGTACTTAATCCTACTCTTCCGTTGGGTTTCAATACAAACCTTTGCATATCTGGTCCCCATTTGCAGGTGTAGTTGCCAGCCTTATGCTACCAAGATAATTCCTTGTCGTTAGTATTAAATCTTCACTTGATTGACTTGCTTGAATTATATAATCTCCAGTATTAGCATAAGTTGGTGGTAACATAGTATAAGAAGGGATACCACTTCTTGGTGTAAATACACCTATGTGAGATACGTAGTTTTCAGGTGTCTCCGCATCTTTCCAACTAAACCTAATAAAAGGTTCTGCAATTGGATTAGGCGAATATGAACCTAATAAATGCAATGGCTTTTGTGGGGCTAATATTGTTTGAGTTCCAAGTCCTGTATTCCCCTTTAAAGGGTATGTATTATTTCCTTGTGAAAAGGATTGCATGCTAAATAGCACGAAAAACACGAGGGTTATACCCCCCCCCGAAAATTATTGATTTATATTTGCACATGTCACACCTTTTGATTATTGAATAATATAAAATTGTATTAATTCTGAATACACATTACTAAATATATTATATATATCAAAATATTATTTTTATTTTTTTCTTTTGTGGAAGTATGCTCGTAACTTAATACCTCACTCAACTAAGAGTAAATATTTTATCTTTTCTAGCTCTTCGAAGTGATAAGTAAAGTTCCCTTTGGGGAGAATTGTTATATTAGAAGCAGAAGATTCTGAAAGTGATTTGTAGATTGATTTGTCTTCTGTGTATAGTTCGTATTTCTTCGATGGATTATCATTTAGATATTCTAATATTTCTTCAGAGTTATCAGTTAGTAAGTAATTAAGTTCTCCTGATTTATTGAAATCAACAGTTAATTCTACCTTTTTATCGAACCCATCTTCAGATACAACTATAAAATTCAACTCTTTCGCATCAATACTTTTGATAAGGTTATCTATATCAATTTCTAATCGATTAGATTCTTCTAAACTCTCTATTTTATAGACTTGTTTTTCGTTCGCTAGTACACGAATACTAACTGTTCTGTCAAACTTATTTTTAATTCCTACGTAAGTAATAAGTGATCGTCTAGGTTTTAAAACGATTTTATTGATTTTTGAAGTTGTTAAATCCTTAGCTTCAGCATAACTCATTTGAATTTTCCTCAATGAACGCTCCACTGTTCCATTTAACTCAAATAAAGCAATTGTAAACTCTGGTTCTATAACTTTGTTTTTTTCTCCGAAGATCTCATTTTCTCCTAGAATGAAACTAACACCTATAGATAAGTCAACAAAATCAGTCCTCCAGC
The DNA here is from genome assembly GCA_020437395.1 of Ignavibacteriota bacterium. Classification (GTDB taxonomy): domain Bacteria; phylum Bacteroidota; class Ignavibacteria; order Kapaibacteriales; family UBA2268; genus PGYR01. The sequence continues at coordinate 72,512 of JAGQWJ010000005.1, read as the reverse complement.
TAGTTAGATTGTCTAAGTTTTCGGAGAATATATAGCTATATGATAATGACGGCTTTAGGAAAATAGTCTCGCTTTTGTTCATTGGAAATAAGCCATTCAATCCAAGCGAAGCACCAAATTTAGAACTACTAGAAGGGATTGAAAACCGTTGCTCATTTCTAATTCTTGTTCCTTCCTCTTTGAAAACACCAGCATCTACAGGCTTTACTATCGTCTCTTTGCTGTGTATTTGATAATCTGAGACAGGGGAGGTATAGAGAATTCCAACTTCAACAGCAAATCTCTGGCTTAGTCTGTAACCACCCCCTATAGTCAAATAGATTGTCTCTATATTGTAATCAAAATAATGTTCGAATTCTCCATCAACAGCTTGACCATCTATATTAATTACTTCTGGTTCATATTCTCTAAAAGTAGTATTTAAATGTATATATGATGCCTTTAAACCTAAGTAGTAATCCCTATCGAAGTAGTAATTATAGTATCCACCCAAGCCATAGTGAAACCCCGTTTGGAATTCTTCTTCACCATAAAAATAGGTTTGACTATCGACAGATTGTAGTTTCGTATATTCGAGGTTTGGCCCAGCTATTATATTAACTCCTGCTTCACTACCAGTTTGGCTGATAGGGAGTAGGAGATATAATATGTTCAAAATGGCAAGCATTGTCCGTTAATCTTTGTACTTGAGCATATTCTCGACATACTTTCCAATTATATCAAATTCCAAATTTACTCTTGTACCAGGTTGGAAATCCTTGAATGTAGTATGTTCAAAAGTATGAGGGATAATTGCTACTGTGAATTTATTATCTTGAATTGTAGCTATAGTCAGACTGACACCATTGATAGTAATCGACCCTCTATCTACTAAGTATTTTGCTGAGTTTTCTGGGATATCAAAAGTAAAAAGCCAATTCTTAGTTTCTTTGACTATACTATGGACAGTAGTTGTAGTATCTGTGTGACCTTGAACATAATGTCCACCAAATCTATCGCCAGCACTCATAGCTCTTTCTAAATTGACAGACGAACCTATAACCAAATCACCAAGATTTGTTTTTCGCATAGTCTCTTCTACTGCGGTTGCTTTGAATGAATTATTTGTGAAAGATTCTACTGTTAAACATACTCCATTAACACATATAGAATCATCTATATCAGCGTCTGCTAATATTTCACTACATTCTATAACTAATTCGACTGCCTCTCCAGATTTTTCAATATTAGTTATATTCCCGACTTCTTCAATTAAACCAGTGAACATTATAACTTCTCAATAAATTCAAAATCTATTTGCGATTTACCAATATTAATTTTTGCTATTTTAACTCTAAGTCTGGTTCCAATAGTAAATTCGGTTTTTGTCCTCTTACCAACAAATTTCAGATTCTTCTCGTCAAAACGGTAATAATCATTATTCAGATCTTTAACATGTAGTAAACCTTCCACATTTAACTCGTCTAATATAAGAAATAATCCGAAATTAATAACACCAGTCACAGTACCATTGTATTCGTTGCCGATTTTATTTCTAACCATCACAGCAGAAGCTAATTTATTGCTAGCTCTTTCTGCTTCCATCGACTTACGTTCAGTTTGAGAAATATGGTCAGAAACTGATTTTGTAAATGGTTTCAAATAATCAATTCTGGACTTAGATACTTTGCCTTTTGACTTCATGTATTCTTTGAGGAGTCTATGCACTACTAAATCGGCATATCTTCTGATAGGAGATGTAAAGTGGGTATAATCTTCAAACCCAAGTCCGAAATGTCCATAATTTTTTTGTGAATAAATTGCCTTAGCCATTGAACGAATTAAAACTTGGTTAATTACTGGTGAATAAGTACTATCTTCAAATCGGTTTAAAATATTATTAATATCTTTAGCTCTAACTTCACTAACTTTCTTGAATTTATTTCCTGTCAAATGACCGATAAACTGAAATGCTTCATTAACAATAGCTCTGTCAGGATCTTCGTGAATTCTATATATAAAAGGAAGAGTTTCCTTATTACCAGCTTTTTTACTTAACTCTTTTACAAATAATGTAACAGAACGATTCGCTAAAAGCATGTACTCTTCTATCATTTGAGTAGATTTCGTTGCATTCTTTATATTACTTTTTATTGGTATTCTATCTTCATTTAGCTCAAAACGTAACTCTGAACTAGAGAAATTAATTCCACCATTTTCAAATCTCTTATGCCTTAACTTTTGAGAAATTTCAGCTAATGTTTGCATTAGCTCCGAATTTTCGTCCTTGCCACCATTTATTGTGTCTAGAGCTTCTTCATAGCTATATCTTTTTTTACTATTGATAAGAGTCTCATGTAATTCATAGTGAATTAATTCATAATTACTATCCAATGTCATAAAGACTGAAAAAGCATTTCTATCTATGTTCGGCTTGAGTGAGCATATATCGTTCGATAGCACCTCTGGTAGCATAGGCACAACTCTATCAACTAGATATGTACTATTACCCCTTTCTCGTGCTTCAATGTCTATCTCTGAGTTCTCAGGAACATAAAAGCTTACGTCTGCTATGTGCACTCCTAGAACTATATTATTATTCTCATCATATTCTAAAGAGATTGCATCATCAAAATCCTTAGCATCTGCTGGATCAACTGTGATGATAAATTTATCTCTTATATCTTTTCGTCCCTTGCTAATTTTAGTTTCACTCGGGTCTTTTATCTTGTTAGCTTCTTTTTGAACTTTATCAGGAAATACTTCATTTAGTTCATATTCATCTACTATTCTATCGAAAGCCGACCTTAAATCTTCTATATTTTCGTTCACTACTTTTACCTTTACTTTTGGTGGCTTTTTCGGATTACTCCAATTTGTTAAGACTCCTTTAGCTTTCTTACCTTCCAACAAACCTAAATCATCATGCCATTCTATTAAAAAATCGTATCTATACTTATCAGGATTTGTTTTTAGATAGTACTCACCACCACTAAATTCTACTGTTCCTTCTATCTCATTATTCTTTCTTTCTACTATATCAACTACTACACCGTAATTCTTACCTTTCTTTATATCAAGCAATTTGACCAATACTTTATCACCATCTAGAGCAGTATAACTATGCTCATTTTTAACATAAAAAATACTGTTTTCTGAATCTATAACTACAACTACAGAATGACCTCTTTTGTAATTATAATATCCTTCGTAGACATCAGTTGAATTATCAATTAAACTATATTTACTTTTTTTGTTTTTGCTAACTAATTTATTATCAATCAAATCAATCAAAACTTCCTCAACAACTGAAGCTTCAATCTGATTAGTATTTGAATCAAGTTCTCTAAGTAGTTGATTGATATTCAAAGGTTTTAGAGCTTCCGATAATACTAATAATAACTGATTGGTGAGTTGTTCTTTATTCATCTTTAAGAGTAAACACTTACTGTGTTAGTTTTTTCTTTTGATACTTTTAAAGCATCGCTTACATTTTGAATTGTACTATTATAAGTTGAGTTACCATCTAATTCACAAATTCCAACACTAACTGTAATATTATAACGTTTTTCATCTAAATAAAGTGATTCACTTGCTATCTTATTTCTAATCCGTTCAGCCCATAACTTGGCACTTTGTGCATTATTGCCAGGTTGAAGTATAATAATTTTATCATCAATCATACCTCTAACGTCTAATTCATTAAGCGTAGAATCTAGAATATTGTTGATATGATTTAGTATTATCTCATTTATTACTTCATCCTTGTCGTCTATTGATTTATAACTATCAAAACTTACCAAAATTAATGAACTTATATATTTGAATTTGGAGTTTCGACAAATTTCTTTTTCAATTTCAATGCGAATAGATTTCTCAGTAAGAAGTCCACTTTCTGGATCTTTATCGAACCCAGTCTTTATCAAGTCTAACAGTCGATTGTTTTCTATTATTTTTGAAGCTTTCTGAGCTAATGATTTAATAAACAATCGTTCACTTTTATCAAGTATATTGCCTTCTTTTCCTTCAATAGCCAACGCTCCATAAGATTCTATATCAGTATTAATGGGGACAACATAAAAGTATCCAATATTTTTATCTTCATCTTCATGTATTCTTATATATTCGTTGTTGGAATTAGTTGTGTATAAATCCTCATTATTAGCAATACATTTAGATAAAATTGAATTATTATTACTAAACCTAAAACCTTTTTCAAAGCAATTTATATCATTGCTTGCAATTGCATTTATACTATAATTATTCTTGCTATTTTCAATTGAAATCGAATAAACATTTTGAGCATTGAATAAATTATAAACTATACTAACCAGTTCATTGTGAACAGATTCTTTATCGTTTAAATTAATAGTTTGATCAATTTGATTGTAAGCTTTCAAGTATTTAGAATCTTGGGCAAGATCATATTTGTCAGAATAACTTCTTATTAAACCCGATATTAATTTTGCAAAATGACTCAAGAAGTTTACCATAACTGCATCATAAGCATCTGAATGTTTAGAATCAGCAGTTAAAACTCCAATAACATTTTTGTCATAAATAACTGGAATACCGATAAATGAATTAGTGCCCGAGTTTGATTTGTAGTAGGGGAGAAGGTCAAGTTCTGCTGCAGGATTAATGTCTGTCAGAATCTCTGGTTTCATACTTCTCGCAATTTGACTAACAATGTCATTTCCAGCAATAAACTTTGATTTTTTATTGATGACGGCTTTACTTTCAGTTGCAAATGAATTGAGAATTATTTCATTTTTATGTTCATTGTAGAAAAAATAAGCAGCGGTTCTTGTATTGCTGACTGATCTTATTGCCATTAGTATTCTATTTATGAAAAACTCAAATTCTTTGTCGGGATGCTCTTTCAAAATGGGCATCTCTTCTAACAGCCCATTAGTTGGTATATTAATTTCTCGTTTTCTGAACTTTGTTGGTGCTTTAATTCCTTTGTTGTTCGGTTCTGAATTATTTATTTCTTCTTTTTCAATTTTAGAATTATCTAATGGAACAACGTTTTCTTCATTTGAATCTAATTCATTCGTATTAAATCTAGCTTCCTTATCAAAAATTACTTCGTTTTGGTTTTCTACTTCAGTTTTATTTTTACTAATTATTCTAAAACCTTCTTCTTCTCCCATTGTATTTTTAACAGGAGTGCTTTTAGATTTTTGAATTTGTTCTTCTTTGTCATTGGACTTAGTTTCTTTATCTTCAATATCACCACTATAATTCTCTATAACTTGTCTAACTGCCTCTGGACTTTTCTTTACTGTAATCTTGAAATTTGGTGGGGGATTAGACTTAAATTTTGTTTCTACGGAAGATGACATACGAGTTGTTAATTTCATCAATAACACTACAATACCTAATATTGATATGCTTACGCCTATTAGCTTAATTGCTATTTCTGAAATAAAAAGTGAAATAATTATTCCAATTAATACCATACTTATAGGCATGATATCACTTAGAATAAATAATGATTTGAATTCATTAAATTTTTTGTTTGACATTGAAAATTCTATTTAGAATAATATAAATTGAACAATGCCAAATATATAAGATTTGAAGTAGTGTATCAAATAATACTTGTAAACATATTAATTAATATTCGAATTTACCAAGTAAATCCCATGTTTGGGTTGTCTCAACTACTTGATTGAACTTGTAGTTACCTAATTCACCCTTTAGTAAAGCCTTAAGATTGACACGTAAATAATTAATATTTCCACCTGTGTGTAAATCGGCTTTTAATTCCCCTGTCGCTACCGCAGATGTTATTTTAGAATTCTTGTCTAAATCAGGTAAAATCACATTGTCAATTGGAGAGTTTAGTGTTAAACTATCAATTTTTGTTGAGATATGATATTCATTCTTAGAATATCCATCAAAAGTATTTATTAACTTTCCATTTAAAGGCACTCCACACACAAAAAATTGAGATTCACTCTCCCAGGATGTATCTTTTGTAACCTCAAAAGGAGGGTATATACTTTTAGGTACATCAAATGAAGACTTAAGTTTCTCTTCTGAAAGGGCATAAAGTATTTGGCTGCGCTTCACTAAATCGTGAGTTTTAGAATAGTCTCTTTTTTCTGCTTCCAATTTTTCACCATAAGTTCTTGCAACATCACCATAGGGTGAATAGAGAAAATTAAAAGATTGTCCATATTGAATATAATCAGTGAAAAAATCCATATAATTTAGTGGCATATCCATATCATAATTAGTTGTGTTGTAAGAAACTTTCATATTGGCAGCATTCAGATCATATTTCATTGAATCAGTTTTTATTTCTATTAATAAGAATCCCTCTTCGTTTTTTGGGTCAGGAGCAAATACAGTGAACCAATGTGTTACTGACTTTTCATATTCATTAATAGTTTCATCCTCAAAAACTCTTTTAACTTTAGTTGTTTCCGTAAATCTATATATGTGATAAACTAATGGCTTAATATTAAAAGAAACATCGTATTTAGGCTTTTCATCAGCTTTATCAATTCCAGTCTGTGCAGATTCTTGTGCATTAGCAATTGAAAACAATAATAAACTAAATAAAAATGAAGTAAAGAATTTCATAGAAAACACCAAAAAGTAAAAATAAACAAATTTTAATTTTGTATAATAACGTAAGTATATTGAATTAAGTTTCTAAATAAAAAAGGTGGGAGTTTACAATACCCTCTCAACAAGTAAGAGGGTAGAGTAATATGAAATTATTGATTAATATTAACAATATCAGATCTAGAGAAAAAGAAATTAGTTTCAATTTCTGCATTTTCATCAGAATCAGAACCATGAATAGCGTTTGCTTCTATTCCAGTTCCATATAATTTTCTAATTGTTCCTTCTTCAGCTTCATTAGGATTTGTAGCCCCAATCAATTTTCTGAAATCTTCTACTGCATTATTTTTTTCTAGTGCTATAGGTACTACAGGACCACTAGTCATATAGTCAATTAATTCACCATAAAAAGGTCTATCTTTATGTATTTCATAAAATGCACCTGCTTGTGCACGAGTTAATCTAATAAGTCTTAAACCGTTAACTTTAAACCCAGCTTGAGTTATTTTAGCTACAATTTCGCCAATAACATTTTTTGCTACAGCGTCTGGTTTAATGATTGCAATTGTTTTGTTTGACATTACTTGCCTATTCTATTTAATAAAAACTAATAAAAAAAATTATAATCCTAATGCTTTTTTAGCTGTTGTACCTAATGTACCAGGTGTGTCAACAACAAAAATTCCTGCATCTTTCATTGCAGCTATTTTGTCTTCTGCTGATCCCTTACCACCAGCGACTATTGCTCCAGCATGCCCCATTCTTCTACCAGGAGGTGCTGTTCTTCCTGCAATAAATCCTACTACAGGTTTTTTTACGTGTTCTTTTATGTATTGAGCCGCTTCTTCTTCAGCATTACCTCCAATTTCACCAATCATAACTATACATTCCGTTTCTGGATCTTCGTTGAATAGTTTTATTGCATCAATGAATTGAGTCCCTATTATTGGGTCTCCACCGATACCAATACATGTTGATTGTCCTAAACCCTCATCAGTTAGCTGTTTAACTGCTTCATAAGTTAAAGTACCACTTCTGGAAACTAGTCCAACTTTACCTCTAGAATGTATAAAACCAGGCATAATTCCAATCTTTGCTTCACCTGGTGTTATAACTCCTGGACAATTTGGACCAATTAATCTAGAATTTGATTGCAATAAAGCCGCTTTAACCGGAATCATATCTTTGATAGGAATACCTTCAGTTATACATATAATTAATGCAATTTCTGCTTCAATTGCTTCTAAAATTGCATCTGCAGCAAATGGAGGCGGTACAAAAATAACTGAAGCATTTGCTCCTGTTTGTTCTACTGCATCTTTTACTGTGTTGAATACCGCAACTTCTTTTTCAAACTTATTCGTTTCGTTACCTTTGTAAGTAGTACCACCTTTACCAGGTGTAACTCCAGCTACTACGTTAGTTCCGTATTCTATCATTTGCATTGTGTGGAACGTACCTTCAGTTCCTGTAATTCCTTGTACTAATAATTTAGTCTCTTTGTTTACTAAAACGCTCATATTGTTTATATTGTTAATTATTATTTTACTATTTTAATTTTCAAAGTTAAAGAAAAATATCAAGATTTCACTATTCTTATTACCCAACGTGGAGAAAAATATTAATTTAAGTAAGTTTATAGCAACTTTGAGCATCTTATTCTATATCTGTTTGCAATCTCAAATTACTTATGCAAACGAATATAAATTACGTTTTATCGACGTAAAAAACGGCCTTTCGCAGAACACAATCAATAAAATATACGAAGATAAATTTGGTTTAATTTGGGTTGCTACAAATGATGGGTTAAATAGATTTGAAAATGGTAAAATAGAAGTTTTCTATAGTGACTTGGAAGGATTTTGTTCTTTGAAGAGCGATAGAATTGTTGACTTGAAAGAAGATAATCAGAATCGGTTATGGTTAGCAACTTATGAAACAGGAATTTCTTTTTACGATTATAAAAATAATTGCTTCAACAATATTGAAATACAATACAAAAATAATCAAGAATTAATTAAATCAATTGATATTGATACAGTTGAATCAATTTTATGGGTTGCCACTGGTGGAGGTGGAATTTTTAGTTACAATTATTCTACTAAAAGAAAAATTGATTATTTTAATAAACTAGACAAAAATATTAGATCAACAGAATTTAAAAGTATAAAGAAAATTGGAGATTTTGTTTACTCAGGTAATACGAAAGGACAAATAATTGGGCTTAACACAAAAAATCAGAAATATAAAGTTTACAATGTTTCGAATTCCAGAATAATGAGTATAGAAAGTAGTAATAATCGAATGCTTATAACAACTGAAAGTGATGGATTCTTACTTTTTGAACCTTCTGAAAATAAAATATCTAAAAATATCACCTTCACAAACGGAGTAAAAGACTCAGTATTTACTAAAGGAAAATCTAGTTTTAAAATTAATGACTCGTCATATGTTATTGCTTCAATAGAGGGGATTTCATATATAGATATAATAAAGGATAGTATAGTTATTACTAAAACTATTAATAGTTCAAATTCTAATATAACATATAGTTCTTTTCTAAGTGTACTTATTGATTCAAAGGGTACAGAATGGTACGGGTCTAATGGAACTGGAGTATATTATAGCAACATTTATTTCAGTGCTTTTAATACCATTAGGAATAAAGAAAATGAATTAACATTTAGTTCTATTCGTAGTATTAATAAAATTGATAATGAGTTATGGATAGGTGGCTATAGTGGGTTTAATAAACTTGATTTGATTTCAAAAAGAATTAATAGTGTAGAACTAACCAACAAATATTTATCAGAAGCTTGGGAATTATATATTAATTCCAATAGTATATATTGTTTTCTACAAGATCCAGTTAATGAAGATATAGTTTGGATTGGAACTGAAGATAACGGACTTTATAAATATTCTAAATCAAAGAAAAAGTATAAATTTATAGAGTTTAATACCAATACAAATCTTGATAAATCTATAAATTCTGTATTTGTTATTCAAGAATATAAGAAGAATTTAATACTTGGCACTTCTAATGGAGTTGTTGCATTTGAGCCTAAAACAGAAACATTCAGTTTGATTGAATCAATAAATAATGGAATAGGGAAGAACTCATTATACGTCAGAAGTATGTATGTTGATGATGATTTGATTTATTGTGTCTTTGAAGGGTTAGGAGTTTATGCTTACTCATTTATTGATGCGACGTTAAGACCATTGTCCGATAGCTATCCTAAAATTAGAAAAGAGTTGTTCAGAAGTTCAAATAAAATTGTAAAATTCGGCTCTAAACAAATACTTTGTACAAAAGAAAAAGGAATATTTATTCTTAATCCAGTTGATAGTAGTTATATTAACTACAATTCAGACAATGGATTGAACAATAATTGTGTTTATGAGATACTTTTTGATAAATTTGATTGCCTATGGGTTTCAACGAACAGGGGTATCTCAAGAATCAACTTAGTTAATAATAACGTTACAAATTTTGATAATAGGGTCTTTGATCTAAACTCCGAATACAACTTGAATGCTTCATTAAAGCATAACGAGAACTCGTTTTATTTTGGTGGAACAGATGGATTAGTAAACTTCAATCCAGAAGTTATTTCAAATCATATAAAGCCCCATAAATTAATTGTTAAATCAGTAGAACTAAATTATAAAGACAGTATTAGCTATTATTACTTTGTTGAAAACGACACTATAAATGTTAACTTCATAGATGACTTAATTGAAATAGAACTTTTGACAGATGAATATTTCTTAAATAATGGAATTAGGTATAAATATAGAATTAATGGAAATAAATGGATCAAAGGGAATAATAAGTTTATAAGAATAAAAAATCTAAAACGGGGGCTTAATAAAATAGAAATTTCTTCTATTTCTGAAATTGGAAATAAAAACCATTCAAATACATTCTATATTAACCAAGATGTTAGTTTGTTTAGCTTGAGTTGGATTATTGCAATAGTTTCAACTCTTTTGCTAGCAGTAATTTATATTCTTTACAGAAAGCTAATTAAGAAAAATAGAAAAGTTAAATTAGCACTAACAGATGAAAATAATAATCTAAAAAATGAACTAAATCTTCTACACAATGTTAATAATATTTTCGAAAATTATATAGCACATGTTATTTGGAAAGTTGATGTAGATTTTAATCTAAAATTCTACTCTAAAAATATTTACAAATTCTACGGTCTTAATCAGGAAAAGCCATTAAAGAGTCTTTCAGAAATATATTTAAGCGACGACCTAAATGAACTTAAAACTGAAATATTAAATTTGAAACTATTCAAAAAGAAAATTGAACGTAAACTTTTTCACAGGAGTCATCTCAGAACTTTCAATAATTATTCAGATATTCAGTTAACTTTAGTTTACAATGAGCAAAATAAGATAGATAGCATTATTGGGGTTGTATTAGATAATAGAGAGAAACAAAAAGCAAAACAACAGTTAATAGAAAGAGAAGAATTATTTAGTACATTAGTTAGTACAATATTAGAACCAGTTTTAATTACTAATTGGAGTGGTGAGATACTTTTTGCCAACAATGAAGCAAAAAATGTTTTGGAAATAAATCAAAGCGAGATTACGGAAAAGAATATATTTAATTTTTTAGATGATTCACTAAACCATAAGCTGAGAAAAGATATTTATTTGGTTAAAAATGGAGAATCATTCGAAAAAACTCAATATAATTTACTTGTAAATAATAAAGTGAAGACAATTGAAGGGAATGGAACTCAGTTAACATATTTTGAAAAAACTGTGTTTTTATTAACTTTTAGAGATGTTACACAAAAGATTAATTTAATAAACGAATTGACTATTGCGAAGATAAATGCAGAAAGAAGTTCAGAACTAAAATCAATGTATCTATCTAATTTAACACATGAGTTGAAAACTCCAATAAATGCTATTTCTGGATTTACAGATATAATTATTTCTAAAAATACAAATTCGAATAATAAGAGTTATTTAGAGTCTATTAAGTCAAGTGCAAATTTATTACTTCAATTAATTAATGATTTATTGTTCTATACGAAAGCTGAAACAGGCAAATTGGAACTCAGACCAGTACCTACTAACATCAAAACCTTAGTGTTAGAAATTGAGAATATATTTAATTTAGAACTTGAAAAAAAGAACTTGAAATTTATCAAATCCATAAATACGAATGGAGTTGAACATTTGCTAAATATAGATCAATTAAAGTTTAAACAAGTTCTAATAAATCTTTTGAACAACTCAATAAAGTACACAGAGAATGGAAAAATAACATTATCAATTCATTTGAATAAGTTGAACACAACAAACGTCAACCTCGAACTAATAGTCGAGGACACGGGGAGAGGAATTCCTGAGTCTAGACTAAAAGATATATTCTCGGCATTTAGACAAGTCAACATAACTGATGAAAGTTTAGGATTTGGACTCGGGTTAGCAATTGTAAAACGTATATTAAAATCAATGAATGGCACAATTACTGTAGAATCAGAGTTAGAAAAAGGAAGCAAGTTTACTGTAAGAATAAATGATATTAATCTAGTTGTTAACAATTCGCAGGATATTAATAACAAGAAATTAGATGGATCCTATATAATTGAAAGAATAATATCAAATGATAATAAATTGAATTATTATTCTTATGAATTACTCGATGAACTATTATTAATGATAAATGGAAGATTCACAAGTAAGCTAAAAAATATAAAATCAAATTTTTTACTTAAAGATATAAACGATTTCGCTGAACAGTTGTTAAAGATTGCAAAAGAAAGAGAAATTACATTTCTAAAGGTATATTCTGAAGAACTACTTGATGCAACCAAAACAATTGAAGTAGAAAAAATTAACTATTTACTCGAAAATTTTTATAAATTGGTTGAGTTGATAAAAAAATTAATGGAAAAAAAGTATGGAAACTAGCAAAGGGAAAATACTAATAGTTGATGATAACCCCACTAATATACAAGTGGTAGGGAATATTTTAACAGAAAAAGGATTCGATATTGCATTTGCACAATCAGGAGAAAAAGCAATTGAACAAGTTCTCCATACTGACTATGATTTAATTTTATTAGATATAATGATGCCAGAGAAGGATGGGTTTGAGATTTGTGAAATCTTAAAAGCAAATCCACAGACCAATGACATTCCTATAATTTATCTTACTGCAAAGTCAGATATAGACTCTATTATTAGAGGATTAAGAAATGGTGGAATAGACTATATTAGCAAACCTTTTATCAAAGAAGAGTTAATTGTTAGAGTTGAAAACCAAATCAAAATGAAAAAAATTCAAGATGAGTTGATATTTGCGAATAGATCAAAAGATAAGTTTTTTTCAATAATTGCTCATGATTTGAAGAGTCCAATAAGTGCTTTCAATAATATAACCGATGTACTAGTTAAGGATTATGATGATTTCGATAGGGAAGATATATTTGACTTTGTAAAAAAGCTAAATGAATCAGCAAGAAATGTCTATAAATTACTTGAAGATTTATTGGAATGGTCAAGAAACCAAAATAATAAGATTTCATTTGATCCAAGTATAATATTACTTTCTAAACTTTCTGAAAATATTATAGATTTACTGAGTAATAATATAGAAAGAAAGGAGTTAGAAGTAGTTAATAAGATCGATGAAGATATTAAAATAAACGCCGATTTGAATATGATTAATACAGTATTAAGAAATTTAATTTCTAATGCTATTAAGTTTACTCAAATAGGTGGTAAAATAGAAGTAGGATGTTCTGATTATGATGAAAATGATATGATTATTTGGGTTAAGGATAACGGTGTAGGTATGCAGCAAACAGATATAGATAAATTATTCAAAATAGAAGTTCATCACACAACTCATGGCACAAATGAAGAAGTTGGGACTGGGCTAGGATTAATACTCTGTCAAGATTTTATAAAGAAACATAATGGCAAAATTTGGGTCGAAAGTAAATATGGTGAAGGTTCGACATTCTTTTTTACAATACCCAAAGTCGATACAATAAATTAATAATGATTTTATTCAGAAACAATTTATTTTTAATTTTGTAAACATTACAAAAAACAAAAATTGGTATTTTTTTATGAAAATTGGTTTAATTTACGGAACTAACACTGGCGTTACTGAAATAGTAGCTGAAAAATTAGATGAAGTACTAAGAGATAACGATATTGACGTAGATCTACATGATATAGCAAGTGTTGATTTTAATGTTATTGACGATTATGACACTCTGATTATAGCTGTTCCAACTTGGAATGACGGAGAACTTCAAGACGACTGGGATGAAGTTTTTGATCAATGGACTAATTATAATTTTGAAGGTAAAAAAGTAGGTTTTGTAGGTACAGGAGACCAAGAAGCTTACCACGAAAACTATTTAGATGCTATTGGGAAAATGGCATTGCCTGTAAGAAATTCAGGTGGTGAAGTGTTCGGCAGAACACCAACTAAAGGCTTTCAACACACAAAATCTGTTGGGGACGATGGTGATGGATATTTCTGTGGTTTGGCTATTGACGAAGATAATGAACCAGAATTAACTGATAAAAGAATTGAGAACTGGGTTTCTCAAATAAAATCAGAATTGGGGATTTAGTGTATAAATAAATTTTAATGAATTAAAGTGGTTGAAAGTATTAACCTTCGTTAAGTCCTCGACCACTTTTATTTATTTTACCATCATCACCAAGTTTCTTCAATATCGAATCTAATATTCCGTTTACAAACATTTTACTTCTATCAGTACTGTATTTTTTCGATATTTCTATTGCTTCATTTATACTAACTTTTGGAGGTATTTCCTCGAAGAAGATTAACTCACAAATTGCAGACTGCACTAAATATCTATCTATTTTTGCAATTCTATCAATTTCCCAATTTTGAGCAAATTCTTCAAGTAGATTGTTTAAGTATTCTTGCTTATTAACAATAGTATTAGCTAAAGTTTTACCAAAATCAATGTCTTCATCTCTCCAATGTATTGGAATATCAGACTCCAATTCTAATATTTCTTCTGGTCTTAAAAACTTTCCAGTGTTTTTCTTTTCCGTCTCTTCTTCATCACCGAAATAAAAGACTCTATAAAAAATATGATCAAATAGAATATCTAAGTCAGACTCACAACTGTAATAAGCCATTATGATTTGCAATACTTTTTCCCTTGCTAACCTACGGTTGCCTTTTAAACTTCTTTTATTACTTAAAGGGAAGATTTTATTTGATTCATTCATTGAGAACTATAAACTTTTTAAACTTTGGTTTCTAATTAGAACAGAACATAATATAAATCTTATAAATAATAAAGAAGAATATTATATTGAAAGAGTTTTTATATTAAAAATATCTATTTTTGCTACTGGAGTTAATACAAAACAATTTTTATATGGATATAGATAAAAATATAGATACTGTTGTTGATTATTTGTTAAATACTGATAATGTTTCGGTTTTAACAGGTGCCGGTATATCAGCAGAAAGTGGTATTTCTACTTTTCGAGATCCAGATGGACTTTGGTCAAAGTTCAATCCTCAGGAATTAGCTAGTATTGATGGTTTTATGTCTAATCCAGAACTCGTATGGTCTTGGTATCAATATCGTGTAAATATTGTAAATAACTCCATTCCGAACCCAGGGCATTACGCATTAGCTGAATTCCAAAATTTAATTAAGAACTTTAGTTTGATTACTCAAAATGTCGATGGTCTTCATCAAAGGGCAGGTTCAAAAAATGTAGTTGAACTTCATGGTTCTATTGTCAGAAATAAGTGTTTCGATTGCAATAAAATACATACATCAAAAATTGTAGAACATAATAAGATTAGCAACTGCATATATTGTAATGGTAAAATTAGACCTGATGTTGTATGGTTTGGGGAAATATTACCGAGACATGAGATTGAATTAGCTCAGATTTATGCAGAAAATTCTAAAGTCTATTTTTCAGTAGGTACTTCCGCAGAGGTGTATCCTGCTGCTGACTTACCATTAATCGCTAAAAGAAACGGTGCTAAATTAATTGAAATAAACCCCAATGACACTCAATTAACTTCGTTCGTAGATGTTAAGATCAATTTGAATTCTGGAATTGCATTACCCTTAATATTAGAAAAATACAAGGAAAAGAAAGGAATATGATAATTGGTATAGGAACTGATATAATAGAAATTGAAAGAATAAGAAGTACTATTGAGAAGTACGGAGAAAGATTCAAAGAAAAAATGTTTACTAAAGTAGAAATTAATTATTGTGAACAATTCAAAGTAAACAAATATGCTCATTATGCAGCAAGATTCGCAGCTAAGGAGGCCTTTTCAAAAGCTATTGGAACTGGTTTTGCAAGGGGATTTAAGTTCAAAGAAATATATATTGAAAATCAAAAATCTGGTGAACCTATAATTCGTCTTGATGGAGATTTGAAAGAAAAATATGGGAATAATTCAATTAAAGTATCATTGTCACATACTGATAATAATGCAATTGCTTATATAACAATAGAGTCAGTTTAAATGAAAGATAATTATATCTATGGTAAAAACGCAGTGCTTCAAGGAATTGAAGCTAATAAAGTTGAGAAAATATTTATAGCATTTGGAGCACAAGGAGCTTCTATAAATAGAATATTTAAAGAGGCGAACAAAAATGGTATTTCTGTTACAAAATATGATAGGAAAAGATTCAGAGATTTAGAAAAAAATGTTTGTCCTGGTGATAATTTATCACAAAATGTTATAGCTGTTACAAAACAAGTTGATACTTTGACAATAGTAGATATACTTGAAAAATCTTATGAAAAAACAGATAACCCTCTTATAGTTGCACTTGACGAAATTACGGATCCTCAGAATCTAGGTGCCATTGCCAGATCCGCCGAATGTGCCGGAGCAACTGCACTTTTAATAACAGAAAGGAATTCAGCACCAATAAATTCTTTTGCTGTAAAAGCTTCTGCTGGTGCATTGACTAAAATTCCTATAGCTAAAGTTACTAATTTGGCAACCGAATTGTCAAATCTAAAAGAACATGGCTTTTGGATAGTAGGTACAGAAGTCGATACAGACACTGTTTACACAGAGGAAATTTATAATTCACCCATTGTATTAGTTATCGGCTCTGAAGGTAATGGTATGAGACCTAGAGTAAAAAAAGTGTGCGATCATTTGATAAAAATTCCAATGTTGGGCACTACTCAATCACTGAATGCTTCGGTATCGGCGGGAATTGTTTTATTTGAGATTCTTAGACAAAGAGATTTTAAGTATATTTAGTTCTTTTTGTCTAAAGAATAGTGTTTTTCTAGGTATTTTGAGAGTTTCACGAATGGTAAACCAATAATTAGGTATATAATTGCTACTATTATTCCAGTTCCTATATAATCATAATAAGTAGCAGATAATTCTAAATATCTTTTTGTCAATTCAGCCATTGCTATAACCGAAACTAATGAAGTATCTTTTAGCAGTGATATAAAATCATTTGTAACAGGAGGAATCACTAATCTAATAGCTTGAGGTATTATAATATGTTTTAAGGCTTGTCTCCTAGTCATTCCTAATGATACTGCAGCTTCCATCTGACCACTCGGTACAGAAAACAATCCAGCTCTGTAATTTTCCGCTTCGTACGCTGAATAGTTAAGACCTAATCCTAATATAGCTGCTGAGAATGGATCCATACTGATACCAATGCTAGGCAACGCATAATAAATAAAGAATAACTGTATTAGTAGGGGAGTGCCCCTGATAACTTCAATGTAAGTAACCGCTATAAATGAAAGTGGTCGTGGTGCATAAACTCTTGTTAGAGCTATTATAAGACCTAAAATTATTGCTAAAAACATAGATAAAATAGATAAAACAATTGTAGTTATTGCCGCCTCTCCAAGTATTGGCATATAGCTTATGTATCTATCTACATAATCATCAAATGATAATTCAGTTTTCCTTGACTCAATAAAAGCTTCATATTTTACGGGTTTTATGTTTGAGGTAGTTTTGTCATCTAGGTACAAGGCTACCATATAATTCCACATATCCCACTGTTCTAAGATTTCTCTTAATCTACCAGTAGTTATAAGTTTAGTTATAGCCGTGTTTATCTGTTTTTGCAGTATTGTGTCCTGCTTTCTCATTACTATACCGTAAACAACTTCTCCTATCGGGTCACCTGTTAGTTTTAAAGCAGGGTTCCAACCAGCATAATATTTTGCTACTGGCTCATCTATTAATACAGCATCTAGTCTGTTGTTTTTTAGGTCTTCGTAAGAGTTTGCTTCACTGTCATAAGTTTTTACGGAAATATTTCCGTGCTCCTTCAATATTCTTTCTGCTAAAGATCCTTTTAGTGTTCCAACTTTCTTGTTTTCTAAACCATTCAAATCTTCAATATCATCAGAACTATTTCTAACTACAATCTGTTGAAAAGTTATATAATAGGGGATTGAGAAAGCGACTTCTTTTTTTCGGTCTTCAGTAATTTCTAAGCCGTTTATAGCTAAATCGTAATCATTTCGCTTTAAACCAGGTATAAGCCCATCCCATTGATTCTGAAAATGCTTGTTCTCCATTCCCAATTCATTTGAGATAGCATTGATAATATCAACTTCAAAACCAATTAATTTTGTGGGTATTCTTGGATCTTGGAAAACATAAGGTGCACCACTTTCTGCATCAGCCGCCCATCTAAGAACCTGATTCTCTTGTGAGAAAAGGTTGAACGAGTAACAAATAAATAAAACGGATAAAAGTAGTGATTTCATAATTTAAACAGCCAATAATTTTAGATAGTCTCTAGTTCTGCTGTCTTTCGGATTAGAAAACATCTCTTCTGGAGGTGACATTTCTATGATTTCACCCTTATCCATAAAAACGACTAAGTCTGAAGCATTTTTTGCAAAATTCATAGAATGAGTTACTACTATTTGAGTCATTCCTTCCTTATTCAAATCTGTCATAACTTTAATGACTTCATCTACTAATTCTGGATCAAGTGCAGAAGTCGGCTCATCGTAGAGCATCACTTTTGGATTCATAGCAAGTGCTCTTGCTATCGCAACCCTTTGAGCTTGACCACCTGACAATTGATTTGGCATTCTATCAATATAATCTTGCATACCAACTTTTGTTAGTAATTGGATAGCTTGTTGTTTGGAATGTTCAACGTCTTTACCTTGGACAATTTTAGGTGCGATTATTATGTTTTCTAAAACATTGTAGTTTGGAAATAGATTCAAACCTTGAAAAAGCATACCAACTTTTGTTCTTAATTTGTGTGCTTTGAGTTTGAAGTCCTGATCCAATTTGTTTTCTTCTATGGAATTTATGAAAGGCATTCCAACTTTTTTTCGAATTTTGTTAACCTTTCTTTCTAATTCTTTTCTATCTTTAGTTCTGGTTAATTCTAAATCTTCAATTCTAATAGTACCTTCATCAAGTATTTCTAGACAATTTAAACATCGGAGTAATGTTGTTTTGCCACATCCCGACCTGCCTATAATTGAGACCAATTGCCCTTTCTTTATATCTAAATCTATACCTCGGAGAATATGTGAATCACCAAAGTATTTATGTAGATTTCTAATTTGAACTATTATATTATCTTTATTCAATCTTTATTTTTTCAATTAATTTAAGATTCAAAATAAGAATAATATAGAATATTTCACAATTAGTGAATAAAAAAAAGACGTTCAATTGAACGTCTTTTGAAATTTTTCTCTAAAGAGATACTATTTTTATATATGATTTTCCAATGTATCTTTTTCCCTTTGCGGCTTTTTCTTTTGGAGGAGGATTATCAGGGTCAGTAGTTTTATTTGCCATAATTGACATCCTTTCCGGGCTAACTCCCGAGTTTGCAAAGAATTTTTTTAATGATTCCGCTCTGTCTTTAGTCAGTGTTTCGTTTGCAGCTGGACTCTTATCATTATCTGGATAACTAATAATCTGAACTTTAACATCTGGATTTAGTTTCAATGTTTCTTGCAAATCATCAAGTAAAATTTCACTACCAACTCTTAATTTTGATTTATTATATTCAAAAGGAGGTACTGATAGAGGTAACTTAACGCCTACTTCTTTTGGCATAATTAGGAAATCTTTTGAAATCTCCGCATATTTGTCAGTATTTGGAACTTGAATCGAGAATTGTTGATCCATAAAGCCACTCTTCTGAAGTTTTATATCGTAAGATTCACCTGCTTTTAGACCTGTAATATAGTAATATCCATTTTCCGAAGCTCTACTTCTTGTTGCAGTAACACGTTTACCATCTTTCATTACTAGAAGGGCAGTTGTTTCTGGTTGTTTTGTAACTTGGTTAAATACGTTACCAGTCAATGATACAACTGTCTTAATAAACCCTTGAGATTGCAAGTCATTGCTAAATAATAAAAAAGCAACTGTAGCTAATATAATATATTTTAATTTCATCATTTTTATCCTGTTACTTTTGTTTTTCCAAAAATCTAACTGTGCCATCTACACAACCTAATACAATTGTTGTTGCATCATAGACCAAATCAACGGACCAAATTTCAACACCAGCATTGAACTCCCAAAGTAGCTTTGAGTTCGTAGAATTCCAAAGTTTAACTTTTTTATCTAAACTAGCACTTACTAATGTTGTGTTGTCTTCTGCAAAAGATATATCCTGTACTAATTCATCGTGTGCTTTCCAACTATTTAAAAGCTTTCCGTCAGGCATTGACCAAATTTTAATCACTCCATCTTGGTCAGAAGACGCCAATTTTTTTGAATCGAACGAATAAAGAACTGTCAATACTGGAGCGTCGTGTCCTAATAAAGTCATAACTGGTTCTTTAGTTTCTAAGTCAGTTGACCAAATTTTAATAGATTTATCATCACTACATGAAGCTATAAAGTCACCATCATAACTATAAGCTACGTTATTGGTTGGTTCAGTATGATCCCTTAGAGTTTTTATCTCAGTGCCTAACCTATAATCCCAAAGTTTAACAGTTTTGTCAAAACTTGTAGAAGCAATAAAAGTACTACTATCATCTTGACTGAAATACACTCCAATCACTTGATCAGTGTGACCTCTGAATATCTTTAACTGTTCCCCAGTTTCTACATCCCAAACCCTAACAGTATGATCACCAGACGCAGAAGCTATCCATTTATCATTTCCAGAAAAAGATAAGTTATTCACTTGTCCCAAGTGACCTTTCATTGTTACCAATTCTTTTCCTTCCGGAATGCTCCAAATTTTTATCGTTTCGTCCAAACTGCAAGTAGCCACTTTCGAGTCTGCTTCATTAACGAAAACACCAAGAACCTCATCGTCATGTTTTCCCACAATCCTTTCTTTGTAATTTAAAGAAAAAAGATAACTTAGCGGCAAACAGAGCAATATCAAGCTAGTAGTAATTATTTTTAACATCTATTATCCTATGTTCATTTTCAAATATTTTCAAAATTAATAAATTTTTCATTAATCTATTACGTTCTCAATAACTCAATTGTTTCTTCTAATCTTTTCTTAATACCTTGTAAGTCTGTGAGTGTTACTTGTTTTATTACTTCTTTGTAACCTTTGCTCTTCTTATAGGCATATACTTTTTCTTCTATGTTGTCATCGTTCAAATCAGAATTTTTATTAATAAAATACGATGCCTGCTTAGTGGTAAGTTTATAAGTATAAAGTAGTTCTTTTAACAATAACATTTTATCTACTAATACTTTGTCAAATCGTCGATTGCCACCGCGTGATCTTTTAGATTTCAGAAATGTTACTTCACTTTCCCAATATCTAATTACATGTGGTTCTACATTCAATAGCTCACAAACTTCAGATATTGACCAGTATAATTTTTTCATATATTAATAATAGCAAAATGTAAAAACAAAAATTAATATACTTTCTTATAAAATAAAAATATTTTTTTAACTTCAGTAAATTTCGTAAATTTGTAATCGTTCAAAAAATAACTTTAATAAGGCATTTATGGAAAAATATATAGTTAATCCTGTCAAAGTACGTATGAAGGAAACTGCAAAAGGTTCGGTTTATCAAGCTATAGTTGCTATGGGTTTTCGTGCAAGACAGATAAACGATGATATAAAAATGGAATTGAACAGCAGAATGGCAGACGTTATTCCTACTGGTGACGATTCAGATGTTATCAACCATGATCAATTAAATATTAGCCGTGAATTTGACAGAATACCAAAACCTACTTTTTTGGCAATGAAAGAAACATTTGAAGATAAGCTTAAATTTGGTGATCCGAAAGATTTAAAGAATTTATAGAATTATCAAAAGTTTTAGTAAAAAATAAAAAAAAAGAGCTACTTTTTGATTTAAAAGTAGCTTTTTTTTATTTTTCAATCAAAGCATTATCATACATTTCTTTGATTTTTTCATTATAATTTCCATTCGGAAATTTTTTATCATAAAGAATTATAATATTCTGTGCTTCTTCTATTCTTTTCATTTTTAGCAATGATTCTACTTTTCCCAAATATGAATCTTCATTGTATCTTGTATCATCGTAATTATTTATAACAAAATCATAGTAAACTAAAGATGCTTTTGGATCATCTAATTTGCTATATAGTTCAGCAATAGAAAACTCACGTTTAGCCAACTTTTCTCTCATTTCTTTAATTTGTAAATCAGCTACTTTTGATAACGAATCGTTCGGATAGGCAGATTGAAATTCTATTAATGATGAAATAGCTTGAACAGTATATTCTTGATCTCTTTCAAAGGGCGGTGATAACTTATAATAGCAAAGAGCTCTTTTGTATAATGATTCTTTATTATATTCAGATGATGGATAGAGTCTTCTCAGCGAATTATAATTAAATGCTGCTAAGATATATTTTTCTCTTTTGAAGTCAATTTCCGCTAAATAAAATTGAGCATCATCAGCATATTGACTAGCTGGATATTGCAACTTAATCAAATCGAACATTTTCTGAGATTCCAAGTTCTCATCTTCTGCAAAATATTCTTTTCCTTTTTCGAAAAGATTTTCTGCTGTCATATTTCTCGTGTCAATACTACTACTACATGCAGTTATTAATGAGAAAACCAATATTAATATAATTTTTTTCATATCTCACAATATACGAATTACTTTTACTATAGTTATAAAAAAAGGTTGGTGATTAATCTATCACCAACCTTTGAGTACCCAGAGGGGGACTTGAACCCCCACGATGTTGCCATCACAGGATTTTAAGTCCTGAGCGTCTACCAATTCCGCCATCCGGGCACATAATCGAGTAGCAAAACTAAATAACTTTTTATTAAAACAAAAAACTTTTTTTAAATTTTTTTTTGAAACTAAAAATTTGCATATTCGTTAAATAAATAAAAAGGAGTTTCAAATGAAAACAATATTACCAATAACTCTCTTATTAATCTTAGGTTTAATGTCGTGTACATCAACTAGGACTAATAACTACTACAGCTATGATAAACCTGATAACCAAATAATTATTGTTGATAAAAATAATAATCAAAATGGATCAGAGAATGACAATGGATGGGTAAACCCACTTTCGAATAAGAAAACCACAAAGAAAAATGTCTATACTTCCGATGAAGGTTCTTCAGTGACCGTCGTTAATAACTATTATAATGAGTCACCCTATTACCAGCCAGTTGTTGTTCCATGGTGGAACGATGTTTACTATTCTGGGTTCTATGGATATCCTTACTATGGATTTGGACTAGGGTTTACTTACAATTGGGGGCCAAGATACTACGGTTGGTATTCTCCTTGGTATAGATATCATCCTTCGTTTGGTTTTGGTTGGGGATACTACTATGATAATTTTTATTTTAATAGATTCTATGCTCACCATCACAATTATCATAGATATAATCATAACCATAGGTATTATAATAGAGATTATAGTCAGTCACGCAACTATACAGAAAGAAATAACTATAGCTATTATCGTTCACCAAGTACTTCCAATAATAATTTGAGAAGTACAGTATCAGGTACTTCCGGATATAACAGAAGTTCAAGTAGTGGTAATATTTACTCACGTAGTGGTGGAACTAACAATTATAACAGAGTTTCAAATTCAAATTACAATAGAACAACTAATATTAATGATTCTAGAAACTCTAGATCTACAAATACTAATAGTTACAATAGAAGTAACACGGATAATAGATATAACACAAATTCATATAGTAGAACGTCAAGGACTGAAAATAACACAAGAACAAATACTAATAGCAATTCACAAATCAATAGATCAAACAGTAACGAAGGTCGTTCTGGCTATAATAGGTCAAATGGTAGCCATAACACGAACAGGTCTTCTGGTGCAAGATCAAGTGGTTCAAGTTACAACCGTTCTTCTGGGGGAAGTTCTGGAAGTAGCGGAGGAGGTTCAACCGGAGGTGGTAGTTCTTCCAATAGAAGAGGTGGTAGAAGATAATAATGCTTAGAATATCATTATTAGTTTTTACATTATCGTTAAATGTATTAATATCTCAGAATATTGATGGGACATTGATTGATATCATTAGGTACTCATCAGACAATAAAATAGTAAATACCCGATCTGCTGGATTGGGTTTTTCATATATGGGTATTTTAAATGACGTTGCTGCTGTACACTATAACCCTGCAGGATTGTCATTAAACAATAAATCTGAAATTTCTTTTGGTTACAATTTTAACAACAATTCTAGAAACTCGGAATATCTGAATAACTCTATTAATGCAAATGAGAATAATTTCAACTTAACTAATATTTCTATTTCTTCTCCCGTTCGAGCAAACTATCAAAACAGAGATTTATATTATATTGGCATATCTTATTCCAATAGTTTAAATTATGATCAGTTGACCAGGGCAGAAGGATTTAATCCTGTCAACTCATACATTAAAAGTGAATCGGGAGTGAGAAGACAATGGACAGAAAGAACAAAACTATCACAAAATGGAATTACTAATATATCAGATAGTTTATACCAGGATTTCAATCGTAACGAATCGGGACTTAACCACGATTTAACTTTTGCATTAGCCAGTGAGTATTATGATGGATTTTCTTTCGGTGGAAGTATCAATTTTTCATTTGGTAACTACAACTATTCTCGTATTTTGAAAGAGGTTGACACAGAGCAAGTTTATCAAGAAAAATTGGAACAGCCACCTTATTTAGATTTTAATAATTTACTGCATACATTGCAATATGAACAGGACTATACTTCAATTAGTTTTAATTTAGGTGCACTTTATACATTTGATAATTATAGATTTAGTTTAAATGTAAGAACTCCGGCGACTATACGGATAGAAGAGAATTTTTATGAAGAAGCATTAGTTGAATTTGATGATAATTCAAGAGCTTATTATGATAATTTAGCTAGTAATAATACTACTTTGTTGGAAGCTATTCTTCCTTGGTCGATTGCTATTGGCTCTTCTTATAACTCTGAAGAATTAACTATATCTACTGCTTTTCAGTATAAATACTATCCCCATATACAATTTCTTGACCATCAATCTGAGTACCTAAATTCTTTGAATGAAAGCATGAGCTTAAATTTAGATGGCAATATGAAATTGGGAGTTGGGGCAGAATATCAAATACCTTTCACAATAATTCAATTACGTATAGGGACTACTTTTGAAACATCACCTATTGCAAATGATAATTCTATTTCAATTTTATATAGTGGGGGAATGGGTTTATTTTTATTTGAAACATTAAGAATAGATGGTTTTGTTCAATTCATTGATACTGATACTGAGCTTCAAATATATGATTCTCAAGTACTCAAGACAAACAATAAATTATTTCGATTGGGTTTAGGAATTACTTATAGATACTAATTCATCAAATAAATAGCAATGTTAAAATAGATAATCAGGCCAGATACATCAACAATAGTTGTAATTACTGGACCAGATATAACCGCTGGATCCAACTTCATCTTATGAAGTAGAATTGGAAGTAAACTACCAATTACATTTGACCAAAGTATCAGAACAATAAGAGATGTACTAATTACTAATGCTAATTGCATAGAATCATCAGATTCAAAATACCCTCTAATAAATGCGACAACTGCTAAAGAAAAACCTAATAGAAGTCCAACCATTAGTTCTTTTCTGAATACTCTTAACCAATCGTTATATCTGATATCATCAGTTGCAATACTACGAATAATAAGAGTAGCTGATTGAGTACCTGAATTACCACCCGTACCTGTTAGTAAAGGAATAAAAGCGACTAGTGATACGAAAGCAACAGTTACATAGTCATAATGACTTATTACAGAAGCTGTTAAAAAATTTGCAAATACCATTGCTAATAGCCAAGGTGCTCGTTTTGCATATAATTTTAAAATACTTGCACTTAAGTAAGATTGGTCAAGTGGGTTAATACCAGATGTTCTCTGAAAATCTTCTGTTGTTTCTTCTTCCGAAACATCATAAATATCATCAAAAGTAACAATACCAACAATATATCCATTAGAATCAACAACCGGAAGTGCTAATATATCATATTTTTCTAACATTCTAACAGCTTCTTCCCGATCATCGAATGCAGAGAGTGATAAAAAAGAGTAATCCATTAGTTCAGAAATTTTCTTGTCTTCTTCCGCAAGAATTAAATTCTTTAACAAAATATCATCTATCAATCTTCCGTTGTCGTCTATTACATAAATCCGATAAATAGTTTCACTGTCTTTACCAAACTTTCTAATATGTGCCAATGCCTCCTTTACAGTGAATTCTGGTTCAACTGTAACAAAATCAGGAGTCATAAGTCGCCCAATACTTTCCTCTGGATAGCCCAATAAAAATCTTGCTTCTTTCAAATCTTCTGCAGAAAGCATATTCATCAATGATTTAGTAACTTTTGCTGGAAGCTCTTCTAACAAAGCAGTTCTATCGTCAGGTGACATATCAGCTAATAATCGTCTTGTTTCTCCATCTGTTAGTTCATCTAAAAGTTGATCTCTTTCCTCATAATCAATGTGGCTAAATACCTGAGTAGATACTTCTCTGGGTAATGCTCTGAACAAAAGCACCTTATATTCTTTTTCTATTTCAAGAAGCAACTCAGCAATTTCAGCAGGTTCCCATCCTTCAAGTCCAATTCTAAGGTCTTTCCATCTGCGTTGCTTTATAATATCTTCAATTTCTGGTCTAAGAAGTTCTTTTAACATTTACTTTCTTTCAATTTTTAAAGACTACAAATTAAATACAATAAAAATAAATACAAATATATAGAGTAAATCTTTATTTTATTTTGCAATAATGTAATATTAGATGTATTTTTGAAGTCAAATATTTTGTAAATAATAAAATCATTTTTAGATTATGGCTAATCATCAATCATCTGTCAAAAGAATAAGACAAACTAAAAAAAGAAATTTATACAATCGTGAGTATAAAAAACAAGTAAAAGTTGCAGTTCGTGCGGTTAGAGAATCAACTGAATATGCTTCAGGAATGGAAAACTTAAGCAAAGCAATTAAAGTAATTGATAGAGCTTCTGCAAAAGGAATTATTCATAAGAATAATGCGGCAAGAAGAAAATCAAGATTATCAAAATTTATTAAATCTTTAAAGAAAGACTAAGTCTTTAAAAGAGATTTCTATGCACCCGTAGCTCAACTGGATAGAGCATCTGACTACGGATCAGAAGGTTTGGAGTTCGAATCTCTTCGGGTGTACTACAAACTTATATTATTAGCATCTTCAAGTGGTTGAAGGTGCTTTTTTTGTATATAGTCTTTTGTAAGTAAAGTGAATCTTCGAAATTCCACTAATATCAAAATTTATTTAGGGGTAAAAAGTAGGTAGGCACACGAAGTGAGAAGTAGTGTTTGTATAATAAAATTAAGGACCACATAGGAAACGTAATAAAAGTGATTAGCGGACCACTATAATCTAGACCCAACAAAATTCTTCAAGTGCAATGAATTTTTGGAAGTAATTTGATGATGTTAATAACAAAAGCAATTTGTACATTTTGACTTCATTCAAACACTAAGATAAACTTTTTATCTAAACATTTCTGTCTCAAAAATCAGAATAAAACATCCATACATTACACCATAGTTCCAAATCTCAAATAATTTATTTTTAATTATTGTCCAATTATACGTACTTTAGTATAAAATAAAACAGATAAACTGTTATAAATTTGCTTTTTTCTGAGGTAAAACAATGCTTCCTATTCTAATATTCATCTCAGTTTCTTTGGTGGCAAGTTTAGTTTATTTTTCATTTAAACTAAATAAAATCAAAACCAAACTTAATACTCTTAAAACAAGATTTGATAATCTTCAGAGATTATCACAAACTGGTTATTTTGATGGTTACTTTATAGATGATGATGTTTGGTGGTCAGAAGAACTCAATAAATTAGTTGGCTTGAAACCAGAAGAATATATTACAAAAAAAGCAGATGCACTAAATCTTATTTTCGAGGAGGACCGTGAAGAATATATTAAACAATTAGAGAATTCTATCGCCACTGGCCAACCTCTAAGAACAGAGTATCGAGGTAAGAATATCCGGACTGGTGAAATAAGACATTATTGGACTAATGTTGAAGTGATAAAAGATGAAGAAGGCAAACCAATAGGATTAAGAGGTACGGTTCAAGACAATACTGAGAAGAAAGCTATACAAAAGGCACTTAGCGAGAGCGAAGTTAAGCAAGCGAATGTTATGTCGAACATAGATGACCTAATTTTTATAGTAGATGAGAATGAAATTTTCATAGATTATTACAATTCTTCAACAAATGATATTCTTTATAAAATGCCTAAAGATTTTTTATACAAACATCATAGTGAGGTTTTGCCCGAAAGTATTTCACAAACATTTGCAGAAACAATAAAGCAAATTAAAACCGATGGTAAATCAAGACAATTTGATTATTCAATGGATATAAATGGTGAAAAAAAATGGAATAATGTAAAAGTATCCATTTACAAAGGCATAGAAGGTAAGAAAGAGGGATATATTGTTGTAGCAAGAGATTATACCGAAAGAAAAAAAATAGAAGAAGAACTAATTGAAAATGAAATTAATTTCAAGTCTATGATGGAATCTCTACCTGTTGCTGTTATGGAAGTTGATCTAGAAGGAAATATAGTTTATGTGAATGGTAAAACTATGGAATGGTTTGGTTACACAAAAGAAGAATTTTTATCAAGTTTAAAAACATTTGATTTGGTAGTGCCATCGCAAAGAATGTTAATAAAGGAGAATTTGAAAAGCAGAATAAAAAATCCAGATTTAGGTCCAGTTGAATATACAGGTATGAAGAAAAACGGTGAAAATTTTGATGTAATACTATTTGCTAGTGCGATAAAAACAAATGAAGAATTATCTGGATTCAGAGGTGTATTGATGGATATCTCCGAACGCAATAGGCATCTTTCGGAAATACAGAAGATTACAAAATTGGAATCACTTGGTATTCTTGCAGGAGGTATTGCACATAATTTCAAGAATATTTTAGCAGCAATTACTTTGTCAGTTGATGTAATCAAAATGAGTCCATTGTCAATAGAAAAACAACTTAATAGGATTTCTTCGAGTTTAGAACAAGCAAATGCACTAGCTACAAGATTTCAGACTTTTACTAAATCAAATGAACCATCATTACAAACAGTAAATGTAAATGATATCGTAGTGAATGCTGTAGAAATTGCTTTAGCTGGTTCATCTAATATGACAAATATGAATTTAGATAACAATTTGTTTCCTACAGTTGCAGATGGCAAACAACTGAACGAAGTATTTCTTAACCTTCTAATAAATGCAAACCAGGCAATGACTTCTAGTGGTATAATTACTATTACCACAGATAATGTAACATTAGAAAATAATGAAATTCAAAATTTATTAGCTGGTGAATACATTAGAATAGTAATCGAAGACGAAGGAGTAGGGATAGAAGATGATGCAATAGAAGAAATATTTACACCATTCTATACAACTAAGAAAGACGGTCAAGGTTTAGGTTTGCCAACTGTCTATTATATTATAAAAAATCATAATGGTGCAATAACTGTCGAATCGGAAGTAAATAAGGGAACAAAATTCTCAATATATTTAAAAAGATTAGAGCAGAGCGAGGATAAAATAAAAACTATTGAGAAGAAAAAAGTTAAAAAATCTTTTGCCAAAACAAGAGTCTTGTTAGTCGATGATGATATTAACATTACAAATTCAATGATTGATATTGCAGAAGTAATTACTGATATAGAAATACATTCATTCAATAATCCGATAAAAGCAATAAACTTCTTCAAAGAATCACTTACCAACAACCCAATTGATGTAGCTATTCTTGATATGACATTAGTAGGTTATGAGATTGATGGATTAGACGTGCTTAATGAAATAAGGAAATTAGATCCGAATATTAAAGCTTTGGTTTTTAGTGGACATTCGTCTAAACCAGTAGTTTCTCATTACCATGAATTTGGTTTTAATGGTAGATTAGAAAAACCTTGTAGTTTCTATACTTTAGTCGAGACCATTAATGATGTTCTCGGCTCATAGTATAAACGCTTAATCGGAATGGATTAAGCGTTTACAAACAACTACAGTATTTTTTTTACATACCAAGAGTATTAAATATAAATTTCCACTGTAAATATGTGTTTTCAACTTGTTTATCTATTGATTGCCCACTTCCATGTCCAGAATCGAAATCAACAAATAGGAAAATATTATTCTTTTGACCTTGGTTATTTTGCAAAGCCGCTGCAAATTTCTTTGCATGTAGAGGATCAACACGAGTATCATTTTCACCAGCTTTAACTAAGGTGATAGGGTAGTTTACTCCCTCTTGTATGTTATGATATGGAGAGTATGGTCTTATAAACTCAAAATCTTCAGCTTTATCAGGGTCACCGTACTCAGGTATCCAATATCTTGCTATCAGAAATTTATGATATCTAAGCATATCTAGTAAAGGAACAGCTACTATTGCAGATTTGAATAGATCAGGACGCTGTATTAAACATGCACCAGTAAGCAATCCACCATTAGAACCACCCATTATACAAAGCTTTTCCGTATTAGTATATTCAGATGATATTAAGTATTCCGCAGCCGAAATAAAATCATTAAATACGTTTTGCTTTCTCTCCAGCATTCCGTCTTTATGCCAATTCTCTCCGTATTCGCTTCCACCTCTCAAACACGCTACTGCATAAACCCCACCTCTGTTTATGAATGATGCTTTGTCACCCAAGAAGGAGGGACTCATTGATATATTAAATCCACCATAGCCATAAAGTAAAGTTGGGTTTGTTCCATCCAATTTTATATCTTTTCTATATGAAATAAACATTGGTACCATTGTTCCATCTAAAGATTTATACTTAACCATTTTGGAAACTATATTTTCTGTATTTATTGGTAAATCATCTTGATAATAAAATTCCCATTCTAATGTTTTACCATCTAATTTATATAGTTTAGTCGGACTTGTAAATGTTGACAAACTCACGAACAAAGTATTCATATCCTCATTGTAACTCATGCCAGAAACATCACCAAACTCGGGTGTTTCAACTTCTTTAATAAAATTCCCATAAAAATCGTAAGCTGCAATGTGACTTAATACATCTTTTTTATACATCACAAGTATATAGTCTGAGGTAAATGTAAATCCTTCGAGAACTGTTTCTTTTTCTGGATAAAATTCCTGCCAATTCTCAAACTCTGGTTTGTCTATATCTGTAACATATATTTTAAAATTTGGTGCATTGAAATTTGTTTGAAAATATATTTTATTCTTATGAACTTCTGGAAATGCACTAAATTCAGTCGAGCTAAAAATAGTTTTGGGCTCATTTGTATCTTCTAGTTTTCTTATTTTTAATGTATTTGAATAAAAATCACCTTGACTAAAGAAAGTCAATCCACCATGCTTCGTATCCCAAACACTAGCAATATCTTTTGCATCACTTGGAATTGCTAATAATTGATCTTTGTCCCTGCTTGTGCCTATTTTATGTTTGTAAACCTCAATTGGTTTTTGATTATCAATCATTTCTCTCGTTCGAACAGTTATGTATGCATAATTCTCATCCTTAGCAAAAGAAAATGATCTAAGTCCTGTAATATCTTCACCAATTTTCTTACCACTTTTCGAATCTATTAACCTATAAGTTGATATTTCATCACCTTTGTACTGTGTCCCGATTGACAATAAATTACCATCTTCCGAAAAACTCATTCCAGATAGTGAAGTGTTTCCTGTGGAGTCCAAATCGAAAGGGGAGAAAATCTTAATTTCTTTTCCGTCAATAATTGTGTATAATGTATTATGTTGCTCTCCTTTCTTTCTAGCATAGAAAAACTCTCTTTTTGCTTTAAAAAAAGGAGCACTTCTATAGTCTCTATTGTTTAATGCTTTTATTTCATCCTTCAGTCCTTTAATATCCTTACCATTGTTCAAAATATAATCAACAGTTGAATTGTGCTGTTTTTCAGACCACTCTCTTACTTCTGGATTCTTTTTATCTTCTAACCAACGATAATCGTCCTTAATTACCTCACCGTGTAGTGTATCGTAAACAGTTGTCTTTTTAGTTGCTGGAGGTTGATAATCCGTCATCTCAATTCCTTTCAAATTTAATATTGCTATTGGGATAATAACAAAAGCAATGATGATTTTTAACATATTTATTCTCTCTTTTATAGATTATACACTTTAAATTATACTAGTTCCAAAACAGTTACGCCTTCTCCACCTTCAGATAAATTGCCATTTCTGTAGCTTTTAACTGAGGATTGCATATTCAAGTAATCATGGATAGCTGTTCTAAGTGCTCCTGTTCCTTTTCCATGTAGTATTGTCAAGAAAGGTAGTCCTGCTATTACTGCATCATTTAGAAATGATTCAACTATAGCAATTGCATCATTAACTCTTTCTCCTCTTACATCAATCCGTGATTCTGCACCCATTTTGAAGAATTTATTGGATTCTTCGTTAGATATTTCTTTTACTTTAGAATTTTCTTTATCGACTTTTACTAATTTAACTATCTCTGTTCTGAATTTTAATCCATTAAACTCAACTATAGCATGTTTGTTGTCATCAGCAATCTCTATTACTTGTCCCGGAGTGTCATAAATGTCAATTCGGACTATATCTCCTTTTTCTATTTTATCTTCAACTTCCGTTTCTATTTTCTTTTGTATTTTTGGTTCAGAAATTCTCTTTCTTAACTCCTCTTTTTTCAACTCGAATTCTTTTTTAACTTCACCTAGTTTTCTCTTGCCTTCTTGAATCTCTCTAATAGTGTTTTCGACTAACTTATTTGCGTCAGTTAATATAATATTTGCTTCTTGCTGTGCTTTTGATTTATATTCTGCTTTATTAAGATTTAACTGTTCTAATAATTTTTCATATTCTCGTTGTATGTTTTCAGCTTTTCGTAAACTTGTTTCAGCTTCTAGTTTCATTTTTTCAGCTTGTTTTCTATAAGTAACAATTTCTGAGATACTTCTGTCAATCTCTGTGTCTTTCGTATCCAAATATTCTTTTGACCTATTTAAAATTAATGAAGATAAACCAATGCTTTCAGCTAAGTTGAAGGCATAGCTATTACCTGGGATTCCCGATAAAAAATTATAAGTTGGTTTCAAATTATACTCATCAAACTCTAAAGAAGCATTCTCTATATTTTCTTTGTTCAAGGCATAAGTCTTAAGCGAAGATTGATGGGTAGTAACAATAAATTTTAAATTATATTTCAATGCTGTATCAAGAATTCCAGAAGCCAAAGCTGAACCTTCTTTAGGATCTGTACCAGAGCAAATCTCGTCCACTAACATCAAAGCATCTGGATCGGCAACATCTAAAATGTCTTTTATCCTTTTTATCTGAGAAGAAAAAGTACTCAAATCCATTTCAATTGATTGATGATCACCAATCGAAGTAAATACATCTCGCAATCCAGTTTTACAATAACCAAAAGTATAGATTCCAGACATTGCCATAAGAATATTTAATCCAATATTCTTCAATGCAACAGTTTTACCTCCAGCATTTGGACCTGATATTAAGTGTCCTTGTTTTATATTATCAAAACTAATGGTAAGAGGTACAACTTGCTTTTTACTTTTGTTTTTTAAAAGCAAAGGATGATATATATTCTTGAGTTCTATTTCCTTAGTTTCAACAATGATTGGTTTATAACCATCATACTTTCGAGCATATTTCGCCTTTGCATTTATTAAGTCGAGTCTTGTTATTATCTCATTAGTTTCTATTAAAAATTCTGATTGTGACCCAATTTCTTCAGTAATTGCTGTCAGTATTTTAAAAATTTCCTTTTTTTCATCATTCTTAAGTATAGATAGGCTGTTATTCATATCAATAATTTCTGATGGCTCTAAGAATACAGTATTACCTGTATTTGACAGTCCGTGAATTATCCCTGGTATTTCCTTTTTGAATTCTGTTTTAACTGGGATAACAAATCTCTCCTCTCGAAGAGTGTAGAAATCATCCTGTAACAAATCATCTTGGAAAGTCTTTTTTAAAATAGATTGCAATTTATTTCTTAGTCTATCAGATGTTGATAATATATTTCTTCTGATAGATTGTAATTGTTTCGAGGCAGTGTCTTTTACATCTCCATTATCATCTATTGATTCATCAATATGCTTTTCTATAAATTGATTGTAGTGAATTACGTCATTAAGTTTAGACAGGTTAATCAATTCTTCGCTTTTATTGGAGATGAAATTATTTACAAGCCTGAATATTCTTAGATTATCTCTAATTTTTAATAGTTCATTTGTGTCTAAAACAGCATTTCGTATTTGAGATTTTTTTAGAGCGCTATCAATCTCTTTCAGACCAGAAAGGGGCAGTTCTTCATTTACTTGAAATATTTTTGATACATCTTCAATAAGATCTAATTCATATCTCAACTCATCAGCATTACTAAATGGCTTAATTAATTCAGCATTATATGAGGCTTTTTCTGAATTGCATAACTTAGAAATCTCATCAAGTACACTACTAAATTCTAATTCTTTTTCGGTTTCTAATTTTAATCTATTCCTTCTTAATTCTAACTCTCTATTCATCAATTATTACTCAATAATTTACGCACAATTTGTTGGACAGTATTGCCGTCAGCTTTTCCATTAATTTCTTGCATTGTTGCACCCATTACTTTTCCCATATCTGATAATTCTTTAACATTCAATTTTTTTATGATAGAAAGTATTAGTGTATTAAGTTCTTCTTCAGACAGCTGTTTCGGCATAAACTCACGAATTATTTCTAATTCTTGCTTCTCTTTTTCAGCAAGTTCTGTTCTTCCTGCCTGTAAATAAAGTGCAATTGAATCTTTTCTATTTTTAGCTGCCTTATTTAACAATTTAGTAGCAACTTCGTCTGTAATTTCTGTTCCCTTGCCACTTTTCTGGTACTCAAGTATCAATGCTTTTATAGATCGAAGTGTTTCCAATCTTTGTTTCATACCTCCTTTTAGAGCTACTTTCATTTCTGATGTTATTTTTTCTTCTAAATTCATTTCTTTCTCCATTCTTATGTCAGTTGTACCAATTTATTTAAGCTTATTTAATAAAATTGTATATTATTTTTTTGTTTTTGTATAATTTAAAAAATAATATACGAGTTATTTATTTTAATGTTAAATAACGTTTGTTATGAATATGCTAATTAAAATTTGAGTATAATATGCTTATGAAAATAATGAAATCGGAGTATTTCACAGCTGTAATAGTATCAATTTTAACAACATTAATCTTTTTTTGGTCTAATATAGTAGGTGACGCGTTCTTTTGGGAGGATATTGTTGAATATGTTTATCCTTTTCAAAATTTTGCTGCAACTTCTAAAGGCATTCCTTTTTGGAATCCATATACTTTTGGTGGAATGCCGTTTTTCGCTGATATTCAAACGGGTTTTTTCTATCCACTGAATAGGATATTAGATTTATTCGTTTCCGATGGTAAATTACCTTTTGCTGCTTTGCAATTAGTAATTATTCTTCATTTTGCTATTTCCCAAATAAACACGTTCTATTTATCAAAGAAAATAGGTATTTCCCTATATGGTAGCTTAATAGCAAGTGTTGGATATAGTTTTTCTATGTTGATGATTTGCCACACAATTCACCCAATGATAATCTATCAACTAGCCTGGTTACCTTTGGTTTTAGGTGTTCTTTACTCATCTTTTATCAAAGGTAAAATTTATCTTGGAATATTAAGTGGTGTTATACTTGGTCTTTCAATATTGGCTGGTCACCCACAGACAATACTTTATGAGTTTATTTTTATAGGATTATTTGGTTTAGGGATTTTGATAAATTCTTTTATCAATAAAGAACATAAATCTATAAAAATAATTATTTCTACTTTATTGACTTTTATCTTAGCTTATGGAATATTTACCGTGCAACTATTTCCTGCACAAGAACTAGCAGAATTATCGCAAAGGTCTGAAATAAACTATGAGAAAGCAACTGAAGGATCATTACAATTTAAACAAGCGTTAACTGCAATGGTGCCTAATTTATTTGGAACTGTAAGTGGGGAAGACCTGAGAGGAGTATCTTTCTACCTACAGTTTGAAGGAGTACAAGGAATTCACTATTATTGGGAAACTACCTTTTATTTCGGTGTATTAATATTGTTTTTAGGTTTATTTGCAATATTAGTGAATTATAAAAATTCACTAATTCTGACTTTAGCTTCAATTTCATTGTTTGGTTTTCTTTTCTCACTTGGATCAAACTCATTCTTCTATGATATATTCTATAATTTACCTTATATCAATACATTCCGTATGCCGGCAAGAATGATGTTTTTTGTGACCCTTGGATTTAGCTTACTTGCTGGTTTGGGGTTTGATACAGTGTTTAATAGAACTAAGAAATACAAAAAGGAGCTAATAATTGCGTTTAGTATCCCGCTCATACTAACGATATTAATATCTACAGGACTTTTCTTCGAAAATTTTAATACACCTAATATTATTCAAAGTGATATAGTATCAAGAGCAACAGGAACAATAATACTGCTCGTTTTTGGTTTTGCAGTTGTATTTTGGGGGACAATCAAACCATCTGCAATATCTATAGTAGGTTCATTGCTTTTGCTATTATTATTTATTGATTTATATTCCGTCGGCAATAGTTTCAATAAAAGCCCACAGAATCCTACTGAAACACAGATTCCCAATGGTTATAAAATGCCCAAAGAATTTAAAAATGCATTCACACCCAGATTACCTGATGATATTTTTAGAGTAAATATGAGACTCTATCAGCCAGTCAGATATATGGCAATGAAACGTAATCAAGGAATGGTGGATAAAGTAATGCTTAGAGAAGGGTATAATCCATTACTATTGCAGAGAGTTAATCCACCGACACCAAATATTGACATAAATATGGACTTGTTGAATGTAAAATATTCAGTTGGAATAGACAGAAATTTAAATGCACCTAGATTTTATGAGAATATGGATAGATTTGGTAATGCATGGTTTGTTAATAAAATAGTAGAAACTGATTCTTCTAATATAAAAACTATTATGGAATCTGGTGAATATGATTTACGAAAGACAGCTCTATTTGAGAAAAAAATGAACTTTAAGTCAATTGAAGTTGAACCTGATTTTAAAATCGAATGCGTTAGCTATGAAAATGATAGATTAGAGTATAAAATCAGCAATTCTACTGATGGATTTTTAATTTTAAGTGAGATATATTACCCATCGTGGAAAGCTGAAGTTAATAAAAAGAAATCGGAAGTACATTTAGTTGACTATTGTTTGAGAGCAATTAAGCTGAATAAAGGAAATAACCATGTTATTGTTGAATATGACTCCGATACTTATCAAACGGGATTTATGATTTCTTTAACTACTCTCTTACTTTCAATAATTTCAATAATTATGAAATATAGTATAATAGTTTTTTTAATTTGTTTTTTGACTCAATTAGCTATGTCAGATGAGGCAACTGATAAACTTGAGAAACAGTATAATAAAGAAAATCTATCTGAGGAGGAAAAGGTAGATTTGCTGTTCAAATTATTGGTCGAATATAGAAATGTTCTTCCTATGAAAGGAATAGATTATGCCAAAAAAGGATTAGAAATTATTGAAAAAAATTCAAGATTAGATAGTCTTTATAGATTTAAGCTAGTAAATGGAATAGGGGACTCATATAGATATATCAGTAGAAATGAAGAAGCTATTGATTTCTATTTTAAAGCATTACGTATAG
This sequence comes from Ignavibacteriota bacterium, assembly GCA_020437395.1. Classification (GTDB taxonomy): domain Bacteria; phylum Bacteroidota; class Ignavibacteria; order Kapaibacteriales; family UBA2268; genus PGYR01. The sequence goes on along the minus strand of JAGQWJ010000005.1, from coordinate 34,647 downwards.
CAGAAAAAACACGGAAGGAAAAAGATAGGGCAATTGCACTGAATAACATAGGTTTAATTTACAACAATATAAAAGACTATGGACTTGCGTTGGATTATATTAAAAGATCTTTTAGAATTCTGAAGAATTTCAATGAAAAGCCACTAATCATTCAATCTTACAACAACCTTGCATCAATTTATTGGAATGATAAGCAAATCGATAGCGCTCTAAAGTATTATAATCTTGGTTTTGAAGTTAGTAAAGAAATTAATGATTTGGTAGGTTTACTTCATAGTTATAATAATCTTGGTGTTGTTTATCTAGATAAGGGCGATAATTATACGGCATTAGAATTTTTCTATAGATCATTAGAAATTAGTAAAGATTTAAAAGATAAGAAAGGAGAAGCACAAACACTTAATAACCTTGGTCAAGTTTTTATTAGTCTTGAAAAATATAATACGGCTGCCTCTAATATTGAAGATGCATTATCAATTGCTCAAGAGTTAAACGCAAAAGCTGTAATTGCGGACAGTTATTTTTATCTCTCAAAACTATATGAAAACACAACTGATTATAAGGCAGCACTACAATATAGTAAATTGTTTAATACCACTAAAGATAGTATTTATAATGTAGAACAAAACAGACGTATTCAGAAATTACACGAAGAGTATTTGGTACAGAAAAAGGATAATGAAATACAAATACTGAAAAAAGATAAAGAATTAACTCAAATTTTAATTATAGGTGCTATTTCATTAGCAATATTGCTTATTTTCATAGCAATTTTACTCTTTTCTAAATACAGAGCCAAAAGAAAAACTAATGATTTACTTACAGAGTTAAATAAACAGTTGAATGACTCAAACACGCAGCTGAATGAAATTAATCTGACGAAAGATAAAATCTTTACGATTATCGCACATGACTTAAAGAATCCATTGAGTGGATTCAAGAATATAACATCTGTATTAGTTGATTATTATAATGATATGAGTCAAGATGAAATAAAAGAATCTCTTGCGACAATAAAAGATGCATCAAATAATTTAATGCTTTTACTCGAAAACTTATTGACTTGGGCTAAACTTCAAAAAAATGAAATAGAAGTCTATCCTGAAAAGTTCGCTATAAATTACTTAGTTAAAAAATATATAGACCATTTTAAACCAAAAGCTAAACAGAAAAATATAGAACTTATTTATAATAATGGCCAGGAAGTCTATGCCTATGGTGATCCTAATCTACTTTCAGTGGTTATAAAAAACCTTGTTTCAAATGCAATCAAATATTCAAGATCAGATAGTAAGGTTGTTGTTGATGTGCAAAATATGGACTCAAAAGCAAATTTTACAATAGCTGATAATGGGATTGGAATTGAAAAAGAAATGTTAGAAGATATTTTTGATATAGGGAATGGCAAAGACTCAAGATTTGGTACTGACGGTGAAAGAGGTACTGGAATTGGTCTAATATTAAGCAAATCATTTGTAGAGATGAACGAAGGTGAGATTTGGATTGAATCAAATGAGGGAGAAGGGACAACGGTTTCATTTAATATCCCAGCAAAATATTAAAAAATAAAAATTACATAAAAAAAGAAAAGCCGGTAATAAACCGGCTTTTTTTGTTTATACTTTTGAGTAATTAATTACTCTGGAGCATCTGTTGTTTCTTCTGAAGATTGCTCTGCCGGAGCAGCTTCCTCTACCGGAGCAGTTTCCTCGACAACTGGCTTAGCATTTCTAGCTTTTCTAGCTTTTTTCAACCTATCATGTCTTGCTAAAGCATTTTCTTTATGCTTAGTTACTTGTTCATTGATTTGATCTTCATCTAAACCTTTGAAAAGTAGTGCTCTTTTAAGTAAGACACCTTCATAGCTAAAAATATTTTTTACTGTTAATGTAGGTTGTGCACCTTCATTCAACCAATAAATAGCTCTATTGTCGTCCAGTTTTACTGTGTTTGGACTAGTATTCGGATCATAATATCCAAGTCTTTCAATGTAAGCACCGTCTCTTTTTCTTCTGCTATCAACAGCTACTACATCATATACGGGGTAACCTTTACGCCCTTTTCTTCTTAGTCTTAACTTTACCATTTTTGTAATATCACCTAATTAATTACTGCAATTTAATTTCAAATTTATTTAATACCAAATTTTCCTAAACCTAAACCACCTAACATCCTAGATTTTTTACCTCTTGAAATGTTTTTTAGCATCTTACCCATGTCATCAAACTGCTTCAACAATCTGTTAACATCTTGGATGTTTGTGCCACTTCCCTTCGCAATACGCATTCTTCGGGAACCGTTTATAATTTTAGGATTTGTTCTTTCTTTTTTAGTCATAGACTGGATTATCGCTTCAACTTTTTTGAAAGCTCCATCATCTACGTTTACATTTCTAAGTTGTTTATCCATACCTGGTATCATACCGAGTAAGTCTTTGAGTGAACCCATTTTCTGGATTGCTCTTAACTGACTTAAAAAGTCATCGAATGTAAATTCATTTTTTCTTATTTTTTCTTCTAACTGAGCCGCTTCTTCTTTATCAATTTGTGATTCAGCTTTCTCAACTAAAGTAAGAATATCACCCATACCTAGGATTCTTGATGCAATTCTCTCAGGGTGGAATGGTTCAAGGTCATCTACTGTTTCACCAACACCTACAAATTTTATGGGTTTACCAACAACATGAAGAACTGAAAGTGCTGCACCTCCCCTCGTATCTCCATCTAATTTGGTCAAAACAACTCCAGAAAGTTCTAGTTTCTCATGGAATGCCTTAGCCGTTGTAACAGCATCTTGACCTATCATTGAGTCGCAGACAAATAATGTTTCCGTAGGATTAATAGCTTTACTAATATTCTCTACTTCATCCATCATTTTTTCATCTACAGTCAAACGACCAGCCGTGTCCACAATAATAGTATCTCTACCAAATTTACGAGCATATTCTAATGCGTTTGTTGCAATTGAAACTGGGTCTTGATTATTTTCTTCTGTAAAAACTGGAATCTTAACTTGTTCACCAAGAGTTTTTAATTGCTCAATAGCCGCGGGTCTATATACGTCACAGGCAACTAATAAGGGTTGGCGACCTTTTTTTCTTAAATTTTTTGCTAATTTCCCACAAAAAGTAGTCTTACCAGAACCTTGAAGTCCAGCTACAAGTATTACAGTTGGCTTACCAGAAGCAATTTTTATTTCTGAGCGTTTACTACCCATCAATTCAACTAATTCGTCATTGACTATTTTGACTATTAGTTGTTCAGGTCTAAGCCTTCCTTTTACTTCGCTTCCAATTGCTTTTTCTTTTACACTATCAATAAATTTTTTGACAACATCTATATGGACATCTGCTTCTAATAATGCTCTTCGGATTTCTCGAAGTGCTTCAGAAATATTCTCTTCGGTTATCTTGTTTTGTCCACGAAATTTCTTTAATGTTATTTCTAACTTTTCTTGTAAACTATCAAACATATTTATTTTATTATTTCAATTTTATAAGACTACAAAAATAATATAACTTTATGACTTGTGCAAGATGTCATTTCACTGTTTTTTAGGGATTTATTAAATTATGACAATTTTTTTAGCAGCTTTGATAACATTTGTTGTACTTTTAGTACCCGCACTTTATTTTTTCATCGAAAAAAAATATAAGCTGATGGCTTTGATTCTAATTATTGATTTGGCTCTAACTGTGTTTCTGATTTATATTTCACAAATTCTTAAAAATTAGGTCCATCACTATTAATTGCAGGGCTTTCAGGCATTTCTTCATAGCCGTAACTTAGATTTTCAAATCGTGCATAATTCTTTTGGAATGCAACTCTTACTGTACCAATTGGTCCATTTCTTTGTTTTCCTATTATTATCTCAGCTGTTCCTTCTGTTGGGGTTTTGTCCTCATATTCCATCTGACCATAAACTTCTACCCTTTGTACGAATAGAATAACATCGGCATCTTGTTCAATTGAGCCAGACTCTCTTAAGTCAGAAAGCATTGGAGAACGACTTTTACCTGGACGGCTTTCAATCGAACGATTTAATTGTGCCAAAGCAATTACTGGTATTTCTAGTTCTTTAGCTATTTGTTTTAATGTCATGGAAATAATCGATATTTCCCTTTCTCTCGATTCCATTCCTGAAGCACGAATTAGCTGTAGATAGTCAACAAAAACTGCATCAATATTGTGTTCAGCTTTTAATCTTCTACATTTTGCTCTTAGTTCCATAATCTCTATCATAGAACTATCATCAAAAAATATCTTTGCATCGTTTAATTTACCAAGAGAATCAATTATTTTTTGATTTTCATGAGAACTGATTTTTCCTGTTCTAATTTTTTGTTGGTTTATCTTTGCTTCAGCTGAAAGCAATCTTATAATAAGTTGAGTAGATGCCATCTCTAAAGAGAAAAAAGCTATCGATTTTTTATATTCAACAGCCAAATTTCTAGCTATAGATAATGCTAATGCTGTTTTTCCCATAGATGGTCTAGCAGCAATTATTATCAATTCTGATTTTTGAAGACCTCCTAGATATTTATCTAGATCAATTAATCCTGAAGGAATTCCAGTTAACCCAGATTCGGAACGTACTCTCATTTGCTCTATCTGGCGGTATGTTTCTTTGGTTAATTCCTTCATACCTTGATAATTCTTCGTCATTCTTTTTTCAGCTATTCTGAATATCTCAGATTCAGCCTTGTCAATTTCTGTTAATATGTCTTTACTATCATCATAAGCATTATTTATAACTTCTCCACTCGATTGGATAAGATCTCTTCTCAATTGTTTCTCTAACACTATCAACGAATATTGTTCAACATTGGCAGCTGTAGCAACCTCTTTGTTGATTTTAGCCAAATAGGCTCTTCCACCAATGTCATCAAGGTTACCAGTTTTAGTGAGAAACTCCGACAATGTAATTATATCAACTGTCTCATTTTTTTCAGAAAGACTTATTATCGCTTCAAATATTAATTTATGTTTCTGAGAATAAAATGAATCTGGAGATAGAAGCTCAGTAGCTTTAGAAATTGCTTGTTTATTCAGCATCATAGCACCCAATACCGCTACCTCAGCTTCGATTGAATTCGGAGGGACTCTATTGCCTACAATTGGATTAATTGAGGTGACTTTTTTTGATTCATAATTTATTTTTTTGGCAGTTGACATAATTTAATCTATTATTGAGATAATTATTTTTACATAATTAACATAAAAAAGATTATTATTAAATTATATTATCAACAATTTTACCGATAGTTATTAATAATTATTCAACATTGGTTTTTAATATGAAAAAAATACTTGTAATTGATGATGCAGAATTTATTTTGGAAAGTACCACTGCTCTTTTGGAATTTGAGGGTTATGAAGTCAAAACTGCAGAAAATGGACAAATTGGTTTTGAACTCTCAAAAGAATTTAAACCGGATTTAATCTTATGTGATATTTCAATGCCAATTATGGATGGATTTGAAGTACTTGAGAAAATAAGATCTAACCACAATACACACAGAATCCCATTTATTTTTCTAACAGCATTCAACGAAAAATCAAATATGCGAGAAGGTATGACTAAAGGTGCTGATGACTATTTAGTTAAACCTTATACTAGAGATGAAATAGTCTCTGCTATCAATGCACAATGGAAAAAATATAATCTTTTTGAAAATCATGTAAAAAGTAAAGTCGAACAAGTTGGAAAAAGCGTGACTTACTCTCTACCACACGAATTTAGAACAGCAATAAACGAAATAAAAGGTAATGCTGGAATTATTTATCAAGAATCAGAATCTTTGGATACTAATGAAATTAAAACGCTTTCTCATGATATAGTCCAATCTGTTTCAAGATTATCAAAGATTACTGAAAATTACTTGCTTTATATCCGTTTGAGTAATATTGAAGATAATGAAGATTTACTTAAGGAAATTAGGTCGCAAGAAACAGAAGAACCGTTTGCTGTTGCTTATGATATTGTTAACAACATAGCTGCTAAATATAATAGATTTGAAGATTTTGAGGTTATCAACGAAACAATGGGCATTAGTATAAGTATGTCTTCTGAAAATTTTTTTGTTATAATGAATGAACTTAGTGATAATGCCTTCAAATTCTCCAAAAAAGGAGAAAAAGTACTAATGACTTCTGAAATTATCGATAATGAATTTGTAATAAAACTTAGTGATAATGGAATTGGAATAGATGAAAATCAGATTTCAAATATAGCTGCACTAAATCAATTCAATAGAGAAAAGAATGAGCAGCAAGGAGTTGGCTTGGGGTTAATAATAGCAAAAAAAATGATTGAATTGCACAATGGTAAGTTTGAAATTCTTGTAAATGGTTCAATTGGTAAAACAGAGATAAATCTCACTTTCCCCTTGGTTCAATAATTAAATCCAACTTTCAAATCAAGGAATACTCCTCCAAAGTTTGTTATTGGATCTTCAACTTCTGCTTTTAAACTTTGCAAACCACCTTCTCCGAAGGGAACAGAGATGTATTTAATCTGAAAACCATAATTTGATTTATTCTTATTACCGAAATCTGCACCAATCGAGAGGTTAAATGCTGGTCTTGTATAATATTCCCCATAACTAAATGCATTAAAAAAGCTTCTATCATAGGGGGTTGATATTATGAAAGAAAACCCAGCCCCAGCGCTAATAAATGGTTTGAATGTACTAATTATCTGATTGTTGAATGGATAATATTGAACTCCAAATGAAAATGGGATAGTATAAAGTCTATTTTGTTTAAACGGAATGAATAACTCACCAGTTAATTGATTAAATCTTTCTAATTCATCTGACTTTCGAATTCCTGATATGAAAAATTCTGATAAAAAGATGAACTCATCGTTCAATTCAGCTTTCCAAAATAGTCCACCACCAAATCCAAAAGTTGAAAATATTAAGTCAAAACCAAAAACAGAGGTTTTATTTTGATTAATCTCTTCTAAAGTTAGAAGTGGGGAAGACGGATCAAACACAATTACACTATCTTTCTCAAATACATCTTGTTTGCCACCTGTCACCTGAGAAAATAAATCAAAATGAAAGTTTGAAAATAGTATAATAATTATCGGAAATATAAACTTTTTGTACATCTTTTACTTCAATAGTTTAGAAACAATATAATTTTCATTAATTTAGTGCCTTACTCTAAAACGTTTTTTAAGAAAAATCATTTAGATACATAGAACATAATTACAATTTATGGAATTATCAAGGCTCGTGGAAATAATTGAGCTGGAATTTCCTCCTATAACAGCGTGGAGTGATGACAGCATAGGTTTACAAATTAGCAATAGTAAATCACGGATAAAAAACGTTTTTTTAACACTAGAGCTAAACGAGTCTATAATCGAAGAAGCAATTTCAAATGCTTCTGATTTGATTATAGCATTCCATCCATTAATTTTTAAACCCATTTCTGCAGTAAATACTAATAACAGAGTTGGTAATTTGCTCACTAAGTTGATAAAAAATGATATTGCATTATACGTAATTCATACTAATTTTGATTCGCATCCAAATGGTACTAGCCATGAATTAAGTCTACAATTAGGGTTTAAAAAGGTAGATTTTCTTGTGGAAGATAAAAATTTAGAAGGTTACGGGATGGGTGCAATAATAGATTTGGATGAACCAATTAACACAGAAGATTTACTAAGAAAGATTTCAAAACTTTGTAATTCACCCCTGAGATATAATAAAGGTTCAAAGAGTTTAATAAAAAGAATTGCTATTTTGGGCGGAAGTGGAAGTGGCTATATATCAGAAGCACTCAATAAGAATTGCGATGCATTGATAACTGCAGATATGAAATACCACGATTTTCACAGTGTAGAAGGAAAAATGATTGTTATTGATCCAGGTCATTACGAGATGGAGCAGTTCGTTCCTAAAGCAATGAAAAGAATATTGGATAAAAAGATTGGAAATGAAATTAATTTTGTGACTGGTAGAGAATTGACAAATCCAGTACTATACTTTCCAGAGAATGATTATATAGATTTGCAAAAAAAATATTTAAATAAATTATAAAGGTTAATAAAAAGTAATGGAAGAAACTAAATCACAATTACTTGCCTATCTGGCAATAATAGATAGAAATTTGGACGAATTAGAAGAAGAATTTGGTGATTTACCTCAACAAGTAGAAGAGCAGGAAAAGAAGAATTCAGACTTAGCTAAAACGGTAAAGGAAACTGAGCAAATATTAGAAGAAGTTAAAGAATTCTGTTCTGTTACTAAAGTTACATTAGAAGATCTAAAAGCTAAGGAAGAAAAGCTTTCACAGCAACAATTTCAAGTTAGAAATAACAAAGAATTTGATGCTATCACAAGTGAAATAAAACATGTGAAAGAAGAATCGAAAATGCTGACGGAAAAACTGAGACAAGAAACTATAAAACAACAGAATTTGGAAAGAATTCTTGATGAGCAGAAAGCTGAATTAATTAGCTCAAAAGAAGAATTGAAGAATATCAAAAAAGAATTAGATGAAGTACAAGAAGAGCAAGATGAAGAAAAAGCTGAGTTCGAAGAAAGAAGAGAGAAAATAATCAGCAAAATAGATAAAGAATCTTTGGCGAAGTATGAAAGAGTTAGAGAATATCATAGTGATGCTGCTGTTAAAGTTAAAAGAAACTCTTGTTCTGGCTGTTTTAGCTCTATACCACCACAGCTTATTGTTGAAATGAGAAGTGATGATGATGTATTATATACATGTGAAAATTGTGCTCGTATTTTAATTCCAGAAGAAATTGAGATTACAGAAGCAGACGTTGAAACAATTTAGTTTATAGTTACTTAGAATACTGGTAATCGCTGTTATAAATGTAACAGAGGAAAGTCCGAACTCCAAAGAACAGTACACTTCCTAACGGGAAGAACTAATTTTTTTAAATTAGTATGGAAAGTGCAACAGAAAGCAAACCGCCTTTCAAATAGGTAAGGGTGAAAGGGTGGGGTAAGAGCCCACCGCGAATTAAGTGATTAATTTGGCACGGCAAACCCTGTACGGAGCAAGGTTAAATAAAAGTATGATTTCGACTTGTTCGGTTGAGTTATCTAACAAAGGTATGCATACTTGGGTAAACCGCTTGAGGTAATTGGCGACAATTATCCTAGATAAATGATTACCTCCTCTGGTTTTTTATCAGAGAAGACAGAATTCGGCTTATAGTATTTTAAGTAATTATTTTCTATATTTACATTCATTAACTATTACGAAAATATAATATGCTATTACCTGAAGATCCATTTGTACTTGAATTATTACCAGAATTCATTGAAGATTGGTTAGAAAAGCTAGATACAGAATATCCCAAATTTGTTGAGGATAGAGATTTAGAATCGATGTATAGATTGGCACATACTATGAAAGGTTCTTCTTACCAATTTGGATTTACCGATCTTGGTGACATAGGAGTTGAAATGATGGCACAAGTGAAAAGTAATGACTGGGAAAGTTTAGAACTTAACAAACAAAAATTTCGTAATAGATTAATGGAAATTAAGGAATACTTATCACAAAAAAGTTAAAAAATACTATGAAAAGATTTATTATATTACTGACACTGATTTTATCTGCAACTATGTCTTATTCACAAACTAGAGTTGCGGTCTTACCTTTTCAAAATATGGATGGTAATATAGATTATAATATATTGTGTTATGACTTGCAAGAAGCGTTGACAACCGCTTTAATAGAAGCAGATGAAACTGGTCAGGAGTACTATATAGTTCCCGCAGATTCAGTAGAAATAGTACTGTCTGAATTAAACTTAGATCCATCTAACCCCCAGTACAAATCAGACTTATGGAAAGCTGTTCAACTACTGAATATCAAAAAAGTTGTACTAGGTACTTTTAACAAACAAAGTGATAAGTTTCTAATGAATACATATATCTATGATGTAAAGATGAGGATGGCATATCCAAACAATCAAGCAAAAGATATTTTTAAAACTAGAGAACAGATATTAGAAGCTATACCTGAAATTGTTTCCGCAATCCAACCAGGTTTAAAATAAGCTATTTTCATTATCTTGATTAATACTCTTTCCGAAGTATTTATATGTACTCATTGTTACTTTTCTACCTTTTGGTGTGATTTGTAAAAAACCCTGTTGAATTAGGTAAGGCTCATAAACTTCCTCTATTGTGCCTGGTTCTTCCCCAACAGCTGAAGAAAGAGTATTCAGCCCAACTGGACCACCATTGTACTTATCAATTATTGTTAGCAATATCCGCTTGTCCATATCATCTAATCCCAGTCTGTCAACTTCAAGAGCCTCAAGTGTCATATTTGCTATAAATTGACTAATTACTCCGTCACCTTTGATTTGAGCAAAATCTCTACTTCTCCTCAAAAGTCTATTTGCAATTCTCGGAGTACCTCTTGAGCGAGATGCTATTTCTTTTGCACCTTGTTCGTCTATATCTGCATTCAAAATATTAGCAGATCTTTTGACTACGTTAATCAAATCGTCAGTATTGTAATAATCCAATCTAAATAGTAAGCCGAATCTAGAACGAAGCGGAGCTGTTAATAAACCCGCTCTGGTCGTTGCACCAATTAAAGTGAAATTAGGTATTGTAATCTGAATAGTTCTTGCTGATGGACCACTGTCTATTATAATATCTAATGTGTAATCTTCCATCGCAGAGTATAGATATTCTTCAACAACAGTAGATAAACGATGAATTTCATCTATAAACAAAACATCTCCTTCTTCAAGATTAGTTAATATACCTGCCAAATCGCCTGGTTTTTCTAATACTGGTCCAGAGGTTGTTTTAATTTGACTACCCATCTCATTAGCAATTATATTGCTCAAAGTCGTTTTACCAAGTCCGGGAGGCCCCATTAAGAGAACGTGGTCTAATGCTTCTTTCCTCTTTAATGCAGCTTCAATGAATATTTTTAAATTGCTCACTAAGTTCTTTTGACCTGTAAATTCATCAAATGACTTTGGCCTAAGTGCAAATTCATTTGCTTCATTACTATTGTGGTCAGGATTCAATACATTATTTATCTCAGCCATTTAAGTTCCTAAATTTGTGGATAGGGCAATTTCTTTTTTCTTTATCCAAACATTTACCTTCGCATGCTTTAGCATAGACTCTTGGGACTGCATTTGAATTTATGTCTATAATTTCTTTAGCTATTTTCTTTTCGAGAGTATCTTTGTATTCCATACTTTCATCAAATGGCAGAATTATATCTAGCTCAATAAAAATATCTTTACCAGACTGCCTGGTATGAATAGCTTTAAATTCACAAATGTTTGTATGGTTTTTCGTAATAACACTTAAAAACTTTAATTGAACTTCATCGGGTATTGTTCTGTCTAGTAATTGATTCAATGCATCTTTAGATCCTTTTAATGGAACTACTAATGCAAATAGTGTTAGCAAAATTGCTACACCGGAGTCTATCATCAGACCTATATATCTAAACTCTAAGATTTGTAATCCAAGCCCGATAATCAAATTTAGTAAAACGAATAATTCTATAAAACTATCGTATTTCCATAAATTTGCATCATATTCCAATATAGGCATACCGAATTTCTTAGATGAGTGTTTTTGGATTCTGTAAACTATTCGCATTAGTAAAAAAGAGATTGATGAGAATATCATCAAAATAAAGTAATTACTGTCTGCAACATTGGTTTTACCTAAATTGGAAATGGCTTCTATACTCGTATAACCCAATACTAAAAGTAATAAAAGAGAGGAACCTAAGATAGATATGCTTTCATATTTACCATAACCATAATTAAATATATAGTCAGGATTACGAACACTCATATTTACAGCATTTACGAAAAGAAATGAATTTAGTATATCAAGAGCTGAAATAATTCCATTTGTTTTCACTGCCAATGAATCTTCAACAATTCCTAAAGTTATGCCAAATAATGAAATAAAAATTGTTAATACCAAAGAAATTCTTGTAGTAAAAACAGGTGAGTCAGTTCTGAACCAACTTTTTATTCGAGTATATAAATTAAATTGTTGCCTTTCCATTAGGCAAATATAATTAATTAAGGACTACTTCTGATTCAGAAATATAAATTTCTCTAATATTCTCTTTATCTTCATCAGGAATGATTTTTACTATAAATGATGGTTTGTTTAATTGTTTCTCTGCTTTTTCAGCCCATTCTATCAATTTTATAGAATTTTCTTCATACAAACATTCGGAAAAACCAATTTCATTTAATTCTTTATTTTGCTCAATTCTATAAAGGTCTATATGGTAAATCGGAATTTCTTGATTCCTGTATTCACCTATATATTTGTTCATAATAGTAAAAGTAGGGGAGGTTACCATATCTTCTACGTTAAAATACTCACAAATACCCTTGATAAATTCAGTTTTACCAGAACCCAAATCACCGTAAAGATAAACTATATCACCAGGATTAAGTCTTTTAGCAAACTTACTTCCAAGCTCGATTGTTTCTTCTTCGCTAGTTGTTGTATATTTTGTTTCAAGCATAACAACAAAATTAGCAAAAGTTATTGTCAAATAAAAAAATTACCTACTTTTTAATTTTATTACTGGTATTATCATTTCTTCCATAGAAATCCCACCATGCTGAAAACTATCTCTATACTTATTCAAATAATGATGATAGTCAGTTGGATAAACAAAGTAATAATCTTCTTTTGCTATGATATTGTTAACGGTAATACCTTCTTTTGGTATCTTTATATCCTCAGGATTACTTATTTGCATTGCCATTTTTGGATCAGCTTTAACATTCTTTCCAAATTTATATCTGAGTGAGGTAGATGTATCTCTATCTCCTAATACTTTCACGCCTCTGAGACATCTTATTGAACCATGGTCAGTTGTAATAATAATTTTAGCATCTTTTACATTAGATAATTGTTTTAACATCCCTAAAAAACTAGAATGTTTAAACCAAGAACTTGTCAGTGATCTATAAGCAGATTCATCTGGTGCAATTTCTTTTAAGATTGCATAATCCGAACGTGAATGGGCTATCATATCAACAGCATTCAAAACAATAGCCGTTAAATCATTATTAGCAAATTTTAAAATGTCTTTTTCAACTCGTTTACCATAGTCTGTGTCAAATATTTTTATATAAACGGGGTCATTTTTCAATTTTATTCGTCTTCGTTGTATCCAAGACTGCATTAGTTCTTTTTCAAATTTATTCTGTGTATGTTCTTCACTGTTAACTTCAACTTGCCAATATTGAGGATAATATTTCTTTATGTCCGATGGAAATAGCCCAGCAAAAAGTGAGTTTCTGCAATAAGGAGTTGCTGTAGGTAATATTGAACAATAGAAATTTGTATCAAAAGTATAGTATTGTCTTAGTACCTCTTCGAATAATAACCATTGGTCATATCTCATACAATCTACAACAAAAAGAAATGTAGGTCCATCTTTTTCAACTTCTTCCCAGAGATAAGCATCTAAAATGTCTGGCGAAAATAGTGGTAATTCTTCCTTTTCTTCACTATTAATCCAGTTCACATAATTTTCTTCAACGAATTTTGAAAAATAAGAGTTTGAATCGCTCCATTGGTTACTCAAAGTTTCTTTTAATCCAGAATCTGGGTGTTTATCTAACTCAAAAGACCATTGAACCAACTTTTTATATATATCAACCCAGTCATTCCAAACCATAGGCCCCATTAGTTGTCTACTAACTTCCGAAAAACCTTTCATATAGTCTTGAGTGAATTTCTCAGTTTCTATTCTTTCTGTTTCTAAGAATTTTTTACAAGCTAATAAAATTTGAGCTGGGTTTACTGGTTTTGTTAAGTAGTCATCTATTTTTAACCCAATTGCCTCTTCCATTACACTTTCTGCTTCATTTTTAGTAACCATTACAACTGCAGAAGCTGCATCTATTTTTTTAAGCTCAGGCAATGTATCAAGTCCAGATAAACCTACCATATTCTCATCTAAAAATATTAAGTCATAATGTTTAGTTTTTACTAACTCAATTGCATCTTCACCATTTGTTGCTTTGTCAACATCATAACCTCTTTTTTCTAATAGAATTATATGTGGTTTCAATACTTCTATCTCATCATCAATCCAAAGAATATTGCCTTTACTTTTCATTAAATCTCCATAGTTACAATCGTACAACTTATAAATTATACAATTATTTGGTAATGTATGGAAATAGATACGTAAAAATTTATTAGTTGCTTCAAAAATCGAATAACTTTTTTCTGATAGTTCTTTAGCTCTTTGATGTATCAATTTATATTAATTTATTTCGTCTTTGATATAGTTAACTAAGAATAGAACTAAGAAAATGAATTTTGATAATTATACAATAAAGTCACAAGAAGCAATTAATACAGCTTCTCAAATTGCAAAAAGTTATAATAATCAGGCAATAGAACCGGCTCACTTATTTGCAGCTTTGATTCAAGATAATGATGGTATTGTGTATAACATAATTTCAAGAATAACAGATAAATCAGACGTACTCAAAATTAAGATTATTAACTTAATTGAAAAATACCCGAAAGTAATCACTTCAGAATCTGATAGCTATATCTCAAATGATTTACGTAAATTATTTTCAATAGCCGAAAGTGAAGCAAAAACTTTAAAAGACGAGTACATTAGTTCAGAACATCTGTTAATAGGTATTGTTGAAAGTAATAATTCAGTTTCAAAACTATTAAATGAATATGGAATTAATAAACAAGAAGTATATAGAATTATGAAAGATATAAGAGGCACTCATTCGGCTTCAGATAAGAATGCCGAAGATAAATATGATTCTCTGAATAAATATGGTAGGAACCTAAACTTAGAAGCCCAAAAAGGAAAAATAGATCCTGTTATTGGTAGAGACAGTGAAATACGTAGGGTATTACAAGTTTTAGCAAGAAGAACTAAAAATAATCCCTTATTAATAGGAGAACCGGGAGTTGGAAAAACAGCAATTGTGGAAGGAATTGCACAACGTATCGTATCAGGAGATGTACCTGATGGATTAAAGAATAAAACTCTAATTTCTCTTGATATGGGTACCTTGGTAGCAGGAACTAGTTACAGAGGACAATTTGAAGAAAGACTTAAAGCCATTGTAAAAGAGGTAACCGATTCGAATGGTGAAATATTTCTATTTATAGATGAAATACACACTTTAATTGGTGCGGGTGCTACTTCAGGAAGTATGGATGCCGCCAATATACTTAAACCTGCATTAGCGAGAGGAGAATTAAGACTTATTGGAGCAACCACACTTGATGAATATCAGAAACATATTGAAAAAGATGCAGCACTTGAACGGAGATTTCAACAAGTTCTTATAGAAGAGCCAACAGTTGAAGATGCAATATCTATACTTAGAGGACTAAAAGAAAAATATGAAGTGCATCATGGAGTAAAGATAACAGATCAAGCCATAGTTTCTTCGGTCGAACTTTCAAATAGATATATAACGGAGAGATTTCTACCTGACAAAGCTATTGACTTAATCGATGAAGCTGCAGCAAGATTAAGGATTGATATGGATTCTATGCCTCAAGAATTAGATGAAATCGAAAGAAAAATCAGACAACTAGAGATTGAGAAACAGGCAATTTTGAATGAACTAAAAAATAATTAATCAAATTGTTTTTATAGTGATTATTATTCTCTACTTTAGGGTAATAATAATTATTACCATAATGAAATTTGTTTCGTATCTTAATTTTCATAGCTATTGTCACTTACTCAACTAATGCACAGGCAATATTTGAACCTATTTACTTTGTTCAAGATAGCAGCTATTTACGAACAGGATCATATAAATTTCAAAATATTTATAATTTTAGTAATGATTTTTTCCTCAATAAGAAAGGTAATTTTGGAAATATATATGTTTTGCAAAGTTATAACGGACAAGGTACTCCTCTAGTAAATAGTAGCTCTTTTCAAGAAACTCAAAAGCTACGAGTTAACTATGACTATGAAGTAACAAACGATTTATTCTTATTTAATAAGAACAATTGGTTTATCTCATCTAACACATTGAATTTTGGTCAGAATAAATTAGAAAGATTGAATTTTCTACTAGGAGTAAAATATCATTTTTTTAGTGATTCATACTTTGAAGCTGGTTACGGTAAAGAAAGAAATACAACTGTGGGATTAGAAAATATTGGGAACTATTACTATGGAAATTATTCAATTAATAAACTAGATTTTGAAGACATATTTATTTACAGTCAGGGTTTTGCAGATATAGTTAATTTAGAAGATGGAAGAAAAAATCAAGATATTAATATAAGTTTCAGTTCCATTAAATCCTTCGATGAAACAAGTTCAATTTCATTTGATATAGGTTATTTGAATAGAAATAGAGATAATCCTGAGATTAATCCAGGAATAAGCGATATACCAATTAGAAGTAGAAAATCTGACAAAATTCAACTCAGAACAAATTTTAATTTCCAATTATTAAAGAATATTACGAATGTTACTTCATTAGCTTTTAATAATGAACTAATTTCAAACCATTATTTATCCAACTTTCTCTCAATAAATGAATCAAATTTTAAGCGAGAAGTTAATCTTTATAACTTTGATATTTCAAATTCTATGAATTATAAGATAACTGATTTTTCTTTATACTCATTTATTAATTACAACAGGACAGACGAAGACTATTCAGCCATAAATATACTAGACTTACCTTCTAATCAATTTGAACTTTATAAATCGGATCAGAACAGACAAGACAGAATAGAAACATATTTAAATCTCAAATTCAATAGTTACATTAAGCTTTCATGGTACGATTCATTGAGTATAGGTACAGATTACAGAATATTGAGATTTGATACTCCTTCAGACAAGAATAATGATGATAGAGATGAATTATCTTTTGCTGGTGATATCGAATATTTGAGGAGAGTGTCTAGAATACTCTCAATTGGTATTAGGAATGAATTCAGATTTTTTCATTATGTTTACTTAAAATCACAAAGGAGTTCTTCTAATAATTGGAATAGATTAATAAAACTTGCTCCAACTATTTTACTTATGTCAGATGAACTATATTACAAGCCAATTTTTGGTATAAATGCAAACTATACAACATACGATTTTGAAAATGTAATTACAGGTATTAATAGCTTTAGTTTTCGTGAAGTTTCTTATCTTGACTCACTTCAAATAAGACTAAATAAGAATTTATATTTTGAAACAAAAGATGAATTAAGGTATTCAGAAAGGGGAATATTATATTGGGACGAATTTTCCGAGCAACCTCAAAGATCAAATTTTGAAATGTTTTTAAAAGGATTGATAATAAAAAGAGAGGAAAATTATATTTTTGGGGCAGGAGTTAGGTACTTTAAGCGTAAAGATATAAGAATTAGTGAGTTTATTTCACAAAATAATGTTATTTTAAACGACTTCGAATCTATAGCTCCCGAATTGATTTTTGAATATACATACGATTCGATGAATACTATAAAATTTGATTTCTGGTATGAATTTCAATCAATTAATATTGATAGGAAAAATGAGTTGGTAAATTTTTATTTGTCAACAAATATAAAACTATGAGAAAAGAAATAATAATAGATACAGATAACAATACTCTTCTAAAAGCAGAGGAATTTTTGAACGATTTTCGTACAGAGTATCTAATTGAGTTAGATAACAGCTTTATGAATATCCTAATAGCTTTTACAGAAGCAGTTAATAATGCAATTTACCATGGAAATAAAAAAAATCCAGAAAAGAAAGTAATAATTACTCTAGAAAAAAATACACAATATTTTATAATTTATGTCAAAGATGAAGGAGTTGGGTTTGTTGAATCTAATATCCCTGATCCGACTTTGCCTGAGAATTTATTAAAACAATCTGGTAGAGGTGTTTTTCTTATTAGAAAGTTGACAGACGAGATGGAAATAGATAGTACAAGTAATGGTACAGAAGTAAAAATGGGATTCAAGCTATGAAATTTAATAGCAGAACAGATTTGATAAATAACATTAAAGAAATTAGCTCTCAGAAAGAGAAATTTAAAATAATCAATATAAATGGTGACTTCTTATCAGGTAAAACTTCTTCTATACAGAAAATTATTTCTGATATAGAATTTATAAATCAATATAATGTGTATTCCTACATAAATGATTGGGAGAAATATAATTATCTATTTGATATAACATCCGATTTCTTTGAAAACTCTAATTTGCAACACCCTGAATTCTTATCAAATGAATCTAAATATTTTGTTTCTAGCTTTTTTGATACTTTAGCTTCATTAAACATATCGCATAAAGAACTTTTCAAGGAGATAAATGAGTTATTATTAATAGAGAGCAATATTAAGTTAAATGACTCTCTAAAAGAGAGTATTGAAACTAATATAAAGAATGACCTGAAAAAAAACTTAATTCTGAATTACTTTGAGATAAGTATTGAATGTTTGATAGCAGACTTACTAAATAATTTTTTCCCTTTAAATAACCAAATAAACTCTATATCAGAATATTTACTTTCTAGAGAACCTATTCGCATTCTTTTAATATTCGATGACGCCCAAAATATTTCAAATAAAGTGATGGAATGGTTTAAGCTATTTTTCAACTATATGACATCTAAGAAATTGGGGGATATGATTCTTTATGATTACAAAGGAAAAGATACAGAGATTTATTTTGGTGAATTTTTTAATATTGATTTGATTTATATAAGCAGAAACAAGTCATTAAAAATCAATGGGAATGATATAGTTTCTATTGATTTACAGCTTGAATATATATCAGAAAATGAAATGTTTGAAAATTATAAGGAATTAATCCCTGAAAAAGATTTAACTAAACTCCCAATTATGGGAATTCCTGCATTAGCTGATTTCTACACTCAAATAGAAGATGATAATGAAAAATCTACCGTATTCTATGCAGTAAATAGTTTATTGAAGTATATACCTCCTGAATATCAAAGAGTAATTATTTTCTCTTCGGTATTTGATTGTTTTAATATAAAAGACTTAAATCTATTTGAGGAGATTAATTTAGATGAAAATGAATTTGATTCAATTGTTTTAATTTCTGATTTTATAATAAATGATGAAAATGGATTCAGATTAGAAAAAAATGCAAAAGAATTACTTTATGCAGTTTTTGAAGTCGCATTCAGTGATTTTAATAAAGATGATCTTCTAAGTATAAGCAAAACGATGAATCAAGAGTATAATCATTTAGATTATAGTGAATTCGAACTTTTAAGAGAATTAGCATATTTTAATTGTTTTGATAAGATATACTTAGCGGAAAATTATTTGATGGATAAAAATAGTTTGAACCAATTGATAGATCGAAGATCAGACTATTTTGAAAAAGATAAAACATTTGTATCAATAAAAGAAAAATATGCTAAACAATTAATCACTTATAATGAGATTAGAGATAAAAATAATTATGAAGATAAAAGAAAATCAATAACAAAATTTTTTGATGGCTATAAAGAAGAAATTGAAAAAAGAAATAAAATATTACAAGAGGATGTTGTAAGTGTTGGAAGCGAGATAAAGGAATACACAAATGAAAAAGAATTGTTAGAAAAGGAAGCTGATAGAAAAGGACAAATTAGTATATCTTTAAAGAATGAAATAAGAGAAATAGAAAATGATTTAAAACCTTTTACTCACCAAAATTCAAAGTGGAAAAAAACTACAAATTTTGTTGCTTTAGTATTATCAGTAGCAATAATATTTAATTCGGACAGAATTGCAGAATTTATTTTTGGTGATTCTTCTAATTTTGATTTAATAATAATCATAACATTAATACTACTAATACTTTTATATGGGAATGGACTTCTACGTTATTTTAGACTAAAGTTTAAGTCAGAGGAATTACATATATTGAAGCAAAATAAAAGTAACAAAGAAAAGGAATTTGAAAAATTAACAACAGAATTAGAGATTTTAAATGCTGACAAAAGAGCCAAGGAATCTAAAATAGATGATTTAAAAAATCATATAGAGCGTATGAATAAGCAAATATACGAGAATAAAAAGAAGTTAGAGAAAAGCTTTATTGATTAAGGATAAAGTCTATTAATAATCCAATTACCCTCATTCAAAGTATAAATTATTCTATCATGTAATCTGCTTTCTCTACCTTGCCAAAATTCAAACGAGTTAGGAACTAAGTTATATCCGCCCCAGTTAATAGGTCGTGGGGGATTACTTGGATATTTAATTTTTAATTCTTTTATCTTATTTTCTAAGTCAACTTTTGAGTTTAATTCAGAGCTCTGCTCAGATGCAATTGCTCCTATTCTGCTTTCATAAGGTCTGGAATTAAAATACTTTTCTGATTCAGAGTCGTTTAACCTCGAAATAATTCCACTAATTCTGACTTGTCTTTCTAATTTATCCCAGAAAAATAGCATAGAAGCATTCGGGTTTTCACTTAAATTTTTACCTTTCTTACTTGAATAATTTGTAAAAAATTGGAATCCATTTTCATCAAATCCTTTAAGTAATAAAACTCTTGAAGTCGGTATCATATCTTTACCACATGTTGACAAGATAAATGATGTTGGATCATAAAACAATTCTGATTTAATTGCAGTCTCAAACCATTCTTTAAATTGAATAAATGGGGTAGAGCTTACATCAGTTATATCCAACGAAAACTTTGTATATTCTTGCCTTATTTCAGAAATATTATTAATCATAGCTAAAGTACTCGTTCAACTCAAAATTATATCCTTTCGGCTCAAACAATCCAGATTGATCATCAACAAAGTATTCACCTTCAATCTTACCATCTACTATGTTTCTGATTGCATCAATTAGATAATCCACTTCTTCGAATGAATTATAAATACCAAAGCTAACTCTAATAGCTCCTGGCAAATCAACTTTTCTATTACAAATAATATCTTCTTTCAATTTAATTGCAGTATCTTCATCAATTTGTAGTAGTTTAGCTATATAAGGATGAGTACAAAAACATCCAGTCCTTACTCCAATTCCATATTCATGGGCTAAAATTGCACCAACATAGTTATAATGCAAATTTTTAATATTAAAAGTTATGACTCCCAATTTATCTTCTAATTTTTCATAGTCTGTTTCAACTAATAGCTCTATTTCAGGAATATTATCAAATTTTTGAAGTAAATATCTGGTTAATTCTAACTCATGGTCTGCAACATAATCCATTCCATATTTTTCCAATTGCTTACAAGCTGCTGCCATTGCAATACCACCTATTGTATTCGGTGAACCTGCCTCTTCTTTGAAAGGGAGACCTGCCCATACAGTCTCATAATGTGTCACATATGCTGCCATACCACCACCCACAAATTCTGGGTCACCTTCTTCGCAAAATTCCCTAGGACAAAGCAATACTCCAGTCCCATAAGGTGCATAGAGCTTGTGAGCCGACATCACTAAAAAATCAATATGCTGAGGGTCATCTACAGGTTTCATATCAATCTTTCTATGTGGTGCCAATTGTGCCGCATCTAAGCAGAATTTGGCACCAATTGAATGAGCAATCTCAGCAACCTCATGATATGGGTTTACAAATCCTGATACATTTGATGCACCAGTCAAAGTAATTAGTTTAATTCTTTTTCCGTATTGCTTTACTTTTGTTTCAAGGTCATCCATATCCAAATAACCTTTATCATCCACAGCAATATAATCAACGAAATTATTACGTCTCCAAGGTAGATCATTCGAATGATGTTCCATACCTGATGATAATATTACATCTCCGGGTTTTAAACATATTCTATAACTAAGCTTATTAATCGCCTCTGTCGTATTTTTTACAAAGATTGTAATATATTCTTTAGGACAAGCATTAACAAATTTTGCTACAATATCATGTGCCTGGTCAAATGCTTCAGTAGAGATAAATGATTTTATTCCTTGTCCTCTATGAATAGCCGAATAATAATCTATTGCTTCATTAACTTTATTTCTTACAGTAGTAAATGATGGGGTACTAGCAGCATTGTCAAAGAAAGTGTATTGTCTCATAGAACCATTTAACAATCTAACTTCTTTGTTTAAACCAGCAATATTTTTCCGAATCTCTTCTGTTTTATTGCTTATGTGTTCTTTTGTGCTAATCATACGTACCTCAACAAAAGTAATTACTTAAACTATCTTTGTAAAAAAAATTAATGTCCAATTGATGCTTTGTAAGAATCTGCATCCATAAGTTCGTCTAATTCTGAAGAATCAGAAAGTTCAATTTTAACAATCCAGCCTTCACCATAAGCATCATTGTTCACAACTTCTGGGTTGTCATTTAATCCTGTATTAACTTCTGTGATGGTGCCAGAAATTGGCGAATATAAATCTGCAACAGTTTTAACCGCCTCAATCGTTCCTAATGTATCTCCTTTTGAAACAACTCCATCCATTTCTATGTCTATATATACAACATCACCTAATTCACTAGCTGCATGGTCAGTTACACCGATAGTTGCAATATTACCTTCTACTCTTACCCATTCGTGATCATCTGTGTATTTTAAATCTTCTGGAAATTTCATTTTTTTTTCTCCTAGTTATAATAATTGGTTCTACAAATATAAGGAAATTACTAAATTTTTCGTACCTTAATATATTCAATTGTTCAAAACACCAAAAAGTTCTTATGATTTCAAAATTTGTCGAACACCCCAATGATGTCGGAGAGTCATATATAACTCATTTCAGTAAGGCCTGTAGTTTCGGTTTTAAAATGTTGAAATTGTCGTTTATTTGTTTTTCACATGCTCTACTACCGTGGACTTTTGAGAAAAAAGCCTCAGAAGAGATTATTGATATGGCAGAAGAGATGGAAGAGAGAAGAGAATTAGCTGAATGTGAGGATTAATACCTTGAATAATAATCAAAATCAAAAGTAAAGTTACTTCAATGGAGATTATCAATTAATTCAAATCCAAATCCAATGAATTTGGTAACTACAAAAAAAAGAGAATCTAATCCAAAGCGAAATATAATTACGTGTCATCAAAAGTTTTGATATAGCTATTCTAATTTGGATAATAATTTATTATGAAAGCATTACTTATGGCTTACTTTGTTCCTTTAAATAATGAGGGAATAATTAATGCTTTGTCTGAACCAAAAATCGTATATCAACTTAAAACTTGAATACCAGCATTTTCCGAATGAATAATTCCCACTGCAATTCTTGTAAGAAAACTGTAGAATACTGTGAGCCTATGATTTACTAATCAAATATGTACTCTTTTACCTCTCTCAATTATAATCTCGTCTGTTCAAATAAAAATAGTATTTTATAACTTTGACTTCCATTTTTTTATATTATATTTCTTCAGCTTTAATAAAGGAAGTATATTATATTATCAAAGTTATTATAATTGAAAAATTCAAATTATTTATTCATTGCGCATTAATTAAACTGTTATGCTACATAGTTTTCAATTTAGTTGAATCAGTTGATGATAAAGTTCATAAAATCAATGATACAAAAAAAGCCAAAACTTAAAAAAGAATTGGCTTTATAAAAATATAAATAAGATAAAATTCTAGCTTCTTAATTCAATCCAGTTGTGTCGCTCAAGATACTTGGTATCAATATTTCCTGAAATAAAATCTTCATTGTCCATCATCCATCTATGGAATGGTATTGTAGTCTTAATTCCTTCAATAACCATTTCATCTAATGCTCTTCTCATTTTTGCAATCGCTTCTTCTCTTGTGGAAGCAAAAGTAATAAGCTTAGCTATCATTGAATCATAGAAAGGTGGAACTTTGTATCCTTGATAAACATGAGAATCAACTCTAATTCCTTTCCCACCAGGAAAATGAAGACTTGTAATCTCGCCTGGGGTAGGTCTGAAATCATGTTCTGGGTCTTCAGCATTTATTCTACATTCAATACTATGATAAATTGGTTTCTTTTCTTTTAGTAATAACTTAGCACCACCAGCAACCCTAATCTGCTCTTTAATCAAATCAATGGCCAGAGATTCTTCTGTAACAGGGTGTTCAACCTGAATTCTAGTATTCATCTCCATAA
Source organism: Ignavibacteriota bacterium (assembly GCA_020437395.1). Lineage (GTDB taxonomy): Bacteria > Bacteroidota > Ignavibacteria > Kapaibacteriales > UBA2268 > PGYR01. Next base: position 10,577 of record JAGQWJ010000005.1, on the reverse strand, counting down.
AATAGAAATTCATATCCTTATCAACTAGATATTCAATCGTTCCAGGTCCAACATAGCTTACCGCTTTGCCACCTTCTACTGAAACTTTACCCATCTGGTCCCTTAATTCTTGACTTAAAACAGGAGAAGGAGCTTCTTCGATTAATTTTTGGTGTCTTCTTTGAATAGAACATTCACGTTCATTCAAATGCACAACATTGCCAAATTTATCTCCCATAATTTGAATTTCAATGTGTCTGGAACCGATAACAAGTTTTTCTAAATATAAATCTGGGTCATTGAAAGAAACAGAAGCTTCATTAGAAGCTGTTTTATAAGCATGCTCAAAATCACTTTCTTTTTCGACTATTCGCATACCTTTGCCACCACCACCAGAAACAGCTTTTAGCAATACAGGATAACCAATTTTAGCTGCAATTTTTTTACCATCATCCACGCTTTTAAGTACACCATCGCTTCCTGGGACAACAGGTACACCAGCTTTTTTCATTGTGTCTTTAGCTACTGCTTTATTCCCCATCTTTGCAATCGCTTCTGCACTTGGACCAACAAAAGTAATACCATGTTCATTACAAATATTAACGAAATCTGCTTTTTCTGAGAGAAAACCATAACCAGGATGTATGGCATCAGCATTCGTTACTTCCGCTGCTGATATAATTGATGGAATATGTAAATAACTTTCTTTGCTCGATGCAGGACCTATACAAACAGCTTCATCAGCAAATTTGGTATGTAACGAATATCTATCTGCCTCTGAATAAACTGCTACTGTTCTAATATCTAGTTCTTTACATGCACGTATTATTCTTAAAGCAATTTCGCCTCTGTTTGCAATTAATAATTTTTTAATCATCACAATCTAGTTAGGTTTTATGTGAAATAGTACTTGATTATATTCGACTGCTTCTTTATCGCTTGTAAGAATATTAACAATTTCACCGTTTATATCGGACTCTATCTCATTCATCAATTTCATCGCTTCTACGATACAAAGTGTTTGACCTTTTGTTACTTTTTGTCCTACTTTTACAAAATCTTCCGAATCCGGAGAAGGAGCAGAATAATAAGTACCTACCATTGGTGATTTTATTTCGTGTAGGTTCGAGTTTGATTCAGATTTTGGTTCATTGTTAACTTCCTTCGGAGCTGGGACAGGAGCTGCATGAACAGGTTGTGGCTGATAGCTTTGATTTGAAGGTAATGCTCCAGACAAATTGATAATCGGTGAATTGCCACTGGATTTATCTTCTTTGTTTTTAGAAATTTTTAGCTTTATTCCTTTCTCCTCTATTTCCAAATCTTCTGCAGTACTGTCATCAAAGATTTTTAATAATTTCTTTAAGTATTGCAAATCCATAAATTCCCTTCAAATAAGTTATTTAAAATTAAATATAAATGTATGTAAATCAATTAGATTATTACATACTGAAATAAGTATAATTTCTATTCTTTTACTCTTTCTATGTATGAGTCAGTTGTAGTATCAACTCTAATCATATCATCTTGATTTACAAACAATGGTACTTGTATTTCTGCACCTGTCTCTAAAGTGGCTGGTTTAAGAGTATTACCTGTTGAATCGCCTTTGAAACCAGGTTCAGTAATTGTAACTAAAAGGTTAACATGTTGCGGTATTTCCGCAGATAAAACTGTTTCACCTTCAAATGCTAATTGACATATTGTATTTTCTTTTAGATATTTTATTTGATCACCTAACATATTTTTATGTAATGGTATCTGTTCGTATGTTTCGTTATTCATGAATACATAGTTTTCACCATCAATATAAAGAAATTGATAAGGTCTTTTTTCTATTCTTACCATTTCAATGCTTGAACCGGAATTGTAAGTGTGCTCTTTTTGCTTTCCAGAGTCAATATCTCTTAGCTTTACTTTATAAAATGCACCACCTTTACCTGGTTTTCGGAATTCAACGTCTGTTATTAAGCAAATATTGCCTTCGTAACGCATATATCCGCCTTTGTATAAGTCAGTAGTATCTGCCACTTTTACACCTTTTTAAGTTTTATTTTTTTGAGGTGCCGAACGGATTCGAACCGCCGTACAAGGTTTTGCAGACCTCTGCCTAACCACTCGGCCACGGCACCATTTACATTTAAGATTACAAAATTAATTCTTAATTTAGAATAATACAAAAACTGTTTACAAATATATGTTATTTTAGCATATCTGGTCGTAATTTATTCGTTTTTTCCCTCGATTTTTTCTCTTTCCATTCTGTAATTAACTTATGGTTACCACTAGTTAATACTTTAGGTACTTCCATTCCATTATATATTGCGGGTCTTGTGTATTGTGGTGGTTCTAATAATCCATCCATGTGTGAGTCTGTCAGTGCACTTTCACTATCACCCAAAGCACCTGGGATTAATCTAGCTATAGCATCTGCAATTACTAATGATGGCAATTCTCCGCCAGATAGTACATAATCTCCTATTGATATCTCTCTTGTTATTAAACTGTCTCTAATCCTTTGATCTATTCCTTTATATCTACCCGACAATATTATAATGCTTTTCATTAATGATAATTCGTTCGCCATATTTTGATCGAACAATTTACCCTCGGGGGTAACGTAGATTATTTCATCATAATCCCTTTCATTTTTTAGCTTATTTATACAATCAAAAACAGGCTGGCATTTTATCAACATTCCTGCCCCTCCACCGTAAGGTGTATCATCAATATGTCCAAACTTATTGTCAGAATAATCATGTAAATTATGAATATGAAAATCGATTAGGTTTTTCTCTTGAGCAATTCGTAAAATTCCTGTGTTGAGAACAGAGCTAAAACAATCAGGGAGCGTTGACAAAAAATCTATTCTTATTTTTGACATATTACATTCCCAAATCCATTAATCCTTCCATAACTTCAATTCTAATTTCTTTTTTGGTAATATCAACAGACTTAATTACATCATCTATTACAGGGAGTGGTATCTCCGATTTATCAGTTTTTAATATCCAAACATCATTCGCTGGCAATTCTAAAATATCTACTATTTCACCCAAAAACTCTTCAGTTTGAAAATTATAAACTTTGCAACCAGCTATCTCGTGATCTATATATACATTTTCCTTCCTATTAATGTCTTCTTTTTTAACAAATAATCCGTGTTCTTTTAATGATCGTGCTTCCGTATCGCTGTTTATTTCTTTTAATTTCAAATTTGCATTTTTTTGATACCTTTTGAAATGTTTTAGATTGAATTCCATAGTAAACTGTTCGGAATATCCAATTTTAACTTTAATATTCTCCCTGATATTCTCAATTGCTTTCGGAATATCAATTACAATCATTTCACCTTTGTAGCCTTTTGTTTTGACTATCACACCAACTAATAAATAATCACTCATCTTTCTAACTCAATTGTTACTGGTCCATTATTAATAAGAGATACTTTCATATCTGCACCAAATTCTCCTGACTCAATATTTATTTCTGAAATCGATTTCAAATAATTAACAAATTTATCAAATAATGGTTTAGAAAATTCTGGTTTCGCTGCTTTTGTGAAACTAGGTCTATAGCCCTTTTGGCAATCTGCATATAATGTGAAATTTGGTACGACAAGTATCTCACCCTTTATATCAGAAACCGAGAGATTCATTTTGTTATACTCGTCATTAAATATTCGTAAATTAATTAGTTTATTAACAATCCACTGTATATCTTCTTCAACATCTTTATCAGATACAGCAAAAAACACTAACAATCCATTACCAATTTTACCAATAGTTTTATTATTAACAACAACTTCTGCTTCTATAACTCTTTGAATTATTAACTTCATTTATTTAAACTCTTCTTTGTATTTACTCTTTCTTCCAGTAACATAAGTGATTGCTTTATTAAAAAAAGTTTCACGATTGTCACTGTAAGAGGGTGTTAATGATTGTTCACCTGGCATTTCTTCAATATGAAGTGTAGAAGTCGGAAATGCAAATCTCACATTCAATTCTTTTGCAAGTCTTATTGCTTCAAGCATAAATTCTTGTCTTGCTTTCAACTCTTGCGACCAATTTTCAACCTCAAAGAAAATATAAACAAGTATGTTTAATGAACTTGTACCAAACTCATTTAAGTGAATTTCATAAGGGTCGTTTTTTGTTTTCGGGTGTTCTTTTACGATCTCTCTTAAACCAGTAATATAAGCATCAATTAAATCTGGAGGCGTATCGTATGTTAATCCTATTTGAGAGCGAAATCTTCTGAACCGTCTTCTGCCCATATTATCAATTTTCAAATCAGCCAGAATACCGTTAGGTACTGAGATAACAGAATTATGGAAAGTTCTTATTCTAGTTGACCTAACCCTTATTTCTTCTACAACACCTTCACCACCATCAAATACAATCCAATCACCAATTTCAAATGGCGAATCAGTATAGATTGTAATTGATCCAAAAAAGTTCTTCAGTGTATCTTGTGCTGCTAAAGCCAATGCTAGACCACCTACTGATGCACCAGCTAACAATGGTGTGATTTCAACTCCCAATACTGACAAAGAATATAGCAAACCAAGTATAACTATTATTATTTTTATAACTTTTCTTACTAAAGGTATTAGATTATCATCTACTGTAGTTTCTGTTTTAGCAGCAAGTAGAGAGTAGAAATCAGCAATTAAATCTGAAGATCTATAAATTATCATAGTTAAAGTTATAGGATAAAGCACTTTAATAATATTTGAAACCCAAACATTAAACTGTATGGGGATCTCTAAAAGCGGAAGAAAAAAGGAGACTATTGATATTACAATCAAAAAACTGATTGGATTAGATATTGGATTTATATAATTAACAATAACGGAAGAATTATTAAGAATTTTCCTTAGAATTTTTATTAGAAAATATCCTATTATCCAGCTAACTATGCGGTAAAGTACAAGAGATAATAATAGAAAAATTAAAAGTCCAAAATATTTCCAAATTGCCATACCTAGAAACTTAGGTTTAAGCGAATCAGGTATATAATTCTTAAAACTATAGTTTTCTAATGGAAATGTCTCAGAATATAAATCTTCAATATTATTTACAGTTTCTTTAGAGTAAAGCCAATTACCATCAACTTTTCTTAAATATATCTCAGGTACAGATTTAAAAGGAATGAATACACTCTCATTTCGTATTTTATCTTTATAATTAGCATTGTCAGGTATATTATCAATTACTACATACAACCCTCTTTCATCAAGAATACGTTTTAATTTTTTTGCTAATTCCTCGGATTTTTTATTACCACTTATTGCAATATTTAAAGTTAATGCGGATAGTTCTGGCCTATAGTTATCTTGTTGTAGATATTTGAGATGAGTTTCGATTGTTTTTCTTGGGTTAGAAGTCAACTCGTCTCTATTTTGTGATAATAATGATAAATTAAGCAATAAGAAAAGTGTAATTAAAATAAAATTCTTCATAAACAGTTTCAACATTTTAATAATTAGATTAACAAAGTTATTTAAAATTTATTAGTTTTGTAAAAAACAAACAAGAAAAACGAAATGTCACTATCAAAAGAAACAATATTAAAAGTAATCAGCAATGTAACTGAAGATATAGAAATTTATGAACACAGAGGGCAATTGTCACTTACAGTTCCTAAAGATAAGATTGTTGAAGTTGCCGAAGCTCTTAAAAATGATGCCTCAACATTATTTAATCATTTAGTTGACATAACAGCTATCGATTGGTTAAAACCGGAAAACAGATTTGATGTAGTCTATTTTGTTAACTCGTTAGAATATAATTTCAAATTACGACTGAAAGTAAAGGTTGACGAAACGGACTTAACTTGTCCAACTGTTACAAATGTCTGGCCTTCGGCGAATTGGTATGAAAGAGAAACTTTTGATATGTATGGTGTCAAATTTGAAGGTCACCCAGGTTTGAGAAGATTCTATATGCCTGAAGATTTCAATGATCCTGAAACAGGGGAGAGTTTACACCCTTTAAGGAAAGATTTTCCTTTAATGGGCATTCCGGGTACATTACCACTCCCTCCCTATCCAGAAAAGTATGGTGATACTAAAGATTAGTTTATCTTATAGTTCCTACTAAATGGTTTGACTTTCCATGGGTATTTATCAATTTCTGTAAATTTTATATCAGGGGATGATAGTGTATTATCTATGAATATATAACTAAAAAATCCAATTATAATACCCAAAGTACCGCTTACATAATAATTAGCTTCATCTTGGTTAGCTAATGTAACACCCATAGCACCAATTCCTAATAAACTACTGACTATTATTGGACTAGCACCATTAAAAGAACCAGGAATAATTAAACTATCGCATAAATTATTTTTAATAAAGATCGTCTTATGCGAGACAGAGGACATTTGTGTTTTTGGTAATTTTACTAATATTTCAATTTGATTAGTATCAACATTAATTAATTCACCTTTAAGAACTTCATTGTTTTTAGTATATAATTCAACTCTAGAACCTCTTTCTTGAGAATTTAAACTATTGATGAAGAGTAAGAATATAATTGGAATATTTATTATTAATCTTAATAACATTGTTTGAGACATTTAGTAGTTTTGTAAATTGAAAAATAAGAAAAATATATGCCTTTAGAAGATAAATTTATAGAAATCAAAAAAAAACCAGAAAAAGCGATTACAGTAGCTGTCTTTCAAAAAGGAGCTGATAGAGAAAAAGCACATGAATTATTTAATGAATTAGAGCTTTTAGCCGATACAGCAGGAGCAAATGTAATTGAAACTTTTCATCAAGAACTTAGAAGGCCTATCGGTGCTACTTATATAGGTAAAGGTAAGTTAGCTGAAATCAAAGATTTTATCCAAGAAAACGACGTTAAACTTGCCATATTTGATGATGAACTAACTCCTGTTCAAATCAGAAATATTGAAAAAGAGTTGGAAATTAAAATTTTAGATAGAAGTGGATTAATTTTAGACATTTTTGCACAAAGAGCACAAACAAGAGAAGCAAAAACGCAGGTTGAATTAGCTCAAATGCAATATCTAATGCCTAGATTAACAAGGATGTGGACGCATTTATCAAAGCAATATGGTGGAATAGGTACAAGAGGTCCCGGAGAAACACAAATTGAGGTTGATAGAAGGTTAATCCGTGCAAGAATAGAAAAATTAAAAGACAAACTTAAATTAATTGATACTCAAAGCGACCAAAAAAGAAAATCTAGAGACAAAGTATTGACTTTTGCATTGGTTGGTTACACAAATGCTGGTAAATCAACATTGATGAGAGCTATAACAGAGTCCGAAGTATATATTGAAGATAAATTATTTGCTACATTAGACACAACTACAAGAAAATTCAACCTTCCCAATGGGCAAGATGCTATATTAAGTGATACAGTTGGTTTTATAAGAAAATTACCTAGCCACTTAGTCGCATCTTTTAGAAGCACTTTAGCCGAAGTTAGAGAATCTGATTTCATTATACATGTGGTAGATATTTCACACAAATATTTTGACGAGCATATTAACACAGTTGAAAAAACACTAGCTAAGTTAAATATTGTTGATAAACCAATTCTGCAAGTTTTTAATAAAATAGATTTATTGGACGAAATAGAAATGGTAAAGGTCTATGAAGATAAATATCCGAACAGTATATTTGTCAGTGCTCATAAGAATATGAATATCAATGCTTTGCTGAATAAATTTCAGGATTTGTACGACAGGTCAAGCAATAATTTTGATATATTTTTGCCTTATGAGCATGCGGAGTTAGTACAGAAATTATACTTACTTACAGATATAATAAGTCAAACAGATAATGACTATGGTTCATATTACAAATTAAAAGTACAAGATGAGAAACTTTTTCATTTTAAGAATATTTTTGAAGATTATATAGTTGTATATGAGTAGTAATAACAATTTAGATATATTATTAAACAATATTGAACCATTCAATAAACTCATATCAATTATTCAAAATGGTCAGAAGCATAGTAGTATTAAATATCTTAATGGATCATCAATATCATTATTTATAACGTATTTACAACGAAAGATTGACAGTCCTGTTGTATTGATTTCCAATGACTCATTACTTTTAGAAGATATTAAGTTTGACTTTGAAAATTTCTTTCAAAATAACTATGTTTCAAATTTAATTGAAAAACCTCACCACGGAATTAAAGATGAATCAGAATCTCATTATGGTGAGCTAATAGACGCACTAGGAAAATTTGAAAATGAGAAATTTATAGCACTATGCACAAGCTCAGTATTCAATATAAAAATACCTGATAAATCAAACATAACTGAAAGCAAACTAACTCTCTCAAAAGGAGAAAATAAAGATTTTGAAGAGTTAAAAAAACAACTCGCTTACAATGGATTCGAAAGAGTAGATTATGTTTCAAAACAAGGTCAATTTGCTGTAAGGGGTGGAATACTAGATATTTATCCAATATCATTCAATAATCCTATTAGAATCGAATTCTGGGGTAATGAAATAGATTCTATCAGAGAGTTCATTGTTTCAACACAACGTAGTGTCAAAGAGTACAACAAAATAGATTTCATTTCTAAAGTCTTTCACTCAATGAATACAGAAAGGAATAGTGATTTGTTTAACTATATTCCTGATAATGCAATATTAATTCAGATAGGTACAGAAAGTAGTAAAGAAAAAGATTACGAGTTAAATATCCCAGAGAAATTCACTACACTAAGTATTAATAAACTCGGTGATTGTGATATTAAAGTTAATATAAAAGAACAACTTAGTTTCAATTCTTCAATAAAGCAATTTACTCTTTACTTGCAAGAACAGACTATCAAAGGAGACAAATTAATTATTTGTGCTGATGGTAAAATTCATTTAGCAAGAATTAAAGAACTTATAAATGATGCACTTACATTAGATGATAACGCAAATTATGCGAGCCCAGAACAAACAATTAATAATATTCAATGGCTTGATAAAACAGTTTCTCAAGGATTTAACGTAATTGATTCTAATGTAAGTATTTATACTGAGCATCAACTTTTTAATCGTCATCGAAATGTAACTTCAAGATCTAATGAAAATACAAAATTCTCAATTGACGAACTTAAGCAGCTGAATATAGGCGATTTAGTTATTCACGATGATAAAGGTGTAGGACGTTTTGAAGGTTTTAGAACAGTTGAAATAGGGGGAAGTAAACAAGATTGTATTCAGTTGGCATTTCATGGTGGTGACAAACTATATGTAAACCTCAATTATATAAAAAAGATACACAAGTATTCTGCGAGTGAAGGAGAGATTCCGAAATTAAGTAAGCTAGGTAGTACTGAATGGGTACGAAAAAAAGCTAGAATAAAGAAAAAAGTAAAAGATATTTCAAGAAATTTAATTGCTTTATATGCTAAAAGGAAGTTACAAAAAGGTTTTGTTTTCGATTCAGACAACACATGGCAAAAAGAATTTGAAGCATCATTTATTTATGAAGATACACCAGATCAACTTAAAGCAACTAATGAAATCAAAGCAGACATGGAATCTGAAAATCCTATGGACCGATTAGTATGCGGTGATGTAGGTTTCGGTAAAACAGAAGTTGCTATAAGAGCTGCTTTTAAAGCAGTACAATCAGGTAAACAAGTTGCTATATTGGTTCCGACTACTATCTTAGCACAACAGCATTATATGTCGTTCAAAGATAGAATGAATAAGTACCCAATAAAAGTTGAAGTACTTTCAAGATTTAAAACAAAAAAAGAACAAACAAAAATTTTAGAAAATCTGAGAGATGGAAAAGTTGATATTCTTATTGGAACTCACAGAATATTAAGTAAAGATATAGAATTTAAAGATTTGGGACTCTTAGTAATAGACGAAGAACAAAGGTTTGGTGTTAGTGCAAAAGAAAAATTAAGAAATATTCGACAGACATTAGATACTTTAACCTTAACAGCTACACCAATTCCTCGAACCTTGAATTTTTCATTGATGGGAGCAAGAGACTTAAGTATAATAGAGACACCACCTAGAAATAGATTACCGGTACAAACCGAAATATTAGAGTGGGATTTAGATGAAGTTACAGATGTCATAGATGAAGAAATTAAAAGGGAAGGTCAAGTATTTTTTGTAAATGACACTGTTCAGGATTTAGAAGATATTTTTTCAAAATTAAAGATGCTATTGCCAAGTGTAAGATTCAGCATAGCTCATGGGCAAATGAAGTCTAATGAATTAGAAAGAATAATGCAGGACTTCATAGCGGGTAAATCTGATGTATTGTTAACAACAAAAATAGTTGAATCTGGTCTTGATATTCCTAATGCTAATACAATGATTATTAATAATGCTCATAATTTTGGTTTAGCAGAGCTATATCAACTAAGAGGAAGAGTCGGGCGAGGGAATTTACAAGCATATTGTTATTTGGCCATACCAAAATCAAAAAAACTAAATGAAACAGCGATAAAAAGATTAAAAGCAATAGAGGAATTTACTGATTTAGGGAGTGGGTTCAACTTATCGTTAAGAGATATGGAAATAAGAGGTGCAGGAAATTTGTTAGGTGCAGAACAAAGTGGAGCCATTTATG
>JAGQWJ010000059.1 GCA_020437395.1 Ignavibacteriota bacterium | reverse complement strand
TTATGAAAAAACTAATTCCAATTCTATTTCTCTCATTTCTAGTTTTTAGTTGTGAAGATAATTCCACACAAAATCCAGAATCTTCTGAATATGTTTCTGAAGGGGAAGCAGCCCTAGTTATGGTGGTAGAGAATAGCGACAGAGCTAACCAACAGATAGAAGATATTGCATTCAATTCGTATCCCAGTGAGACTAGGCAGATATTCTCAGAAGTTTTTGAAGTACCTATTGATTCCCTACTTAACAAGGATTTGAATCAGATTTTAGATCAATATGGTGAACCATGGCAAATAGCAGAAATAAATAAAGTAGCCCAAGATTACTATCTAAAAACTATAGCCCTCACAGACCAGAACGCTAATGCCGAATACTTAATACAACAGTTGGAGTTACTTAGCAAGGAAGAATATAATATTGACTTGGTCTTTAGTTTACATGGCACATCTACAAATATTCAATTCGTGAATGAATCAGTACCTATCAATGAATTTACTGAAACATTAAGTCAAAAAAATATAAAAGTCAGGGTTTTATATCAGACTAATTGCAAAAGTGCAAAAGCATTAGACAATTGGACAAACATCGGAGTAGCTGGTTGCAATGGTACTATCGAAAATAATTATCTGACTATATTCGCACCAATAAATTTTGTCAAATCTTGGGTTGGTGGTCATAGCTATTATGATGCTGTCCAATATGCATACGATGAAGAAATCATCGCGTTAAAATCTTACAACGATGTTCTACCAATACTAGATTATATAACATCTGGGAATTATCTTTCTGGGAGTCTCCCAATAATTAGTGGTAGATACTTCCAAATTACTAAAGATGATTATATCAACATTGTAAATGATTGAAACCTAATTACTTTCTCTCAATACCATAAGCACATAAAGGTAAGATGAAAGGGTATAGATACCAAGCGAACCGACCATCTGTATATGCTGCTGTTAGTGAGTACACTATCATTAGGCCTACGAAAATCGTTCCCATTACGAATCCAAAAACATGCGATTGTTTAAAGTCAATTCTCCTATAAGTAAGAACAAGAATTAGCAAAGGAATACCACCTGTCAAAGCCAAGCTAATATATGTACGTATTCGAGTTAGATTATCAATCAATGATGAAGTACTTACAGTCCACATAAAACTACTATCTGCATTTATAGTGTTAGCTCTTACAATCAAAGACACTGCTACAAACGCTACAAATATGATTACCGAGTTCATAAAACTCTTTTTGAATCCAATTTCTTTGATATTGAAAAAGAAATAAAATGGGAGTACCAATACTACTTTTTCATTTACCATAGTTGCAATTATCATCGTTAGTAATAGAAGAATTAGCTGTTTTCTTATAGTCAAGTAAACACCTAAAATGATAAGGAAAATAGCTGGTGCATCGAGCAGGCCAACAACCCCGTAATAGAAGACAGGGAATGAGAATGAGTACAGAAATGAAGTAATAAATATAGTTCTTGGTTTGAATCCTATTAATGCTAAGACTTTCATCAAGAAAAGTAAACCTAAAATCTCGGTTGAAAGACAAACAATATTTAGCGAGGTAAAGGAATCGAATGGTAGCAAAGAAGCAATTAATGGAATAAAGAATCTGAACGAATATGGCTTAGTGACTTCACTTTCTACCTCTTCGCCATTGTAGTAGTTCACGTACTGAACATAGGTGTAAGAATCTAAGCTCATCTCTACATCATAGCCAAGCTTTTCACCTAGCTTCTTATCATCAGCGCCAACATATTGGCGTATTACCAAATCTTGCCTGTTCCATCTTACGATAGACATCATCAGAACTACTACTGATAAAAATATAAAATGCTTATAATTCATTTTCGAAGTTACGAAAATTATTCCGCAGGGAACGATACGAAAAATGTAGTGCCTTTCCCTAATTCACTTTCGAACCAGATTCGACCACCATTTTTTTCTACCATCTCTTTGGTAAGTAGTAACCCAAGGCCTGTACCCTTTTCATTGTTTGTACCGGGAGTAGTATGTATTATATTCTTTTTGAATAGTTTATTTTTGTCAGAGTCACTCATTCCGACACCATTATCTTTTACACTAATCACAATCATCTCACCGTTGCTATCAGCCGAAATGGTGATGTGACTATCTTTGGGTGAAAATTTAATAGCGTTAGAAACTAAATTTGATACTACGTTTTCAACGTGTGTTGCATCTGCGAATAACTTAGCTTCTGTTTTAATATTTGCATCTAAACTGATTGATTTATTAGCAGCGTTCAGTTTTTGAACATTGATTATTGCTGAAATTAATTGATCCGTAGAGATTGATTCTTTGTCCAGCTCAACTCGGTTAAGTTGAAGTTGACCCCACTTTAACAAATCGTCAACAAAGCTATATTGACTCTCTATTGACTCATAAAGTGATTCAACAATTTCCTTTCTTTCAGCTTCATCCAATGTGTCATATTCATCAACTAATATGCCCATTAGTGATTTAACTCCGGACAAAGGGCTTTTTATGTCATGTGCTACTAATGTGATGAATTTGTTTTTATCATCTAATAGTTTTTCCAATCTTTTTTTCGACTTAGACAATTCAAGATGATTAGAGACTCGCATTGTAAGCTCAGAAGGGTTGAAGGGTTTAGTTACATAGTCAACGGCACCCATTTCAAAACCTTTCTTTAAATCATCTGAACTAGTTTTAGCAGTTACAAACACTATTGGAATATCCTTAGTTGATGGTTCGTCTTTTAAAGCTCGACATACATCAAAACCATTCGTCCCAGGCATTGCTATATCTAGTAAAATAATATCAGGAATTTCTTCTCTCGCGTTACTAATTGCTGTTTCGCCGTCTTGAGCAATTATAATATTGGCTTCAAGCGGTGCGAATGTATTTCCAAGTATTTGCAGATTTTCTGGAATATCATCTACTATTAGTATAGTCGAATCTTGAAATATGGAATTATTATTACTCATAAAAACCTCTTTTTATCCTAAACAAAGATAGTAAATTAATTTTTAATAATAAACTAACTTCTATTTTTAAGTATTCTTATTGCTGCTGTAATGGATTCAAATGTACTTTGTTCATCAGCTTTATTCTTACCCGCAATTTCGTAAGCAGTTCCGTGATCTGGAGAAACTCTGATGATAGGTAAATTTGCTGTAAAATTCACGCCTCCACCATTCGCTAATAATTTCAAGGGAATCAATCCTTGGTCATGATACATTGCAAGTATTCCGTCATGATGTTTGTAATGACCAAAGCCGAAGAAACCATCTGCTGGATATGGCCCTGAGGCGAGGGCATCCTTATAACGTATGTTTAATTTTTCAATAGTATCGTTGATATAAGATACTTCTTCATGTCCGATATTGCCTTGTTCACCAGCGTGAGGGTTCAATCCTAATATAGCAATTTTTGGCTTTCGGATACCAAAATCATTTCTTAATGAGTTAGCAAAAGAAGTATATTTTTTCTCTATTAATCGAGGTTTTAGTATTTCATGAACCTTTCTGAGTGGCTCATGCACCGTAATTAAAGCAACTCTCAACTTTTCTGTGAATAAGATCATTAGTGGATCTGAGGCAAAAGACTCACCTAGCATCTCGGTATGTCCTGGAAAATTGAATCCAGAAAGGGATATAGCTTTTTTGTTTATTGGTAATGTAAGCAAAATATCAGCATTTCCAACCTTTATAAAATCAACAGCATCATGGATACTGTGTGCCGCTACCTCGCCTGCACTTGCTGTTATGTGACCAAATTCTACAGAACTATCTATGTTCCTGTTGACAATTTCAACAGTATAATTATTTATTCTAATCCCTTTTTCAATTTCTTCAAAATTTATATCTAATTCATCGAGATAGTTTATAATCAACCTATGTGGACCAAAGAGTATGAAACTAGGATTGATATTAGGTATATCTAGTTTATACAATGCTTTTGCAAAACATTCAAGACCAATTCCGTTGAGGTCACCTATGGAAACAGCTATTTTCATAACATTTTCTGTGTCCTATTCGCATTCAACAATAAGCCAGCTAAGGTCATATTGAAAAGTAAAGAAGTACCGCCATAGCTCATAAATGGCAAAGGTATCCCCATTACTGGCATCATTCCTATTACCATTCCTATATTGATTAAAATATGGTAGAGAAAAATAACCCCAACCCCAAAACATAAAATTTTAAAGAATGGATTGTCATTTTCAACAGCCAACTTTACTGATCTTAATATAAGAACTCCAAAAAGAAAAATTATTCCTGCTCCACCAAGAAAACCGAACTCTTCAGTAGGTACAGAATAGATAAAATCAGTCCATTGTTCAGGTATGTAGCGTAACTGAGTAAGCGTACCTTGTTGGAATCCTTTACCAGTTATTCCGCCACTACCAACAGCTAACTTTGATTGCATAACATTGTAACCACTTCCCCGAGGGTCACTCTCCGGATCGAGGAAACTATCTATTCTAGATTGTTGATGAGGAGCTAAACTTTTATAGACAATCGGACCTGAGAGCCCTACTGTGAATAGAACAGCTATTGCTAACAACTTCAAGGGTAATCTACTTTTTAAAATAAGTACTGCTACAGAGAACACTCCAGCACTTATTAAATAGAAGTAAGAACCACTTAGAGATGCCACAAGTATAAAAGGTGAGACTATGACTACCAAGAGAATAATAGAATTAAAACCAGTCCAAAACAATATCCCTAAGAAAAGGGCGATTAGTACAGAAGCAGAACCAATATCGGGTTGTAGCATTATTAGTATTAGCAATGGCAACAAAAACAAAATAGACTTACCTAGTATGTTTATTTTGCTTATGCTTTTTCCTTTTTGCGAAAGAAAATTTGAAAGTGCTAATAATAGCCCTAGTTTTGCAATTTCGGCGGGTTGCATATTGAAACCTCCTACTCTTATCCAACCCATTGTTCCGTTGATCCTAACGCCTATGAATAGTACCGCTACTAAAAGTACAATTGATAAACCATAAATCCAATATGATAGTGTTTTTAACTTTTTGTGAGGAAAAAATGCAACTGTAAATAATACTCCCACACCAATCAGTGCCGATAATACTTGTTTGCCAAAAAAATCTTCCGCAAAAGTAACGGTTGCCGAATAAATAGACAATAAACCCATTAATGTTAGCATAATTACAGTAAAAAAAGTAGCCCAATCGAAATTTTCTACTTTGGTTTCTGATAATTTGAAATCTAAAGTGTTATCCAACGTACTTATTTCCAGTAATCTTACTATAAGCTTCTTCGTACTTAGCTCTTATCTTATCTATTACTTCAGTTGGCAAAGGTGGTGCCGGAGGATTTTTGTCCCAGTTCAAAGTTTCTAAATAGTCTCTAAGTATTTGTTTGTCGTAGTTTTCGGGTTCTTCACCTGGAATATAAGTTTCTGCTAACCACAGACGTGAAGAATCAGGTGTTAATGCTTCATCTATTAGAATAATTTCTCCTGAATCGAGAGTACCGAATTCAAATTTCGTATCTGCTAATAAAATACCAGATTTTGCCAATTTAGATCTACCAAAATTGTAAAGCGCTAACGATACATCTCTTAATCGATCAGTTGTTTGCTGACCTAAGATTTTACAACATTCTTCGTAGGTTATATTCTCATCGTGTCCTTCATCTGCTTTTGTAGAAGGAGTGAATATTGGATTGGGTAATTGTTCATACTTTTTCAATCCCTTCGGAATATCGATGCCA
Source organism: Ignavibacteriota bacterium (assembly GCA_020437395.1). Taxonomy (GTDB): domain Bacteria; phylum Bacteroidota; class Ignavibacteria; order Kapaibacteriales; family UBA2268; genus PGYR01. The sequence goes on along the minus strand of JAGQWJ010000059.1, from coordinate 5,564 downwards.
CAAATAGTGCCATTTTCTTGGTACGATTTCCATCCCGACCCAGCAACATAACCCCTTACAATGAACTCTACTGGTAGTGGTTTTGCTTTTTTGACTACCATACTTCGTTTGCTTAGAATACTTTCATAGCTTGAAAGTGAAGAAGGAAAATCAGCGAAATCACTTGATATCAGATGATTATCAATAATATGATTTGTATTGTTCAACCAATAGGTAGAAATCTGATTTAGTATATTGCCTTTGTCTGGTATAGCTTCATTCATAATAACATCGAATGCAGAAATCCGATCTGTCGCAACTATTAATATTGAACTACCTATGTCATAGACTTGGCGAACCTTACCTTTACGCACTAATTCTAATCCATCTAAATCTATGTCATAAAGGGCTTTACTCATACCATCACCGAATAAATATAAAGTACATAATCAACTATTGATCTATCTAACTGCATAATAAGCAGTGGAATACCTAATAATACAAGTATTATTACTGATTCAACCAGATACACTTTTCCTTTTGGTTTGTCGAAAACTACAGCAGACGATTTGAACAATCTGAACGCCGACCAAATTTTTACTAAAACTAAAATTATGAATATCAATAAATAACCGTTTTCCATTTGCTCGAATATTTTTATCATAAAAGCAGATACTGGCAACAACAACAAAGTAGGGATTAAAGCCCAAGTTGCTATTGTAAAGGCATCTTTGAAAAATAGTCTGACTGAAAGAACAAATGCTGCTACTCGGAGCATTGCTGCTAAAAGTAATATATATAGTGCAATTATCAGTGCCATTATCACAATTAACAATGCTGGAGTCCAAACCATTGTAAATAGATTTTCTTTAATTATTTCTATTGGAACAACTAAATTCAAAAAGTATTCTAGTGTATCGTTGAATCTTAAATAATAAAAAGTGGCTGCGACGAATGAAGCTGTTGAAACCGAAACTAATAAAGCCAATATGCTAGTTTGAATAGTTGATATTAACCTTTGATCCCTAATGTCAGCATAAAAGTTATATGGTCTGAGTATAGAACGGAAAAAATACTCTCTGAATCTTTTGAACCTATTAATCATCATTAAAAATATTAGTCCAAACACAATTCCCGTTATTATAAACACTATTGTTTGATCTCCTGAAGGGTCGCTACCAGCAGTTAACAATGGCTCTTTTTCATTATTGAAAATCGATTTTACGGCCTTGAAAGCAGCTCTTTCGTTCCTTTCTCTATCTACTAACCCAGAAGTATATACATATTTGTTTTCGCTATTATTAATCATTATTGGCTGTTGCAAAAGATAATCGTTGTAAGTGTCGAACGTATAACCTGCCGGATTTGCTGTCTTAAAAACTGAATATGAGTTAAGAAGATAATATGCCTGAAATTCTAACGACAATTTATCAGCGTATCCATTCTTATTATTCTTCTGAACAGTTGTACCTAATTCACAAATAATTGGTAAACTACCTGAATTTTGTTGGAGTTCTTTTAATCTGCCCAATTGACTATTGAAATCAAAAGTCTTATGCTTAAAACTATAGATAAGAAAGTCAAATCCTTTTATGTTGGGATATTCGGAGCCAGAATATATGGTCTTATGTACTAGATTATTTGTGTATTTGTTTACGATTGATAAAATCTCTTCTGTGTAGCTTTTTGTTTGATTTTTTCCTTCCGAAGAGTAAGAATAAAGACCATAGCTGAAAATAGAAGGTGAATTATCGATTGTTGTTAAGATTCTATCCGCAATATTTTTTACTCTTACTTTTATAGCGTCAGAGTTTAATATCGATGAAGGGGTATTATAGACTGGAAACTCATAAAGGACGAATAGTCCATATTTATCACAAAGCTCAATCAAATAGGGATGTGGAAGACCGAATTTTACTCTAATTGCATTTGCACCTAGCTTTTTTATATCTTTAATGTCCCTTTCGTATTGTGAATTAGATAATGATTGTCCTTGACCTTCTATATCAACCACATAGTTTACTGATTTAATACTTATCGGGTTGTCATTTAAAAGAAATTTATTTCCATTCTCGGAGCTAAGAATTGCTACTTCCTTAAAACCTATAGATACTTCATTTTGGTCTATTACTTTACCGTTTTTAATTACTCTAACGACTAAACTATAGAGATTTGGTTCATCTGGGGACCACAATTTTGGATTGTTAACCATTCCCTTTGCTTCAAACTCATATATTCTAGAATTACTTACTTTAAAGCTCGAAGTACCGATTTCAAATTGCCCTTCTTTACTTTTCAAATAAGTCTTTACAGTTATGTCGCCTTTGAGTGAAGATAATTGACCAGTTGAAATAGCTCCATTTATTCTCAGAGCAGCGTTGGAATTATCTTCGGACAATTTGTAAGAGGATCTTATATTGCTTACCCATACGTTGGCAGTGCTAACTAACTTAATTTTTCTTATCATCCCAGTTGCAGACTTACTGGTGTGCATTGGTAGTTGTTGGATTTGTCTAGCATAGCCCTCAGCGGGATTAATAATAATTTTTAACTCATTGTCCCCCACTTTCATTGATTTTTCGGGCAAATCTACCCAAAATTGAGTCATTCCACCAAAGTAACTACCTAAGAAGTGGTTGTTGATATAAAACTCTCCATTGTCAGATATACCGTCTAATTCTAGATGGTATGTCCTATCGTTCAAATCTGATTTTGTAAGCTTTATGGTCTTTTTGTAAATTATAGTCTTATTCTTATAGCTAGTAGATGGTATATGTTTAGATTCCCAACTTTCGCCATCGTCATAAGATTGTTTCCATTTACCAGAAAGGTCAATTGTCTTTCGGTTCATACTGCTTGTTTCGTACCTTTGCGTTGTATCTATCTGAGCAAACGCAAAGCTGAAGCTAAAAAGTATAAATATTAGTATTAGTTTTTTCATTTATGATATTGTTATTGATTGCGACACTTTTAAAGATTCTAAAATAGCAAAAGTACACTTTGTAACAGCAAATAATTCTTCTTTTGGGATTAATGATTTTCCAACTTTAATTGAATTTACAAATAATTCCATTTCTTTTTTGATACCTTTCTCACAGTCCATCTTGATAGACTTTTCTTTTTTTCCTTTGTGGACTCTAACAGTGTTGAAATTATCCATAACGTAAACAGAGTTCTCGCAAAATACTTCGCAGTACTCCTTGCCCAAACTTCCGTCACCATTTGAAAAATACTCAAGCACCCCTACCGAACCATCTTGGAACTTGATAGTAGCAGCTACATTGTCTTCGTTCAGCTTAGCTTCCGAATTACCCGAAAGTGATTCGGCATAAACTCTGATTGGCATGCTGCCAGTTAAAAAAACCATTGTATCTATGAAGTGACAGGCTTCACCGATTATTCTTCCGCCACCCTCACTTCTCTGAGTCCAATGGTCTGCTGGTATATGTCCAGCATTTACTCTGTACTTAACTATCATTGGCTCTTTGCGTCCTGACAATTCAGATTTTATGGTAGTGAATGATTTAGAAAATCTTCTATTGAATCCCACCATCAATTGTTTATCTGAGTTTGCACTCTCTTCTATTATTTTATCTAGTTCTTCATGATTGAGAGCCAAAGGTTTCTCTACATAAACATGTTTGTTGTTTTTTATACTTTCTTGCACAAATTCTGCATGTGTATTGTGCCACGAGGCTATGAATACTGTATTAATATCTTTGTCTTTGATTAACTCTTTTGGGTCAGCCCCAGCTTTAGCAAAGCCAAAATTAGTCGCAACGGTTTTCGAACTTGCAGAACTATTATTAGCGACTGAGACGAAAGTGACTCCTTGCTTAGTTAATGGTGGCAGAAGGTAATTTTGAGCAAATTGACCAGCTCCGATAAAACCAATTTTCACCTCAGATTCTCTAGTTACTGCTCCTGTTTTTACAAACGTTGTTCGCTTTCCATCTCGTTTCGGGTAGTTTATTAGAATACCCAAATATGGAGCAGAAGACGAACTTATCATATCATAAGCCTTGCTAGCTTCCTGTACATCAAACGCATGAGAGGTCATACTCTCCACATCTATTCTGCCTTTTTCTATAAGCTCTACGAAAGCCTGCATATTCCTGTTTTCAGTCCAACGAACGAAGGCATAAGGATAGTCGTGACCATCTTCCTCATAAAAAGCGTCGTATCTACCCGGGCCATAGCTCGAAGATATACGCAGATCTATTTCTTTTTTGTAGAATGGGTGGCGCTTCATATCCATACCAATAGCACCGACTATGACTACTTTACCCTTTTTGCGAGTCATTTCCATCGCCATTTGAAGTGGTGCACTACTCGAAGTAGAAGCTGTAATTATAGTCGAATCGGCTCCTTCACCGTTGCTTCTGGCTATTACTTTCTGTACATTTTCTGATGAGCTTTTCAGTACCGAATCGCATCCGAATTTCATACCGAGCTCCATAGCTCTTTCGTCTATGTCCATTCCAATTACATTACACCCGGCAGCTTTTAAAAACTGCACTGTTATTAGTCCGAGTAATCCTAATCCCACGACGACTACATTTTCGCCCAAACTAGGTTCAGCTTGGCGAAATCCTTGCATAGCAATTGCACCAACCGTAGTGTATGCAGCATCTTCGAAACTGACGCTATCAGCAATCTTCACTACTAAGTTCTTAGGAACGGCAATTATCTCGGCATGATTAGCAATACCAGCTCCCGCTGCCGCTACTCTATCGCCAGGTTTGAATTCGTCGCATTTAGATTCGATAACTACACCCGAAGCGGAATAACCGAGTAATTTGAATGAATTAAGTTTAGCGCTAACTCGTCGAGCAGTTTCTTTTAGTCCATAGCTTTTAACAGCGTCTAAGACTACTTTTACTTGATCAGGTTGCTTTTTAGCACGGGCTAATAAACTACCTTGACCATTGTCAACTGATGTTTTCTCTGTACCTGCACTGATTAGGGAGCTATGAACCTCTACTAAAACCCCATTAGCAGGGCACTGTGGGGAGGGCATTTCTTCTGTTCGTACTTCCCCAGATTTTTGATATTGAACTACTTGAAGCATTGTTTTCTGTGTCGATTTACAAGATACAAAGATAAGAATTATTAATGAATATTTGTATTTGTAGCTAATATAAGAAAGCCTTAACTTCTAATTCTAAGACGTATTGTTTTGAATATTTGACTAATAACAGAAAGAAAATTGAAGAAAGCTTTAAAATTTATCATTCTCTTTATACTATGTAGCATAGTAGTTCTAGCTCAAGCAGAGAATTCGATTCCTTCGGAAACTCAATCAGATGAAGCCGTAGTTAGAGATACTAATGCAAGTTATATCGCTTTAGGGATTTATAGATATGAGATTTATACAGATATTATCAATGGTAACGGACTCTCAAAACTTGGTGCAGGACTATATAATATAGATTATATACCTAACTTAGTCTATTATTTCTATGGTGTTGGAGCTGGTTATAATTTCGATTATGAAATGCCAGAATTAGATACCTATATAGGGTTTAGTTATTACCTAACCATAAGATTAAGAGCACATTTAGCCCATGATATGAATAAATTTA
>JAGQWJ010000058.1 GCA_020437395.1 Ignavibacteriota bacterium | reverse complement strand
AAGTTGAGTTAGAAAGCATAATACATTCTGACAATTGGAGAGGTTATAACGGACTTGTTGATTTGGGTTATAAAAGACATTACAGACTTGATCACGGTAAGAATGAATTTGTACGTGGTAACTCACATATTAATGGAATAGAAGGTTTCTGGGGTTATGCTAAAACAAGACTAACAAAGTTTAAAGGTATGCATAAGAATACTTTCTACCTTCATTTAAAAGAAACTGAATTTAGATACAATTATAGAAATGATGATTTGTATAAACTATTACTAAATAATTTGAGAAATAATCCGCTTAAGTTGTCATGACCCTAAAAGTAATATCTCTCCAATATTCTTGACCAGCACCATATTTATAGTTTATACTTATTGCAACTACAGAATCATTCAAACTCACAAGACTTGCCTCGTAAGATGACAAAGTGTAGTGTAATTCATCTAAAATCAATATAGAATCTTTCCAAGAATCATTAGCTCCCCCTAGTTCAATACTATTGAAGTCAAAAACTAGATATACTTTAGGATGTTTGAAAAGAACATGAGATTTGATACTGATTGACTTAGTTAAATCATTCGATATATGTACATAAACCGAATCGAGTTCTATTACATTTGCTGACTTGACAATCTCTCCTATACTCAAATCCATTTTTGAGTACTCTCCTTTATAAGAAGAGATAATAGCATTTTCGTTAGGTACCCACCTTAGATTCCCTAGTACCGGATCTTTTGACACAAAGCCATATTCAGTTTTCTGCCATTGAGCTTGGAGCGATAGTGACAAAAAGAAAAAAAGTATTATGGTTTTTGTAGTCTTCATATTTATATAGACACATGAATTGGTAAAACGTCTCAAAGAATTGCAAAATATATGTATTATTTTCATTTTCTTCGTTACTTTGTAGCAAAATAAATTGACCATTTATCCATCTTTACAATTTTATCTTTCCCCTATTCAAGTAAGTATATGCCCAAAACTAAAAACAAGCAAAAGACTATAATCATTAAGAATGCTGCTCTGCATAACTTAAAGAACATTGACATCGAAATACCGAGAAAGAAGTTGACAGTTATAACAGGACTTTCTGGTTCTGGGAAATCATCACTTGCTTTTGACACTCTTTATGCTGAAGGTCAACGTAGATTTGTGGAATCTTTGTCTTCGTATGCAAGACAGTTTTTGGAAAGAATGACTAAGCCCGATGTGGATTTGATAGATGGTTTACCTCCCGCAATAGCGATAGAGCAACACAAACCGAATAAGAATCCTCGTTCGACAGTTGGTACCTCGACTGAGATTTATGATTATTTGAGATTGCTATATGGACGTATAGGTAAGACTTATGACCGGATTACTGGGAATTTGGTAAGAAAAGATACTGCAGAAACAGTTTTCGAAAGTTTAGAGAAGTTAGATGAAGGTGCTAAGCTACTATTATCAGCGGAGTTTGACGACTCTTTAACTACTGATGATTTATCTAAGTATATTGAAAATGGATATTATAGGTTACTCGACTCAGAAAATCAATTGATTGATTTAGAGTCAGATGGAATACCATCAGATTTCGATTCAGAGAAATATACTCTTTTAGTAGATAGACTTATTTACAGAACAGACGAGGAAAACAAGACTCGATTAATAGATTCGATGGAAAAGGCATTTTCGATTGGTAATGGTAGAATTAGATTAGTAGAAATAAGTAATAACAAAGTCTATAGATATAGTAATCACTACGAAGACCCAGAGTCAGGTATTGAGTACGGTGAGCCGGATCCTAAGTTATTCTCATTTAACAATCCTCAAGGAGCATGTTATAAATGTCAAGGGTTTGGTAGAACTATAGAAATAGACGAAAATCTTGTAATACCAGACAGATCATTATCTATCGAAAAAGGTGCAATTGCAGCATTCAAAGGTGATACACATAGTAGCCACTTGGATGATTTACTAGATATTGCAAATAAATACGAAATAGATACTGCAGCCCCAGTAGCTATGCTCACCGATGACAAGTATCAACTATTATGGGAAGGTGCTGGTAAATATATAGGAATAGATGGGTTTTTTAAAAAAATAGAAGAGAAGCTCTATAAAGTGCAGAATAGAGTTATGTTAAGTAGATACAGAGGATACACAACATGTAAAGCATGTGGCGGATCACGTTTACGCACAAGTGCAAGACAAGTATTTATAAATGGTAAGAATATACCGGAGCTGATTAACTTGCCATTGTGGAAATTAAAAGATTTTATTTCAAGTTTAGAGTTGAATGAATATGAGAAGCAAGTAGTAGGTCAAGTAAATGAAGAGATAATTTGGCGATTACAATTATTAGTCGATATAGGGTTAGGTTACTTGACTTTAGCTAGATTATCACATACTCTTTCGGGCGGTGAAGCACAAAGGATAAGTCTTTCTACGGCACTTGGATCTTCTTTGGTTGGTACTCTTTACGTATTAGATGAACCATCTATTGGATTACACTCTACTGATACTAAGCGATTAATAAATATTCTTTATAAGCTCCGTGACCTAGGGAATACTATTGTTGTAGTAGAGCACGACCCAGAAGTAATAGCAGCTGCGGATAATGTGATAGATATGGGGCCTGGTGCTGGTGAAAAAGGCGGTGAAGTAGTATTTCATGGTACTGTTAAGGAATTACTTACAAAAGGAAATACTCTTACTTCTGACTATATGAAAGGTCTGAAAAAAATAGAAATCAGTAGTACAAAGAGAGAAGGAAATGGTAAATCTCTCAAAATAATAAAACCAAAAGAAAATAATCTGAAAATGGATGAGGTGGAATTTCCACTTAACAAATTAGTACTCATTACAGGAGTTTCTGGCTCTGGGAAAAGTACTTTAGTTCACGATATTCTCTTTGCAGGAGTAAAAAGATTCAGAGGAGGATATAAAGATAAAATAGGTAAATATCAATCTATAATAGGGGTTGAGCATGTGGACAATATAGAATTAGTAGATCAATCTGCAATCGGTAAATCGTCACGTTCAACACCAGCAACTTATACAAAGGTATTTGACCATATAAGGGATTTATATTCTGGATTGCAAGAAGCTAAACAATTAGGTTGGAAACCAGGTTATTTCTCATTCAATGTAGCTGGTGGGAGATGTGATACGTGCGATGGTCAAGGTTATATAATTGAGGATATGCAATTCTTACCTGATGTTAGATTAGAGTGTGAAGCATGCAACGGAACAAGATACAAACGCGAGATTAGGAACTTAGAATATAAAGGTAAATCAATAGTTGATGTACTTGAAATGACTGTTTCGGAAGCTAAAGAATTCTTCAAAGACAATAAACAAATAGAATCTAAACTTCAAATTCTAGAGGATGTTGGTTTAGATTACATAAAACTAGGTCAGGCATCTACTGAGTTATCGGGAGGAGAGGCTCAAAGAATAAAACTAGCTGGTCACTTAGAAACCAAGTCAAATTTGAAGACTATGTTTATTTTTGATGAACCAACAACTGGATTGCATCTACATGATATATCAAAGCTTATGACTTGTTTTGGTAAACTTCTTGACGATGGTCACTCTGTAATAATTATCGAACATAACACAGAACTAATTGCTGCTGCTGATCATATAATTGATTTAGGTCCAGGAGCAGGATATTTGGGTGGGGATGTTGTAGTTACGGGGACTCCAGAAGAGGTAGCTAAGAATAATGAGTCTTTGACGGCAAAGTCATTAAGAAAGTACTTCGAGTTTTATTACAAAGACTAAAGAGTCATTTTAATTTCAACTCTTCTGTTAAGAGCTAAACTATTATCATCATTTTGATTAGAAATAGGTTCTGATGCACCTTTATTGTAAATTTTCAATCTATCTGAGCTTATTCCTTTTTTCTTAACATATTCAGCCACATTATTTGCCCTTCCAATAGCTCTTTTCAAGTTAGTTTCAGTGTCAGCAGTGTTATCTGAATGACCAGTAATAATTAATATATAATCTTTATTATTCTGCATTTCTACTACTACATAATCCAAGAATTCAGTTAATCTATCAGACAATTCTATTGTTTCAGAATTCTTGAAAGAAAATTCATAAATAATATGGGGCATTACGTGAATAAAATTATCTTTTTGGCTTTTACATGAGGATATTGTAACCACCAATATGGAAGCCATGAACAAAGAAATGATATATTTTTGTAACTTAGTCATAATAATTTTGTTTAATTAATTAATACAAAAAATAACACAACTTAATGATTCGATTTATAATTATTACTTTTCTATACGTATTTACTGCGGATTTGGTTATATCGCAGCCAATAAATATGATTGAAAGAGAATTAAGATATCACCCTGATTCTGTTTCTTATTGGTTTAGAAATAATGTAAATCAAAAATCAACAGGTGAGAAAAGTAACAAATTTGATAATCAAACATTGACTACTAATGAATCTAAGCTATCAGACTTGCGAGATTTTGAAGTAGAATCTGAAGTTCATGCTGCCATCAATCCAATGGATTCCAACAATATCGTCATTTCTCCAATTTTTCAAATAGACAATAGTGATTTGCCCATTATTTTTTGCACAATCTATTATACTAAAGATGGCGGTAAGACGTGGAAACTCAGCAGTTACAAAACGAATCCAATTGGATTCGACAATGTAAAAATATTAGGAGGTGGCGATCCTGTGCTTGCTTTCGATTACAACGGCAGAGTATATCTAACTTGGTTGAATTTGTTTCAGACTCCCGATAATAAGATACACACAGCTTTACTCTGGGCATTTTCGGACGATGGAGGTGAAACTTGGAATGAATCTATTAACCCATATATCACTCATTTTGTAAATTCGAACAATATAAACTTCTTGAAAATGGCGGACAAACAATGGTTAACAGTCAATAGTAATAATGATTTGTTTGTTTCCTACACTTATTTACAAGGAAATAGTGCTGGTCAAAGCACATCAATCTATGTTGCTAAATTACCGGCAGGTTCTGATGAATTCGAACCACCAGTTAAAGTTAATAATCACTTATCAGCATCATTGACACAATTCAGTACAATTACAACGGATGAAAAACAAAATCTACACTTGATGTATCTGGAACTTTATAGAAATAATGAAATGCTATTGATTCATGCAGAATCGACAAATTCTGGAAAAAGTTTTATAAACAAGAGTTACGTAAGCAGTTTAATAATGCCACGCTCAATTCTCAATCAAAGTGGAACAATAGATACTATAGTTGGAATTACTTCCAGAAGACTTTATCCTGCACCGCTACTTGTTGCTGACAATAATCCGAACAGTAGATATAAAAATAATTTATATGCGGTATGGAATGCAAATGGCATTACGAGAAATATGGGAAAGAAAATGGATATTTACTTTTCAAAATCAACAGATGGAGGAAAAAAATGGGAGAAGGCAAAAGTTTTGAGCAGAGAGAACAATAGCAAACCAGTTTCGCAATACTACCCGAGTTTGGCTGTTAATAGAGAAGGTGTAATTGCTGTAAGCTATTATGATAGAAATGATGATGATGAAAACGATATTAATACGGATTATGTAATCCAATTCTCTTATGATGGCGGAACTTCATTCACAGAACCAAAGAAATTAACAACCTTTGCCACTGATTTTAGGGAAGTTGGAAGAAATAATAATTCCTTTGGTATTGGTGAATACAACATGTTATTGTTTCAAGATAGTCAAGCAATACCTGTTTGGGCTGATGGTAGAGAAGGTGATGGTAAAGTAAGAATATACACTACAAAGACGAACCAAGATACTAATGGTATAGAGATAATTTACTCAATCGAATCTACAAACAGAATTACAAATGCTTATTTTGAGAATTTTTCACTCTTAATAATTGAAAAACTGTTTACATCGGAATCATACTACCACTATGAATTATTTGATAGTGAGGGTAAAATGATATTCAAAACAGAAATATCAAATTCTGAAAAAGGAATATCATTTGATAGAATTAATTTAGACAATCTATCAACTGGTGCTTATTTCGTTCGATTGAAAACTGAAAACAACTATTCAGTAGCAAAATTTATCAAGAATTAACTGATTCATCTGCTTTAATTCTTGCAATTTCATCTCTGAGATTTGCGGCTCTCTCAAAATCAAGATTCAAAGCAGCTTTTTTCATTTCTATGAACATTTGATCTAATAAATCTTCTTTCTGGTCCTCAGACATGTACTCAATAGTCGGTTCGGCAGCAACTTGTCTAGATTCTTCTTTTGCTGCTAATCTTCCTTTTCTAGCTTTTTGAACATCTGCTACAGATGTCGATTCTAAAATATCTTGCAATGACTTATATATAGTCTTAGGATCGATTCCGTGTTTCTCATTATAAGCCATCTGAAGTTCTCTTCGTCGGTTAGTCTCATCTATTAATACTTTCATTGCTTTAGTAACCTTATCAGCATAAAGTATTACCAAACCGTTTACATTACGAGCAGTTCTACCTGCGGTCTGTAGTAATGCACTTGCTGAACGTAAGAATCCCTCTTTATCTGCATCGAGAATAGCAACGAGTGATACTTCCGGCATATCTAACCCTTCTCTAAGTAAGTTTACACCTACTAAAACATCATATTCTCCTAATCTGAAATCTCTGATAATTTCTACTCGTTCCAATGAATCAATATCTGAGTGAATATATGCAACTTTTATATCTAAATTGAATAAGTAGTCTGATAAGTCTTCGGACATTTTTTTCGTCAGAGTTGTAACTAAAACTCTTTCATTTTTCATTATTCTTAGTCTAATTTCTCCAACCAAATCGTCTATTTGAGTTGCGATAGGTCTGACGGAAATCAGAGGATCTAATAGCCCAGTCGGTCGTATTATCTGTTCTACGAAAACCCCTTCTGATTGTTCTAATTCATAATCGGAAGGAGTCGCACTCACATAAATAGTTTGCTTTGTTGTACTTCTGAACTCATCGAATTGCAAAGGTCTATTTTCTAAAGCAGAAGGTAATCTGAATCCATGTTCAACTAAAGTTGTTTTACGTTTCCTATCGCCACTGTACATTGCTTTTATCTGTGGTACAGTTATGTGACTTTCATCAATTATCGTTATGAAGTCATCAGGAAAATAATCAATCAGACAAGTAGGTTTATCACCAAAATTTCTTCCAGCCATGTGCATAGAATAATTCTCTATACCCGAGCAATACCCTACCTCCTTCATCATTTCTAAGTCAAATAATGTTCGCTGTTCTAAACGCTGAGCTTCTACTAATTTGTCCTCAGCTCTCAATACTTTCAATCTTTCATAAAGCTCATCTTTAATATCGGACATCGCTTTTATTAATTGGTTTTCATTAGTTACAAATAGTTTCGCTGGATAAATTGTTGTTAAATCTTCTTTACCCGTTACTTTACCTGTTGTAGTGTCTATATAGAAGATATTTTCTATTTCATCACCAAAAAGCTCAATTCTAATGCCTTCTTTAACCTGCGATGCTGGAATCAAATCAATTACATCTCCCCTAACTCTGAATGTACCACGCTTAAAATCGAAGTCATTTCTTTCAAAATACAATTCCTGCAATTTATAAAGCAACTCTTTTCTCGTTATCTTTTGCCCTACTTTTATAGGAAAAAGTAAATCTTTGAAATCACTTTTCTGACCTATTCCATATATACAACTTACTGATGCAACTACAATTACATCTCTCCTTTCTTCTACTAATGAGCTAGTAGCTCTCAGTCGAAGCCTATCTATTTCATCGTTGATGGAAAAATCTTTTTCTATATAAGTATCAGAGGAAGCAACATACGCCTCAGGTTGATAATAGTCATAATAAGAAATAAAATATTCTACCGAATTATTAGGGAAAAACCCTTTCAGTTCACTATATAACTGAGCGGCTAAAGTCTTATTAGGAGAAATGACTAATGTGGGTTTTTGAACTCTTTCAATAACGTTTGAAATAGTAAAAGTCTTTCCTGAACCAGTAATACCAAGTAAAACCTGATCACGGTCTCCCCTTAATAATCCTTCAGTTAATTGGTCTATTGCCGCTGGTTGGTCGCCTGACGGTTTATAATTGGATACTAATTCAAATTTTCCCATTTATCCTTTCTGCTATCATTTATTATGAGTGCCTATTTGACGATTTAATTTTCAATTTATGGTATCAGTCCTTGAGCCCTAAAACTATAAAAATTATTTCCTGCGATTATAAGGTGATCGAGAATACGAATATCCATAATTTTCCCAGCTTCAATTAACTGATTAGTAATAGCAATATCCTCCTTCGAAGGTGCATTATTACCGCTTGGATGATTATGAACCAATATAATCGCATTCGCTGATACACTTATAGCTGTCTTGAAGACTTCCCTCGGATGTACTAAACTTGCGTTCAAAGTACCACTTGTTATCTGCTTTTCTTTTATAATCTTATTCGCAGTAGATAAGTAAACGGCATAGAATTTCTCAACAGTTTCAGATGCTAGTTTATGCACGAAGTACTTACCAATTTTTTCAGGTGAAGTAATCTTATCTTTAATATTCAAGTCAGCAATTTTAATTCTTTTCCCTAACTCAAAAGCGGCAGCCAATATAGTTGCCTTGGCATCGCCAATACCATCAAATATTTTGAAGCTTTCTAACTCGCTCTTAGTTAGTTCGAACAAGTTCCCATCGTGATTAGCTAATAGCTCACGAGCTAAATCTATTGCCGATTTGTTACGAGTTCCATTATTGATTAGAATAGCAATTAACTCTGCATCTGTTAGTGTTTCTGGACCAAATGCTAATAACTTTTCTCTTGGACGCTCATCCTCATTTCTTTTGTTAATAGGTACAAATTCTTTCAATTATCAAGAACTCCCACTAACCAATCATAGTATTTGCTATTCGAGGTAGGTACATCTATCTGAATAATCTCTGGAGTATCGAAAGGATGAAGTTCTAATATAGTTTCTTCAACTTTTTCTCTATATTCAATCAAAGTTTTTATAACCATAGTGACTTCTGATCCTTCCTCTATAGCGCCCTCCCACTCATAGATAGAGGTAACACCAGAGAATAAATTAACACAAGCAGCCAATTTTTCTTTTACAAGTTTGTGAGCTATTTGTTTTGCATTTTCTATATTTGGAGTGTTACAAAATAGAATGATAAAATTTTTTGTATTTTTCATTTTCAAATGTTGATTTGTTCATATTTTAAAGATAATCAAAATGATAGAAATAATAATATTTGAGTTACATTTATTAGGGGTTTTGTTTGCATTTACAAAAAATTGGCAAGATGGTGGATTAAAAGATGGGCTGATGGCAGTAGCTATTATACTTCTTTTCTTTACAGTTGGCTGGGCTATTACGGGCACTCTAGCTTCATTAATATACCCTGATAGCTGGAATACTATTTACTTCACACAAGACACACTATCACTAATCTTTTTGCTGATACCAGAGGTATTGTTCTATAAGTACTATTTTTTGGGGAAGGATTAGGTGGGGAACTTAGTATTCGAAATATCCTAAAGGAAATTTTGTTTAGAATGAATTATATTCAATATAGATATATCTTCCTCTATCAAATAGATAACTCTATATGGTTTTATAATTATTTCTCTTATTTTTTCATTATTTAGCTCAGGAACTATTCTACCAGAATTGGAGAATGATTCCAATTCTTTAATTCTGATTAAAATTCTATCTATAAATCGATCTGCATATGTGATTGAATCTTGAGAAATATAGGCATGTATGCTTACTAATTTTTCTTGTGCAAGTTTAGTGAACTTTATTTGCATTGAAGTTCTCTTTTACTTCTTCAAAACTAATAACTTCATTCTTTTCAACTTGCGAAATCCCTTCTTCAATCGATTGGATAACATATATCTGATACATTACATCATCCCAATTTGAATTATCATCTATATTTTCAATAATTTTATTTAATTGTTCTTTTATTTTCATTTTGTTCTCCATTCTTTTAATTGTTAACGAAATTAAAATCATTATATTATTTCAATAATTCTGACTTCACTCTTTTCCAACATTCCATACGGATAGCACTTGTGCTGAGCGAAGTCGAAGCGATTGCTCAAATTACGAATTTCTGTATCAAATGGGAATTTGAAACCGAATTTTAATCATCATTAAAATTGGTGGTAGCTTCATATTCTCTAAAAAATAAAATCATCTTTAAATATTCTTCGAGACAATCATATTTTTTTAATAAATCTATTTCGTGAGGTATCAAATCTAATTCATCTACTTTTTTATAGTTGCTATCTAAATTTATTATAAATCTAAATTTTATATTTGTGGAATATTCAGATGATTTAATACACATTACATCTTCCCCTTGATTGATACGGTTGAGAATATTAGAAATATTTTCATATTCAGGACCTGAAACATCTCTGAGTTTGACTTTGGGCGAATAATTTGAATATTTATAAAGCTGGAAATAGAATCTACTTCTAGTAGAATCAAATTCTTTGATAAATAAATACTGTGTTATATTTTGTGGTAATTGTTTAATTGGAGATCCATGACTAAAATGAGAATATATGTAAAGAATATATTCCTTATTCCCAATTTCTTCAATATTTGAAATCAAACCCTTTTTATTTAAACTTGCACACCCAAAAAAAACTATAAATATTAATATAAAATTAATTAACTTTATCATGGTTCAACCTCTGTATCATGCCTTGGTGATTCTCCTTCTTGATCAAATAATGACCTCTTTCCTGGTAAAATAACAGTACTTTTCCCAATGAACATGTATAATTTATTTAAGTATCTATTATATAACTTTTCATACCATCTATAATCAGCTTTTACAATATAAATATTTCTTACCCTATCCATAAATTGAGATGTTAACCAAAAATTGTTAGGATGCGTCAAATGAGATCTAGTCATGAAGAAAAAGGTATGTATTGTCTCGTGTATCGAAGCTTCCCCTCTATTCTTAGTAGTTCTATGGACATAGATATTTAATCCGATTAATTGTCTTTCTCCTTTTTCATCTTTTATATATATAGGGTCTGTATAGCCTCCTGCTTTAAGACCGTCTAAGGTATATTCAGGAATTGGAGTGTCCCCTCTATATTTTGCTAACTCCGCGATAAAACCTTCATCTCCATCTATAACTCTGTAATTTACAACTAAAGAGTTGTCTATAATTTCAACTGTTTTATAATATAACTCTTTTTGAGTATCATCATAATTAGAAATATCAAAATCTTTATCGTATTGCCATATACCATTATCTTCATCGTAACTAAAAGGATGATCTTCTCCCAATGTAGCGTCCAAACCCTCGTCTTCAACCGCAAAATCTTCTTTTGATGATTTTACTGTATCACCATATACATCAGTATAAATACTAGGATTTGCATCCATTAAAATATAAGGCGACTGATAAGGCATACTCATCTCCTTCGGATCTCTACTCCACCATCTACCGTTCTCAGTGTCTCCCTCACGGAATAAAGTAGAATATAGCTTCCCACTCCCCTTCAGCTCATCGTCTTTCTCCATACCGTTGTAACCGTAGCCATAGTTACCGTTAGAAGCATAAG
>JAGQWJ010000057.1 GCA_020437395.1 Ignavibacteriota bacterium | reverse complement strand
ACTGCTTCTACATCATTAGGTGCAGCGAATGTAACAACATTTGGAGCACCAATCTATTTAATTTCTGTTGACTTATCTGGAACAGATAATACAGATGACGGAACTTATGATATAGATATCGTAATGACAGACGCAGCTGGTAATGTTCGTAATGAAACAATTACTAATGCATTTACTATAGACAATACTGCACCTGTGGTATCTAATGTAACTGTAACGCCTGGCTGTGAAAACGGTGGTGATGTAGTGACATTAACATTTGATGTAGTTGAAAACGGTTGTGGTACATTTGATCAGAATGATATCACAATTAATGACAATGTAGCTACTAATAATGCATGGACATACGTTTCAGGTAGTGGTAGCGGCACTTACACTTATACATTATTGATAGATATTACTGACCCTAATGGAGCTGTTGACGTATCAGTTGATGCAACTGATGATGCAGGTAATTCATCTACTGGCAATGATGCAGGTGACACAGACTTCACTATAGACAATGCTGCTCCTGTTGTAGCATTCACAAATCCAACTAGCGGTGCAACAGTAAACTCTAGTAAAGTACTAAACTTCACTGCAACTGATGGCGCTGGATGTGGAATTACTAGTACAGAAGTATCAGTAGATAATACGAATTGGTTTGCTGCTTCTTCAGGTATAACAGACTTAGGAGATATCACTCAATTTGGTGGTTTACTTGATGGTGGATTCACTCTTTACATTAGATCTACTGACGTCGCAGGTAACGTTGGAACAAGTAGTATAGCTTTAGTTAAAGATGCTGCAGCTCCGTCAGTATCTTCTGTAACAGTAAGTCATCCGATAATCAATATTGCTGATGATGGTGAAGAGTTCACTGTAACTATTGTTTACAATGAAGGAATGGACACTTCTATTGACCCTTCAGTTAATATAAGTGTTATAAATGCATTACCTGCAAGTGCTACTTCAGGAAGTTGGACAAATAGTACAACATTTGTTGCATCATTTGGTAATATTGATGTTTCAACTCCAGAAACTGTATCAGATTTAGATATTTCAATTCTAAATTCTTATGACGATACAGAAGATGATGGAAATGTTCTTGCATTAGAGGTTGAGGCAGATGCATTCGATATTGATACTGAAGCACCAACATGTGCTGGTATGACTAATAACAATGCTGATATTTATGAAAATGATTTGAGTGTAACAGTTTCTGTTCAGTTTACAGAAAATATGTCAACTTCAGTTAATCCAACATTCCTAATTACAGGTACTACAGAGTTAACTCCTGGTGCTACTAATTGGAGTGGTAATACATTCACTCAAACATTTACTCATACAGGTGTTGAAGAAACAACTTCAGCTAAGTTTGAAATCGATGGATTTGCAGCGTTACCTACTGATTTGGCTGGTAACCCTGTTTCAGCTGTTCTATGTTCAACTGATGTAGATATTGATACTGAGAAGCCAGACGTAGCAAGCATAGTGTTGAATCCATTGAAAGTAAATGAAAATACAACAACATTTACAGTTGATGTAACATTTGATGAAAATATGGACAATGGTGTTACACCTACATGTTTTATAAATAGATTAGGTACAGCGACTGCATTTTCATTGAATTCTGGTTCATCATCTTGGCAGGGTAATACATATACATTCACTTTTGATGTTACTGACCAGAATCTTGAAGAGACTGATGTTACAGTAATAATTGAAGATGCTAAAGATTTGGCTGGCAATGAGATGGGATCTTGGATTTCACAAGGTACTGCTGATTTTGATATTGATCAAGTTGCACCAACAATTAGTGCTGCAAGTATCAAGTCATCTAATAGCATTAATGATCAATACGCAAGAGTTGGACATGATATAATCCTCACAATCACTCCAAGTGAAGAACTGAACTCAAGTTCGTTTAGTGGAAATATTGCTGGATATAGCATTGGTTCAGTTTCTGATAATTACTCTGTTAATGGAACTTATGTACTCTCTGTAAGCACAGACCCAAGTGTTTCTGCTGGTGTTGTTACATTCAGTATTGGTTTCGAAGATGTATGTGGAAATGCTGGAACTATTCTTACATCTGTGACTGATGGTTCATCTGTAACAGTTGACAAAACTGCACCAGTTGGAACAATTGCTTTAGCAAGCGGTCAAGCTGACCCAACTTCTGATAGCCCAATAAACTTCGCACTAACATTTAGTGAAAATGTTTATGGATTAACTGATGGAGACATTGATGTATCTGGTACTGCTGGAGCAACTACGGCTGTTGTAACAGGGTCGGGAGATACTTACAATGTTGCTGTTTCAGGTATGACTGGAAGCGGTACTGTAGTTATTAACTTAGCTGACAATAAAGTAACTGATATTGCTGCAAATGGTAATATTAACACAGTTATAACAGACAACTCAGTTCAATATGATGTTTCTGGTGCTACAGAAGTAGCAGCTGGAGCTGGTGTTGAACCTGCTACCTTATCTTCATTAGTTGATACACAAGGAGAGGCAGTATTAAACTTCGACTTCGCTGTTACAGATGATGGTGCGATTCCTGCGACTGACTTACTAGCTACTTTAATTACTGATATAACAATATCTCAAGGTAGTGGTAATGATTTCGCTGATTGGACTACAATACTAGCTGGTGCTGAATTAACTGATGGTACGAATACCGTAGCTGCAAGCTCAATTAATTCTTCTACAATCCAATTTACTGGACTAGCACACGGTGCTGGACAAATTGGTGAAGTAGCTGATAACGCGACTAAGACATATACATTGAAAGTATGGTTATCATCGTCACCTTCGGGAATAATCGATAATCTAAACTTAGCATTTAAAGTAAATAGAAGTTCATTCACTGTAGATGGTGCTGGATCTTCATTTGCTGGTGGTGCTGGAACAGATGTTGAGTCTGGTTCGACTAACAATGCTATTGATGTAGATGCAACTGAGTTAACATTTACAACTACTCCGGCTTATACTTCAGTAAACGAAAATACTGAATTTGTAGTAGAAGCTGTGGATGCAAACGGTAACAGAGACTTAGATTACGGATCATATACTTTAACATTGACATCTGATAAATCAAACATTTCTTCAGGTGGAAGTGGTACTATCAATAATGGTATTATTACACTAAGTAATGTACAATTTGATGCTACAGCTGAGAATGATTTTGTAACAGCTTCAGATTCAGGCCCTCTTGGAGATGTGGATAGTGATCTATTTAACATTAAGGAACCTGAACCAGCTGCTATAACTAATTTAGCAATTTCGCCAAATAAATTCCATTTCAATATTTCATGGACGAATCCTGATAATAAGAATACATTAATCTTAGCTAAGAAAGATGTATCGAGTTACACATATACAGATGAGTCGGGCATGGATAATGAAACTGGTTGGAGCGATAATGCAAATTACGGTTCTTCTGCAACACCGAATGATGCATCGGCATTTGTAATATTTGCTGGTAATGCAACATCTGTTGTAATGACTGGATTACAAAGTGGAAAAGTTGAATATGCTGTAACAGCCTATTCTTACGCTGGTAATTTGAACTCTGCACTTCAGAACTTCAATGAAAATGAAGCGACTACTTCTGCTAAAACTAAGAGAAAAGAAGTTGATTACTCTGATGACATAATAAACGGTCTGAGACTTGGTATTGATAATATCACACCTCAACCTGCTAGTCTGAATAATACAGTTTCTCTACAAGTTGAAACAGTTGAAGACATGCCATTGACGTTAGAGTTATATGACAGTAAAGGACAACTAATTATGACATTGTTTGATGGAAAAGAATTCAGTTCAGGCGAAACTCCATTTGAGTTCAACTTAACTAATAACGTTTCGTCAGGTCAACATTTCTTGAGATTAACTGGTAACGGTCACGTAGTGATTGCACCATTTATGATTGTGAAATAGTCATATTAATATTTCATAAAATTCAAAACCCCAACACTTGTTGGGGTTTTTTTTTACATCTTTATTCCTTTTTATTCGTATATATCATCTATGAAAAAAGTAGTATTAATTTTAATTCTAATTATTGTAGCGAATAGCTTTGCTGCAATACCAGATACTGTAACAAGTGAAATAAATTCTCAAGTTGATAAGTTTAAAACGCTGCTAGAGTTTTCTTATGTCTATCATAAAGATAGTATAGATTTGGAAGATAAATCGGAAGCTGCATTAAAAGCTTATATGCAAGCCCTAGACGATAAATCATATTATTTTCCAGAAAGCCAATATAGGGCTTTGAAGGAAGCAAATACAGGAGTGAAAAAGTCACTTGGTATTTCACAAATTGTTTTTGCTGATACAAGTTATATTTTTAGAGTTGAAAAAGGGAGTTCCGCAGATTCAAGTGGAATTCTTCCTGGTTGGAGGTTGTTAGCAATTAATGGAACGAGTACAATTAAACTACCAGAAAACGATATTAATAATTTATTAAATGATACATCGATTGTGTCTGTTCAAATAGATTTAATCGACTTAGAGGGTAACTTCCTGTCCAAAAAGCTTAATAATTCGCCTCATGTTACTTCATCTATTGATGTTTCCTTGATGATGAATGATAGTATTGCATATATTAAATCATCGAAGTTTACCGAAGATGCTGGCAATGAGTTTAAAAATGCAATAAATAATCTCCCCAAAAAAATAACTGGTTTAGTAATAGATTTAGAAAATAATCCAGGAGGTGTACTTACAGCTGTAGCCGATGTAATCTCACTTTTCCTACCTGGAGGGAAGCAAGTAATAAAAACTAAATCTAAACATCCAGATTTCTATTATGATATAAAGTCAAAAGCAGATGGACCTTTTATTGGTCTGCCGTTAGTATTGATAGTTAATGAAGAAACTGCATCCGCGGCTGAATTATTCGCAGGTGCTGTACAGGATTATGATCTTGGGCTTATTGTGGGTAAAAGGACTTATGGTAAGGGAACACTTCAGAAACATTGGGAATTCAAAGATGGGAGTGCGTTTAGAGTTACAGTAGGTGAGTATGTTACTCCTTTGGGAAGAAAAGTTCAAAAGGAAACGGTTAAAGCATTTGATGAGTCAAATCAATCACTCGATGAAGAATTGAACAATCAATTAAAGAACATTTCAATTCCCAAAGATATATCTGTGATAAAAAGCACTAAAGGTAGAACTCTAATTTCGATTGGAGGTATTATGCCTGACTCATTGATTAATGACCATAGACAAAAAACGAAGTTAACTACATTTGCTATCAACAAAAGGGTAATATTGCGTACAGCATTTGAAATATTTATTTCTGAAGGTAAATCTGTTATGAATAAATTTCCAGATTTTAATTCATATTCTAAAGAATTTCAATTTAATAGTTCTATTTACGAAAGAATTAAAAAAAATCTGCTATTAGCATCATTACAAAATGATGAAATGTTTGAAAAAGATAAACAAATTATGGAAGGCTTAGTAAAAGCTAGGTTAGCTCAATTGTTATATGGAGATGTTGGTTATTTTAGCACTAATGCATATTCAAATCAAGATGTTGAGAAAGCCGTTCTAATGATAAGCGATGCAGAAAAATTAGTTAGGCAAGAATAAATTATTATATTTGGTATTCATAACTCGACTTTTTAAAAAAATAATGTCTGAAAACGTACTTTTTGCATTTATTTTAACTTCTTTTGCCGGTTTATCAACAGGTATAGGCAGTGCGATAGGTTTTTTCTCTAAAAAGACAAATAAAGCTTTTCTTGCAGCGACTTTGGGTTTTTCTGCTGGTGCTATGATTTATGTCAGTTTTGTTGAGATATTCGCAAAGTCAAAATTAGCTCTTTCACACGTATATGGCGATTATTGGAGTAGTTGGTATGCTTCTGGCTCATTTTTTCTGGGAGTACTTATAATTTTAATAATAGACAGAATTATCCCTTCTTACGAAAATCCGCATGAGCCGCACAAAATTGAAGAAATTGATTCATTATCAGACTCAGAAGTTGAAACAAGAAAATTAAAACGTATGGGTGTTTTTACAGCTCTAGCAATAGCCATACATAATTTTCCTGAGGGTTTAGCCACGTTCACCGCAGCTCTCTCAGACCCAAATTTGGGCATATCAATAGCTATTGCAATCGCAATACACAATATTCCTGAAGGCATAGCCGTTTCTGTACCCATATACTTTTCCACTGGAAGTAGAAAAAAAGCATTTTGGTACTCCTTTGCTACTGGTTTAACAGAACCAATAGGTGCATTAATAGGGTATTTATTACTCAAAGATTTATTTAATGATGTGACATTTGGTATCTTGTTCGGATCAGTAGGAGGTATTATGGTTTTCATAGCAGTTGACGAGCTAATTCCCACAGCAAAAAGATATGATTTAGGTCATAAGGCAATCTATGGTTTAGTTGCAGGTATGATGGTAATGGCACTAAGTTTATTATTATTTATTTAATCTTTTTAAATCTCTGTTAATAATTTCAAATTTCAATTAAACTATTGCAAAAATATAATTAAGCATTCTTTGTTAAACTTTCTGTAAAATTTAATTTTAACAAGACTTTTTTTTTTGTTATTTTCTTACTTATGGATATTACTAAATCATATTTAATTCAAAAATTTGGATATAATGAATTTCGACCTGGTCAGGAAGAAATAATTAATTCAATATTAGAAGGGAAAGACACCTTGGCAATCATGCCTACGGGTGGCGGTAAATCTATTTGTTACCAGATTCCTGCTCTGGTTATGGAAGGTACGACCATAGTCATTTCTCCATTGATTTCGCTAATGAAAGATCAGGTAGATGTACTTAAATCAAAAGGGATTAGTGCTGAAAGTATTAACAGTTTGATGTCTGTTCGTGAAGTCAACGAAATACTTGATAATGCAGTAGATGGTAAATATAAAATGCTATATATTGCACCAGAAAGGCTTCAAACTAAGAGATTTATCGATATATTTTCTGAAATTCAAATTTCGTTTATTGCTGTTGATGAAGCACACTGCATCAGTGAATGGGGACATGACTTCAGACCTGCTTATCTTAAAATCCCACAGGCATTAGGGGCTTACCGCGATTATCCAATTGCAGCTTTTACTGCTACTGCGACTAAAGAAGTACAGAATGATATATCAGAGAATTTGGCTCTGAAAGAACCAAATCGTTTCATTAAAGGATTCGATAGACCAAACCTCACATATATAACAAAAACTACTGAAGATAAAGCTAACACTTGTTTAGATATTATAAGAAGTAGCGGAAAAGGATCAACAATAATTTATGCCGGTACTAGAAAAAGAGTAGAAGAATTTTATGAAGCTCTGAAACTTGAAAATATTAAAATTGATATGTATCATGCTGGTTTGCCAGATGATTACAGAAATGAAGCTCAGGAAAAGTTCTTCAATGGTGAGATAAAAACAATAATTGCGACTAATGCTTTTGGGATGGGTATTGACAAAGAAGATGTACGCAATGTAATTCACGTCGATTTACCTGGAACTATTGAAGCCTATTATCAAGAAGCAGGTCGTGCCGGTCGAGATGGAAAACCTGCTAATTGTATTTTGCTATATCATCCTGGTGATATTACTTTACAAGAATTCTTTATAGATGTGTCTTATCCGGCAGTAGAGCAAATTAACAGAGTTTATACTACTTTATACAAAAAAGCTGGTGTCGAGATGGGAGAGTATGCCAATGAGCCTCTTGATGTTAGCTCTGCATTAATTGCTGCTTACTTGAGTATTACACAAAAAACAGTCTCATCTGTATTAAAATTCCTTCGCAACCATGGAATAATATCTAATTCTAAATATTTCTCTAAAGCAACAATTAAGTTTCTAAGTGACCGAAATAGATTGATGGAGTACTACAATCTATTACCAGATTGGCTTAAATTACCAACTGAGTCTATTTTCAGATCAATAGACACTTCTACTAATAGTACTTATCAATCAATTGACCCTTTAGAAATTGCTCAGAAACACGGAGTAGCAGCTGAAAATATTATAAAAGCAATAAATAAACTAGCTTTTGAAGGTCACATTGAGTACAATTCGGAAGCAAATAAAAGTGGGATTTATCTACTCAAAGAAAGAATGCGTTTCGAAGATTTACCTATAGATTTCGCAGAGCATGCAAGAAGACGTGAATTTGCTAATCTAAAACTTGAGTATATGAAAGAATATGCTGAAACAGATAAATGTAAAAGAAATTTCATTTTAGAGTATTTTCAAGATGACAACGTTGAAGGTGAGTGTGGTAGGTGTACATCTTGCCTTATTCCGAAGTCTGTTAAAAAACTTATAGACGAAAAAAAGGAATTTATTAATATTAGAATTATTGATTCTTTACAAGAAATTGATAGTAAATTTGGAAAAACAATAATAAGACATTTTCTTGCTGGAAAAGCTACTCAAAAAGTACAAAAATTTGAATTAGAGAATCTTAATATGTTCGGTTGCTTATCAGAATATTCGGATGCAGAAGTTAAAGAGTACTTAGATTCTGCAATTTCAAATAATTATATTGCTGTAAGTAGAAACAGATTCCCCGTGCTCTCTATTACTGAAAAAGGTTTTAGTTTGGTAGGTAGAAAGCTTAATGAACAAGTTGATAAGATTAAGTCAGAGCATAGTTATTCCGAAGAGTTGTTATCCAGATTAATTGATTTGAGAAAAGTCATATCTATGAAAGATAAAATAAACGAAGAAAGAATTATATCTACTGATTTATTAATGAAGTTAAGCTCAGATTCACCTAAAAATATATTAGAATTGAGGAAATTAAAAGGATACAGTCTTGATTTTGTTAGAAAATATGGATCAGAGTTCGTAGCTGTAATTAACGACTATTATCTTGATACACCTTTGGAAGAAGAAGAAAGTGTTGAAGTAACAGAGCTTACAAAAAGAATTGTTGTTTTGTTCCAAAAACAACTTACTATTGTCGAAATAGCAGATAGATTAGATTTGAGTGATGATGAGGTTGTTGAAAATCTCAAAATTGCCATTGAAAACGATATTGATGTTGATCTGAGCTCTCATGTTACGGAATCAAAGTATGAAGAAATATTAGATTTAGTTGAGGAAAATCCTGAGACTTCTGCTGCTCAAGCAAGAGACGAATTAGGTCCAATTTTAGAATATAATTTACTGAAAGTTGCTCTTGCTAAAGCGAAGAATGAACTAGAATACAATTAATATAAAGATTCTTAAATTAAATTTATAATTTGCGAATGCCTAAAAATAATTATGCTCCAATTGGAGAATATATTTACGAGGAACAACAAAAACTAAGACAATGGTACGTGTGGTTAATTTTGGTACTATCATTACTATTGTCGATTGGTTTTCTTGTGAATAGTTTTGTGAATTATATGGAAGGTGCTCCTGGAGCATCGTCATTTATTGTTCTTGCAGTTCTAATCTTGTTTATTTGCTTATTTTTTGTAATCTCAACAGCAGGGTCTAGACTCAATGTGATTGCTACTAAGGAAGCTATTCACTTTCAATGGATCCCACTCAATAATAAGTTCAATAAAGTAAACTGGCAGAATGTAAAATCAATACAAATGATTAGATATAAGAGTATGGGATATGGTATGCGAATTAGCGAAAAATATGGAAGCATTTATAATGCTTTCGGTGGCTATGCCATTAATATCATCACTCGAGGTGGAAACCAATTTTTAGTAGGTACTTCTAATCCCAATGAATTAGAAAAAATATTATTAGAATTAAAAGATATACATTTTTTTATGTATGAAAATAAAATAGAAGAAAAGTAAAAATGATTGAAAATATTAAACAAGTACACGAAGAAGTAAAAGTAAGAATAAGTGAAGTAACAAACTTAGAACAATTAGAAGAGTTTAGGTTAGAATTTCTTGTAAAAAAAGGAAAGATTCAAGAGTTTTTTGGTCAGTTAAAAGAACTGCCAAATGAACAAAAAAGGGAAGTAGGTAAAGAGCTGAATATATTGAGTAAATTTACTGAAAATGAATATAATCAGTTAAAACAAAATTTAGAAGAAAAAGCATATACAGTTTCTGACTTGGATTTGACCTTACCTGGTATAAAATATAATCTAGGTAGTGAACACCCTGTCCGTCAAACAATTAATCAAATGATTGAAATCTTCAAAAAAATGGGATTTTCAGTGGCAGAAGGTCCAGAAGCCGAAGATGAATACCACAATTTCGATGCTTTGAATTTCCCTCCCAATCATCCAGCCAGAGATATGCAAGATACTTTTTTCTTAGAAAACAAGTTTGATAAGGTAGTTTTGAGAACTCACACATCTCCAGTACAAATTAGATTGATGGAAAACGTGAAACCACCTATCAGAGCTATAATGCCGGGGCGTGTATATAGGAATGAGACCTTGGATTCTACTCATTTAGCCGAATTTCATCAAATAGAAGGACTATATATTGATAAGAATGTTACAATGGCAGAACTCAAGGCAACAATGATGCATTTTGCTAGAGTTATGTATGGTGATGATATTGAATTTCGATTCCGTGCCTCCTTTTTTCCTTTCACAGAACCTAGTGCAGAGCTAGATATCAGAACCAAACATTCCAATAAGTGGATGGAGATAGTGGGCTGTGGTATGGTTCATCCAAATGTACTACGAGCTGGTGGTATAGACCCTGAGGAATATACTGGCTATGCCTTTGGGTTCGGTGTAGAAAGGATTACTATGGCGAAAACACAGCTTGACGATATTCGCAAATTATACGAAAACGATATTAGAGTACTCTCTCAATTTTAGTGTAATCTTACTCTAAATAAGTATATCCGTACAATCCAGATTTGTATATTGATAGCAACTCTTTGCCTTCTTTTGCAGAAATTGTTCCTTTTTTAACTTCTGCAGCAACTCTCGATTCCATTGTACGAACTAATTTTTTATGTGAGAATTCTACATATTCCAATACTTCCGATACTCTTTCGCCATCAATCATCTCTTCAATTTTATATCCTTTTTTAGAAGAGCGTACGTGCACAGTATTAGTATCTCCAAATAGATTATGCATATCGCCTAATATTTCTTGGTAAGCACCTATTAAAAATGCAGCTAAATAATATGGTTCGTCTTCTTTCAAGTCGTGTAGTGTTAGTGTATTAGATAGTTCGCCTTCACCTATAAAATGATTTATTTTCCCATCCGAATCACAAGTTATATCTTCTATTGTACCACGTCTTTTGGGTTGCTCGTCTAATCTATGAATAGGCATAATAGGGAAAATCTGATCTATTGCCCATGAATCCGGTAATGATTGGAATACAGAAAAATTACAGAAATATTTATCAGCAAGCATTTTTGACAACTCATCAAAGTCTAAAGGCTGGCGTTTCATTTTGCTAATCATTAGGTAAACTTTTCTAGCAATTGTCCAAAATAGCTTTTCGACTTCGGCTCTTACTGTCAATTCCAAATGACCTAAACTAAATAGATCAAGTGCCTCTTGCCTTATTTGTTGTGCATCATGCCAAGGTTCCAACATTCTTGATTTTTTAATACTATCGTGTATGTTTATAAGTTCTTGCACTAATTCGTTATCGCTAAATTCTTCTGGAAAATCACCATCGAAATATGGCTGTGATGTTTTTTCCAATACATCAAATATGAGTACTGAGTGGTGTGCTGTGATTGCTCTGCCAGATTCAGTAATTAAATTAGGGTGAGGTAGATCATATTTATTGCATACGTCAGCAATAGAATATACTGCATCATTTATATATTCTTGTATAGAATAATTTACAGAACTAGAGTTACTAGATTTCGTTCCATCATAATCTACTCCTAAACCTCCTCCAATGTCAACATTTTCAATATTGCAACCTAATTTGCGAAGCTCTACAAAGAAGTGAGATACTTCACGGAGTGCATTTTTTATATTTCTAATTTTAGTTATCTGGCTTCCTAAATGAAAATGAATCAGATTAA
>JAGQWJ010000056.1 GCA_020437395.1 Ignavibacteriota bacterium | reverse complement strand
AGAAGGGAGCTTAAAGGTATATCGTCTCTCTCAGCGGAGCGGAGAGTGTAAGAGAATTGTGTAAATCTCGAATCCCGCAAACCCCCTTTGACAAGGGGGCTTAAAGGTATATCGTCTTATCCTAATATAGGTTGACAGTTTATAAATTGCAATTTTTACTATAATAATTCTCAAATCCCACTAATGAGCTTCAAACCAATTTATGCCTGTTCCTGTATCAACTACAATAGGCACATCACCAAGTGAAAGCGCAGTACTCATCTTTTCTATAACCATTTGACGCAATTCCTCAAGCTCAGATTTTTCAACGTCGAAGACAAGTTCATCGTGCACTTGCAATATCATTTTTGATTTCAGTTTGCGAGAAACCATTTCTTTATCAATGTTAATCATTGCTATTTTCAGCATATCAGATGCTGTGCCTTGTATTGGCATATTTATAGCAGCTCTTTCATCAGCATTCTTGAGCATTCTATTATTGCTATTAATATTAGGGAAATAGCGACGACGGCCACAAAGAGTTTCCGCATATCCTTTTATCCTTGCTGATTCGACCGTTTCTTCCATATACCTAATTATTCCGTCGTACTTTTCTTTATAATTATCGATAATATCTTTCGCTTCACCACGACTAATACCCAATCTCTCGGCTAATCCGAAGGCACCGAGACCATACATAATACCAAAATTCACCGTTTTAGCTATCCGTCTCATGTCCTGGGTTACTTCCTCTTGAGGTATATCGTTGAGTACAGAAGCTGTTGCAGCATGAATATCATCACCATTGATGAAACCAGCCAACATCTTTTCGTCTCCACAAATGTGAGCCATTATTCTTAGTTCTATTTGAGAATAATCGGCGGCTAATAGAATATTGCCCTCGCTAGGTATAAACGCTTTTCTGACTTTCTTCCCTAATTCGGAGCGAATAGGAATATTTTGCAAATTCGGATCAGTTGAAGAAAGTCTTCCAGTACTTGCAACTGCTTGGTTATAAGTCGTATGTATTTTGTTTGTTCCTTCAAACACCATATTGGGCAAAGATTCAACGTAGGTGGATTGAAGTTTTGTAAGCTGTCGGTAATCTAGCACATACTCTGCAATTTTGTGTAAAGGAGCTAATTGATTGAGTACTTGTTCATTTGTACTATACCCAGTTTTTGTTTTCTTTACAGGTGGAATACCCATTTTCTCGAACATTATCTCTGATAGTTGCTTAGGAGAATTTATGTTAAATTGTTCCTCTGCTTCGTCATAAATTTGTTCTTCAAGTGTATCTATTCTTTTTGAAATTTCGGCTTGTAGTTCCTCGAGTGCATCTGTGTCTATGCTTACTCCATTCATCTCCATCTTGTTAAGTACAGTGATAGTAGGAAATTCTATTTCATAAGCAAGTTTTTCTTGCCCACTTTCTTTTAACTTAGATTCTAATATATTCTTTAATCTAAGAGCTAAATCCGCATCTTCACAAGCATAGCCAAATATATCTTCAGGGTTCAAATCTGCCATAGATTTTTGGTCCTTTTTTTTCTCTCCAATCAAAGAGTTGATTGCTACAGGTTTGTAACCTAGCCATTTTTCAGAAAGTGTATCTAAATTAAGTTTATCGTCTGGATTAAGCACATAGCTTGCTATCATTGAGTCGAAGATTATTGGTGATATTTGGACTCCATATCTCATCATAATATATTGGTCGAACTTTATGTTCTGCCCGCACTTACCAATTGATTCTGATTCTAAAACAGGTTTCAATTTCTTAATAACATAATCAACTGGTAATGATTTATCTGCTCTTAACTTTCGGTTAAATTGGTTTTCGTCAATTTCTTCTTGTTCAAATAAAGATTTATTTTCTGGTTTTATCTCTCTTAATTCTTCATCATCAATTATGGGAATATAAAACCCTGTTTTTTCTTTGAACGAAAGAGCAATCCCAACAATATTACATTCATTTTTGTTCAACCCAGAAGTTTCTAAGTCCACAGATAGAATGTTGTGTTTTTCTATTTCAGCAATCAAATTGTTCAATTCATCTTTAGAATTAATCATTTTGTAATCATTGTCAACTGACTCAATATTCTCTAAGTCTGATTCTTTGTCGAATTCAGTACTATTCAATAAACTAGCTTTGCCCGAACGTTCAAACCATTTGCCTCTTAAAGTGCGGAATCCCTCATGTGCAAAAAACTGGTCTAGTTCTTCAAATTTGGTATTCTTGAACTCATAATCATCAAATTTGAACTCAATAGGACAATCTTTTTTGAGGGTAACTAACTGTTTAGAAAGAAATGCCATTTCTTTATGTTCAATAAGCTTTGCTTTGACAGATTTACTTTTAACTTGATCTATATTTTCATATAGTCCCTCTAAAGAGTCGAATTGTTCAATTAGAGGATAAGCCGTTTTGATACCAATTCCTTTAACACCAGGAATATTATCTACCGAATCCCCAATCAATGCCTGTACGTCAATCACCTGGTCGGGTCTAACGCCAAATTTTTCACGTACTTCGGGGTAATCTATTACTTCCAAAGCACCACCCTTTGTGGCTGGTTTCAATATTTTGATGTGGTCGGTTACTAGCTGATAATAGTCTTTATCGCTTGTCAAACAATAAGAATCTATTTCCTGTTCCGATGCTTTGTCAGCTAAAGTAGCAATTAAATCATCAGCTTCATATCCATCTAATTCAAGTTGTGGAATGCCGAACAAATTCATCATTTGCTTAATTTTTAGCAGTTGCGGTCCCAAATCTTCAGGGAATTCGGCTCTGTTTGCTTTATATTCTTCAAACATATCATTTCTGAATGTAGGAGCGGAAGTATCATAAACAACTAAAATATGCTTAGGGTCATATTTGTCAAGTAACGAAGTTAATATATTAGCAAAGCCGAACACTGCACCCGTGGGTTCACCGGAATTATTTGTTAAACCAGTCCTGTACATAGCGTGATAAGCTCTGAATACAAGCGACATACCATCTATCATAAAAAATCTTGGCATATTTATTTCCTATTCGCTGAATAATTTATTTTCTTTAACAAGGTTTTGTAATGGTTCTATATGTTTAAGCAATATTACAAAAGCTAACATAGCAACAAGTTGCAAATATCCGCTAGCACCATCAATATCAACTAACATAGTAATTTCTATTAATTTATCGGGAGAAATCAATACCATTATTGGTGCACCAATAGTAGCTATTGCATTTGCCACATGTATATTCTTGCGTACACCAAAGTATGAGATTAACCAAACTAATAGCCATTGAAATATTGCAATTGGATTTACGAAAAGCAGAACTCCAACCGCAGTTGCAAGTCCACGCCCTCCCTTCATCCGAAGCCATAAATTGAAGTTGTGACCTATAACGGCAAATACTCCAGAATAAGATATTAGCATCATTAGATTTTCATTACCAAGAAACAAAAAATAGACAATAATACAAGCAAAAAAACCTTTGAGCCCATCTAACAAAAAGACAGATACGCCAATCCATTTTTTCCCAGTAGTTTCGTAGCTGTTCATTGCTCCTGTGTTCTTGCTTCCCTCAACAGTTAAATCAAGTCCAGTAGTTTTTTTTACAATTATTTTAGAAAAGGCAATTGAACCAAGTAAATATCCAATTATTCCTGCTATCAATCCATCCATCTAATATTTTTCCTTTAGTAATTTCATCTGCATAAGCGAGATAACCAATATAATAAAAAATAAAACATAAGCAACCGCAGATGCATAACCCATTTTATCTGCCATTTCGAAGGCGTTTTGGTAAACTTGATATACAAGAGTCGTTGTCTCGTTGAGTGGTCCACCCTTTGTCATTACATATATTTCAATAAACACTTGAAACGATTTTATAGTGTTTACGACCAATATGAAAAGCAATGTGGGTTTCAACATCGGCAAAGTAATACTTTTGAGTTGTTGCCATGCCGTTGCCCCCGATATATCTGCAGCTTCATAAAGATCCTTTGGTATAGTTTGTAGCCCAGCAAGTACAATAATCATATAATAGCCTGTTGCAATCCATATATCCATTGCCATAATTGCTGGTAATGCTGTATCTAATGATTGCAACCAACCCTCTGACTGTCCACTCATACCAACCATTTGGAGCAAGGTGTTAATGTAGCCTTCTTTACTATACAAATTTTTGAATATTAGTGCTATTACTACCAGAGAAGTAACAGAAGGCAAAAAATAAGCCGCTTTGAAAAATTCCTTTAGTTTTCCGTTTGTTCTATCTACCATCACAGCTAAAATAGTGGCTAATGATGTTGTTATAGGTACAGTTACAAAAACGAATAATAATGTATTTGATAATGCCTTAAGGAAAACTTCATCATTAAACATAGCAATATAATTGTCAAGCCCAATGAATACGGTTTCATTACTTAATGTTTTATATTCAGATAAGCTCAAAATAAAAGAATAAACAACAGGATAGGCCCAAAAGACAAGGAAAGTTAAAATCCAAGGTAAAAGAAGTAGAAAAATATTAATCCTATCCTTATTTTTATAACTTATCATTAAAATCTCGTATTTCCTTGTAGAATCTAGCCAATGGGAACCCAACTATATTATAATAGCAACCAACTATTTTCTCTACGAAAACAGAACCGAAATCATCTTGTATTCCATAGCTACCAGCTTTATCCATTGGTGAGCCAGTTGCAATATAAGCATACTTCTCTCTCTCCCCTAGTTCACGAAAAGTAACATCTGTCCGGACGTAAAATTCTTTTGACTTCTCAGATTGATATTGAACCAGAGAGACACCCGTATAAACTTGGTGAGTTTTTCCACTCAAATTTGTTAACATTTCATAAGCATCTTTTTCTGTGTTGGGTTTATTCAATAGTTTACCATCCAGATAAACAGTAGTATCGGAACCAATAATAATACTTTCAATATTCGATTTAGCTACTTGCAATGCCTTTCTATTAGCAAGTTCAACAACAAACTTAGCTGGGTCGTTTTCCTTAATATCATCTTCATCTATGTTAGCTGCAATTACTTTAAACTCAAGTCCAATTTGCTTAAGAAGTTTTTTTCTTCTTGGAGAAGCAGAGGCAAGTATTATATTATGTTTCAGATCCAAAATCTTAGCTAAATCGAGCATTTTTTCTATTATTTTCCTATCGCAATTTTCACTTAGCAAATATAAGGAATTAGAATTACGTGAATAGAATTCATTTAAAAATTATCAAGTATTGTATATTTGGATTCGAATATTCAAAGAATTATGAACTAATAAAAGTGGGTTTTAAAACTTAAACTGACTTTGGACATAATTCATGAATAAAAGATTAGGAAGACTTTTCCGTATCTTGGAAACAAGAATAAAGTGAAAAATATAAAAACATGATCAAAGGAAAAACAATACTAATTACAGGTTCTACTCGCGGTATTGGTTGGGCAATAGCAACGAAGCTAGCAGGAGAGGGTGCAAATGTAATAGTAACTGGAAGAAGAGAAACCGCCCTGTCTAACCTATCGAAGAATATGTCGTATTACCAAGTTGATTTTGCTAAATATGAGAAAATAATTGAGTTCAGAGAGCTGCTAATAAACAATAATATAAGCATTGATATTCTTATTAATAATGCTGGTAATACTATAGTAAAAGATTTTAAGGACATGACAATTGAGGATTTTGATACAGTAAATGATCTTAACTATCGTTCTGTATTTGCTACTACTAGCTTATTTTTAAATGATTTGATTCAAAACCAAGGAGGTATCGTAAATATACTTTCAGTTGCTGTAACTGATGTATTTGTGGGAAACAGTTTGTACTCAGCTAGTAAATCCGCAGTCTCAACGATGATGAAAGTATTAAGAGAAGAAGTAAGAGAAGACCGAGTTGATGTGGTTAATGTCTATCCAGGAGCTACTAGTACAGACCTTTGGCCAGATGATTTACGAAAAGAACACGAGCACAGAATGCTGAAGCCAGAGGACGTTGCAAATGCAATATTACCAACAATAGAGGCTATAACAGAGCAAATAGCTACTATAGAAGAAATAGTAATAAGACCAAAGTTAGGCAATATATAGAATGGATTTGACTGACAAAATAGCAAACCTCCCACAAAAGCCAGGGATATATCAATATAAAGATTCTGCTGGTAAGATTATATATGTTGGTAAAGCAATCAAACTACGTAATAGAGTACGTTCATATTTTAATAAATTGAAGCATCATGACGCTAAAACCCGTGCATTGGTAAACAAGATTGAGGATGTGGAAGTAATAGTAACAGACTCTGAGGCAGAAGCACTTATATTGGAAGATACGCTAATAAAAAAGCATAAACCTCGTTATAATATAAACCTCAAAGATGATAAATCTTACCCCTATGTGAAAGTTACAAATGAACCTTACCCACGAATATTCCAGACAAGAAATGTTATCAGAGATGGTTCAAAATACTTCGGTCCATTTACAAAAGTAGGAGACATGCACCGTGTTTTGGAGCTTATTCATAAACTTTTCCGTTTAAGAACTTGTAAACTCAATATAACAGCAGAAACAATTTTAGAGAAGAAACACAAAGTCTGTTTAGAATATCATATAAAAAAATGTGATGGTCCGTGCGAAGGATTAATATCCCAGGAAGATTATAATAAGAATATTGATTACGCAAAAAGTATATTGAGTGGCAAAACCCGAGATCTAGAACATTATTTGAGGAAAAAAATGGAACAGTTATCGGAGGAAATGAAATTTGAGGAAGCGGCACAGGTCAGAGATCAGCTTGGCGCTATAAGACAATTCGTCTCTCGACAAAAAGTAGTAACGGCAGATTTAGTTGACCGCGATGTTTTTGGAATATATAGAGAGGACAATACTGCATGTTCATTAGTTTTTACAGTTCGAGAAGGAAAATTAATAGGCCGTAAACATTTTATAATAAAGAAAGCTGATGATTTAACTGATGAGGAGATAGTTCAGCGTACATTGGATACTTGGTACTCTGAACAGGAATTCGTGCCAAAAGAGATATTTTTACCTACGGAACCAGAAGACATTGAGACACTAAGCACTATATTAGCAAAGAAGAGAAAAGCATCAGTGAGTATAAAAATCCCGAAGATTGGTGAGAAAAGACACTTAGTCGATTTGGCTGAAAACAATGCTCAGTACATACTCAAAGAATATCTTTTGGCAATTGCAAAACGAGAGCAATCTGTACCTCATGCAGTGCAAGCCTTACAAAGAGATTTACGGTTGAAGAGATTACCACGAATAATTGAATGTTTTGATAATTCGCATTTGCAAGGTACAGAGTTGGTAAGTTCAATGGTTTGTTTTGAAGATGGAAAGCCCAAAAAATCTGAATATAGAAAATTCAAGAATCAGACAGTAAACAAAAATGATGACTTTGCCGCAATGAGCGAGGCAGTAGAACGCCGTTATAGTCGATTAATAAACGAGAAACAAAGACTCCCTGACTTAATTGTAATAGACGGTGGCAAAGGACAACTCTCTTCGGCAGTTAGTGTATTGAAAGAGTTAGGAATATTAGACAAAGTTGCAATTGTTGGACTCGCAAAAA
The DNA here is from genome assembly GCA_020437395.1 of Ignavibacteriota bacterium. Classification (GTDB taxonomy): domain Bacteria; phylum Bacteroidota; class Ignavibacteria; order Kapaibacteriales; family UBA2268; genus PGYR01. The sequence goes on along the minus strand of JAGQWJ010000056.1, from coordinate 4,636 downwards.
GATTAGAAGAAGTTTTTTTTCCTGGAAACTCGGAAGCTGTACTATTGCCAAGAACATCTAGTTCTTTAAGATTAATACAACAATTAAGGGATGAAGCACATAGATTTGCGATTACTTACCATAGACAACTGAGGTCAAAACGAACATTCAAAACTGAATTAACAGAAATACCAGGAATAGGGGCTAAAACTGCACAAAAATTACTAATAGATATGGGGTCAGTTGAAGCCATTAGTAAAAGCACCGTAGCTCAATTAAAAGTCCATATCGGCGAAAAACAAGCGAAGGCCATTCACAAATATTTCGCCGATAAGGAAGAAGAAAAATTAGATAATACCTCGACTGAAGCCCAATCCTAATACCATCAGTGCAATTGATATTAATGTTAGTAGCCAAATCATAGAAGTTGCATTTGAGATTTTATCAGATTCTAATGAAGAGAGTGTTTTCTTTTTAAAAATAACAAACAGCCCCATAGTAGCTAATATCAGAACTAATTTCCAAACAAATAATACGGCTAGATGATTCGAAAAATCAAAAAGTCCTTTCATACCACCTGCATAAATCATTGCCAATCTGAAACCAGTTAAGAACTGAATTGTCAACGCAATCATTCCCAATATATGAAATGAACCCTCGTAGTTCTTAAGCAGCGAAGCATCATTTGATTTTTTAGCTTTAGGCAATACTCCTAATGCCATAATTAGCATACCACCTATCCAAATAGATGCACCCAAAATATGCAAAATAACTAACACACTTCTCTCTATACCCATATTACTTTCCTTTGTATTTGTTGTAACTGTTAACTCATCCGAAATAAATACGCACAATAAACGTATATATTGGTAATATGAATTTAAAAATCAGAAATATAGGTTTAAGCTTACTCTTAGCTACTCTTTTAAGCACAGCGTTTGCTTTGTCATTAGAGGTGGATATGACATTTACCATTCCGCTCTATATTATTTCTGTTATTCTGATTTTTATTGATGACAAATACATAGATAATCTCTTTAGAGAGATTACTCCAAAACCAATCCGCATAGATAAAGATAGAGATTAATCTTTAATTTATCAATATTTGTTTAGTTATACTCTTTTTGCCGTTGCTAATTTCCAAGAAATAAACTCCAGTAGTTAGATTATTTCTTCTTAGAACTACTGTCTCGTTATTATTTGGATTTGATTTCGAACTCAGAACTCTTCCATTTATATCGAATAGATTGACTTTATTTATAGTGCTGCTAACCGAGTTAGAAAATATACTAATTGTGTTCTTATCTGTTGTAACTCTATATTGATTACTTAACTCCGATTCAACCGACGACACTGAAGAAGGATCAATTATGCTAATATCATCAACTTGGAATTCTGAGAAACAAGTCGGGAAACCGCTTGACACTGAAAAATTACTATTTGGACTTATTCTTATCGCAAATTTGAATTGACTAGTATTTTCAACAAAGTCTTTAATAATGATGTATTGTTGGTTCCAATTTTTTTGAGCATTAGTATTATCATCCAGTTTGAAAGCCTCTTTCCAAGTCTTACCAGCATCCGAGCTAAGATAGATAAATAAATCAACATCAGCAGATGGATCAAATGCTTGCTTCGAATGCCAAGTTTTGAATTTCAAAACTGGGTAGTAATAATTTTCAATATCATAAAGAGGCGAATAGCCCTGAAGATTAGTAAATGGGACGCTGTTAAAGAAAGTTTGCGTTGTTGCACTTGCACCTGTTACTATTGATATATCATCAGAATCTTCTGAGTCGCTCGTTTGAGCAACATTTAAACCAATTATAGAATAGTCAAATTCATCCGGCTTTGCAATCTCTAATTCAGCACCTTGTTGGATACCTTGCCTTTTGAATTCCCATTCATTTTTATTCAAGAACTCTCTTTGTTTTTCTACAAATCCATATTCATAACGGAAAGTAGTCTTTCCTTCGGGTGTCCCAATTTTTTCAGTCAATTTGCCAGTTGTAACATTTTTAATATTAAAATAATATGACATCAGAGCGAAGCTTTTTTCACTATTGACAACAAATTTGAACCCATTATTTTGATTATTTTCTACGCTGAAAGGAATTTCAGTTTTAGTTTTGAAATTATCGAATGAATAAATTAAGGAAAGTTCTAAACTGTCTTTGTTAAAATTTGATTCTTCAATTATATCGCCAAAAAGAGTGATTATATTGCCATTAGTTAACAAATCAATTTTTTGATTGTGGTTTAATCCTTTGCGAAGCATAATATCGAACCCAATATTGTGGTTGTCGAACGCAGTAATAATTTGTTGACTGTGGGGTGTGCCGTTTGTCAAATCCCCATCATCATCATCGGCTACTAACACTTCTATCAACCATTCGCTAAAACAAACATCATTTTCTTCATCATCTGGCAATCCGTAGCGAGAGAAATGAGCTAAATTTCTTACTGTCTCTAAATCTGTAAGTTCGCGTAAATCCCAAAATGCTCCAGCAATTATCTGACCGTCGTGGTGCGACTCACCAATAATATCATCAGGATATTTGAAATTGTTCTTGCAATTACGAATTATTCTATTGGGGTCGGCGGTAAATGCACCGTAACCTACCCTTGGGTCATCGACCATCAAAGCCGCTGTGATATCAGCAATACCCTCGTTTGCAGCACCATTTATCATTCCTTCACGCTGACCTAATTCTTGGAATAAGAGTTTATTGATACTGTGTCCATATTCATGGTACAAGACTGTTGGAGTTTCCGAAAGTCTTGCCGACTTATCATCCATTCCTACGAAACCTATAGTTTCTCCACTAGAATAGGCATTAGGTCCACCAAAATCTCTATCATCGAACAACAGTTCCAATTGAAAATCCATTGCCTTCTTAGTAGTGTCGAACGCCTTATAGTAGTCTCTTATTTTGTTTAAGTGATGAACCACCATTCTCTCTCTTATATCGCTATTATTGTTGTCCCATTCGATTATATTATTCTCGCCAGCAATAATTTCCGTGTCTATTTTACCTTGCGTAAATACCTTATTCTCGAATTTAACCCAAGGACCCTCGAAATTAATAGTAATTTGTTCATCAGAATTCAAATCTAATGTTAATTTTCCATCTTTGTTAGTCGTGTATTGTTTACCCTTAATTCTTATTGTCTGATGTCTGGCTGGCACTCTAATTACAGGACTAAGAGCGCTTTCTTCTTTTATGTTCGTATATATTTCAACATCAGTTTTTAGCTCATGCGTTAATTTCTTTCTGAAAAGTGTTTTCCCATTAATTGAGGATATATAAGCGGAATAATCACGATTATCTATCTTGTATTCAGCTCTATAAGCTGCTTCAAGTCGATAGCTCCCATTTTCGTATATTGGGAATGCGTACAACTCTCCCGAATTTTCACTATTCATGAAGAATTTCTCATTCGGATTAAGTTTCGTTTCAAATAGATATGCTTTGTCAAAACTAATTCGAGGATTCAAATCAATTTCTTTTGTATCATAATATTCTACACCGTAAGAAAAAATTTGTGCTTTATTATTAATCTTTAACTCTATTCCCGAAAAAGCAACAAGTAAATTATTTATTTTCTGTTTTAAATGAACGTACCATTTACCATTAATATAGTTTGAATTACTGAAAACTACGTTGCTTTTATCTACACCTAGTAAATCTTGATTCTCTTCTATAAATCTCAGTGATATTTCTTCTATATTGTCAGGATTTACCGTTTCGTATCCACTCACGCTAATAGGTTTACCATAAGCTCTGTAAGCTTTTTTAGTTGTGCTTTTTTCAAATTTTACCCAATCATTACTATTATCGATTTGGATTGTTGCGTTTTTAGTCGATAGGTTAAATTCATCAAGTCCGGTGTGCGAGTTGTGATTTTCTGATGCAAAAGATATGGCATAAGATAGCATTAATGATACTATTAGTAATATTCTGCCTTTCATAGAGAGCTCCTAAAATTTAATTTTCTATTTTCCATTATGATAATTATACTTAAAAATGAATGTTCAATTAGTCTATTAACAATAGTAAAGTAATTAAAGTTACACATTTAAAAAGTTTTTTAACTTTACATTAATAGTTTTGTTGGATCTTTTATGCTTTTTTAACAAATTCTGATTTTAAAGCCATAGCACCGAAACCATCTATTTTGCAATCCAAATTGTGGTCACCATCTCTAAGTCGTACATTCTTAACCTTGGTTCCACCTTTTATTGGTTTCGAGGCCCCCTTCACAGGCAAATCTTTGATTACTACAACTGTATCACCATCGGCAAGCAACGTTCCATTTGCATCTTTTACTACTAATCCACCATCAGAAGAAGTTTCTTCAGCTATCTCCGGATTCCATTCGTTTCCACAATTCGAGCAATTCCAAAGAGCATTGAGTTCATAAGTATATTCGTAGCCACATTCTGGGCAAGGCATATTATCAGTCATTCAAATTCTATATTTTGGTTGAAATAATTTTATAATATAATTATTTATAGACTTCTTTCCTATGGCCTAACCCAATAACATTAATTATAAGCTTATGGTCAATAATCTCATTGAACTGACCCAAAAAAGTGGACACAGCCTTAATGTGATATAATATTATTAAATTAGTAACACATAATAGGAACAAA
>JAGQWJ010000055.1 GCA_020437395.1 Ignavibacteriota bacterium | reverse complement strand
TGGATTCCTAACTCTACTTCAAATGTTACACATGTTGTATCATCATCGTTTACTATATCATAAGGATAATCTACCCACGCGCAAGCAGTGTATGAACCAGGTTCACTTAATACTAGATTTGGGAAAGTTACTAATTTCTCATTGTATCTTCCTTGTGGCATATCTTCTAAGAACGATACTTCATTGTAAACTTGCTTGCCTGCTTGGTCTTTTACTACCATATGGAAGTTAATATTTGATGCATCAGAAATACCTTGATTTAAGAAAACTACTTTAGGTGCAATAGGTCTATTCACTTTCAATATTTGACCAGAAATCGGAGCCTCGAATTCTCCAGCTGCTAACTGATCATTATATTGTACTTCAAAGTAGTGCTTTTCACCGTCTGGTCTTGGCAATGTATTGTTGTACTTCTCTTCATCATAAGTATAAGACACTTCAAATTTCACATAGTACTCACCTGTAAATGGTGTTTGGAATGCAGCAAAATTTACTTCATATTTCTCACCAGACTGCAGTGGTCTTAAATTAGGATCAATGTCAGAATCGAAAACATGCTTTGGAAGATTAGCTACTATTGCATTAGTTTTAGCATTGTAAATCTTAGCTGTTACTTCGAATCTAGTTATTGGATTCAAACCAGTATTTTGAACTTGACCTGTAACCGCAATATTCGTATTTACTAGATATTTGAAGAATCTAGGATAACGATTAGTTCTTGGTGAAACAATAGCCGAAACTGACATATCATAGTTGTTAGCTACTGTAAATACTTTTACGCCTTCAGATGATTTACCATTTGCTTTAGTAACTTTAACAATAGTTTTGTATTCACCACCTTTAGTAGGCTTGAATGTACCTTCGCTTGTGCTTACTGATGCAGAACCAGTTGCTGACTTCATGCTGTACTTCTGTGTTGGTGAATTGAATCTTATTGAATTTGAACCTGTAGATGGATCTAAAGCTTTGTAAACAACTTCGTTAGATGGTAGAGGACCCACAATTGAGTACTCAATTCTTGTACCTATTGGTTGAGCACCTTTAAATTCAACAGATGGTAATTTGAATTGTGTAGGTACACCTTTATAGTCTCTAGTTGTTCCGTCATATCTTTCGTTATTGTACAAGATATTTCCAGCAGTAGGATAAACCTCTGGTAATGATGCTACAAAATTAACAGCATAATCTTCTATTTCTCCATATCCGTAGTAATAGCCAGGTTGGTAGTAAAGATTACACGCATCATTTGAATAGTAGTAATAATTAGCCATTACACGTAATACGCTTGGTCCTTCTGGCACATCATCTGAAATTGAAATTTTAAACTTTGTGTTAATGAACTCGATAGGTGGGATATAGTACATATAATCCGTTTTGAACGCATTACCAACATATTCTTGATCAGGACCCATTTGAATGTTGTCCCATCTCTGGTCCCCATTTCTATCGATATACACTCTTATATAACCTTGATAATAAATACCCCAATTTATATCAATTTCAAACTCGTTACCAATGTTCATTTCAATTGGATTATTAGCAGTACCAGTTTTTTCAACGGTTGCCCACTGCTCATAACCTGTGTTTAACCTTTCAAATATTCTAGTTCCTTCTGTAACATCCATCAATGTAACATTATTTATTTGTCCAACTGCTAACCAATATCCTGTTCCACCAAAGCCACAATATTGAGCTTGTGCTTTGCCATTAGGCAATAGGATTAGTGCGAAATACAATAGCAAATAAGCTAGTTGTTATTCTATGTATGTATTGCTTTTTCATTTTAATACCTCTATTAAATATTGAATAAATTATTTATAGTTCTAAAAGCAATAACCACGAAAAGGCATAATAGTTACAAGTTATATTACACTAACTTACTTTATATTTACACTTACAGTGTATTTAATGTTACTATTATTCCAATTTCACTTCATTTTTGTAACTATTTATTGTTACAATTACTAATTAAAGTGATTATTTTTTAGTACTTATTACCATAATATATTACTTTAACATCTTTATTTATGAATACTTAAGGCTACTTATATAGTAGTTAATCTCTTCATTATATTACTCAACATAGAAATAATTACAGTTGTTACTACTATTTGGATTAACGCGTTAATAGTATCATACTTTTTTTGATTCTAAGAATGAGTTTTTCAAAGATTGTTTGATTTTTCTACTTAACCGGAAGGGAATAGAGTCAGAGGCAAATAAAAAGACCCGCTGATAGCGGGTCTTTAAAGTCTAATTTGTTTTCTTAGTTTAGTATTATCTAACTACACTTAGTTGTCTAGTTTGAATACCAGATTCGCTTCTAATAACAACAGTGTAAGTACCAGAAACGAAGTTAGAAACATTTAATGGGTATTTAGTACCTTTAATAGTTTCAGATAATAGTACATTTCCAGTCATATCAACAACTTCTAAAGTCAATGGAGAGTTATTTCCATTTTCAAATAGTAAGTCCGTTGAAGTAGAAGCAGGGTTTTGAGTGATTCCAGTAAAGTTGAAGTTACCTTCTGGTTTAACCTCTACTATTCTTACTTGATCAATAGCTTCAGAAGAACCATCGAAATCAACAGTTCTCAATCTGTAAGCATAAGTATTTCCGTATTCAACTTTATCATCAACAACTGGACCGTAGTAATTCATCTCAACAGATTTACCTACTGCAGCTACTTCAATGTTAGTAGAAATAAAGTTACCAGTTACAACATCACCTTTTGCATCAGCTCTTTCTACTATAAACTTAGTAGTTCCGTTTTCAGTAGCAGTTGCCCAATCTAAAACAACAGATTTGTTATTTTGTGAAGCGTTGAAATCTGCAAGTTCAACAGGAACGATTGATGCGTCATTTCTTTCTAGGTGATCAATAGTACCTCTGATGATAGTCTCAATATCACCGAAGTGTCTCCAGTCAACTGTATTATGGATAATGTTATAAGTAACAGTAATATTTGTTGTACCAAATATCTGACCATCTAACGGGCTAGCCAAGTTAAATAGGTAAGCTGGGTAAGACAAACCAACAAGTGGTTTACCATTGTTAGCATAATCACGAGTAGTAACTACTGCAGGATAAGGCAATGGATCATTCGGGTAGAATGTTGGTACATTGTTTAGTAAGTAAAAAGGTCTTGTTATAGGTATAACAAAATCTCTACTAATTTCACTACCAATAATAGTATTACCAGTATAAGCTGCACCAGTACCTAATGGATCATTACTTACATAGTTAGCTCTTAGTACTATATTTTGGAATTCTTCATCAGTATTCAATCTACTCCACTCCTCAGTTGAAACAACTAAGTTGTTTTTCAATCTTTCAGTTCCTTCATTTAAGTAAGAATAGATATCCATTTTCTCCCATCTAGTAGGAACTACGTTGTAAGCGTCAGAATAGAACATAAAATTGTACATTTTATAATTCACTGCTCTTGGCTCCCATCCGCCTCTATCAAAGATATCATAATCGTAAGTTAAATCGTTAGTATCAAGTGATTCAACCTTGAAGCCAATAGTAGAGAAACCTTCGATAATAGCATCGTAGTTTAACTTACCAGCAGTTGCACTTGCAGCAGCTGTTAATGGATCCGCAGTCGTATTAACAGATGATACTATTACGTGTCTGTTCGTTTTCTTCAAGTAGAATCTTACACTCTTAGAATATTTGTTATTGATGTTCTCTAAGTCAGAACCTACAAGAATATCAATTCTATATCTAGGAGTAACGTTAGCAGACATAGTTGAAAATCTTGTTGGAATATTATTTACGTAGTTTGTAAATCCAGCTCTAATCAAATCATCATAAGACATTGGGTTCCAATCATCACCTTCCAAACCATCTGCAAGACCGAAGTCAAATACTACGTTGTCTGTAGCAGGTATTGTAACTAGAACATCTTTCTCTAATACTGGAGCACCAGAGAATGCACCTGTTTCGTCTTCTCTATAAATCTTAACATAAACTTTAGTTCCTGCTTGTTGGATAGAACCATTGTTTCTTACGTTAGCAGTTACTTCAATTGGAGCTTCAGTCATTATATATTCTGCATCAGCGAATTGAGTAGTAATATCTCTGTAAGATCTAGGTGCAAGCAATGTAACTGGAGCTACATCAAATACGTGTAATCTACCAATAAACTCATCTGCACCAATGTCATATCTTTGACCAGCAGCACCACGTACATCGCCTTCAAAGTCTGTTTTCAACCAACTAATTGTAGCACCACGGTTGTTAAGTACCGAGTTTAACGGAGCTGGATTAACTTTTACTCTGTACATTAATGGCTCTATACCGCTTCTTTGGTACAATTCGTGATCAGCAGGGAAATTACCATATAAAGAGTTGTTTTGAGTATTTGTAGCAGCTTGAATTTGGTTCAAGTTAGCATACTCTAATCTGTAACCCATAGAAACAATTGCTTTGTCTTCATCTTGCTCAATATATCTTAATAAATCAAGATTTGTATTATCTAAGTTTGTAACATCTTGACCAGTCCAATAAACGTTTCTATCTATATCGATTAAGTCTAATTCGAAGTTACCTTGTACTAATAATGCAGCTGCAATAACAGAATTTGGGCCGATGTTAGGATCAACAATTGAAATCGCATTATTCATAATTCTAGTAGATCTTGTATTTTGAGTACCAATACCAACAGTCAAACCAGTATTGTTCACTCCAGTAGCACCTATTAATATAGTATTGTTTACGATATCATCGAATCTAGAAACATAACTTAATACGTCAGGAGTAACTAAATTGCCAGCTCTTTCTGTTAACAAATGGATACCAGCTCTTGAAGCCGATGCATTAGTTATATTAAGTCCCCAGATAAAGTTATTCGCGATGTGAGACATTTCATTAGTACGAGGGAAAATAATTGGATCAGAACCAGTTTCATAGATTGTTCTGTCTTGTTCTACTCTAATACCAGTTACATTGAAATTTGAAGTAAGGTTAGTGATTCTATTACCTAAGATACTTAATCTTAAGTTATGGTAACCTTTTGAGTTTGATGCAAAGTTTCCACCAGCTTCAACTCCAGAAGCCATTTTCCCAGCAGGAGCATTAACATTCCAAATAGTATTTCTTTCTATTTTGTTGTCTTGTGTATAACCAACAAAAACACCAGTTCTAGATGCATTCCAGATTCTGTTGTCAGTGATTACGTTATCATAGTTGTAGAATGATTTTAATGTATCCAAGACATTTGGGTCAGTACTATAATCGTGTCTTAAAACACCAATACCGATATCCATAATACCAATAGCAAATTCAGAAATATCGTTACCAATGAAACTATTGTTGTGATTTTCTAATGTGTCTCTTAAATCACCAATAAATGTTGTTGCATCGATAAGAGTAGATCTTGAAACAATACCAGCAGAATAACTAATATCCGTACCAGCTTGATTTCTAAATACGTCTCTATCGTAAGTGAAACCATTGTTTTCACCGAATTTAGCAGTCGGAATAGAAACACTATTTTTGATTTGAGGAGAGTTATTTGTTATCAAACAGTTTTTGATAGTAATGTTCGAAGAACCTCTTTGAAGGTAAACAGCTGCACCAAATAGAGGGTTTGTAGTATTTAATTCAAATTCAAAACATTTTTGTGAACCACCATCAAAAGTAATATAACCAGCAGAACGAGCATATTCTCTTTCTGGGAAGTTAATAATTACAGCATTTTGATTAGCAGGTTGGATTTCGTGACCAAATCTAATACCAATACCTGAAGCAGCATTCATTTTGAATTTCACACCACCACGAACAGCAATTCTATTGTTAGCAGGACGCATTGAAATTCTATAGATACCATCTGCATCATTTGGGTCATTAGTAGGACCAACTCCAATAATTTTTGCTGACATATCCCAAGCTGGAGCAAGAGCATTTGGAGCATTAATTACGTATTCTGCATCAGTGAATCTGAACTCTACGTCAGCAGAGATACCTTCTCTGTACAATGAATTCATAAGCGAATCAACTGTAGGGAAATTAGTGAAAAATTGAGTTTTATTATTCTTTCCGTTATTTTCACTAGCAGTACCGATAACGAAAGTACCAGCTAAACCTCTTTCTACTTCGATTTCAGTAGTAGCTGTTTGGCTTTCCATTCTATCGTATTCAGAAGTTTCTACCCAAGTAGAAGAAGTGTAGTTACCGTTGCTAGTAATCACTAACTTAGGGAAAGAAACAACTTTAGTAGTATTGCCTTCGATAACATCAAGTGACGCCACTTCATTGTAAACTTCCACTCCGTCAGCATTTTTTACTACCATACGGAATTTAATTTTTGATGCATCAGCGGCACCAGTGTTTGTGAAGTTTACTTGAGGTATATACGGTCTATAAACCTTCAGAGCTTCACCAGCCTTTGGTTGCAGATAATCACCAGCTGTTAGTTGACTATCATTTTTGGCTATTGCCTGACTTCCAGACGGCAAAGCTATTAGCACTAAGACTAAAGCTAAAAAGCTGGTTGTCAATTTCTGTAGTAAGCTTTTACGCATTTTACCACCCATTAATATTAGTTTAACATATTATTTTTAATTTTCTATTCATCGACTTACAAAGTAACAAATTTTAACTAAATTTGTTACTAAATAATACACACGTGTTGCTTTTACATATTCTTTTTTAGGATATGTATTAAGCATCAGTATCCAACTTAAATAAAAATAATATAAAATGAAAATAATTAAAATTGGTGGCACTGCTTTATCTAATCTAAGCAATATTATAGACTTTGCTGATACTGTAAAACACTCTAACCAGCCTATTTTGTTAGTGATTTCAGCTTTCGATAAGCTTAGTTCAGACCTAAAAAAACTCCATTTTGATGCTAATTTTGATAAAAAAAGTAGTCCATTTAGTTTTTTTAGAGAATTTTCTTCAATTTTAAGCCCTCAAGAATGTGTATATTTTTTCACATATTTGGACAAAGTGGAAATAATTCTTACAAAAAGACTAAAAGGAATAGCAATTAGTGGTGAAACTCCTCTTAAAGTAATGGATGAAATTTTGAGTTTTGGTGAATTAATTTCCTCTTTCTTTGTTCATTGCTACTTTAATTCAAGAAGTATTGCAAACCAATTTTTAGATATTAGATCAGTAATCGAAACCGATGAAAATTTCGGTAAAGCAAAGCCAAATATAGAAGTGAGTCTCCAAAAAATAAAAGCTATTAAATTAGATAACGGCTTAATAGTAACACAAGGATTTATTGCAGCGAATAAAAATGGTAACAGCACAACTATGGGCTTTGAAAGTTCTAATTTAAGTGCTACTATTTTGGCAAAAGGACTCAGTTCCAATGAAATAGATATCTATACGAAAGTCAATAGAATTTATACTGCCGATCCCGAAAAATTTCCTTACTCAAAACCAATAACAAATATTCCCTATTCAAGTGCCAAAATATTAGCAAAATATGGATTCAGAATGCTGTTCCCTGGTATGGTAGATTTGGCAGAAAATAACAATATAAAGATTATTTACAGAGGAGTTAATAGTGAAGGAACAACGCTAATTTCGGAGAGTAAGGAGTTCGATTATCCAGTGTTAATTCCTATAGAAAATGGTTATTTGTTAGCCCCAATTAATTCAAAAAATTCGATAGAAATAATTACTAAATTTGAGTATAAAATTGAAGGTTTCAGTTATAATAAATCTAACAATACACTGTTTCTATTTACTGATAATCTAGATTTCAATATTTTACACGAATTTACTATTTCTCTTTATTGAAAATATTTCTAAACTGAAACATTTCATTATTAATTCTAATCATCAACAATATGCCAACAAAAAAGATAATTATATCAGCAAAAAACATTCCGAGCAAAGGTGATATAATGCCTTTGTCGGCTAATTTTTCACCTGCAATAAGGCAACCCCAGTAAATTATATAGAATCCAAGACTAATAGCCGCACTAATCCCAAAGTTACCTCCTTTCGTTCTTATACCAAGCGGTACCCCTACGAACACAAAGACAAAGCAGGCAAGCGGTATAGAATATTTTTTCCAGATTTCAACTTCATATTTTCTTATATTATTCTCTCTGTTTTCTATCGTATATGCTTTAGTTTTCAAGTCAGAAGAAAGAAAGTTCACATTCTTTTGGACTCTTGATAATACACTCCTTTGGTTAGTATCAACTTTATAATCGGTCGAAACTGTTGATTTTTCTTTTTCAATATCTCTATATTCAACCCCTTTTAGTAAATAGTCCAAATGCTGATTAGAAAGAGAATCTATTACTTCTTGTGCAAACACTGCTTCAGATTTATTCTTGTCCACTACTTCTTGCATATCCCTAATTCTCATTTCCCTATCGCCCCGTGAGATTAGATTTACGTCCGTTCTGTTGAAATCGAACCCAGAGGCCTCCATCTTAATCTGGTATTCCTTAAAATCAATAATCTTATAGTCCTTAATATCATTATTGTTTCTTTGGTGTATCTCACCAGAAAAAAGATTTATAATCAAATTCGAATAGTCGCTCGAAAATCCAATTTGACCGCTATCTGCTGAAATTATATTCTGTTGATTCGTTCGTGAATAATCATAAATTGTAACATCATGCAAACGACCTGTAATAGAGTCAACCGCTCTTGACAAAATAATATTACCACCCATACTGGGTGAGAATTCACCAGGTTGAATAGCAAAAGTGGGTTTTTTCCTTTGAATATCATTCATCAATACTTTAGCTTGGTGGTTCGATTCGGGGAGTATATAGTCATTGAACCAGAAAAGTAGTAGAGAGACAACAATACCCATACCTATGACTGGCTTCATCATAGAATAGAGCGAAGTACCTGACGATTTTATAATTGGTACTTCATAGTTAGCAGACATAGCACCAAATGCCATCAAAGTAGCAAATAATATCCCCATTGGTGCAGCTAGCACTACCATCCAAGGAATATTTAAGGCAATTGCTTGAACTATGACTGAAGTCTCAATCCCTTTCCCCAATAATTTATCTAACGAATTGATAATAAATTGCATTAGAAAAATAAAAACTACAGTTGAAAAACCAAATAGGAATGGACCTATGTGTGCCCTTAAAATATATAGATATATAATTTTCATTTAATTCAAATATAACAATTAGCTCGTTTCATTATTATATAATTTAGAAAATTAGTAAAAATTTCTTGATTGAGATTATAATATTATTTAATTTTGAAGTTCTGAATAAAAAATGGAATAGAAAAATGTTAACACTATTAATATTAATCACAATATTTATCTCCGTATTACTGACTTTTGTAGTACTATTGCAACCGGGTAAAGGAGATATGATTTCTGGTATGGCTGGTTTAGGAGGCCAATTTAACTCAGTTCTTGGATCAAGAAGAGCAGCTGATTTTCTAACAAAGCTAACAATTGGCTTAGCAATTGGGCTAATGGCTCTATCCCTAATAACAAACCTATTTTTCGTAGGCGGTTCATCTTCAGTTGATGAAGGAAAAGCTTCTACTGAAGGAATAAAAATAGAGAGACCATTAACTCCACCTAGCAATGTTCCTCCACCACAATAGAAATTCCTGATTAAGTATTTTTTTCGAGCCCATCAATTTTTTTGATGGGCTTTTTTTATATCGTAAATCACAGGGCAAGGGAAAGATGAAGACATATTATATTGAAAGTATTGTTACCGCGTCACTCAGAGCGAAGTGAAGAGTCTGGGGATTGGGTGAAGTTTTACCTATATTCTTCACTTCGCTTCGCTTGTTCAGAATGACGTAATTCCCCAACAATTTCATATATTGCAATATCTTAAATTCTTAATTCAATCAGGCAAAATATGAAAACAATATTTATTGCATTAGTTATACTTTTATCAATAAGCTTAAGTAACCAAGCAACAGCCGACGACAAGACCCTCCAAGGGCAAGCCAAAATAGACTCTCTTCTAAAAGAGTTACCCAAAGCTAAAGGAGATACTAATGAAGTATATTTATATAAGTCTTTATCTTATGAATTTTCGAATATTGACCCAAATAAAGGAGTAGAATATGGAAATTTAGGTCTTGATTTAGCTAGGAATATTAAATGGAGACAAGGTATAGCTGAATCATATAATTCACTAGGTTTAAATTTTGAGAGTCAATCAAACTATCAGAAAGCCTTAGAGTTTTATGGCAAAGCCTTGAATATTTATAAGGAGATAAAAAATAACAGAGGTATTGCAACCAACCTTGGTAATATTGGGGTCGTTTATGCTAAACAATCAGACTACTCTAAAGCCTTGGGATATTTCTTTAGAGTTTTAAAGATAAATGAAAACCTTGGAAGTAAATCTGAGACAGCCATTTATCTCGGAAATATTGGTAATATTTACTATAATCAATACAATTTTACTAAGGCATTAGAGTATCAAAGCAAAGCCTTAAAGATAAATAAGGAACTAGGAAATTTACAAGGAACTGCATTAAATCTTTCAAATATTGGTAGTATTTACTTTGAACAATCGGACTATCTTAAAGCATTGGATTATATTGAAAAAGCTTTGAATATATTCGAAAAGCTTGAAAATAAATTTGGAATGGGGATGACACTTGGAAATATAGGGGAATTATATTCACACCTTTCACAAGACAGTGTAGTTATTAAACCATTAGAACTGAATCAATATGTTAGTTTAAATAAATCTATAAATTTAAATAAATCTATAAATTATTATCTAAGAGCAATTGTCTTATTTAAAGAAATTGACGAGCTTAACTATAGAAGCGATTATCTAAAAAAACTTTCATTTGCATATAGGCAAAAAGGAGACTACAAAAAAGCATATGAAGCACTTGATGAGTACAAAAAGTTTCAAGACTCAGTATTTAATATTGATAAAGAAAAAGAAATAGCAAATCTTACTGCAGTCAGAGAGAAGGAAGTTACAGAGAAGGAACTAGTTATTTCACGGTTAGAAAATGATCAAAGGAAGCAAGAAAGTTATGTCCTCTATGGAGGCCTTTCCCTATTAGGTCTGGTGGTACTTATAATATTCAGACAGAGAAGACAATCAGAAAAATTACTACTAAACATACTACCTGCTAAGATTGCAAAAAGACTAAAGAAACGAAAAGCTGATATCGCAGATGACATTGAAAATGCAAGTACAGTATTTATTGACCTTGTCGGGTTTACAGCTTATTCAAAGGATAAAAAAGCCTCTGATGTATTAAAAATGCTGAATCAAGTATTTTCTAGAATTGACAAATTAGTCCTGAAACATGGTCTTGAAAAGATAAAAACCATTGGTGATGGGTATATGGCAGCAGCAGGAGTACCAGAATTTCAGGAAGACCACAGCAAGAGAGCAGCAGACTTTGCCCTTGATGTTCATAAAGAACTTGAAAAATTCAACTCGGAGAATGGAACAGATATTAGTGCAAGAATAGGAATTGAATCAGGACCTATGGTGGCTGGAGTAATCGGCGAAATGAAATTCATCTATGACCTATGGGGTGATTCAGTGAATACGGCAAGCCGTATGGAATCTACAGGAACACCAAACAAAGTACATATCACTGAAAACTTTAAATTAGAATTAGAAAAGCAACAATATGGATTTGCTTTCAGCAAACCGATAGAGATGGACATCAAAGGCAAGGGAAAGATGAAAACCTACTTTATGGAGAGATGAGATTGTAGAGACATATTAATTCCCATCCATTTTGGAGGGGTGGCTCACGCCAAAGGCGAGAGACGGGGTGGCTACATTTCTAGCATCAGCGTGTCAATCTCTCCTCTGCTTTTTCTGAGACGTATGCAATACGTCTCTACTACGATTCAATTATCAATACCCCACAACCTTTCGTGGGTTCTTGCCAACTGGTATATTGTGGAGGATAGCACCGTTTGGGCTGACTACTATTACTTCGCCATCGGATTGATAGTTTCTAGCATTACCTATCCATAGTTCACTATTTGTACCGTCTATACCGAGTGAGTACCACACATCTTTAGTCTTATTTTCGAGTATTAACTGAGGTATAGCTCTGCTGTTTATATGTGGGAATACGTACAATCCACCATCAGATAAGTAATAAATAGCACCTGTGCTTTCATTCAAAACTACATCTGAGAAGTCTTTAAGTGGCATTTCTCTGAGGATATTATTGGTCGTTAAATCCACGAATTTTATTCCTCCCAATTCTCCTTTTACCACAGCAGAAGGAGTGTTCAAATAGCCACAAGCTATGTAGTTTTCTGTTTTGTTAATAGATAATTGGACTAGATTGGGACCTATGTGTATATATTCACTCGTACCAGTTATCGGATCTAGTATTTGTAAAGTTCCAGCATTCTTTACTTCTTTTCTGTAATCACCGAAACCAGAATTTGCTATGTATAACTTACCGTTGTGAGCTATTATATCTTCTGGGGCTGGCCCTGTTGGGAATACTTGATTTGGTGCAGCAAGTGTATCGCTGATTAATCCACTTCTCACTTCATCTCTGTAAAGGTCAGTGTAATAGT
>JAGQWJ010000054.1 GCA_020437395.1 Ignavibacteriota bacterium | reverse complement strand
TACAACTTTTTGAAGATTGATACTCTATGTTTACTAAATTAACCTTTATTGTGTATTTTTGAAACTGTACACCAATTTCATAATTATTTCCATTGTAGCTAAGTTCAGGAATAATTATATATTCAATTAAGGCATTTCCTCTTGTTTCTTCGATCTTGTAGTCGTATTCTAGCTTCATACTTTTTACTAAATTTATTAAATATGCTTTTTGAAGTATCGTCTCTAAATTAAACTTTGAAATATACTTTTGAGTTGGAGAAAATTCACCAAAATCACTTTTATACGACTTAGACATCTTTTTGTGTTTTGATTTATTACCATCCTCGAAAACACATTTAAAATTTTTTAGATTATTCAAAAATTCATCAGATACCCCATTCAAATTTGTAAGGGTCTGTAAATATTGGCTTAGTATAAATTTGTCACCCGTATCATTTTTAAAACCTATTTTTAATAATGAGTTTTTTAAAACATCATATTTAACTGCTACCCATCCATTTTTTTTAACATCATCGATCAAAGTTAGATAATATTTATTAATAGTTCTTCGACTAAAATCATTTGATAAAATTTCATCGTATTTATTAAGTTGATTACTATGTTCGGAAGACTTTAATTTATTCTCAATCGCAATAATATTTCCATCTATAATGATTAGAATATCTATAGACTTATACTCAGTTACTACTTCAATATTAGGATTGATTATTTTAGATGATAGATTAAGGTTCAAAAAGTCATTTAAAAAAATTACTTTGTCACTAAATGAAATATTATTGTGATTTAGTACCCAGTAAATAATTTGTGAATGAATTTTTTCTTTGTCTGCTACCATTAAGGCTTCAAATATTGTTTCTTTCAATTTATTTAGGGTTTCCAGGGTGGTAAATCAATATCATTTAAATTCAATTGACAAATTTGGTTCACATTGAACTTTATGGCTTCAAAAAATTCTGGATGGGGGTTGTATTTTTCTGAAATAATATCAGACTTAAGTTCTTCCAGTTTTTTTGTAATATTTCTTAACTCTCCCGCTAATAGCCCCTCTCTTTCAAACATTTCCATGAAAAACCTAGTTATTGTTAATTGAAAATTTCAATATAGCTAATTAATAATAATATACAAAGTGAATTTAAGTATAAACTGGAGTTTTCTTATCTTTTTCTATCTAAATATTAATAAAACTTAATAGAGTTACAGCAGTCTATAGGCGAATTTTCTCCATACTTAAATGAATGAACAATATGTGCATCATTATTATTCCATTGTACTTTATATATTAGCCCGTCGTCACTCAAATTAAATTCTCCCAATGTTCCCATATTATAACCATCGCTAGGGTATCTAGTTTACAGTAGCGGAGAAGAGCCATTTCAAAGTCGGCTTTTCTATTTTCATCGCCATACAGAAGCTCTATGTACCCTCGCATTGCACCTGTACCTTCACTTACGTTTATACCATTATCATTTGGTAGATTCTTGTATGGATTCTCTATTGTGCCTTCATCATCTCTGCTAAGTAAACTTAAATCTGGTGTAAATTCTTTCAACCATTTTTCTATATTAGAAGATTTAGTCGCAGATAGTACAGCTGGCAATACAGACTTTATTGAAGTTTTACCTTTCATCATCGGATGGAAATAGAATTCCAATGTCATCTTATTCATATCTACTAACTTACCCAAATCTTTATCATTGAATTTCACTATATCCTTCAACCAATCCATTAACTCGGGATTATCATATTTTTGTTCCAGCATCTTGAAATAGATATCACGGAGAGTAGTATTTTCGTGAGTCGCCCACATGAATATAGTTCCCTCACTCCCTAATTGCTTGTATAGGGATTCTGCGAAACGGAAGTTCGGATAAGTTGGGTCAGTGTTCAGCCACTCGCTGTGTACAGGGTCAGCTCCTTTAGATTCTACAGTGTGGCAACTCCATTGGAAAGCAACCACTTCATAAGGTCGCAATCCCTTATGAAAAGGAAGCGCAGTAGTTATAGTTTCAAAATCTATGAAATGATGGGGGTATGGAGCTAGTTCCATATTAGCACCTAAATACTCTGAATACCATTCGGTATTTGCCAAAGTATTTGCTATTTGTATCTTCTGACGAGTTTTGTATGACATAGTCAAGCATTCTAATGGTATATCAGAAAGTGAAACTCTATTCTCTTGTATTAGACTATTTGCCAAGTTTCCTGTTCCCCTTTTTACCCTACCTAGCTGATACAAATCTCTAATGTGATGTTCTGGTTTATCTATATGTGCCCAACATTCATCAAACCCACTAAGTGTATCTCCATTCTGGGTCGTATATTCACAATTGAAACAATCCTTTGTAATCTGCACAATTGGCTTCTCGCCACTTTTTAGTTGAGCTATGTGATTATCAGCTGATTTTTTTACCACCTTTTCTAATGCTTCTACATGTGAGTTTACGTTCACTTTTATCAGCAAATTATCTTGTACTATCGCAGCTGGGTCGCCATCGAATTGAATCTCAAAACTCTGAAATCCATGTTCATTGGATTTATCAACCATCTTAAATTGAGAATATAGATTATCTATATCAGTAGTAGCGCTCTTATTTGGTACGAATAAATATGAATCTATCGTTGAATCTGGGTAGCATTCTTGCAAAGTTAACTTCTGATATGTTATATCTTCTAAATGCTCTTGCCAATCTTTACCAAACTTTTGGTCCTCACTTACACCTTTGGACTTCACCTCTATTATGTTAAATTGGCTTCCAACCTTCTCTAAGATATCTATTGCTACCAACTTATTATTAGAATATAATACTGCCTCGAATAGTACCACATTATCCGATCGGAGCAACTCAGCAGTCTGTTCAGCAGCTACATCTATTCCCCTTGACGTATCTATTTCTATACCACCTGGGTAATACATTTTTGCCATCAATCCTATAACATAACCACCTTCTGCCAATAGCTCCAAATACTCATTCCCATCATCAGCTGAAGGATATCCATGCTTCTTGTAGTAAAGTTTGATAGGACAGCTCTGAGCTATCTTAAAATTGGATTTGGAGAGTGTCTGGGCGTGGTTGATGTTTGTAGTCATTATTTATATTTATTATTTGAAGAATTCGACCATCAAATTTACAAAAGTAGTACGCATATAAACAATACCTACTTTGTGGTATATTGGTGACATGTGATTTGGGGAGATGAGAAGAGTGCAAAAAGATGAGCAGTAATAAAAGGTTTCCTATACGTAAATAATCTACATAATTTAAGCCATAATCACAACTAGTTTACAACATCGTCTTCAACATTGTACTTTTATAAGCAACAAATAAGAGCAAATTAGTGTTGCTAAAAGTAGCAAATATTACTATCTAAAGTATCAATACACAATAAATTTATTATTTTAAACTTCATACGAAGTCAATCACATCAAACTATGAAAACAGAAACTAATCATAATGTACATGAATTAATAGATAAAGCCTCTGATGTATTTTATTACAAACATGGATACGAAGCTGATATCGTTTATATAAACAAGTGGCAATATTTACAGCTTCTTCGAGAAAAAGAAGATCTAAGAAAATCTATGGGTAGAATGGCTAAGAATCTGACAAATAGAAGTGTACTCGGATTTGAAGTACGGTTACATTGGAGAAAGAGGATAATATTAAAGAAGCATAAGAAGTAAAAAAATCCCCGACTATTGCTAGACGAGGATTTTACTTGATCACAGTATTTATTATAAATATCAAGTTTAGTATAATATCAACTATTCTTTCACAATCCGTTCTGTAGCCATGTATTTTTTATTACCTTCACTGTGTTCTACATTAATGATATAAGCTCCAGCAGGACTATTAGACAAGTCCAAATCAAACATCTGACCTGTTGCTCCATTCTTTGTTGTAACCATTCTACCAGTTGCATCATAAATGGTAACTACAAGTGACCTATTACTAATCTTATTACCATCTAGCTTCTCTGGTAAAAATGCTTGTACACTTAGATTACCTGATGTAGGATTAGGATATACTGTAAGCTCAAAGTCATTTATGTTCTTTGCTTCGTATTGAATACCACCGTTATTAAAGTCTATAATGTACTTCACAGGGTCTTTTTGTATAGCTGATTTATAGCTTATAGTATCAGTATTTGTCAATCCACCTATAAATGATTTTTCATTATAGATAGCGGTAGAATCGTTATTTTGAAATATAAGGTTAAATTCTGACGTTGTAGAATCTAAAATAGAATAAATCAACTTGGTACCACCCGATGGATATGTAGTTATAGTTGGCATTGTAAGTACTACTTGTGCAGAATCATAGGCTCTTTCTAGTATTAAGTTAATATCCGAATTTCTATAACCATATATTGTTATCTCCATTTCTTTTTCACCATCATTATTTGCATCATTTAATATCAAGCCAAGTGCAATAAATGAGTTCTCGGCTGGTGGTAAAAATATTGGATTATTACATGGGTCTGAGCTATTTGGATATGTATCAAATATAACTGGTTGAGATGATATTGATCCAGGATCTCCTTCAAACTTTGGAAGATCGAAATAGACGTTATTACTATCTCCTGTGAAACCTATTAGCACCTGATTATCAATCACATCTTCATAAGCCGCTTTGTAGAATAAATTAGCGGATGTTTTAATAATAGGATTATCTAATGAATCTTCATCACTTGTTTCAAATACTCTTCTATTCTTCCACATTTCACCAAATAGACTAAAATTAGGCTTAGGTGTCTTAGCTAATTGTACATTCTTGCCTTCTGATGCTCTCCTAGAAGCATTGTGCTTGTAATTAATATCCCACACACCGCCTCCAGTAGATGAGAAATTATTAGAACCATTATTACTAGGTACTTGATATATCTGTGCATTGTCAACAGAATAATCCAAGTTATAATCACCGCCTGCTAAAACATAAGATGTATCGATTAATAGTCCATCCTGCTGTGCTGAATTTATACTTTTGATATTAGCTGTATTGTCTGGAGAGGAGAAAAGAATCTTTCTATATCTTGATGATTTCCAATTATCATTTACATTATTGGTATCACTATGGAAAAGTGTTATTCCTTTTATCATAGTTGGTGCAAAAAATATTGATTCATTGTTCTTATCTATCCAGTTTATATTATCAATCCTATTGTAAGTACATGCAAACGGATTTGATAAACTATATGGAATTAAGTTTCTATATATAATTGGCTTGGTTTCCATACTAACAGTATCAATTTGTATCATTGTTTGAAATGGTGAATAAATGAAGCTAAAATAACCTTCATATGTATCAGGTACATTTAAATCTAATAACCCTGTTGTACTATTGTGTCTAACTCTAGAATAGAATATTCCATCTGAGCGACAATCATAGTCTTGATACCAAACTAATCCAGCATTGTCTTCACCTTTTTCTATTTGACTATAAGTGTTAAATGATGGATACCTAATTATTCCTTGACATATTGGAAAGAAATCATAGTTTTTTATAGTATCTAATATACTGGGGACAGAGGCTTCAGGTGTATGATATCCGATTACCAAACCTGAATTATAATCTGTCCATGCTAAATAATTACCGTTTGCTGAAGCGTTGATAGTTGGCGTACCTTGTTTCTCTATATCTGGAGTACTTAACTTGTATATCTCAACATTTGATTTAATGGTGTTAGTTGATATATCAATAACGGCTTCCACTACACGAGCTGAATCAGCCAATGTGGCTGATGTATCTGCACATGTATAAACAATATAAGCAAATGGATTTCCAAGACTGTCGTTTCTAACCACTAATGCAGGATGATTACAATCTGCGTATGTTGTATCATTAATATCTTCATTTTCTAGAAACTCTCGAGATAGATTCTTTCTACTCAAGCTATTCCAAACTATATTTTCATCACTAGAATTCTTTAGAATCGGAAGACTTTGGATATAGTGCACTTCCTTGTATGTCTTAGTAGAATCTATTGGCAAAATGGAGTTCTTATAAAAGGCTAAATGGTATGTAATCATATTTGTATCTAGAGGGTCAGGATAGCCAATAAGATTGGTTTGATTGTAATTATCTAAGAACCCTTCTAATTCTTCTACTTTTAATACTTCAACTTTTAGAATCTTAGCTTGACCTGGAAGTAAGTTAAATGATAATGACCTATCTTGCCCTATGACAGTGTCTGTAACCAAATCATAGTACTTTTCTCCTCTGTGCCAAAGTGAGTTCAATGAATCTACATCTGAACCAATTTCACTTATTCGTAACAGATTATAATCACCTTGATCAGAATACGTATAATCAAATGGAATTGTAACCCTTCTAGTTCCTTGACGTTTCCACCAATAACTTTGGTATTCTAAAGAATCAGGACTATTCATACAGCTGTCCCTAAATTCAGCACTCGAAAAGAATCTTAAATAACTATTAGAATCATAAGGAGCTGGATATAAGAAAAGCGGATCAGTTCTTCTATTAAGTACTCCTATGTAAAAGACACTATCTATAGGTTTTTCTATCTCCCTAAGTAATGTAATATCAACAAATGAACTATCGAACGGTTCTGGATAAATATATTCATTAGTTGATCCAGGTAGTTTTGATGTAAAAGTATTTGTTTCATTTAAATCTATAAAACTACTCAAAAGTGTATCAGATCCATAAAGTTGATAGTCTTGTGTATAGTGTTTTCTAAAGCCTTTGCTCATAGCAGCTGATAATCTTAGATTCATTAATAGACTATCGTTGGCTCTTATAAAAGAATGCTGTTCAAATAACTCTGCTCTATAACTCTTCGTACCAATATAAACTCTACTTGTATCTACTCTCCAGTTCTCAGCAATTTTAACTAAATCTACAGAATCTCTTATCTCCCATACATCATTTCTAGCATCTATAAAATCTGTACCAACACTATCAGAATAAATATCATTGTATTCATTAAGTTTAGTATTATCACCTATACCCATATTACCAGGAGATATATTTGGTGGTACTTTATTCCTATCTCCATCGGAGATAATTCCTTTACCACCCATAATTATAATAGATGAATTAACTAATCTCATCTCTTCAGCGGTTTTAGGTCTATAATAGTGCATAGTGAAATAATTTCTATCTGCTATACTGTCATATTTTAAACGATAGTTATAAAAGAGGTTATACTGAAACCACTGTATATCAGAGAAAAGGAAGCTTGATTTGAAAGTATTTTTATAGTAGTGTTCATACGCTTGTCCTTCAAATCTAGATTGAATAACATCATCATACTTAAGTAAAGTGTCTAGATAATAAGAGTCCCTTTGTAGATCTTCCCAGTCTGCTATTAAACCAGGGTCAACATCACTAGAGTCATAGTTCATTAAATGTGTTTCATAATCAGAGTTTAAAGTATCACCAAAATGAATATTACCTCCAGCACCTAAGTATCCAAAGTCTAAGTGCATTGAGTTATTATCACGCTCTGTATTAATAGCATAAGGGGCAGGAATTTCACGATCTGAAGCACTTAATCCAATTCCTAACCACTTATTTGGACTCTTAGTATAATAATTATATAATTTAGGGTTTTGTAGACCATCCCTAGTCATGAACATACCATTTCCAAGCTTATTACAATATCTTAAAGCTCCCCACCAATAGTAACTATCATTTTCTGTATCTTGGAATTTGAATCTGAACAAATCAGCATCAGCCCAACCATTTGATTCTATTTTTACGCTGTTTATAGCTGATTGTAAGATATTATAAATATCTGAAGGTTGACCCCGAAGTAATGTATAAGTTGAATCAATAACTCCATTGTTAATAGTATAAGCAAACCCAGAATCAGATTCCGCTGGAAATGAATTTATTATTGCTCTTCCATCCTTACTATTATAATTCCATGGTTCATGCCAATCTACTTCGCCTCTCATTAACATATGTGCTTCGAAGCTCTCTACTCTTATATAGTCTATTGCAACATCTAGTTTTCCTAAATAATCTACTTTTATATCGAAATCTTTAATAAACTGTGGATCATCAACAACTGACTTAGCAAAATAGCTATTCATATCCTCTGTTGTAACAAATTCAGCATAAAGTGTTATGTTCTCAGAATTATCACTAGCAGTTGGAATCATATTTCTAGTGATGGAAATGACTGTAGATGTATCCGCTTGCATTAACTGTGCGTATCCTTTTGGTTCAATAAATGAATAAGCATCAGCAGTATCTTGATTTGTTATAAAGAATAGCTTCTCCGTAGAATCAGGATGGTCAATAGGTAATTTTCTAAATATCATATTTGTTGATGCGCTATCCCATCTTGTATATGGCATTCTAATGTTAATAACAACGGAGTCATCTTTTATTATATCAATATCAGGATTTAGCCTTCTCATATTAACCACTAAATACCATTTGCGTCCTAAATAATTATCAGTATCTCCACCTTTTAGACCCCACTTCCTTGTTTCAAAATATGGTTGTGGCCAAATATCTTCTAAAACTCTATCACCACCATATGATACTTTATCAGCTTGTTTTAAAACTAAACGTGAATAATTTTCATCTAAAGGATTAGATGAAATTGTACCTCTTCTATACCTAAATCCAAACACTGGATCTGTAGTATCGTTGGGTCTTAATATTGTACCTTCATTAGAACCGCTTAATGGTAAAGTTGGTTCATATTGCATCATAACAGCCCCCCAATAACCAGGTCCATAATTAGTAGAATCATGCCACTTAGGTTGTAGAATTAATTTCTGCTTTCTTATTGGTGTACTAGAAACTGTACCATAATTACCTCCAGTCCAAACATTATTATGAAGAGCATTATTCATATTTGTACTGCCTCCCCATTGAAAACCTGTAAGGAAAGATGTTTGCTTAATTGAATCGGGGGAGAATACTCTTAATTCATCTGAATGTCCCCATCTAAATTTCCAAGGTATTGGCTCTTTGTCTTGCGCATTTAGTATGAAACCACACAAGAGAATTATAAAAACTATCTTTTTCATTGTTTAACCTTCCTTAATTATTTTGTATGTTTTGGTAGAATTGTTACAATTTAATGTTAGAAAGTAAATCCCTGTTGGATAAATAGTAAAATCAATTTGCAAATTACTTGCTTGATTCTGAGCTGAAGATTGGTAAACCATTACTCCATTCACATCATATATTTGATAATTTAATAATGGTTCTGTGCAGTTCATATCTATATTAATGAAACGACTTGTAGGGTTGGGGCTAATTAAAATTTCTTCTTCAATTATATCTTCTATGTTTGATTGTGAATCGTATAGAAATTTAGATATATTGTTTGCGGTTATACCTATAAAATAATTTGAATTAACGGAGTATTTAACTATTTGTGAGTATACATTTTCAGGTGGAAAATTATACCATTCTTTTACTGATTTTATTAAATCTAATATTCCAATTGTTGACCTTGACGAATTAAAAATACGAGTTTCGTTGTCGAGTAGAATGAGATTAGTACTACTATATACAACATCTGGTAAAACTAAACTTCTCTTTTTTTCATTCATATTGTAAATGAAAGTACCGTGTCTTTTATCTTTATACACTTCCTGAGTAAAAGTGCCCGAGAGGTAAATAATATCCTTATTTGATTTAGAAAACTTAATATCTCTTGCGTCGCTCTTAACCTCATCTGAATCAGAGTATAGCTTTTCATTAACAATTAGTTGCGTAGTTTCTAAGTCCCAAACCTTTAGAAATGCTTTACCATCATTTAATACAGCTAAATATTTACCATCGTCAGATACTTCTATTACTGAATACTCATAATCACCTAATTCTGTTAAATCCTGTATGAATTCTTTTGTCTCGTAGTTATAAACCGAAACTTTACTCTTTGTTGTAATGTTAGGATGAGCACCTTTCCAACCATATACCGTGACATAAGCTAAAGGTCTTATTGGGTCTATAGCAATATCAGTAAAACCGTATATTATACTATCACTATCTACTCCAAAATATCCTTCAACGGAAAAGTTTTCTGATATATTCCTAACTTGAGCGATTCCACCATTCAAGTGAATAATTCGAGTACTATCAGGAGTAATAACTATTCTAGAATTTGTAGATGTTCCTACTGGAATAGTATTTAATAGTTCCCCTGTTTCGGTAGTACGTACTTGTAATTGGGCATTAGAACCAACTCCAACTAAAAGAACAAACTCATTATGTCCCTTCAAAAATTCAATGTCTTGTATGTCTCCTGCTCCCGAACCTTTATTCCATATTGGAATAATCTCTGCACTTTGCAGTGCCGTTGCTATTAGCATTGTAGTTGCTAATATAGTAAATAGTAATTTAGAACGCATTGGAGTATCCTCCTGTATTTGTGAATGATATTTTGGGTGTTACCCTTGTTTAAAATAAGCAATTAGCTTATCTTAAAGAAGAATAATTATTGTAAGGTGATTAGTACTATAATCTCCTCCTGTCCAAACATTATTGTGAAGTGCATCATTCATTTGTGTGCTTCCACCCCACTGAAAACCTGTTAATACAGATGTTTGTTTCATAGAATCAGGATTGAAAGGTCTAAATGTTTCAGAGTATCCCCATTGAAAATCCCAAGCTGGTGGTTCATTGTCCTGAGCGAAAACTGTTAGGGGTAGTAATATAATTAAGATTAATAGCTGTCTCATAATCAACCCTCCTTAACTATTTTATATGTCTTTAAAAGGTTATTACATTCAATTGATACGAAATATACCCCAACTGGATAAGATGTAAAATCAACAAGTAAATTTCCAGTATTATTCTGAACTGAAGATTGATAAATCATTAGTCCATTTACATCATTGATTTGATAATTAATTAGTTGTTCAATGCAGTTTAGTTCTATGTTAACAAAATTATTCGTTGGATTTGGACTGATTATTATTTCTTTTTCAAATTCAGTTTCAATATTTGATTCACTGTCATATTTAATAGCTCCTATTAAATGTTTTGCATTACCTATAAAAATTTGTTTTTCAGAAGAATAAATTGCTCTTTCTTGAATTGGAACATCAATTGATAAACTTATCCTTGTATTTAAACTTTGAGAATTTAAATCAAAAATATCAACATATGTACTATTACAATTCATTAATTTATTCTCACCATCAAATAAAATAAATTTCCCACCTATAAAATAATTTAGCCAGGTATTTGAACTTTTATCTTCCATTATGTTGTATGTCATAATACCATTGTAAAATTTATCTTGCTCATTTGAAGGATATCTACCTGAATAATAAACAACATCACTATTTAGTTTGGAAAACTGTATATCTTTAGAATCGCACCACCATTCATTATTTGGTAATTTATCATCATATAGTTGTACATCTCTGATTAGCTCCATTGTTTCCAAATCCCAAACTTTTAGGTATGCCTCACCTTCATTGATAGACGCAAAGTATTTACCATCATTCGAGACATTAATCACTGTATATTCGTATTCGCCAAACTCTGTCAAATCCTTAAAATGTTCTCCTGTTTCATAATTGTAAGCTAGTATCTTGGATGCTGATTGATATTTACCATTAATATATTGTCCGCCATAAGCCGACAAATATACTAAAGGGCGAACAGGGTCGATAGCTAAAGCATTGAATATTATTTTTATACTATCACTTTCGATATTAAATGTTTTCAGGATTGTAAATTGTTCATCAAGCAATCTTAACTGCCCAAAGCTACCGTTAATCATTAATACTCTAGTACTATCAGGTGTAATTTGTAGCTTCGACCCAGTACTGATTGGTGTAGTATAAAATCTAACTAATTCACCATCTTCTGTGTTTCTAATTTGAATCTGTGCTTCAGGTCCTTGACCTGCAAGAGCGATGAATTGGTTTCCACCTTTTAGTAACTCCATATCCTGTATATCACCAGCACCCGATTCAGTATGCCAAACAGGAATAATCTCTGCACTCTTCGTCTTGGCTATTGTCAGTAGCATTAATAGCGTTATAAAAATAATTAATTGCTTCATTGGAGTGTCTCCGTGTGTGTTAAAAATAATTTTGTTTTCATATCTGAAAACCTCCTATAAATTGTTAAAAAAAGGCACTTTGCCCTTGTCTAAAGTAAGCAATTAGCTTAACTTAGAAAAAAGCAGAGTGCATTATTCATCCTCGTACTCCCACCCCATTGGAAGCCAGTAAGGAAAGATGTTTGCTTAATCGAATCTGGAGAGAATACTCTTAAATCATCAGAATATCCCCATCTAAATTTCCAAGGTATAGGTTCTTTGTCTTGAGATTGTAATATTCCAAAACAAAATATAAAAATACATATTAGCTTTTTCATATTCTATCCTTCCTTTACTAATTTATAAGTTTTGGTAGTATTATTACAATTTAATGTCAAAAAGTAAATACCAATTGGATAAGATGAAAAATCAACTTGCAATCTACCGACGTGATTCTGTACTGAAGAATTATAAACCAATAATCCATTTACATCATTGATTTGATAATTAATTAGTTGTTCAATGCAGTTTAGTTCTATATTAACAAAATTATTCGTTGGATTTGGACTGATTATAATTTCTTCTTCATATTCAGTTCCAATATTTGATTCTCTGTCATATAGAAATTTGTCTAAAAAATAATTTGAAAAACCAATAAAACTATTATCTTTGGTCAAATGAATTACTTTTTCACTTGCATGAATTGTCCCCTTTAATAGAAATTTATATTCTAACACATTCATCTCTAAATTCAAAACATATATTCTATTAGGAGTTGATGTTAAGATTCTTTTTTCATTATCTAGTACGACTATTCCCCCCCCATCATATAAACCGTCTTCAACTATTCTTGATTTCAAATTAGATGAAATGCTAAAATTAAAAACTCCATTTTGTCTTTTCTCATCGATTTGTTTAGTAAAATATCCCGAATAATAAACAACATCACTATTTATTTTGGAAAACTGTATATCCTTCGAGTCACACCACCAGTCAGTATTAGGTAATTTATCATCATATAGTTGTACATCTCTGATTAACTCCATAGTAGCTAAATCCCAAACTTTTAGGTATGCCTTACCATTGTTGAGTGTTGCAAGATACTTCCCATCATCTGATACTGCTATTGATGAAAACTCATACCCTTCATAATCGGTTAGGTCTTTCACTAATTCCATTGTCTCATAGTTATAGACTGAGACTTTGCTTCTCATATCATTGTTACCACTATTTTTTTCCCATCCAGTGACAATTACATATGCAAGTGGCTTTATTGGATCTAGAACTAAACTTTTGAAACCTTTGGCTATGGTGTCACTTCCAAATGCAAAATATTTTATTCTTTCAAAATTATCTAACTGAACTAATTGAAGTAAGCCACTATTAGCCATTACAAATCTTGTGCTATCGGGTGTGAATTCAAAATAACCATTCATAAACAAATTAGAGATATCCCTATATGTCCTTATTGTGTCACCAGATAATACGTCTCTTATCTGAATTTCACCACCTGCTGTTGTAAGCATTAACTCATTACCACCAGGCAATAATTCAATATCCTGTATATCACCAGCACCCGATTCAGTTTGCCAGACAGGGATAATCTCTGCACTTTTCGTTTTAGCTACTGTCAGTAGCATTATTAGTGTTATAAAAATAATTAATTGCTTCATTGGATTATCCTCCAATTTGTTGATAATAAAAGTTTTTTCTTTTTTGTATTTGTTCATATTTATAGAGACACATGAACACCAAAAACGTCTCAGAAATGAACAA
>JAGQWJ010000053.1 GCA_020437395.1 Ignavibacteriota bacterium | reverse complement strand
AACGATATATATATTTGTTACTCATTGGTGTCATTGACGTTAAGCTGTTTTAAAGATTGCTTAAGTTGTCATGACCCTACTTTTATTTATAATGTAAAGACTAAGACTTATGTAGGACAGAGAGGAATAATTCAGTCTTTTAACCCACTTTCTAATTATATAGTACTCAAATCTGTATATAGAATTAGAGATTACCCCGATATTGATAGAACACAAACATTACTATATTCGTACAACATCACAAATGACAATAATAATACTTATTCAAACTTAGACCACAATGAGGTCGAAAATGTAATTATCGGAAATATAGGTTATCATGCTCTTTTCATGAATAAAGAGTATCAGGAACATTTCAAAAATGATATTGATAAACCCGAATTAGTTTACAAAGATGAATTTGAAGAAGGTTTATACTGTTTTTCCGATAATGAATCATTTATCCTAAGATTAAATTCTAATTCTAATGATAGTAAGCTAACTTTATCTAAATTTGGAACATCGAAGATAATTGACTCAATAAGATTTATTTCTAATTCAAAATTCAATAAATCCCTTTTTGTAGTTGAAGACTATATTTATCTGTTGGATGAAGATAAGTATATGCATAAAGTTTCTTTATCCGATTTCACAACTGATATCGAAACCCTAAC
The DNA here is from genome assembly GCA_020437395.1 of Ignavibacteriota bacterium. GTDB lineage: Bacteria > Bacteroidota > Ignavibacteria > Kapaibacteriales > UBA2268 > PGYR01. The sequence goes on along the minus strand of JAGQWJ010000053.1, from coordinate 13,493 downwards.
AACAACCCCTGAAATCGAGATATACCCCAACCCAGTAACTGATGTTTTAAACATACATTTTAGTAATATGATGCAAGTCGAGTCCCTCGAAATATATAGTATGACTGGCAATCTAATTGAGAGTATCAACTATATTCAATACACGAATTACATAACACAAAATACTGAGAACTTAACAACTGGCGTTTATATGATAAAAATTATCACCACCGATGGGGTTTTTCACAAGAAAATTATTAAATTTTAGCTTTACTAATAACAAATAATGAAATTAATTATGAAGCAAAAATTGAGTTCAATTTCGGTAAAGAGTTTCATACTCGTTTTTCTTGTGGCTTGTTCATTCAACATATTCCCTGTAAGTGATGATATCCAATTGGGAAAACAAGTCAAACAAGAAATTGATAATGATCCAAATCAATTCCCAATTCTAAATAATGCTGCCGCTCGTAGCTATTTGCAGAATATGATAAATCAAATCATAATGTCACCGAAGATTAAATATAGAAAAGAGTTTGCCTATAAAGTTGAAATAATAAAAGATGACAAAACAATTAATGCGTTTTGTACTCCAGGTGGTTATATCTATGTATATACTGGATTGCTTAAAAAATTAGATAACGAAGCGGCTTTAGCTGGAGTATTAGGTCACGAAATAGCACATGCTGAGAACAGACACTCAACACAAAGAATGACAAAACAATACGGTGCCTCCGTACTAACGAATGTAGTTTTAGGAAATGAAGCAGGTCAATTGGAGCAATTAGGTGCTAACTTATTGACAGGTGTTGCATTATTAAAAAACAGTAGAGATGATGAATTAGAAGCGGATGAAGATTCTTTCCATTATCTTGAATCCACAAAATGGTATCCAGGAGGTATTAAATTCTTTTTCGAGAAGATTATGACAAATAAAAGCTCTTCAATTTTTCAAGAATTACTTTCGACTCATCCCATGCCACAGGATAGATTAGACCAAATTAATAAACTAATAAAAGAATCAAATACTACAGGTGCAACTAAAGGTGATAATTTATTCAGAGCAAGATATCAAGAGTTTTTAAAATCATTGTAAAATTATGAATTCAATAGAAAAATTAATAGCAGCTGAAAAGAAAAATAACTCAATACTTTGCGTAGGCTTAGACATTGTTGCTGAAAAGATGCCAGATAAATTAGAAAGAAGTATTGAGGGAATGCTTGAGTTTAACAAAGCAATAATTGAAAGTACATCAGATTTAGTTTCTTCTTATAAGATTAACTTTGCATTCTATGAACAATATGGAAAAAGAGGATATGAACTACTAGAGAATACAATAGCTATGATTCCTTCAGATATACATATAATTGCAGATGCAAAGAGGGGAGACATTGGCAATACTTCAGCGGCCTACGCAAAAGCAGTTTTTGAAGAATTAAAATGCGATTCAATAACAGTCAGTCCATATATGGGTAAAGACTCTGTGTCACCGTTTCTAGATTATTCTGATAAAATGGTATTTCTGCTTTGTTTGACTTCTAACTCGGGCTCAAATGATTTTGAAAAAGAGAAAATAGGCGATAAATATTTATATGAAGTTGTATTAGAAAAATCGATGAATTGGGGAGGGACTGATAATCTAGGATACGTTGTAGGTGCTACTCACCCAGAAGAACTCAAAAACATAAGAGATTTAGCTAATGATAGGTACTTTCTTATACCAGGAATAGGGGCACAAGGCGGAAGCCCTGATGAAGTTATGGATGCAAATGGATCAGGACCATCTATTATAAACTCTTCCAGAGGAATAATATATGCAGGAGGTAATGAAGATAAATATGCAGATTTCATTAGACTTGCTGCACTTGAATTGCGAAATCAACTAAATGAAGCAAGGATTTGAAAGAAGTCGATTATCAAAAACTTGTTCGAACTTATCTTTCGAGCATTCCTTTGACAAGTTTCACAACTAAGTCAGGCAAGATTATCCAAATTATATCACCTGGAGTGATAAATGTAAATGAAGGACCAGATTTTCTTGATTTTGCAATTATGTTGAATGGAAAAGTGATAGTTGGAGATGCAGAGTTTCACGTCAATGCTGCTGATTGGATTAGTCATAATCATTCGACAAACAAAAATTATGAAAACGTAATATTACACATAGTTTTTGAGGACAATTCAGAACTAACTAATCCAGATATTCTCATATTAGAAAGGGAGAAAATATTAGAAACCGATTCATTACCATCGGCCGAGAATATTGCTTCTTATGAAGAGATACAACATTTTGCTCTACTTAGATTACTTAGAAAGTCATCAATGGCGCAGAAAAATATAAATATATATGGTCAAAAGAAAGGCATATTACTCACAATTAAAGACTTTTTAATTGGTTATATGAGTAAAAAAAGAAGACCTATTTATAACAATAATGGAATAACAGACTTTTTGAATGAATTTGACAATTCACATGCTTATGGGTTCTTAGAGAGTATAATAGATGGTGTTAAAATTGATATATACAAGAAATTAGATGAAATAATTAATCAAAAAATATACAACGAAGGAAAGGGACTGAGAGTAGAAGTTTTAATAAACTGTATATTACCATTATCACTATGTCTATCAGATACTAAAAGCAGAGTAAAACTTTTAGAATGGTATTGGGCAACGAAATCGATAAATATTTATGGTTTATTATCAAGAAGATTTTCTGATTTGTCCCAAGACTATGTTTGGCAGCAACAAGGTATGCTAGAATACCTTAGAGATCATGGAAATAAGAAAAATATAACAGCTGAAGAAATTCAAGACTATGGAATCAATCAAATACTTGATTTTTACAGCTATGGAAAAATTGAATAAAGAAAGTGGTAACAAATGAGTATAATCAAAAGAATAACAAATTCAACTTCAATGATAGCAAAACCTCTGAATTTTTTAATATTTAGATTTATTAATAATAACCTTTACGAAATTAATAAAGTAATAAGGATTGCTCAGCTAGTTGATAATAACCAAATATTCATTGAGTTAAATAATGGAGATAAATATTATTTTACTTCTTATAAAGCTAACCCACCTATAAACCTACTAAATAAAATTACATATTCTGATAAGAAAAAAACTGATAAGATTTTAAACTACGAAAGATTTTTCTTTATTTATGATTTAATTGAGGAAGTGTATGTGAAAGGATCGCATTTCAATCAGATTGATTACCTTGAATTTGGAACAATCATCGATGCCGGAGCAAATATCGGTGCATTTACGATTAATGCAAATAGAAGTAAAAAGGATTGTAACTTCATATTAGTAGAACCCGAAGAAAAGAATATAATAGATTTAAAGAAGAATTTGGATGCTAATAAAGTTGAAAACTATGTCGTAGTAAAAAAAGGGATTTGGTCTAAAGAAGGGAAGATGTCTTTTTTCACAAGTAATAGAGCAGGTGAACATAGTTTGGTGGCAAATGATAATAGTAATGAAGTAACGATTGATGTGACAAAATTAGAATCTATTTTTGAAGAAAATAAAATATCGGATTCAGTACTAATAAAAATGGATATAGAAGGTGCAGAATTAGAAGTAATAACAAGTAGTATAGAATTTCTAAAAAATAGAAAAAATACTACTCTACTTATTGAAGCTCTACATTTTGTTGAAGGTAAAGAAACTTATAAGACCCTTATACCACTTTTGAAGGAAAATGGATTCGATATATTAGACTGGGGCAATGATTTCAGAGGTACAATATTAGCAAAAAATTAAACCCAATAAAAAAACCCAGCTTGGCAGCTGGGTTCTGTGTGTCATAATTCAAGCGAGTGCTTTACGAGGTGAGAATTTTTTTATTCCTGCATCATCTTTCTGATAAATGCTGGTCTTTCGTACATTGAATAATTGTCTTCTTTAATTTTTTCTATTACCTTATCTTCAATGTTTTGTTTTTCTTTTGTACCATTTTGTAATTCGTATCTTTTCGATTCAAAAGCAGTTCCCAATTTACTATTAACTATTTCTTTGGCTTCACTTTTATTTCTTAAAAAAGTTGGCTCATCATAATTTTTCAATTGGGTCACTCCCTTTGGGCCACTATCCATTGTTCTTGCACCTAAAAAGCTAGTTTTGCTTTCTTGGTTCATTCTTTTTTGAGCTTGATTGTTTTCTTCTGAGCTGTTTTGTTCCTTATCCTTATTGAAACCTGTAGCAACTACGGTAACCATTAATTCACCCTCTAATTCATCATTGTAAACAACTCCATGAATTATATTAGCATTAGGTCCTGCTGCAGACTCAACTATCTGTACAGCATCAGAAACTTCGTACATTGTTAAGTCACTACCACCAGTTATATTAACTAACACTCCTTTAGACCCTTCAATCGAAATACCGTCTAAAAGTGGTGATTTGATAGCTTTTTCAGTAGCTTCTATCGCTCTATTATCTCCTGAAGCAACACCAATACCCATTAATGCGTCACCCATGTCCTTCATTACAGTTCTTACATCTGCAAAGTCAACATTTACAACACCATGTTGTGAAATAATATCAGATATTCCTTTTGTTGCATTGTAAAGTATTTCGTCAACTGTTAGAAACGCCTCTTTAAAACTAGTTTTCTTGTCTATTATTTCTAATAATTTTTGATTTGGTATAACAATCAGGGCATCTACATTCTGACGTAATTCCGATATCCATTTTTCTGCAACTTCCATTCTTCTTTTACCTTCCCAATGAAATGGAGTTGTAACAATAGCCACGGTAAGCGCTTCCATAGAACGTGCTATCTTAGCTATTTCAGGTGCACCTCCAGTTCCTGTTCCTCCACCCATTCCCGCAGTTATAAAAACCATATCTGCTTTTTCAAGGATTTTTTTAATATCTTCTATACTCTCTTCAACAGAAACTTTCCCAATTGAAGGATCGGCACCTGCACCTAAACCTTTCGTTTTTTGTTTACCTAGCTGAATTCTAATATCTGCTCGGTTGTAATCTAGTGCTTGATTGTCAGTATTTGCTACTATGAAATCAACGCCTTGAAGTCCTTTTTCGATCATATTGTTAATAGCGTTTCCACCACCGCCACCAACTCCAATAACCTTAATTCTGGCGTTCTTTTCTTGTGAATGTGTATCTAAAGATATCATCTGGATGCCCCCAAAAATTTATAATTTATTTGCTTTTTTTATAATTCTTCAATAAAGTTCTTTATGTAACTAAATGTACTTGTTACAGATTTTCCCTTCTTATCTGTTTTTTCCTTTTTTGCTGATTTTTTTGAAAATAGATTCTTAACAGTACTTTCCTTTACTGCTTCATTGACTACTTTCTCAGTTTTCTCTACTACTACTGCTTCTTCTTCAATCTCAACTTCATTAGTTAAGTCTTCTATCTCGAATGAATTAATATCACCAATACCGTTCAATGCCAATCCCACTGCCGTAGAATAAACAGGGCTGCTAACTTCTGGAGCTAATCCACTGTAAGACAGGTTAGTAGGAATACCAATTTTAACGGGCATCCCAAAAACTTCTTTTGCTAATTCCTCTGTACCATTTAGTAATGCAGTTCCACCTGTTACAACAATCCCTGCACCAAGATTATTAGCATAGCCAGAACGATTTATTTCAGCTAATGCAAATTCGAAAAGCTCTTGCATTCTTGGTTGGATTATTTCGCATAATTGTGATTTCTGCAGTTCCATTGGTTTTCTTCCACCAATACCAGGAACCATAAATACTTCATCTTTCATTATAGAATTACCGTGACAATGTCCGTAATCTCGTTTAATTTTTTCTGCTTGGTTAGTTACAATACCTAATACTTTTCTTATATCATTAGTAACATGTTTGCCAGCTAGAGCAAATACTGAAGTGAATCTATAAACTCCTTCTTCGAATATTGCTACGTCTGTAGTTCCTCCACCAATATCGACTATAGCAACACCAATTTCTTTTTCTGCATCTAAAAGTACTGATTTACTACTTGCAATTGGTTCCAAAATCACATCTTTTACTTTTATATCAAGTCTTTCAACGCATCTGTAAATATTATTTATCGCTGTTTTTAAACCAGTTATTATATTTACATTTGCCTCCATCCTAATTCCAGACATACCTATTGGATCAGTTATACCATCTTGTCCATCAATTATGAAGTCTTGTGGAATCACATGTAGTATTTTTCTTTCTGAAGGGATTGCTATCTTACTTGCGTCTTTTAATAATCTATCTACATCATTTTGAGTAATTTCTTGTTCACTATTAGAAATCCCTATTATGCCTCTGGTCTTGATTGCTTCTATGTGGTCACCGGCGATACCGACTGTCACTTCTTTTATCTTTATACCAGATTGTTCCTCGGCTTGTTCAATAACCTTTTTAATACTTCTAATAGTTTTTTCAATATTAACTACTACACCTCTATTCAGACCTTCGCTTTCTGCAATACCTATTCCTAATATCTTTAATGTATTGCTAGTAGGGTCAGGTGAAGTAACCAATGCACAGATTTTCGATGTACCGATATCCAAACCTACTGATATAGGTAAGCCATTATTTAATGTAGAGGACATATTAATACCTTAGATTATTATTTTATATTCTTTCTATTATAATTCTATCTAACCATCTTAAATCAATTTTTTTAACATTTGATAATAAAATGTGAGCTGATTTATTACTCATTAGAACTTTTAATTTTTCAATTTTATTAGCAATATTATCATCTAACCCAAGATATATCTTCGTATAATTAAAAGGCCCGATGATCTCAAAACCGTTTTCCTTATTCATATATCTCAATTCGCTGACAAAATCAAAAACTTCCTGTTTCTTTTGTAATTCACCGATGATATTAATAGCTGTTTTTATCAGTAATGTGTCTGTTTGTTTAATCCCTGAAACAATCACAAAATCTGAATATTCTTTAAGAACTTTATAAGGAAGTATATGACCTTCTAAGTCTAGATAATCTAACTTCCCCCCAATATTATAAAAAGCAAATGGAATTCTTTCTTCTAAATCAAGTTTAATTTTTGATTGACTAGCAAATGATGCAACACACTTTTCAATATATGCATCTTTCTCAATCTCGGTTTCTATTGATTTCAGAAGAACACTATCTTTAGGTTTCCCAAAAGAAATATTCCTTGCTTTTTCAAAGAACTTCTCGGAATCGTTTAACCTTAGTCCGTTTATCTCATATTCAGTTATTTTTTCTGCAACAAACCATTTGTCCGATATATTTACTAAGTAAACTATACCAACTATGGATATTAGCAAAAGAACTGGAGTAATATACTTCTTCCAATTCCTAATAACCTTATCATTCGAGACATTCGTGTTGTTCTCGTCTTCCAAAGGTCTAACTCTTTATATTATTATGTTTTAAATAAAGTGGAGTACATTGTGGAGTGTATCATCCCTTTATGCTGCTTATTTTTATAATTCAAATGTAAGTGAGTTTACATTAAAATGCAAATTAAATTTTCTATTTTTTTTTCCTTAAGTCTTAAAACTCCTCATAGATAAGGGTTTCAATCTTGAAATTATTTTCAACAATCTTTAATTCTAGATAAACTTAAGAAGTATTTAAAAAAACTACCACTTCAGTAGATTAATCTCATCTACATAAATAGTTCTTTTATTTCTAAACAATGCTAATACAATTGCTAATCCAATTGCCGCCTCTGCCGCTGCTACCGCCATAACAAAGAATACAAATATTTGACCAGAGGAATCACCTAAAAATGAAGAAAAGGCCACCAAACTTATATTCACAGCGTTAAGCATTAACTCTATACACATAAATATGATAATAGCATTTCTTCTTGTTAATACTCCAACCGAACCTATCGCAAATATAGTCCCCGATAGTATCAAATAATATTCTAATGGTATTGATTCAATCATTTTAAACTCTTTTCTGGTAAGTCTCTTTCTAAAAATAGTTTCTTTTTACCTAAAAGTAATGCACCCACTACTGCTACCAGAAGTAATAATGCAATATACTCAAAAGGAAATAAGTATTTAGTAAATAATATATATCCTAAGTTTTTAACTTGTCCAACGTTAACAGATTTATCTGTGATTTCGTGTGTAAAAGAACCAGCACTTGTGAATAGAATTAATATTTGTATGACAAACGCCGCCCCAAATGTCATTGCAACACCTTTTCTTGCAGTAAAGCCAGTTTCTAAAGAATCCTCTTTTCCTAAGTTCAGTAGCAATATAACAAATACTACTAAAACCATAATTGCTCCAGCATAAACTAGAATTTGTAGAACAGCTATAAACTCTGCGTTCAATGTTAAATATAGTCCCGCAAGCATAAGAAAATGCAACACTAAGTTCATTGCTGAAACTACAGGATGCCTTGATGCTACTGTACCAATAGCAGTACCAATTGCAACTACACTAAGTATCAAAAAGAATATTGTTGTCAATGCCATAAGTTTTAGAATTTTGGTTTTAGAAATTCAAATTTAACAAAAATAAACTAAATATTATATTCTTTCAAGAAATATTACAATATTGATTTTCCACAACATTAGAACTGTTAATAGATTTCAACCGATTCTACATCATTTATCTTCATTACATTTGCTATAATGTTCTTTAATTCAACATCATTACCCATTTTCAAAGTTACTTTTCCTTCAAATATACTCTCTATAGTATCAAAAGATATTCCCTTCAAACTTACGTTCTCGAACGTCACAATATTCTCTGTAATTTCTTTCACTATTCCAGGCCTATCTTTTCCTCTTATTATCAGAGATTTAATTATTGTTCTTGTTGTTACTTTAATTGGTTTTTGAACTATTGGTTTAGATCCTTTTCTTGATAATTCATCTAATAGTTGTTTGATATATTCAGTGTTTAAGTTTCCTTTCCCTAACTCTATGTACATATCTCTTTCACTTGCTAAGTCTAATTCATTGACTACTTTGTCAATTAACGACTGTCTAATTGCTAATTTTTGGTTGATTATTTCTGATTTCCAGAGCTTTCTACCTTTTCGATAATTTTTTGTTCTTCTTTCTTTTAAGTGTCTATCTAATACAGACCTAGCTTTGTTTGTTGTTATAATACTTTGCCAATCTTCAGAAATAGATTTTTTATTTGATGTCAGAATCTCAACTTGGTCACCACTTTGTAACTTGTAATCGATAGGTACTATCTTGCCGTTGACTTTTGCACCAATATAGTGACTTCCGAGTTCACTGTGAATTTGAAATGCAAAATCTAATGGTGTTGAATTTATAGGGAATGTATATAGTTCGTTCTTTGGCGTAAATACATGTATTTCCTGAAGAAACGTATTTTTCTTAAGAAAGTTAAATAATTCTTCGGGTGATTCAGAACCATTATTTTCTATCATCTCACGTACAGAGTCCATCCACTCTATTGCATTTGGATTGTCGAAAACTGACTGTGCTGGAATAAATCCTTTCTTATAGTTAAAATGTGCTGCAATGCCTCTTTCAGCAACCTCATGCATAGATTGTGTTCTGAGTTGTATTTCAACTGGTCTTCTCTGTGGGCCCAATACTGCACAATGTATAGATTGATAACCGTTTTGTTTAGGAGCATTTATATAATCTTTGAAAGTTTCAGGTACCGGTGGATAAATGGAAGCTGCCAAACTGTAAACATAAAAACACATATTCGGATCATCGCAATCCAAAATAATTCTAATCGCAATCAAATCGTATAGCTCATCAACAGGCTTATTTCGTGCTATTGTCTTGTTATATATGGAATAAATATGTTTTGCTCTTCCATATATTTTTACTTTAACATTGTTTTTTTCTAAGAACTTATCATTACTAATTTTTTCTAAAAGAGGAGCTTTAAAATCTTCAACATATTTCTCTCGATCCTTTCTTTTCCCCAAAAGCTTAGTTTTAATATTATCAAATTCTTCTCTGTTCGTAATTTTAAAAGCAAGATCTTCCAATTCCCATTTTATATTTCTAAATCCAAATCTATTTGCAAACGGTGCAAAAACTTCTAATGCCTCCTTTGCGTCTTTTAGCTGCTTTTCTTTATCAAGTGGTGCAATTGTTCTAAGGTTCTCTAATCTTTCCGCTAATTTTATAAAGATAATCCTAACATCTTTGAACATTGACATTAGTAATTTTCTATAATTTTCTAACTCTACTTCTGGTTGTATTAGTTCTTCTTCAATATGATTTATTTTTTCGATACCTGTGACAATGTCTGCAATGGTTGTTCCAAACTCAGATTTTATTAATTTGTAATCATATTCGTTTTCTTCTTTTATCACATCACAAAGAAGTGCAGCAATTACAGAAACATCGTCTAATTTAATCTCTGTTGCAACTATCCTTGCTACTGCAATTGCATGTTTATAATAAGGGGTACCTGATAATCTTAATCGATCTTTATTAGCATCTAAAGTTATAAGGAAAGCTTTTTTCAAAAGTTCCTGATTACCATTTTTAATGAACTTCTTGCAATCAGCTAAAAGTAAATCAAATTCCTCTTTAGCTTTGCTGTCTTCCAGACTATCAAAATCTACATTCTGTAAAATATCTTTTATTGCTGATTTAAACATATTCTCTGTTTGTTATGGTAAGTTGCACAAAAATATAAAAATTACAAGATACTTTTGTTACGATTTTTACTTGTGATTGATTATATTAATTTTTATGAAATGTAACTAAACATATAGTTTGACATTACCGATTAATTATTAAAATAAATTTATCTTATATAAAATGAAATTTTCTGAAAAATATCTAGAAAAAGTTAAGTCATTAGTCAAGCCAGTTAATCATTTTGAGACTTTAGCAAAAGATGGATTTTTAAATGAATATATAAATGATTTTTTCTATGATAAATATAAATTTGATATGAAGTTTAGGGAAGAGATAATGATTTTGCAACAAGAATATTCTAATGAACCGATTGAAGAAATAAGCAAGGAATACTTAGCAGCATTAAGTAATGAATTAGTAAACTTCATCGAGAAAAACGAAAAATGATTGAAACTAAAGCTATAGATGATAGTGTAAAAAATTTGCTTTTAACTGTCCGCAATCAAGCTGAAAAGTACAAATTACTTTTTGTAGAGCTTGAATTGTTGAGAGATACAATTGTTAATGATATAACAGAGTTAAGAGATATATCTGACAAATATGAAGATAAATTTAATAATGAAGTTATCGATTTAGAAATAAGATACGATAATAGTATTCAATCTATAGAAGAAAAAATCAGTCAAGTAAAGCAACTTGAAATTGACTATGAAAAGATAAAACAACATAAGAATGAATTAGAGAAATTGATAGAAAAATTTGAAACTGAATCTAATGAATTCACACAAGCATTCGTTGATTTTAGATTTGAAACTGAAAAAAAAATAGCAGATGATATTCGTGAGGTAAAAGCTTATGTTGATAAAGAGATAGAATTGGAATCTCGAACTTTAGAAAGTCGAATATACGATAGAATACGCAAAGTAGATAGACACTTAGAGCACTATGATAAAAAGATTTACGAAGCTAATAAATTACAAGATGAGACTAACGCACGCATATTTAAGCAGATGAGATCTTTGGAAGGGTTTATGGACAGTATAAAGTCTATAACCGAATCTATGTCACGTACATTCAATAGCGACTTGAGAAACACAGAAAGCCACTTACTCGAAAAAATTGACATTATAGAAGAAAGACAAGAAAAAATAAAGAAAATCGAATTTCTTGATGATATATTAGAGTTAGATAAGGCAATCCGCTCTTACAGACGTGAATATGAAGTAGAAAAAGAAAAAAACCAAAAGATAATCCACGATTACGAGAAACAAATTTCTATTTTAAGAGGGGAGAACAAGTCCTTTGAAGTTGAGCTAAAATCGAACCAAACAAAGGCAAATATTGCTGTAGTTACCGCTGTCGTATCTCTACTACTTATGGTTGTATTAGCAGCTTTAATTTAAGAGTTATGATAAAGAAAAGGCCACCCTCAGGCAGCCTTTCATTCAATATCTTAACTAATCTAACTCACTTTTTCCTTTTCTGTCGTTTTATTATGGAATATTAAGCTCGCTCCGGGTTTGAAAGTAACATAATACCATAGCCATTCAGTCATAACTTTTAGTCTATTACGAAAATCTATCAGAAACATAATATGCACTAGTCCCCACATCATCCAAGCAATAAATCCTTTGAATTTCAATTTACTCACTTGTGCTACCGCCTTTGCTCGCCCGATGGTGGCCATACTCCCTTTGTCTAGGTATTTGAATGGTTTACGTGGTTCTAAACTTTTTCTACTCGCAATCAAATCCGCTACATACCTTGCTTGTTGTATTGCAGCTGGTGCAATACCAGGTACTGTTTTTCCATTGGCATCTACCAAAAATGAGGCATCGCCAATTACAAATATATTATCATATCCTTCAATACTCATATCTGGATTGACCAAAACTCTACCAGAGCGGTCTAATTCAGTATCCAAAGTATCCAGTAGAGGAGACGCTCTATTACCTGCGGCCCAGATAATATTCGAACTTTCAAATTCACCATTGTTCGTGATAACGATATTTTCATCTACGGACTGTACAACACTATTTAATATTACTTCCACACCCATTTTTTCAAGTGCTGTTTTAGTATATTTGGACAATGACTTATCATATTGAACTAATAATCTATCTGCTCCATCAATTAGTTTAATACTAATATCTTTTGCATTTATTAATGGATAATCTTTTAAAATTGTTTTTCTTGCTATCTCTGCTATAGCTCCTGCAAGCTCAACTCCAGTTGGGCCACCTCCTACTATTACAAATGAAGTATTAAGTTTATATTCTTCCTTGTTTTTGTAGTTACGTTCGGCTCTTTCGAAAGATCTTAATATTTTCTCCCGCATAATAATGGCATCGTTAAGGTCTTTTAATCCAGGGGCGTATTTTTCCCAATCGTCATTACCAAAGTAACTGTGTCGATTGCCTGGGGCAAGTATAAGATAATCGAATTCTAATTTTCCATTTGATAATTTTAAAACAGAATTTTCCTTATCAATTGAAATTACTTCTTCTAATATGACTTGTGTATTTTTATTACCTCGTAATACAGTACGAATTGGTTGTGCGATATCACCTGGTGAAAGAGCGGCAGTTGCTACTTGATATAAAAGGGGTTGAAATAGATGATGGTTGTTCTTGTCTATGACTACCACATCAACGTCTGTGTTTTTTAGGGCTTTAGCGGCGGAGAGTCCCCCGAATCCTGCACCTACTATGACCACTCTTGGTTTTGATAATTGCATTTTGGAATTACTCTTTGTTTTCGTTAATTGACGAGCATTTCTCCAATTTGTTTGTTTTTAATGATGTTTTATTAGTTCGTTACTTCAACAAAAAAAGGCCACCCTCAGGCAGCCTTTCATTCAAATTCTTTACAGATCAAAACTATATTTCTACTTTGAGATTATTAGTTTTGAACTTCGATTGTAATCATCTATTGAGAGAT
>JAGQWJ010000052.1 GCA_020437395.1 Ignavibacteriota bacterium | reverse complement strand
TACTTTTTATAAGGGATAAGTAAAAACCCCTTGCAGTGCAACACTACAAGGGGTTTTATGTTGTGGGCCCAGAGGGACTTGAACCCCCGGCCAACGGATTATGAGTCCGTTGCTCTAACCAACTGAGCTATGGGCCCAAATTCTATTATCTAGTATTTGCGAATAATAGAGTTTCAAATATAAGAATTATTTTTTAATTCCAAATACAAAATATTAATTAAAAATTTACTAATCCTACCATTACTCCAAATCCGACTTTGAGTCCTGATAAATCAAAATCTGGGTTCAAGGTAGAAGTACCTAACCTGCTATAAGTCCAATTATTATCTTGACCTATGGTCATATTGTAGCTAGCATCGGCTCTTATTATTATGAAGTTTGCAAATGCATATTCTATTTGCAAATTCGGCATTGCAAAAAAGTAATTCTTCTCTAATCTACTTATAAGTCCCGTAGTTGGAGGATTCAACTCCTCTACTGGATTAGCCGAAGCAAAATAGTGCTCGAATGTCACATCGCCCCAGCCAGCATTAACCCCACCTAATATAGCAAAATTCTTAAATGGAACATAGCCATAATGCACACTAAAACCAAACATACTTGCTATAAGACTATTTTGCATTAATACAGTTTCTTCTACTATGTTTGATTCAATACTCCCACCATAACCAAACACTCCTAATCTAAGGTTCTTAACCCATGGGATGCCGGTTACTCCTTGACCACCAACTAATTGAATCGGCCCAGAAAGTTTCATTGCATCAGAAAACTGATCGAATGAATTAAGATTCGTTTCACTTATCATTAGCCAATCGAAAGTTATGCCCCCAGCTAATACGAAGTAGTCCAACGATTCTTCAACAAGTGGGCTATCTTCAAAAGGTAACTCAAATTCTTCATCTTCCTGAGAGAGTAAAGAAAGAGGAATTAAGCTCAAGCAAAGTAATAGTAATATTTTCTTCATTTTTTATTGTTTTTTAGAAATTAGCCAGACCTACCATAACCCCAAAACCGACTTTCATTCCATCTAAGTTGAAATCAGGGTTAACAGAGTTTGTACCTAACGTGTTGTATTTCCAATTCTTATCTTGACCTACTGTTAGGTTATAACTTGCATCAGCTCTCAGAATAATAAAACTAGTAATAGCATATTCTAACTGTATATTCGGCATCGCGAAAAAGTAGTTCTTTTCTAATTTATTATTACCTGTTCCAGCTGAACTAAATGAATCATGTGGCTCATTAGTTGCAAAGTGACTTTCATAAGTAACATCTCCCCAACCAGCATTAACTCCACCAAGGATTGCAAAATGTTCGAAAGGCACGAAACCATAATGAACACTAAATCCAAACATACTTGCTGTTAAGCTAGTTTGAAAGCTAGTTAATATTTCTCTATCAGGTTCACCATCTCTTCTGATAATAGCGGGTGTTTGAGAAATACCAGATTCCAAACTTCCACCATAACCAAACACACCTAATCTAAGGTTTTTAATCCACGGCACACCTAAAACGCCTTGACCACCTGTTAGCTGAATTGGACCTGATAGTTTTAATTCGTCTGAGTTATTCAAAAAAGAATTCAAATTGTCTTCATTTATCATCAGAAAATCATAAGTAACCCCACCTGCTAATACGAAGTAGCTACGAGCATTATCTCTTAGTGGTTCATTTTCGAAAGGAAGGTTGTCTATTTCGTCGTCTTGTGCCGTCAGAAACATCGGTAACATAAGTACAGACATTAGTAATAATATTTTTTTCATTGCTTCTCCAATTTTTAATTAATTTATTAACTACAAAAATAATGAATTATACGAGACTTACATATTATTACGATTTTTTACTTATTAGTTTTTATATTTGTAGTCTATTTTAAGACCAAAACTCGCTTAACTATTATGAAAATAACATTTCCAGATGGCAACGTAAAGGAATTCCCACAAGGTACTAGCGGCTATGAGATAGCGAAGTCTATTTCGCACGGTTTAGCTCGCAACGCATTAGGAATAATCTTAAACAATGACGTAAAATATGAACTTCATAGCCCTATCAAGGAAGATAGTACTATAAAGTTTGTGACTTTCAACGATGACGAAGGTAAAGATTTTTTCTGGCACTCTTCTGCTCACTTGTTAGCTGAAGCATTGCAAGAGCTATATCCAGGAGTGAAATTCGGTATAGGTCCTTCTATTGAAAGTGGTTTTTACTATGATATAGATATGCCAGGCGAAGAAACTTTGTCATCGGATGATTTTCCTAAAATTGAAAGCAAAATGAAAGAGCTTGCTCAAAAAAAATCGGACTATGTTATGTCCGAATCAACTTGGGAAGAAGCGTATGAGTTTTATAAAGAAAGAGGTAACGAGTACAAGTTGGACTTATTAGAAGGCCTAAAAGGACAGCCAATCACTTTTTGTACTCAAGGAAATTTCAAGGATTTATGTCGTGGCGGTCATATACCAAATACCGGTGAAATAAAAGCTATTAAATTACTCTCAACAGCTTCTGCATATTGGAGAGGAGATAGCAACAATGCAACTTTAACTCGTGTCTATGGTATTACTTTCCCAAAAGCTTCTATGTTAGATGAGTTCTTGGAGATGAGAGCTGAGGCACAAAGGCGAGATCACAAAAAGTTAGGGCCAGAATTAGGCATATATATGATAAGCCAAAAAGTGGGTAAGGGATTACCAGTATGGCTACCTAACGGAACAGTATTGCGCCGTAAATTAGAGAATTTCATCAAAGAAGAATTATTGAAACGTGGTTACCAAGAGGTTATCACTCCACACATTGGAAATTTGGAACTTTATAAAACTTCAGGTCATTATCCATATTATGCAGAATCTCAGTTTGCTCCTATGAGCGTTGAAGAAGAAGAATATATGCTTAAACCGATGAACTGTCCGCACCACCACCAGATATACAGCTCCGAGCAACGCTCCTATCGTGATTTGCCCGTTCGTATAGCTGAGTTCGGTACAGTTTACAGATATGAGCAATCGGGGGAGTTGAATGGGATGTCACGTGTACGTGGTTTCACTCAAGACGATGCTCATATTTATTGCACAGAAGATCAGCTCAAAGATGAACTTATAAACTGTATTGAACTTACTCAACTTGTGTTTGAGACTTTTGATATGGAAGTAACTACTCGTCTTTCGTTCAGAGATGATCAAGAAGGAAAGTATGCAGGAGACGAAGAAGGTTGGATTAAATCGGAGAGAATCGTCAAAGAAGTGGCAGACCAACTGAACTTAGATTACTTTATTGGCTTAGGTGAGGCCTCTTTCTATGGGCCAAAAGTTGACTTCATCGTTAGAGATGCCTTAGGTAGAAAATGGCAATTAGGCACTGTGCAGGTGGACTATGTAATGCCTGAGCGATTCGAGTTAGAATATATTGGCTCTGACAATTCGCCACACCGACCAGTTATCATACACCGTGCGCCATTTGGTTCTATGGAGCGATTTATCTCAATTCTAATAGAGCACTATGCTGGAAATTTCCCGTTTTGGATTGCACCAGTCCAAGTCAGTGTATTACCAATAACGGATAGACAAAATGAATTTGCTGAGAAAATTGTAAACTCTCTAATTGCTTCTGGCTATAGAGTGAAATTCGATAATCGTTCGGAAGGAGTAGGGCGTAAAATTGCCGAATCTGAACAAGCGAAAATACCTTATGCCCTAATAATAGGCGATAGAGAGCAAGAAAGCGAAACAGTTTCAATCCGTCAACATACGAAAGGTGATATAGGAACTAGCACTATCACAGAATTGATGGAGTTATTTGCGAATCTGAACGAGCCAGGTGGCGAAAAAGAAATGGAAGGGTAATGTTCAAAAAAAAACTCATAGTTCTATCATCTCCTAGCGGTGGCGGCAAATCTACATTGGCAAACCACCTTATGACGCTTTATCCCGAAATTCGGTTCTCTGTCTCTTGTACAACTCGTAAGATAAGAGAGGGTGAAGTACACGGAAAAGATTATTTCTTTTTATCTAAAGAAGAATTTGAAGAAAAAATCGCAAATGGAGAGTTTGCTGAATATGAGCAAATATTTGGCAACTACTATGGTACACTCAAATCAGAAATTAAAAAGCACATCAATTCTGGAAATTCAATCTTATTCGATGTAGATGTAAAAGGAGCAGTATCACTCAGAAGAAACTTCCCAGAAGATACTTTGCTTATATTCATCTATCCTCCAAGTTTAGATGAGTTGCAACGCAGATTAGAAAAGCGTAGAACTGAAAGTGAAGAAGAGCTGAATACTAGATTAGAACGAGCAAAAGAAGAGCTAACCTATAAGGATAAATTCGATTACGCTATACTGAATGACGATTTAAAGATTGCATTCGATGACCTAGAAAAAGTAATCAAATCAAATTTGAGTTAAGGTGAAAATATTCAGTTACTTTTATTCTATTCAGATAAAATACGAATAAGATTTGGATAAATTAATTTACTTCTATCACCTAAAAAATAAGTTATAAAGCATCGTAATTCGATAGATTATAGTATATTAGGAATATTACTAGTTACAGATTAACAATATTTGGAGTATGGGCTATGGATAACCAATCAATAAAAGTTCCTATGTGGTATTGGATTGCGGCTATAATCTTTCTTTTGTGGAATCTTATGGGAATAGGCTCATTTTTAAGCCATACTTTAATGAAAGAAGAAATGATTCAGACATTGTCAGTCGCTGAGCAAGAGCTATATAGCAACTATCCAGCTTGGGTGTTTTTTGCATTTGCTATATCAGTGTTCAATGGTACTCTCGGTTGCATCGGCTTATTACTTAAGAAGAAGTGGGCTCGGTCTATGTTCATAGTTTCACTTATCGGTATTATCCCTCAGATGACTTATGTTATCTTCATTGCTAATACAGCAGAAGTTTATGGTCCAAGTGGATTGATAATGCCTATCATGATAGTAGTAGTTGGCTTTTTTTTAGTTTGGTATGCCGATTCTATTACTAAAAGGGGTTGGTTGAAGTAGAAAGTGTTTACTACGGAACTTCTATAACCTCGTCTTTAAGATAAATTTTATAATTTCCTTCGCTATCGAATGCGGTGAGGGAGATGTAGTATTTACCAGGGAAGTTATATCTGTGAATAGGGTTTTTATCATTTGAGTAAGTGCCATCTCCGAAATTCCATATATAACGGACTGCTATATCTGGCGAAAGGTTAGTGCACTCTACTATACTATCATCTCCATCTTGGCTTACAGTATATTCAAAATTTGATTTGAGTACACCTTTCGCTTCTATTTCTTTTGTGGTTTGATGCACTTTCCCATATTCATTAGTAACCGTTAATATTACGAAATACTTACCGCTACTAGTAAATTGGTGAACTGGATTTCTTTCATTTGAAGTAGTACCATCACCGAAATCCCATTTCCAACTTTTGATTGGCCCTTCGGATAAATCCCCGAATTCGATTTTGTTGTCATCTACCAATTTGTAATCGAACTCGGCTTCAACTGTGTTGAAATCATACTTCCATTTGTGCTTGTATATATAACTATCATCGCCTATAGTCAGCAAATTGCCGTCATTCAGCTCTCCTAACATCTCACCCAGATAAGGTGCATTGTTAATCTCATCTAGCAAAATTTTATACGATGGATAGTGGAAAGCGAATACTCTCTTATCGCCATCAGCTTGCTTGATTATCAGAGCAATAATTTTCTTATCTTCGAAGTGGTATTTCGCAATTACTTTGTCATTCATATCTAGAAAATATGATTTTGGAATCGTTTTATTACGGAAGTTGAAGACCATAATCGAATCTCTAATAATTATAGTCGAAAGAGAATCGTTGAGTATTTCCTTGAACCAACTTTTCATATTTTCTGGTGCAGTATATTTAGCAATTAACTGAAATGTATCGTTTTTGAGTTCAAAAAAATCATGAGAATCTGCCCCGTCTTTATACTCATAAGACCCATCGTAGATGTTTGGATTTGTGGTCAAAAAGATATTATTTGATTTATTTACATTCAAATTTTGTAACAATATTCCATGAGGGCTTTTGAAGACATAATTTGATTTAATATCTACGAACATTGACCCGATTCTCGGAGACATTCTAGGGCCTTCATTCACCGTATGGTCATAGTATAATAGAAATTGATTATCATTGATACTATAAACTCTGAAATCAGCATCTGGCTTGTAATTATCATCCCTATTGAATGATTTAGTGAAACTAAACAACGAATCTACTTTACCATCTTTCAAAGAAGTTATATCAAAATGTATGTAACTGCTGATATCGAAATCTACCATTATTATTTTGTCTATGTCGTCAGTCGATATATCCCAACTTCCCTCACTATTCTTATAAAACCTATTACCAACTAAGTATTTCATATTTGTCTTTCTATATATACTTCCATCAGACTTATTAATGTGATAACCAGTATGACCATTTTTGTAAAAATACTGATTTTCATATTCACGTAATATTCCACCAACACTAATATTTATATTACTTATAGAATAACCATCTTCATCTGTCCAAACTGTATTGACATCTTCAATTACTAATGAATCCAGAACAGTTGCTGCCTGAACCAAAACAGGAAATATAAAAAGTATAATAATAAGTTTAATCTTCATCTTAGTTTACCATTATTTTATGGTTGT
The DNA here is from genome assembly GCA_020437395.1 of Ignavibacteriota bacterium. Classification (GTDB taxonomy): domain Bacteria; phylum Bacteroidota; class Ignavibacteria; order Kapaibacteriales; family UBA2268; genus PGYR01. The sequence goes on along the minus strand of JAGQWJ010000052.1, from coordinate 8,379 downwards.
ATATATTGTTTTTGTGCTTGAATGAAAGGTAGTATATACCTTGTTTAAACTCAAGATAGTTATTAGAATTTCGATTAATGTTCTGTTTCTGCCCAATATAATTATAGATTCCTAAGAGTTCAACTTCATCATCTACCCAAAGTCTATCATTGTATTGCTTTATTAAATTGTTTGTCTCAACTTGTATAGAAGAAACTGGCTCGTATATACTCATCTTGTATATTCGAGAGTTATTTGAAGCTATATATATCACTTTACCGTAAGGGTTTTTGATTTGATTTACTCGGTCTATATTTAAATCATAAGCATCAATTCTTTTCCCATTATAACCAACATCTTCTCTCTTGACTCTTTCCAATGATCCTGAACGTGTAAAAATATAAATAGTATCATTGAAATCTGAAATCCCAGTAACAACATCATATTTAATACTATAATTGAATCCAAACGCAAATATAAATCTAAGCTTACTAGTAACTAATGAGGCCTCTTTATTTTTAGCTGCTATGAATAAAGAGTCTTTAACATTGAAAAACTTTAGGGAGTCAGTATTATTATATCTAGAATAACTATCATACTCACCTTTCTCGTGATTTATATCAAATCTAGAAATATTAAAATCTTTATATAAATACCCAGGCATAAAAGACTCATAATATGTTGTACCTCTGTATTCTTCAGTGAATTCATACATTCCTCCTCCGAAATAATAAGCATCATTAAATGAAGTGATAGTTGACACATAAACTGCTGCTCTTGTATTGACTGCTAGCCAATCCTTATCAGGACTAAACTTATGATATAACCAGCGAGTTTCTGCAAGTGCAACATAGTCTTGATAGTTTCTAGCAGCAACTTTTATTAGGGTGCTATCGGTATCCACCCTCTCATCCAGCCAAGTTTCTCCGTAGTCCATAGTTCTATAGACCATTCCTTTTTCACCGACTAGGAGTATAGTGTGTGGGTCTTTGGAGTAAAGTTGGTTGACTTTCAGTTCCGATTCGAAGGCGATTTTCCAATTCTCACCATCGTCTGTAGATTTGTATATCGTATTACCAGACCGAGCTAATATAGTAAAGTTTGAAACTACTATATCTTCGATATTCAACGAGTCATAGGGCAAAGTGATAACATCTAAATCATATTCCATTGAGAATAGATTTAGAGAGGTGAAAATTAATATGAGTAATAAAGTTTTTATCTAGTTCACCAGTATTTTAGAAGTTAAATAGTTGTTTTTATAAAAATAACTTATAAAATATATTCCTTTTTTCAGAATAATTCTGTTTTCTGATTGATAATTCAACAATTGGTTTTGACCAAGGTAATTAAAAACTCGAATGTTTTCTACTTCATCATCTATCCAGAGTAATTCATTGTATTGCTTTATTAAATTGTTAGTTTCTACTTGGATTGATGACACTGGCTCGTATATACTCATTTTGTATATTCGAGAGTTGTTTGAAGCTAGGTAAAGAGTCTTATTAAATGGTCTAACTACACTGTTAACAATGAAACCAAGTTGTTTAGAATCAATTTTAGTTTTGTAACTTACTCCAAACTCACTTTCCTTTGCGACAACAATTTCTCCGCTCCTACCAATTGCGTAAACTGTATCATTTATATTGAATATTCCTATAACTTTATTTTTAATTGTTAAATAAGGTACAACATCTAATGCAATAACATTATATGAACTAATAACACTATTTTCACCATATTTAACAGTGAGATATTCAATGTTATTTGAAAAAAATAAATTTAAAGAATCAGTTTTAAACCGTTGTGGGTTATACTCAAGCGGATAATCTAAATCGTTGATTCTTTTTGATGTAATTATTCCTCCTGCAGTATTTTTCCCAACTGTATATTTATATCTTGGCTGATAGAAAATTAAACTGACAATATCCTTCCATCTTTCTTGATACTCAACAAAACCACCGCTATAATAATAAGAATCTTCGTATTCTGTTATATAGTATATTGAGACTTCAGATCTATTATCTACTACAAGCCATTCCTTATCAGGACTAAACTTATGATATAACCATCGGGTTTCTGCAAGGGCAACATAGTCTTGATAGTTCCTAGCTGCTACTTTTATCAAGGTACTGTCAGTATCCACTCGCTCATCTAACCAAGTTTCTCCGTAGTCCATAGTTCTATAGACCATTCCTTTTTCACCGACAAGGAGTATAGTATGTGGGTCTTTGGAGTAGAGTTGATTGACTTTCAGTTCCGATTCGAAGGCGATTTTCCAATTCTCTCCATCGTCAGTGGATTTGTATATAGTATTGCCAGAGCGAGCTAATATAGTAAAGTTTGAAACTACTATATCCTCGATATTCAGTGAATCATAAGGCAAAGTTATAACCTCTAAATCATATTCCATTGAGAATAGATTTAGAGTAGAAATAAATATTATTGCAAAAATGTAATTCTTCATACTTATATAGACACATGAACGGCAAAAACGTCTCACAAAATACAAAGTTTTTTGGGAATTTTACAATTTCACCATGAAATTTGCCCTTCAGAGCGAGCTTAGCGAAGTGGAGAATCCAGATGTAAATCCACAAACCCTTAGACTCTTCGCTATGCTCAGAGTGACGGTTTGCCATTAAGTCCCATTTCAAAAGGGGGCTTGGGGGATTTGAGACGTAAGCACTTCGACTCTGCTAATGCTTTCAGCTTCACAGGTCAGGCATCGTTATCTACCGTTGGCTGAGCGGAGTCGAAGCCAACAACCCCCTCAATCATCTCAAAAAACTGATCTTCATTCAGAACGGTAACACCCAGCTCTACGGCTTTGTCGTATTTGCTGCCGGGGCTATCGCCTACTACTACGTATGAGGTTTTCTTGCTAACGGAGCCAGTTTGTTTACCTCCGAGATTCTCGACTATTTGTCCTGCTTCTTTGCGTGTCATTCGTGTTAGTTCGCCTGTGAAAACAAAGCTCTGTCCTGCTAATGCGTCTGATTGCGGCTCGTCCGCTTCGTCTGATTCGAAGATTAATCCCGCTCGCTTTAGTTTGCCAATTATGTTTAGCTCATCTTCATCATTGAAATAATCTACAACGGAAGCAGCCATTACATCGCCAACTTCGTGGATTGCTTTTAGTGTGTCGTAGTCCGCATTTTCTAGCTCGCTTATGCTCTTGAAATTCTTGGTTAATAGTTTCGCTCCTTTTTCACCTATGAATCGGATACCTAGACCATACAGCACTCTATTGTAGGGTTGAGCTTTGCTCTTTTCTATTGCTTCGAATAGCTTGGTAGTGCTTTTTTCGCCCCACCCCTCTAGCTCTTGTATTTTGTCTCGATATTGCTCTAAATCGTATATATCTGCCACATTACTGAGCCATCCCCTCTCTACAAAATCATCGATTATTCGCTCTCCCATACCGTCTATGTCCATAGCGTTTCGCGATACGAAGTGCTCTATTTTTCGTTTGATTATAGTCTTAGAACTTTTGTCAGAGACATAGTGAGCTGCGTCGCCCTCGTTTCTATGGATTGCAGCACCATCTATTTCTGCAGGGAACTCGAATGGAACTGAGTCGCTTGGTCGCTTTGCCAAGACCACTTGGGTTACTTTAGGGATTATCTCGCCGCCTTTCTCTACCATCACATAATCACCAACTCGAATATCTTTTTCAGCAATATAGTCGGCATTGTGAAGCGATGCACGGCTGACAGTTGACCCAGAAACGAATATCGGCTCTAGTATAGCTACAGGAGTTACTGCCCCCGTGCGGCCTATTTGAAGCTGTATATCGAGTACTTTAGTCTCTACTGACTCGGCTTCGTATTTATAAGCTATAGCCCAGCGTGGAGCTCTTGCTACGAACCCTAGTTCGTCTTGGTACTTTTTCTCATTGACTTTTACCACTATTCCGTCTATCATATATGGTAATTCGGTGCGTCTGGCGACCCATTCATCTATGAATTTGAATAGTTCATCTACCGAATTGCAGACCACATAATGTGGCGAAACTGGGAAGCCCATTTCCCTAAGGATTTCTGCGTTTTTCTCGTTGGTCTCTAGCTCCAATCCATCTACGAATAGTGAATAGCAATATATCTGCAAGTTCCTAGAGGCAGTGACTCTTGAATCCAATAGCTTCAAACTACCTGCAGTGGTGTTGCGTGGGTTTGCGTATAGCTTTTCGCCATTCTCAGCTCTTTCTTTGTTGATTTTCTCGAACTGGGGATTTGTCATATAAACCTCGCCCCTAACTTCAAAATTCTTCAAATCACCCGTTACAGAAAGTGGTATAGAGCGAATAGTAACGGCATTGCTCGTTACGTCATCACCTTTGAATCCGTCTCCTCTGGTAACCGCCCGGCTCAGTTTCCCATTTTCATAGACCAAACTAAGTGCTACTCCATCGAATTTTAGTTCTGCCGTATAACTGAACTTCACATTCTCCAAACCCTTTCGGACTCTTGCGTCGAACTCCTCTACTTCCTCGCGAGTGTATGTGTTTTGGAGTGATAACATTGGCTGCGAGTGTTCTACAGTTATGAAACCCTCTACTGGTTCACCGCCGACCCTTTTCGTGGGGGAATCATCAGTTACTAATTCAGGATGTGCTTTTTCGAATTGGAGCAACTCGTCAAACAGTGAGTCGAACTCTCTATCGCTTATTATTGGTTCATTTTTAACATAATATAGGTGGCTGTGTTTCTCAACTTCAGCTTTCAAGTTTTCGTATTTTGTGTTCAGATCAGACATTTTTCAATCAGTGTATAATATATCTATGAGTAATCAGTTATTTACTGCAATATAAAATATATTTCGAGTGATTAATAATTAAATCCGAAATTTGAGAAAACTCGAAAAAAGAATTAACTTGTATTCTGTAAAAATGAAAATTATAAAAGACTAAAAATTAAAGGTTTTACAATGGCAAATCATTCATGTGATGTAGTAATTATCGGTTCTGGCCCTGGTGGCTATGTTGCGGCTAACAGAGCTTCGCAATTAGGACTAAAAACAATTTGTGTAGAGAAAGCAGAACTAGGTGGAGTATGTTTGAATTGGGGTTGTATCCCAACAAAAGCATTATTGAAATCTGCAGAATATGCTCACTTCCTAGCTCATACAGAAGATTACGGATTTGAAGTAACGAACGTAAAAGCAAACTTCGGGAAAGTAATCGAAAGATCAAGAGGAGTTGCTAACCAGATGTCTGGCGGTATCAAATACCTTTTTGGCAAATACAAAGTTGAAAAAGTAGAAGGTCACGGTAGAATAGCTGCCAAAGGTAAAGTAGAAGTACTCGACCCCAAAGGTAAAGTGACAGACACAATTACTGCTAAACACATAATAATAGCTACTGGTGCAAGACCAAGAGAAATGCAAGGTATTGAAGTAGATAGAAAGAACATTTTGACTTCCAAAGAAGCGATGATACAAAACAAAGCTCCTAAAGACATGATTATAATGGGTGCTGGTGCTATTGGTATCGAGTTTGGATATTTCTACAATGCGTTTGGTTCTAAAGTAACTATTGTTGAATATCAAGATAGAATACTTCCAATTGAAGACAAAGATGTATCAAGAGAATTAGCTCGTAGCTTCAAGAAAGATGGCATCGAGATGATAACTTCTGCTAAGGTTATAAGTGCAAAGCCAACGAAAACAGGAGTGGAAGTAGTAATAGAAAGAGACGGCAAGAAAGAAACACTTAAAGCTGAAAAAGCAATCAATGCTATTGGAATACAAGCAAATATCGAAGGAATTGGACTAGAAACTGTAGGTGTAAAAGTCGAAAAAGGTTCAATAGTAATTGATGAACTATGCCGAACAAACGTGGAAGGTATTTATGCAATCGGTGATGTTGCTGGTGCTCCTTGGTTAGCTCACAAGGCATCTGCAGAAGGAATAGCTTGTGTAGAAGCAATTGCTGGTCACACTGACAAAGGCATAGACTACAACAATATCCCAGGTTGTACTTACTGTATCCCACAAGTTGCATCTATAGGTATGACTGAAGAGAAAGCTAAGGAAGCTGGTCACAAAGTGAAAATAGGAAAATTCCCATTCACAGCAAACGGGAAAGCTCACGGTATTGGCAAAACACAAGGATTTGTGAAGCTAGTATTCGATGAGAAATACGGCGAAGTATTGGGCGCACACATGATAGGTCCGGACGTAACTGAACTAATCGGTGAGATAGCTCTAGCACGTTCACTAGACGCAACAGCACACACAATAATGAAAACTATACACGCTCACCCTACTCTTGGCGAATCTATAATGGAAGCGTCAGCAGCAGCTTACGGCGAAGCGGTGAATATATAAGATTAGAATATTCCTTCCGAAGTCCCTCTTCGAGGAGGGATTTAGGGAGGTGTCATTGCCGTATAAACAAAGGCGGAATATTAGAATTAGACAAGAGACGTATGAAAATACGTCTCTTTTTTTATGTCCGAAATCCCCCAAGCCCCACGTAAAACCGTCACTCTGAGCGAAGTGTTATTTAGATATTTCAACTGTATCCACTGAATATCTATTTAATTCAGTATGTGGCTATCTCTATTATAATATATCATTTAGATATTTCATTGCGTTTCAATTAGTTTGATATTGATTCTTAGTATTTACACATTTTGTTTAATCTTATGTTAAACATAATTTTAATTTACACGTTATACTAACTAATCATTATCTAAAGGTTAAATATGTTACGTGTAAATTAAAATATTCAGTTCAAAAATAGAAAGGTTTCTCCCATAATTATTTCTATTACTTGGAAAGGTAATAGAATTCAGAAGTCTATTAGTCAATCAATAGAAACTGAGTATTGGGATTTCAAAAAGAATAAAGCAAAATCTACATTCAAAGATGCTGTAAACTTTAATGCTTATCTACAAAGCATTGAAACTGCATTACAGAACTATTATTCTGAATCTTCTAGCTATGGTAATGTAATTAATAAGGGTAAGATAAAAAGTAAACTAATCGAAATACTTAATAATGGGATTGTTGAAGAGAATAAGAACAATAGAGTAGTCCAAACATTTGAGAGATTTCTTAAAGAATACAGAGTAAATGGTAGTAAATTAAGAGCATCTACATTAGTTAATTATCAGAGCTGTAGAAATAAACTAAAGCTATTTGAAAAAAGAAAAAAGATTATACTACAGTTCGAAGATATTACTTCTCAGTTCTATAATGAATTCATTGATTTTCTTTATGAATCAAGTAGTAATAATACTGTTGGCTCTATTATCAAGAACCTTAAAACTTATATGAAATGGACTCAGAAAATGAAATTTCATAATAATGTCGATTACAAAGAATTTAAACCACCATCAGCAGAGCCATCTTTTGGTATTGTTTTAACTAAAGATGAATATGATAGAATTTTAGCACTAGAGACAGATAAGCCAGCTATAGAGTTTGCAAAGTTGTTTATGATTGTAAATTGTAGAATAGGACTAAGATCAATTGACTTAATTGAAGTAATTAAGGAATTTGAATTAAACTCAAATAAAATTAGATTTTTCCAAACTAAAACTAGTTCACTACAAACATTAGTTATACCTGAAGATGTCATTAATATGATTAGAAGACTAAAAGAACTATTTAGTGATGGTCTTAGTAGAGATTATATAAATGATAATCTAAGAGAAATTGGAAAGATGGTAGGAATGAATGAAATTGAGACATCTGTTAAATTCTATGGCTCTAGACGTGTTATTGTTAAAAAGCCGAGATGGGATTTGTTAACTACACATGTAGGTAGAAGAACATTTGCTACTAGAGCGATGGAAAAAAGAATCCCAATTCATGTAATAATGGAGTTTACTGGACATAAAACACTTGCCTCTTTTCAAAGATATGTGAATCCTGCTAGTTTTGAAAATAAAGATATACTAAGTCAATTATGGGTATAATCAAGTATATTTAATCTTCTATCACAAACTTCTTAGAATATTTAACACCTTTCATATCTGTTAATTGTAAGAAATATACTCCTGATTGGAGTTTACTTACATCTATACTATTTCTCATAACTTTATCCATATTATCTTTGATTAACACTTTGCCTGATAAATCAACTATACTTTGTTGAATAATAGAAGTGATATTGTTAGTTTCATAAGTAAGAAGTGTGCTAGTTGGGTTTGGATAAATAGATATTGTATTTATATATGGTTCATCTTTTATTTCTGTTATTACATCGCTGAGTTTGTAAACGCCATCATAAGAATAAGTTATTAACCAAAAATCCCCATTCGCATCTATCTTCATGTCACGAAAGCCCCCTTGCATTGAATCAAGTAATTTCTGAGGTGGACTGTATGTAATCCATTCTTCTGTAGCTGGATTAAAATTATGTACGCTTTTTCTCTCGGCAATCCACAA
>JAGQWJ010000051.1 GCA_020437395.1 Ignavibacteriota bacterium | reverse complement strand
CACCTACACGCTAACAGTAACAGACGAGAACGGTTGCCAAGCCACAAAAATATTCACGGTAGATAAATACGAACTGAATTTCACAATCAGCAAAGGTAGTATAGATTTTGGAAAGGTTTATATAACAGAGACCAAGTCTGATAATACTACTATCACTAATAATAGTGGATTCGAGATAACTTTAGCTAATGGTCAAACGATTGCTGATGGACAAGCATATACATTCAATTACAACTTTGTACCAACACAGTTAGGACCATTCAACAACAGCATAGATATTAGCATAAAAGACCCATGCGACACAGTAATAACCATACCAATTACTGCTACGGTATATGCTCGTACTACTATCAGCACAGAAGATATATACACTCAAATCGGGCAAACAGAAACCGTTCCTGTATATCTTGAATGTGAAGCTGATTTACCAATGCAAGAGTATTCAATAACAACTGATATAGATAGAACAGTATTCTTTACTAATGATAGCTATACAATAAATCAAATTCAACCAATAAGTAAAACAAAGACCAATATCCATAACCAAACTGGAACGATACTTTTATCAGATGATTTGGAATATGATATAACATTCCCTAGCTACACATTCACTAATCCCTACATAGAAGTGATAAAACAACCTGGGAAGATATACATAGATTCTGTTTGTGTATTTCCGTTGCGTAACATAACAACATTCGACCCAACAACTTTAGATATAAGTCCAAATCCAGCGAGTGAACAACTGAATATAGACATCACAACTGGAGTACAAGGGTCGATGAAGATAGAGCTTGTAGCTACTGATGGACGAGTTATTTACACAAATGAATGGATGCAATCTACTAAGTCAAAGCAGATGCAGATAAACACAATGAATATCCCTAGTGGTTTATACCAAGTTCGGTTAATTACTCCGTACGATGCTATTACGAAGAGCGTTGTTGTGGTGGAGTAGTATAATATTACATTGTAGAGGCGTATTGTTTATGTAAAGGTTAGCTAATTCGTGGGAGGCTTCACTAAATTCCTATACTTACTTCTTCTTATATCCGCTATAAGTTATAACAACTTTACCTGTCGTAGTTTCTTTTTTGTCAGCATTTTTCTTCCCAACAGCATCTATATCACCACTTAAGTGAGCTGGTATCTGGAAGTTTTTCATGTCAAACTCTAGTTTTACTTTGCTCGGCATATCATATAGATTATTCCCATATTCGAATTCACTCACAAATGAACCGTTTGATTCTGTAAATGCTTTCATCCTAACTATTCTGTTAGTCTTCTCGTCTATTAGCATATTAGCGAGTATAACACCATCCTTATTTTTGCCAGGTATTATCTTGATTTTTGTTAGTGTGTTTCCCTTGCTATCTTTCTCCGTTCCTTCATATATAGCTGCTGATCTGTTTTTTATTATTCCAAGATACTCCATTTGAGCACCATTTTTTGGCATTAACATAAAGTCATCAGAGCTTATATCTATATCATCAGGACCATTGTAAACTAGTCTCGCATTTCTTTCTTTTATTTTGAGAAATTCAACGTCAATATTAATTCTCAAATTAACAGTATGTGGCCCTACTTTCTCAAGTTTAGTAACTAATTTATTAAGTATTGACTCGGCGTCTTGAGCTGACGCTGTTAATGTCGATACTAGTATCAATGCTATTATTTTAATTATTTTCATTAGCTAAGTATATCTTTGTTTTTGAAATAATAAAAAGTGAAAGTTATGAACGCGAGAGAATAGGACAAATTAACGTATATAGCATGTGTTAATTTTGCAATATCCAATTCCATAGTAAAAAATAGATCCCAAGAAGGTAGATAGGTTGTAAAGAGATAAGGAATAATCGGAGCAATTAGTGCATAGCCCAGAGTGCTGACTATTGTCAATCCAACTATAATAGCAAATGTTCCTACAATTGGGCCAATCGAGTTTTCGGATAGCGAAGACAGTAGAAACGATAAGGAAGTAACGGTTGTCATAGATAATATTCCGTAAAGAGTTGCATAGCCAAACCGCCATAGCGTATCGTCTGCAGACAATATGCTTATTGTACTTTTTATAACTATTAGGTCGCCAACACCAAATATTAAATATCCTAAAACTAAACTAAAGGCAATCATAAACAACAAAAGTGACACAGTGTAAACCCATGACGAGATAAACTTTGCAGCTAATAGCTTACTTCTACTTATTGGCCTTGTTAGTAATAATCGAAATGTTCCACTGTTCGATTCTCCAGATATCATATCGCCAGCTGTAATCGAGATAAGTATAGGTAAGTGAATCCATAAGCTATTTAGTATCACAAAAGCCATTGTGTAGGCATTAATTAAGTTCCCACTTAATAGAAATTTATCTTTCAAACTGTCGATTAAAAAGCCGAGCAGTTGCTCTCCTTCGAATAAAAATCCAAGGTTTACTACAATTACTATGAATGCAATAGCCCCAAACCCAATGTAAGTTCTTGGCTTTCTGAAAATTTTGTATAATTCAATTTTTATTAGTTTTATCATTTTGTCATCGTTATAAAATATTCTTCTAACGAGCGAATCGGCTCTATAGAATATACTTTAACTCCTTCTTTAGAAAGAAAATCGTTCAATCTTGGAATATTTTCATGCTCCATTAACAATGTTAATTTCTCTTTTTCTATTCCGTTGATATTATCTTTGAATTCTGAATTTGAAAGCAGTGCAAGGGTTTGCTCATTATCATCAGTAACATAGCTAACTTTCATTCTACTGCCTGTTAGAAGTTCGGACACATCGCCCTCTACAACAGATTTTCCTTTATTTATGATAACCATTCGGTTACAAATCTGCTCTACTTCGTTGAGTATGTGGCTAGATATAATTACTGTTATTCCCCTCTCTTTGTTAATCCGAACAATTAACTCGCGCATATCGACTTGACCTTGGGGGTCTAGTCCATTAGCTGGTTCATCGAGTATTATAAGCTTCGGGTCGTGAAGTAATGTCTGAGCTATTCCTAATCGCTGCTTCATCCCTTGTGAGAAGGTCTTTACCTTACTATTTCTTCTAGAAGTTAGCCCTACTAAATCTAACACTTCATCTATTTTTGCTTTTAGTCCTTGAACAGCTGATATCTCGCCTAATATCTCAAGGTTTTTCTGTGCAGATAAGTAAGAATAAAAGTCTGGCTTTTCTATTAAAGCTCCAACTTTTGAAAGTGTCTTTTCCCTATCATTCAAAATATCACTACCAAATAGATTAATTTCACCGGATGTTGGTTTGATTAAGGAAAGCGCCATTCTGATTGATGTACTTTTACCAGCACCATTGGGACCTAGGAATCCGAAGATATCGCCCTTATAAACATTAAACGATAGTTTATCGACAGCTAGGAAACTGTTATATAGCTTTGAGACTTGTTCAAATTGTAAAAATATTTCTTTTTTCAAATTCTATTTCTATATTTTAATTTTCAGACTATAACGTTTGTGGATTGAAATTCTTGAATGCGGGATATAAAAAAAAATCCCAATTCTTTATCGAGTAAAAAAAAGGGATTTAAAGATTCATTTTTTATTTCAATGAGATTATTTTCCAGCATATTTAATGCTACATCCGTAGGGTTTGAATGATTTTACTTTCACTGGTTCACCTTTCATTGCTGAATTTAAAGCTTGCTCTACATAGTTTTCTGCTCTTTCAATATCCTCTTGGTCCGCACTTGGAATATTGTCAATAGCACCTAAATATATAACCTCTTGGTTCGGACTAATAACAACCATATCTGGTGTCACTTTCGCATTGTAAAGCTTGCCGACTTCTCCTGATTCATCAATCAAATATGCCGTTTCTGCACTTTTGTAATCTTTTCGTCTTTTATCAATCTCAGATTCTGTGAAGTTACCTTGTTTTCCTTTAGCTGACGAACATATTGTTAGCCATATTACTCCTTTGTCGGTGAACTCCTTCTGAAGTTTTTGCATATTCTTTGATTCATAATGCTTTTTAACAAAAGGGCAATCGTAATTTATCCACTCTAATACAACATAACTCCCTTCGTAGTCCGTTAGCTTATGTTCATTGCCTTTGTAATCCTTCAATTTGAATGCAGGTGCCTTTTTCCCAACTTTTGCTATTTCTAAAGCCGAAGCGAACAATGTGGTGATAACCATCATTGCAACTATAGTTACTATTTTTTTCATGTTTTACCTATTTACTATTTTTTATTATTGTTTCGTATGACTTATTATTTCCATTTTTATCTTTATATAAAACCAGTAACTCAATTTCAGCTGGTACAACATCTAAATATGGACTTAATTTGAATTTTGCTGTTGCTTTATTATTCCCATTCTCTACTTTAGCATTTACCGTATTGTCAGTAACTGAATCCGTTATGAGATATAAATCAATGATTTGAGCAACATCACTTGGCATATCTGTCAATTTAACTTCCAGATTTTCATCATCTGATTTAAAATAAGACTTTGTAGATTTGAATTGTTTTGGTGCCGATGCCAATAAATCCTGAATCATTTTACTATATTCGCTTTTTTCAAACATTTCTCCAACAGCTATGCTAATCTCAATCTTTTTATCCTGAGGAATACATTTCTCTTTGCAGATTAACCAGTTGACATGAGCTTTTATTTTTAGACTTTCTGCATCAATTAATCTACTTGTTTTAAATTTCTGAATAAGATAAACATCATGTTCAAATCCATAATTGACCATACCCGACCAAGCAATACGCTCTGGTACCTGCCATATCAAGCCACCATCAGCTTCGACCCCTTTGGGTAAAGTCCATTTGACTTCAGTTGGCAAACCCGAATCTCCTGGATTTTTCCAATAAATATGCCATTCTTCGGCAACATCCAGTTTAATCGCAATAAAGAAATCGCTACCAACTTGTATTTGTTTCACATTAGAGTATATATCTAATTTGACTAAATTATCGCTGTCCTCTGCCTTCAAGTTGTAAGATATAAAAAGAGTAATAGCAGCAATTAAAAAAATGAAATTTTTCATTTTTGATTTTCCTTTTTTAGAACTATACGTATCTTTGTAGATAAAATTTCAATTAAGCACGGAGTATATATGAATAAATTGAATTTTACTACTTTAAAGTTGTCGATTATGTTGCTGTTTTTATTGTTAAATTCAAGCATTGAAGTTAAATCTCAAGAGTATAGTTACCGTGAAATATCAGTTAACCTAAACACTGTTTGGGAAATAGTTTGGGGGCCTGATAACTATCTTTGGGTAACAGAAAGACCTGGTAGAGTTCTCCGTATAAACCCTGAATCTGGTGAAAATAATTTGATTCTTGATATATCTGAAGAGGTTTCCGTAGGTTCAGAACGAGGATTAATGGGTATGACGCTTTCCCCTAACTTTAATTCGGATCAGTTTGTTTACCTGTCCTATACCTATGAATCTTCTGGTACTTTGGTTAGAATTGTTAGGTATAAGTATGATGGTAATAGTTTAGTAGAACCATTTATTATGATTGATAATATCAAAGGTGCAAGGAATCACGATGGTTGCAGACTTGCTTTTGGAGACGATGGCAAATTATATATCACAACTGGAGATGCTGCTACCAGTAGCTCTGCTCAAGATCTTACTTGGCTGAATGGTAAGATTCTTAGGTTAAATCAAGATGGCTCAATACCAGAAGATAATCCATTTTATGGAATGAGTTCGAGAAGAAATGAAATATGGAGTTCTGGTCATAGAAACCCCCAAGGACTCGTATTCCACAACGGCATTCTTTACTCATCAGAACATGGCTCATCAACCAATGACGAACTTAATATAATTGAGAAGGCTAGAAATTATGGATGGCCAAACGTTGAAGGAATGTGTGACAAACCCTCTGAACTAGATTTTTGTAATGAAAATGATGTAAGAGAACCAATAGCTATTTACTATTCAGATAGAACATTGGCAGTAGCAGGTATTGACTTCTACGATGTAAATGAAAATACACCATTCGCAATAGCGGAATTGAACAATAGTATATTGATGACTACGTTAAAAACTGGGATATTAATGCAAATAAAATTATCTGAAGATGGGCTAAGCGTTATTCAAGAGAAGAATATTGTTCAGGGTGAATATGGAAGATTGCGATCGGTGTGTGTTAATCCAGAAGGAAAAATATTCATTGGAACTAGCAACAGAGATGGCAGAGGAACCCCAGATGCTAATGACGACAAAATAATTGAAATAACATCAGTAAAATCGGATATTGAAAAAGAGAAAAGAAACGAAAATATTTTAGAGGTTTATCCGAACCCTAGTTATGGTGAAATGAAAATAATGTCAAATTCTACTACCGAATTGGAAGTAGAAATACTAGATTTAATAGGTAATAGGATTGACAAAGTATCAATTATGCCAAATTCAATTTATGAAATGAAAAATATGATGCTAAGTAGCGGTTACTATATATTAAGAGCAACAACAGAAGATAAAGTAGAAAATAAATTTATAAATATCATACGATAAAATTAAAAATAATTTATTAAATTTAGAAAAATCACTAATCACTAACTGGAGAAAAGTATGGAATTAAAATACAGACTATTAGATCACCCATTTTACCAATCTTGGTCAGAAGGAACTGTAACAAAGGAACAATTGGCAAAATATCATAAATCTTATACAGAGTTTATAGAGTTAATGCCAAAATATTGGCACAAGATAAACAAAGCATTCAATCAGAACACGGTAGAAGCTGCTGATATTGTGCAAGATGAGATGTCACATATACCGCTTTGGGCAGATTGGTCACACAAATTGCCGGCTACAAAAGAATTTCCAAGAATGAGTGAACTTATTGATACTATGAATAAGATGACTCCGAGCGAATTGTTGGGTGCAATACAAGCATTCGAAACTCAACAACCAGAAGTTGCTGAGACTAAAAAAGCAGGATTATTGAAATTCTACGGTTTCGAAGATAACGAAACCAAATATTTCGATGAGCACATGAAAGAAGAAGAACATATTAATTATGGAAATTCATTGAAAGATAGATTTGCGAACGAAGAAGAGTATAAACATGGATTCGAGAAAGGATCTGAACTATTATACAATGGTTTGAATTTATTTGTAAACTGCTAATAATCGAGAAGAAAATTATTAGAAATCTAGAAACCGGCTTTTAAAGAAAAGTCGGTTTTTTTATTGTATTCTTTTGTTTTTCTACTAACTAGAAATAATTTTTAAAATAAATTTGAAATACGACTAAAATACCCTTATTTTTGAAACGTTAGAGATAACAATAGAATAAATAATAGAATAATTATGCTACGCTTATCAAAAAAAGTAGAATATGGAATCTTGGCTATGCAGTATATGGCGGCACATCCAAGGAATCTATTCACAGCAAAATCATTATCAGAAAACCTCCATCTGTCATACGATTTTCTTGCAAAGACTATGCAAAAACTCATGAGAGCAGGTCTTTTAGATTCGCAACAAGGCACAAAGGGAGGATATTTTTTAGCAAAACCGGCTGAATCAATTAGACTAATGGACATATTGGAATCATTAGAATCAAGACCCGAGTTAGTTGACTGTGTTTCTGATGAAAAGGATTGCGAGAAGAAAGAAAACTGTTATTTGCATGGACCAATACAGCTATTGCAGAAAAAAGTAGAAGATATATTCTTACTAACAACAGTTCAAGATATTGTAGAGTATAATTTTGTAGAAATAGAAACAAATAATAATCGAGGTTGAAATGACTGATTTCAATGAAGATAAGCTAATAGAAGAAGTAACCACCAGTGATTATAAGTATGGTTTCACAACAGATATAGAGCAGGAATTTGCTCCTAAGGGATTGAACGAAGATATAGTTCGCTTTATTTCTGCAAAAAAAGAAGAACCAGAATTTATGTTGGAGTGGCGACTAAAAGCTTATAGACATTGGTTAACAATGAAAGACCCTATGTGGGCGAAAGTAGATTTCCCTAAAATAGACTATCAAGACGTATATTATTACGCAGCACCAAAGAAAAAACCGCAATTAGACAGTTTAGATGAGGTCGATCCTGAATTACTTAAGACATTTGATAAATTAGGAATATCTATCGAAGAGCAAAAAAGACTAACTGGTGTTGCAGTAGATATAGTAGTGGATAGTGTATCAGTCAAAACAACTTTTCAAAAACAATTGAAGGAAATGGGTATTATATTTTGCCCAATGAGTGAAGCAATCAAAGAGCATCCAGAATTAGTAAAGCAATATCTTGGCACTGTAGTACCAACTACTGACAATTATTATGCTGCACTTAATTCAGCTGTATTTAGCGATGGTTCGTTCTGTTATATACCTAAAGGAGTACGCTGCCCAATGGAGCTAAGTACATACTTTCGAATGAACGCGGCAATGACTGGTCAATTTGAGCGTACTTTGATAATAGCAGACGAAGGAAGTTATGTAAGCTATTTAGAGGGCTGCACAGCTCCAATGAGAGATGAAAATCAGTTGCACGCCGCAGTAGTTGAGATAGTAGCTCACAAAGATGCAGAAGTTAAATATTCTACAGTACAAAACTGGTACCCAGGTGATAAGAACGGTAAAGGTGGGGTTTATAACTTCGTTACTAAAAGAGGGCTTTGTGAAGGAGAGAATTCTAAAATATCTTGGACTCAAGTAGAAACTGGTTCATCTATTACATGGAAATACCCTAGCTGTGTACTGAAAGGCGACAACTCAATCGGTGAGTTTTACTCTGTGGCGGTTACAAATAACTTCCAACAGGCCGACACTGGCTCTAAGATGACTCACATTGGTAAAAACACTCGAAGTAGAATTATATCGAAAGGTATTTCGGCTGGAAGAAGTGAGAACAGTTATCGAGGTCTTGTTAATATAACTAAGAATGCGAAAAATGCTCGTAATTTCTCGGAATGTGACTCGCTACTAATCGGTGATAAATGTGGAGCTCATACATTCCCTTATATTGAAATTGGGAACTCATCTTCAGTAGTAGAACACGAGGCAACAACATCAAAAGTTTCAGAAGATATTTTGTTCTACTGCAGCCAAAGAGGAATGGACGAAGGTCAAGCAATGGAGCTAATCATCAATGGTTATGCGAAAGAAGTACTAAATAAGCTACCAATGGAATTTGCGGTAGAAGCACAAAAATTATTAGCTATCAGTTTAGAAGGTAGCGTTGGGTAAATCCCAATATCAAAAAATTAGAATTAGGAGTTTTAAATGTCATTATTGAAAGTAGAAAATTTACAAGCAAAAATTGAAGACAATCAAATTTTAAAAGGTTTGAATTTAGAAGTTAACCCAGGTGAAGTACACGCTATTATGGGCCCTAATGGCTCAGGCAAAAGTACTTTGGCTTCAGTAATTGCTGGTAGAGAAGATTACGAAATAAACGGTGGTCGTATCCTTTTCGAAGGTGAAGACATTACAAATTTAGAAGTTCACGAAAGAGCACAGAAAGGTATTTTCTTAGCATTCCAATATCCTGTAGAAATACCAGGTGTTAGCAACGCTAATTTTATGAAATCATCTGTGAACGCCATAAGAGAAGCACGAGGCGAAGAGCCACTTTCTGCAAAAGATTTTTTAGCTAGAATGAGAGAGAAATCTGCTCTGGTAGAAATAGATAAGAGCTTTATGAGCCGTGCCGTTAACGAAGGTTTTTCTGGAGGAGAAAAGAAGAGAAATGAGATTTTCCAATTAGCAATGTTAGAACCGAAATTAGCTTTACTAGACGAGACTGATTCGGGGTTAGATATAGATGCACTAAAAATAGTATCACAAGGTGTAAACACACTTAGAAACGAAAATAATGCATTCGTACTAATCACTCACTACCAAAGATTGCTTAACTACATTGTCCCGGACTTCGTGCACGTATTAGCGGACGGAAAAATAGTGAAATCTGGTGGTAAAGAATTAGCACTAGAACTTGAGGAAAAAGGATACGATTGGGTTAAAAATCACGCGGTAGAAGAACAAACTGCATAAGGAGAGAACATGCCTATACAAGGAAATAATTTTAAAGAAAGAATACTTAGCAGTTTCGACATCTACGAAAATCATCTGAATGGTCATAAGGATTCTGCTCAGCATAATGTTAGAGTCGATGCTATCAAACACTTCGAATCTAAAGGTTTGCCAACTCTAAAAAATGAGCTTTGGAAATACACTAATGTTGGGTTTCTGAATGGTCTAGATTTCAAACTAGATATTACAGAGACTAATCACAGTATTACAAAAGAAGATATTGACAATCTGAAAGTAGAAGGTATTGATAATTACGTAGTGATAGTCAATGGGTTTTACAATGATGAACTTTCAAGTTTTGATACTACTTTAGAAATTAAGAGTATGAAGAATGCTCAGAAGGAGAATAAAGATGAGTTCGAAACGCATTATAACAAGTATTTGAAGAATGAATCAAATGTTTTTTCATCTATTAATACTGCGCTTTCATTTGATGGAGTATTTATCAAAGCTAAGAAAGGATTAGTAGAGGAAAAGCCATTACATATTATCAATATAGTGGATACGAAAAGCGGAACTCAATTCAAGCAAGCACGAAATCTGATAATTGCTGAAGATAATTCGAATTTCAAATTATACGAAACAAACCATACTATTGGTGAAAATACTGGAATATCCAATATTAGTACTGAAATATACGTAGGTCATAACACTCATCTGGAGCATATTAAGTTCCAAAATGACACTGACAATGGTATATATTTCGCTCAATCTGAAGCTAAACAAGAGAGAGATTCGAACTACACAAATAGTACAATAACTATTAATGGGAAATTCGTTCGTAATGACCTTGGTACTACTCACAATGGAGAGAATATAGAAACTCATTATTATGGGTACTACTATGGTAGTGGGCGTAATTTGATAGATAATCACACAATGGTTGACCATGCTACTCCTCATTGCGAGAGCAATGAGCTTTACAAAGGTGTACTTGGTGATTCTTCTATCGGTACTTTCAATGGGAAAATACTTGTTCGTCCTGATGCTCAGAAAACCAATGCTTATCAATCAAGCAAAAACGTATTGCTTACTGACACTGCAAAAGTGAATGCGAAACCCGAATTGGAAATCTATGCAGATGATGTTAAGTGTAGCCACGGTTCATCTACTGGATCAATTGACAAAGACGCTTTATTCTATCTTCAAGCTAGAGGAATACCAAAGGAAAAAGCGAAAGCATTGTTGTTGTTGGCTTACTCACAAGAGATAATAGATAAGATAACTATAGAGCCAATACGCGAGTATATAACTCAGCAAGTAGAGCTAAAATTCGGTATGTAAATGACAACTCCAGTGAAAGAGTTTGACGTAAAAAAAATTAGAGAAGATTTTCCCATTCTAAATAGACAAGTGAATGGGAAAAATCTGATCTATTTTGATAATGGAGCTACTACTCAAAAGCCCCAAGCTATGCTTGATAAAGTATCTGAGTACTACTCTGACCTTAATTCAAACGTTCACAGAGGTGTTCATACACTAAGCCAATTGGCTACAACAGAATACGAAAATGCACGCGAGACAGTCCGCAAATTCCTCAATGCCAAATCTACAAATGAGATTATATTCACCAAAGGCACTACGGATAGTATCAATCTAGCCGCTTATACATTAGGTAGAAAGTTTGTGAATGAAGGCGATGAGATACTGATTACAGAAATGGAACACCACTCCAATATTGTTCCATGGCAAATGTTAGCCGAAGAGAGAGGAGCCAATCTCAAGTATATCCCTCTTACAGATGCTGCCGAGCTAGACTATTCAAAATTAGAAGAGCTAATCACAGAAAAGACAAAACTAGTCAGTTTAGTACATGTTTCTAATTCATTAGGAACGCTCAATTATATAGAAAAAGTAATCGAAAAAGCCCACTCAGTTGGTGCTAAAGTGGTAATTGACGGTGCGCAAGCGATACAGCACTTCGCTGTCGATGTGCAGAAACTTGATTGCGATATGTACTGCTTTTCTGGGCATAAACTCTACGGTCCATTGGGTATAGGTATTCTATATGGTAAGGAAGATTTATTAGACCAGCTGCCGCCATACCAAGGTGGGGGAGAGATGATAGCTGAAGTTACTATGGAAAAGACTACTTATAATTCTCTTCCATATAAATACGAAGCCGGTACTCCCAATATAGTCGGAGCTATCGGGTTAGCTGCATCAATAGACTATCTGAACTCAATCGGATTAGAAGCTATAAACAGTTATGAAGATGATCTACTTGGCTATGCCGAGCAAAAGCTAGATTCGCTAGAAGGTGTCATCAGATATAGCAAAGCAAAAGTCAGAAAGAGCATATTACCCTTCAACTTCGAGGGAGTTTATCACTATGATTTGGGTATGTTCCTCGACAAATTCGGAATAGCTGTCCGCACTGGACACCACTGCTGCCAACCGGTAATGCAGCGATACGACATACAAGGCACAATCCGTGCCTCATTCTCATTCTACAACACCAAAGAAGAAATTGACGAATTTGTCATTGCCCTCAAAAAGAGTTTGGCTGTGTTGAGGTAGAGAAATTATAAAAGTTTTAGAATTTATATCCAATATTTAGAAGATAGATATTCGGGGTTCTGAATGCTGGTAAGAATAATGGAAATTTAGTCCAATAGTGAAATGAGCACTCTAAGTATAGTTTCTCATCGTAAAGATTATAGCTTAAACCACCTCCTAAATCTATTAAAAGTATCATATCTCCAAAGTGTGCATATAGCTGCAAATCGTCGCTAATATCTAAGAAATAATACTTGACTGTCCACAATGGGAGTTCATTAACTGACGCATTCCTCCATGACTGCGAATCTTCATAATTCAAATAATAATAGTTCAACCCAAGAGACCAATTCTGCTTTTTATCTAAATAATGTTCTAAGTAAATATTATAAACTGGACCAACTGAGATCATTTTATTATCATTATTATCTAGATACTTACCACCAGAGCCAACAGAAAACTTTGTATATCTCCCAAAAAGCAATGGATTCTCATTCGCTTTGAGTTGAGCAAATATTAGTAAAAGTAATAGAAATATGAGAGGTTTTATTTTCATAGTTTACTAAACTATAGAATAATATATTCAGAATCTATTACTTAATTATGAAGGGGTAATCGATTCTAACAATTTGCTTTTATTATATGAAACTAAAGAAGAAATTGACGAATTCGTCAATCCCCTCGAAAAGAGTTTGGCTGTGTTAAAGTAGTAACTCACCGTCACTCAGAGGATACTTAGTCTCAGTGGAGTCTAGGGAAATTATATAGCAATAGAATTCTTGATAAAAGTTATTAATTACAACAATCCAAATAAGATTAGCGCTTCATAGTTACACTGTAGTCTATTTTACATTGCTCATTATCTAGCACAATTCTGATTCCATTTATCAGGTTCTTAGCATTCACTTCTAGATTTAAAGTATTGCGTTCAGATTCTTTTTCGTTTAATAACTGCATTTCTTGCTTAGTCAATTTTTTATCAGCGATTGCTTTCAAACGTTTCCCTTCAAAGTAACCCCAATATTGTTTTGTTTCACTACCTTTGGTCATTACTGTTATATTCAATCTTTCATCTTCGAAATTGATAAACCATCTTTCTTTTACAACCGGTGCTATCTCTTTGTTCTCACAAGTCTTTGCAGTAGCAACCATAGTAACATCCCACTCACCTGAAATATCTTCTTTCTGAAAGGGGGATAATTTTTCAGATTCGTTTTTAATCTTATTAGTCCCCGAGTTTTTATTTAAGGCCTCGTCTTCACCTGGATTAGGGATAGTATCAGTTGACCACTGTTGTGTTTCACTCATATCGTCTTCAGATTGATTACAAGCTACTAAGCTGACTAACATTAATAATAGTATGAACTTCTTCATAGCAATTCCTTTTTTTGTTGATAGTAATAGTGTTTAAAATACGAAATCAGTTTAAATAAACCGAAAATAAAAAACCCCAAGCCAAAGACTCGGGGTTTGAAATATAAAAAATTTAACTAATAGAGATTAGTTGTTTATTATCATGTAGTGGATTTTGTCACCTGCTGTGAAATTAGTACTTTCTGTTGATACAGTAAATGAACCTGCTCCTTGTACAGTTATTCTTACACTCTCATTCACAACACCGAAATAAGTAATAATAACAACACTAGTTGCTGTAACATTTGCATCTGCTATTGCTTCTGTCGTTGCACCACCTGTAAGTGTTGCTGTTGCTGTAAACATTCCACTTGCTTGTCTAGCTGCAGAACCATTACTAGCTGTAACTAAACCAGCATTATCAACATAAAGTGATTGATTATTTCCGCCAGTCATAGTTGACATTGTCAATGTCCCACCAACAGTAGTATTTCCATTAGTTGGATCAACAGTAGTTGTACCAACCGTTAAGTTAGCTCCCGCAACAGTAGCACCAGCATTAGCCGTAACTAAACCTGTAGACGTAAGAGTACCGCCAACAGCAGTATTACCAGTCGCATCAGCAACAGTAAATGCTCCATCAACGTCAATGCCGCCATCAGCAGATAACAGAGATGTAACATCAAGAGTACCGTTAATAGTTGAGTTACCAGCACCTAAAGTCCCAGTAGTAGAAATGTTACCAGTCGCATCAGCAACAGTAAATGCTCCATCAACGTCAATGCCACCATCAGCAGATAACAAACCGGTTACATCTAACGTTCCACCAAGAGTTGTTGCACCAGTTCCAACTGAAAATGTATTCGCTCCAGTAACTGAAGCATTTCCGTTCATAGTAGTTGTACCAGCTACAATCAAATTACCAGTATTAGGATCAATAGTAGTACCACCTACAGTTAAATTAGAATTAGTTACAGTTGCTCCTAGTACAGTAAGTGAACCACCAACTGTCATATTTCCATTTTTCTGGATGATAAATGCATCAGAAGGAGTACCAGCAGTACCATTTCCAATCACGAATGCTCTGTCATTAGCATCATATGCAGTAGTGCTATTAGGAGTATAAGCTGTGTTGTAGCTACCAATTGCAACCTCACCATAAGAAAGGGCGCTAGTTCCTTCACCAAACGCAACCGCTCCATTACCGCTTGCTTTATTATCTTTTCCAGCTGCAAATGTAAATTCGCCTAAGTTTGACTCGTTCCAATTACTGTTATTTATTCTTCCAGTTCTAAATGCCGCTTTACTGTGGTCAAAGAAAAACTTAGTTTCTTCAACATAAGATAGTCTATCTAACTTCACAGAGCCAAATACAAAATCGTTCGTAAGATTAGTAGCGTCAGGGAATGTTACCCCTTCTGACGAACTGAAACCATCATTAAGAATATTTCCATTACCGGTTGAAGCTTGATTTGTAATAATATCTAATAAGTTAAATTGAGCAACTAAGTTACCACTTACTTTAACATCAACAATTACGTTCGGATTTATTTGATTTGGTGCTATTCCACCCCAATCTGGGTCTCCCTCACCAACTACAAAAGATACAACACCCGAAGTATTTGGTGATAATGTCTTTACGAAGTCAGGTTTACCTGCTAATGGATATTTCTTGACTGGATTATTTGGGTCTGTATAGTCTTTCAGTTCAACTACAAAACTCGCACCTGTTGGGTAATTTAGACCTATACGGACTGGCTCTAATGCAGTACTACTCATATAGAGTAAAAACACCGTTGTAAATAAAAGAATAATTTTTTTCATTGCACACCTAAATAAATTTGATTTATAATTTCTACAAATTTAGTAATTAAAATTCACAAACCACTAAATTATTACAAATTAGTTAACCCAATAACTATGCCAATTAAGAAAATCTAATTTATAAATGATATTTTTACGAAACATTCGTTTTAAAAAATAGTATTTATATAAGTGATTATATCTAGTCACTAAAAACAATTTATTTAAAAAATAAGGGTCATGACAACTTAAGCGGATTATTTCTCAAATTATTTAGTAATAGTTTATACAAATCATCATTTCTATAA
>JAGQWJ010000050.1 GCA_020437395.1 Ignavibacteriota bacterium | reverse complement strand
TCGATGATCTTTCCCCAGTAGAGTATGAAGAACGAAATTGTTAATTAAGTCTGTGTCCACTATAGTGGGACAGTCCACATATATGATTCTATAAACTAGATACTCTTATTCGATATGCTTTTCTATTTATTAACTTCTTGCAACTGTTTGGACGGGGGTTCTCAGCAAGGTCAAGAATAGCTGATTTTATATTTGTATAGTACGGGTCAGGGATTTTTAATAGAGATTTAGATACTCTTTTTTCAATGAAGATCTTGTACATATTAATTGTACTTCTTTTTATCAATTTCCTTGAAGACTTCTTCAGCTTCTTTTAGAATTTGAGGTCCTGCTTTCGTTCTATCATATAGTCGGACATCTTCCAAATCTTCTGCCATTTCTAATAGGTTCTCGAATTCTTTTAGACTAATGATAACAGATGTTTTATTGCCTTCTGAGTCTGTAATATATTTTGGTGTTATTTTCATAGTAATACTAAATTAATCAAACGAATTAATTAAAACAACATTTCCTCCTTAATTATCTCAATAGGTAAAAACTATATTATTATTTAATTTTGTGGCTAACTAATAAATCAATGTAGAATAAGACTATGTCAATGAAGAAATTCAACCAAAACGTAATAGATGTAATTGGCAATACGCCAATCGTTAGACTGAACAAAGTAGCTGCTAATGTGGAATCAGATATTTATGTGAAGCTAGAATATATGAACCCTGGTGGCTCGATAAAGGAGCGTATAGCTAAGCACATAATAGAACAAGCGATAGAAAGAGGCGATTTGAAACCGGGTGGCACTATAGTAGAGGGAACTTCAGGCAACACGGGAGTTGGATTGGCAATGTATGCTGCTGTCCATGGCTACAAATGTGTATTCGTGCTACCAGACAAACAATCTATCGAGAAAATAAACAATCTTCGAGCTTTTGGAGCTAAAGTCGTTGTTACGCCAACAAATGTGGAGCCAGATGATCCACGTTCATATTACAGTGTTGCAAAAAGAATAGCAGAAACTACTCCCAATTCTTTCTATGCGAATCAATACTACAATTTGGATAATCAGGAAGCACATATACGCTCAACTGGTCCAGAAATCTTTGATCAGACTGGTGGAGATTTCGATGTGTTTATGTGTGGAGTAGGAACAGGTGGAACAATTTCTGGTACAGGCAAATATTTAAAATCCGTTATGCCAGAATTGAAAGTTGTTGGAGTAGATATAGAAGGTTCGATATTAGCTCCATTTTGGAGGACTGGCGAGGTTGTGGAAGCACATGGCTATGTGCTAGAAGGCATTGGGGAAGATATATTCCCAGATAACCTAGACTTTAGTGTAATAGATGATTTTGTGATGATTGAAGACAAAGAATCTTTTGTGATGACTCGTCGATTATTAACTGAAGAAGGCATTTATGCTGGCGGAAGTAGCGGAGCTGCAGTAGTAGGCGCTATACGCTATGCCGAAAGTTTAGACACTCCAAAGAAAATATTAGTTATTTTACCAGATTCTGGGAATAGATACACTGGCAAAATATACAATGACCAATGGATGAGAGACGGCGGCTACATTGATAGTCCTTATAATATGACTGTTGGAGAGATGTTGCACCACACTGGCAAAGCAACGAAACTGATAAAATTGCAAGATGACAAGAATATAGGTCATGCCATAGAAATAATGAAAGCAAATGATATATCGCAATTGCCAGTTTTCAAAGGCGATTCGTTAGTGGGATATGTGAGTGAAAGTAAATTAGCTACTCCTCTTTTTGAAGGTACAATCGACCTCAATGATAATATTAATTTAGTGATGTCGAATGATTACGAAGTTGTTAGTCTAAAAACTCCTTTGCAAACCATTCAAAATCAATTGATGCTAGGAAAAACTATTTTCGTATCTGATGATGATGGTAATATTGTTTCAATTGTTACTTTCACCGATATTGTCGGTTATATAGCTGGTGCTTAATTTCCCAACATAAAAAAAAGTATCCCCTGTTTTATAATTAGCAATAGAACAGGGGATTTTTTTTGAATTATTGATTGATTTTATAATATTGATTACTTTTTCATTAACTCTTCTAATCTATTTGATACATTATCATAGCTATCGGCTCCTCTTGCAATTACGTTTATATTATTACCCTTAAGAAAAAATACAGTTGGAAACCCTGTGACACCCAACTTAGAAGATAGAGCAAAGTCATGGTTCATCGCCTTTACAGCTTGCTCACTTTTAGCAATTGATAGTATTTCTTCTTTGTTGACTCCGAAAGTATTGCAACTGTCGAGTAATCCCTCCATATCATCGGGATGAACACCTTCGTAATACAAAGCGTTTTGTAATTCATGAGCAAAAAGCACAGATTGGTTCCCGTTTAAACTTTTAAAAGCAACCAATAATTTTGAAGCAGGAATAGAGGTTTGAATTGCTACCCCATCTTTTAATACCTTGTCTATGTAATTCACTCCGAATTTCACCCCCATTTTTTGCTCAACCACTTTGTAAGCTTCACGGATGTAAGGTGCTTTCTCATTCAAAGGTCCAATTCTATCGCCAACAACCATCCCACCCGAAATTACATCAAATTCGATTATATAATTATATTTTTCATATAGTTTTTTCATCACAGGTGAAAACCCATAACACCAGCCACAAAGTGGGTCATAGACATAGAGTACAATTAACTTATCTTTGTTTTCCATTTATTTGTATTGATATTATAATAAAAGCAATTTTTAATATGGTATAAAGACTAAATTGACCAGATTATATTGATTTGGTCATTAAAACTGATAATTATTTACTTCAAAATGAGTGTTTGGGATAGGTTTCGTATTCAAATCAAATTCAACAATTTTGTAATCGAGTGGTCTGAATTCAGCGAATATTCGTAAAACCCATTTATTCTTTCTCATAATCTTCTTTGGAGTTCTTATGACCTCAAAAATTGGATTTTTTATTTTTTCATTCTTGCTTTCGTTAATTAATTTCACTTTAATAACAACACTATCATTCTGGTGATATGTATTAAGTATTATAATCTTTAGGTTATTCGTATTGCTCATTAGAATTAAAGTTGTTAATCTTGGCGTTGGATTATTGCTAATTTAAACAATAAATTTTTCTATCAGTAAGAACTGGTAAATTTAATCATCAAAGCTGAGTAATTATTTGAAATTGATTTTATTAAAAATATACCAAACTATACTGATAGAAATAATATAACCCCACTTTTAAATTATAAGAAACTCGCAAACTATGGCATCTAATTTTAAATTTGACTGCGAGAAAAAATATTTAATAAAAATTTTATTTTTTAAAATTAATTGTTATTTTAGTTAAATCAGTTATTTAACATTGGCTTGTGGTTTTTAAAATGAAAAACATAATTGTAATTATTATCACATTTCTATTTATGCTGTTTACAAATTACAGCCAAACCACAAAGCCAGAATGGAAGTTAATCCCCAATCTTCCAGAAGCACTCTATGGACATAGCACTACTCTACTACCAGATGGAAACATATTAATCTGTGGGGGAATTAACTCTTCAGGTAAAGTAGTAAACTCAGCTTATATTTTTAATCATCTTACTGGGGAGTACAGAAAAGTTTCATCAATGTCTTCAGCGAGAGCATTTCACTCATTAGTTGCGATACCTGATAATAATGGTGTGAGTATATTTGTCATTGGCGGATACTCTGGTAGCACTGGAAGTTACAATTCTGTCAAATCGGTAGAAAGAGGAAATTTTCAAATAGGACAAACCAATTTAAACTGGATTAACTTGGACGATATGGATATGGGAAGAGGAGATTGCAATGCAACTTGGGACAAATCAGATAGAATAATAATTAATGGAGGGATTGCACAAAATGGTGGCCCTCTGAGAAGTGGAACTAAGATTTCATCATCGGAATACATTGAGATTTCTTCTAATCGATTATTTTCATTACCAAATATGGGGAAATCAAGAGCTGGTCACTTTCTAGGTACAATTTTAGAATTAAATGGCAACAATCTAGTAATTACAGCAGGTGGAGAAGAAGGTACATCAACTACAACTGAACTTTTCGAAAATAATAGCTGGAGTTCCCATGCATTCGCACCACGTAAATACAGGTATTTAGGAGCAAGTTTTGTTGATATTGGCGGTATAGCACGAGTATTAGGTGGCTATGACGAGAACGCTACTGCTCAAAACACTTGTGAGTGGTACGATGTTAAATCTGGTTGGAAATACACTGCAAATATGTTTCGACCACGAGCTGAATTTGATGTAACTTTCATTGGTGGGATAGCAGATTCAACTAAATCTTATTTGGCGGTTGGTGGGAAAAATTCAACAGGAGCAATAGTTGAAACTGAATATTATACATTACCAACTATTAGCTCACCTACTGGTGTTTGGTCACAACTAGGAAATCTTGTTGAATCAGGATCAAACCGCGAAGTTGCTATAGATGGTAATAATTTAGCATTAGTCTTCGGGGGTGGTGATAATTCTGGGGTGGCAATGAGAGGAGTAGAAGTTTATCAGCCCCTATCAGCCAATGACGCAGCTTTTAGTCCGGAGGAAGTAGGTCGAATTTCCGACAGTATTCCGATTATAATCACAAATAGTTGGCTATTACCTATAAAAGTAAAAGGATTTAGAATGAGCAACCCAGGTGAGTTTTTCTTTTCAGGAGATACATCTAGTTTTGATTTGCAACCTGGGCAATCACGAAAAATTAATGCCTGGTTCCGTCCATCGGCTGAAGGAAACAGAAGTGGTTTAATATTATTTGATATTGGTTACTTGACTGACACAGTAAAACTTACTGGAATTGGAATAAAATCATCTATCGAAATAATTACTACATCGCAAGATTTCGGAGAAATTTTTGTCGGAAATGATACCACAATTTGTTTTCAAGCAATTAGAAACAATGGATCAGATACAACTTATATTGACTCAATTTCAATCTCCCCACTTGGTAATTACACAGTAGTAAGCCCAAATGGGAGAGTAAATATACCGCCAGATAGCTCACTCGAAATATGTATTAGATTCAACCCCTCCGAAAGAGGCAACATATTCAGTAGTGCAATAGTTCACATAGCTGATAGAGCATACCCAATTGGACTTTCGGGTAGAGGGTTATTGAAATATTTGAGCGGATATGGGCCTAGTGGTTGCGACACTTTGCTCTATGAAGAACAAAAGACATATCAGACATCGATAATACTCGAGAACCCAGGGGATAAAGAAATTACTGTTGTAGGTTATAACTTTATAGGTGGAAACGATAAATTATTCAATATATCAAACAACTTTCCATTTAAAATAGCTATTGGAAGAAGTGAAGAACTTTTTGTTGACTTTACGGCTGTTGCCGAAGGAACTTACAAAATAAATGTTCAGTTTGAACACGATGGCAATCAGGATTCTATGGTAATTATACCTTTATGTTATGTGTTAAGATCGAAAAATATAAGACTTTCTGTTTCTGAGTTAGATTTCGGAACTATTTGCT
This sequence comes from Ignavibacteriota bacterium, assembly GCA_020437395.1. Taxonomy (GTDB): domain Bacteria; phylum Bacteroidota; class Ignavibacteria; order Kapaibacteriales; family UBA2268; genus PGYR01. The sequence continues at coordinate 10,508 of JAGQWJ010000050.1, read as the reverse complement.
CAGGTGACTCCTTAACGAGAGATATTCTAATCGAGAACCCTAGTAACTTTGAAACAATGACAATCGATGGAATTAAAAAAGAGGATTCTTCTTCGCCGATAATAATCCCCAATTCAATAGATACTTTATTGAATCCAAGAGAATCCATGAAAATAACCGTTTCAATTAAAGGAGATATTTCTGGAAGTATAAACGAAACTGTTGAAATTGGTGGATCATTTGGTAGTATAGACATTCCGATAATAGCTGAAGTGCTAGATAATGTTGTTGTAGAACCTAATGTAGTAAGTCATTTTTATAATCCAGCAGAAAGATTCGTCATACCTTATGATATAAGTGGGGTTGATGCTGGGAATCCAATAACTAATATAGAATTATCAACTAATTATAATTCAACTATGCTTTACCCTCTCAGAATTGTGGAATTAAACGGGGGAGCAACATTGGATCAATCGAATACAAACATCACATTGAGAGACGTGAACAAAGCTGAAATGACAATTACTTGGCAAAATGGTTTAACTACGGATGGTGCAGCATTTGGGATTGAATATGAGGTATTAAGAGGAAACTCACACTTCACTCCTATCAGAATTGAAGATAGGAAATCGCAAAACGTTTGCTTAACTGGTAAGGATGCTGAGTTTTTTGTAGAAGGACTTTGTGGAGGTAGGAATAGCCAAATTTTAACAAAGAATAATACTATTTTCGATGTATATCCACTTCCTATAATAAATGAGATGAACATATTTATCTATGATAATGAAGATAAGGATTTTGAAATTGAAATATATGACCCAATTGGGAAAAAAGTATATCATAATAACTTTAGAGTAAGAAGTAAAACAGCAACAGAATCTAAAATTAACACAATAGATTTATCTAATGGTACTTATGTTGTTAGACTGATAGACGGCTCGAATGTATTATATAACAAAGTAATAATTATCACTAAATAGAAAGAGACGAATTGAAAAAGACAATACTAATAATTACGGCTATTTTTTTAATAGCCGGAAATTCGTTGTTATCCCAAGAGGATACATCTGTAAGAAAGATCCGAATAGGTATGTTTGGTGCAGTAGCAATAAATATGCACTCGGGTCAATTTAGTAGCTACGATGGTTTGCAAATTTGTGGTACTTTTGAAGATGGGACAGGAATCGGTTGGATGGCAGGGAACAGCATTGAGATACCAATAAATTCAAACCTATCGTTATTTGGGAGAGCTTTTTTCCATAAAGCAGACGGCGATTTTGAGAGTATCCCCAAAAATACTCCAAGAATCTCTTTGGAAGATGGCACTTTAGTTGACCTATCGACTAAACATAAATTGGATGTTTCATTAGATTACATTCAAATTGAAGCTTTGGGGGCATATTATGTGTCCGATAAAGTCTATTTGGCCCTTGGTCCAGGTGTGGCTTTACCGACTCATGCGTCCTACGTACAAGTTGAAGAAATTCAAGAACCGTTTGGGCTAACTTTCAGAAATGGTGAAAGTACTAGGCAGATTGCTTCTGCAAATTTTGATGAAGCTCCTAACACAGAAACGAATCTCAGAATAGCTGTCCATGCACTAATAGGTGCAGATTTTTCTATAGCTAATAATCTTTTTTTAAGTCCAGAGGCAGGGTATATATTCCCCTTTACTAATGTTCTCAGCAATAATGAATGGTCAGTAAGTACCCTACATGCAGGATTAGCATTAAAATATGAGTTAGGAAGTTTGAATAAAGTAGTGGTCAAAGAAGTCATACCAGAGTCTGAGCCAGAAACAAAACCAAAGATTACACCGAAACCAATAGCATCTTTGAAAGCCAAAGGTTTATTAGAAAACGGAACTATGTTAGAATTTGGTCAGATAACTGTTAGCGAGGAGAATAGTAACAACTATATTCCTATCCTACCATATATATTCTTTGATGCTGGAAATTCAAAACTACCTAACAGATATAGAAAACTTAGTGAGTCCGAGAGAGACAATTTCGATGAATCAACTCTGCAAGATTCAGTAATATTGGTCTATCATAACTTACTAAATATTGTAGGTAGTAGAATGCAGAAAAATACTAGTGCTAATCTGACGGTTACTGGTTGCGTTGAACCAGCAGATGATGGAGTAAATCTGAGTGAACTTGCTTCATCAAGAGCAAAAGAAGTCAAAGATTATTTGGTTGACAGATGGGGCATTTCTGCTGATAGAATTATTACAAAGACGCGTGAATTACCAGAAGAAATCTCAAATAGAACTGTTGCTGAAGGAAGAGAAGAAAACAGAAGAGTTGAAATATTTTCGAGTAGTTCCGATATATTAGAACCAGTAAGACTAATTACCCGCGACAGTAAGATTAGCCCTAAGTCGATAGTTTTGCAACCGAAAGTGGAGTATGATGAAAATTTGGAAAACTGGAATATTGCTGCTATCTATATGGACAATACGCTTATGTGGGAGAAAAATGGAATCGGGTCTCCTTCAAACTCAATTCAATGGGATTTTGAGAGAGAAAGGATAGTTGAATTAGCACGAAAAGATTTAGTAGAAAATTACATTTCCGCAAAATTAAGTGTTCTCGATAACGAAGGAAATAGTGACGAAGCAAGTACAGCTATACCAATCTTCTACGAGAATAAATCAAAATATTATGATGGTGAAATAGTAAAAGATTCCATAGTTGAAAGATATAATTTAATTTTCTTCGACTATGATAAACCTTTGATTAATGAGGAAAATAAACATACTTTCAAAACAATCTTAAACCGAATAAATACAAATTCATCTTTAAGTATAACAGGTTTTACTGATAAGTTAGGTACTGATGATTATAACAAACAGCTCTCAATTGATAGAGCGAACTCTGTAGAAAAAGCTATAAAAGAGAGAGTAGTTCCTGAAAAAATATTCAGCAGAGGAGTCGGAGAAACTCTTATATATGATAATAATCTACCTGAGGGAAGATTTTATAACAGAACGGTTATAGTAGAAATTGCAACACCATTAAAACATAGGCAATAATATGAAAAGAATTTTTCAAATATTCATACTTGCATTAATTGTTGCACCATCATTTCTCCAAGCCCAACAAGAGTTAAAATTGGAGAAAATGTTACCTCCATATTTACTAGATGCAATTGTTCTAAAAAATGGACATTTTTATATTAACACATCATATCTCAACCCAACTGTTGACCCAAAATCTCTAATATACAATGAAGATGATTCTGGGATTACACCACCAAACTTCACTTCACACGTACATTTGATGATTGATGGAACAATTTTTCAATTGCCATTTGAAGAAGACCCGGTTACGGAGATGCCTCCGCCACAAAACCCATTGACGGTTTCGCGATTATTCAGAGACACTCTGAGAGGAATCCCAAGAATAAATTCGGAGTTAATAGCTGATATGCCCGATGGTGAAAAAGTTAGGTTTATATTCTCAATGGAGCCGAGTAAAAGACCAAGTGGCGGTTTTATAAAAATGTCAGTTTCTGCTGATACATCTTCTAAACAGCATAATGTAGGTGTGCTATTACTTATAGATACGAAAATTGGTGACAATGATAGAGCTCCAATCGTTACATCAAATGGTTATTACAGCACTGAACAACAATTCACTGATAATTTAGGTTCAGTTATACCTGAATTTTGGCTAGCATTGGAAGGTAGTACGGTACAACCCGGTTTGACAGCAAGGGGTAATTTGAAAGAACTAGATCTCTTGCCACCTGATTTTTTTATGTTTGGTAACTGGGCTGACTATACGGGTCAGAATACTCTAGCAGGACTTGGTAAATTCCAATGGAAGGACAGAAATGCGGATAATACTCTTACCTACACTGATAGTGCAGTATTATTAATATGGGATGAAGAAACAGTAGGTGCTGGTCAAAAGAAAGTCCTTGCCTCAACAGAAATCGGTATAGTGGACTCACTTGAAGTAATCGATGCTGGCTCTACAACTGGTGGCGGACCTTCGGGTGGTGCTGGAGACGGCATTTTCTATGCTCGTCCTGACGGTTGCGTTCCGTTCGATACTCTACATCAAACTAATTGCAGTGACCAAAATTATCACCCATATTATCCCGATACTCTGGATGTTTTGTTTATAATTACAAATACAAAAAACAATGTTTTTAACAATGTTAGAATAGAAGTTGATGCTCTTCCAACAGGATTACATACTGGTGCAACCATGAATAGCATTACCCCTAATTTGCTAGAAGAAAACACTTCAGCCGTTGGAGTGGTATCATTTTATGCTGACCCAAGACTATACACAGCTGATCTGAAAGTACCGATAAGATTAATGGGCAATGCAAATGATACTCTTGCGATAGATGAGTTGTGTGTAACTGTACCTGGTATTCTAAGTAGAGATTCAATACCTGATATGGATTTCGGTTTTGTTTGTCCGACAACTGCAGACACAGTGGCAGCTAGTATATTCCTAAAGGAAGTCCGATGCCGCGAAGTTGTTAATGTTTATATAGAAGGCAATAATCCTGATATTAACTATTTTAAGATAGCACAACCTTTACCTGGTGTAATCCAACCAAACATAGCAACACCCTTGGATATACATTTCCAACCAGGTGCTCTTGGTAATTATCAAGTAAATTTAATAGTCGAGGTGAAAGATTTTGATGGATTTCCTGGTGGAGACACATTAATTGTTAGGGATACGGCTATCATATCAGGAATAGGTAAGGACGAGTATTTTTATCTCGCTGATAAAACAGATACGCTTGATTTAGGAGCGATATGTATTGGAGACACTGCAAAATTTGAATGGTCTATATTGAATCAAGGTGGATGTGATGTAACAATCCAGAATTACACTTTTTATGGAAATTCATTGAATCAATTTTCATTAGCAAATGCAAGTGACTTCCCGTTGGTAATACCGAAAAGCGATGATGGCTCAATAGGTAGGGCGTTGATAGAGTTCACACCGAAAGTCCAAGGTTGGGATACAACTTTGTTGGTGATTGAAAGTCCTTCAGCCCCTAGGTTCGATACACTTGTTGTAATTGGAAGAGGGGATTTACCTATTTTTGAGATACAACAAACCGAAGTGGCATTTGATACAATTTGTCCAGGTACAAAATATCCATTCAGACTCAAATTGGATAATCCAACAGCTTGTGTAGTTGACATAGATACGGTATTCATAACTTCAACTAGCAACGCTTTCACAGCAAATCCTTTGAAGTTCACTATTCCGTCTGAAGGAAGTGCTAACGCCAATATTGTTGCTGAATTTACCAATGAAGGAAACTACAGTGGCACTGTTACAATTAGAACAAATACTGGATTTGAAATTACTAAAAATATTAGTGCTGTTGTAGCCACACGTTCATTAGTTACTGAGTTAACAAAAGATTTTGATGATGTAAGAGTAGGTAATACTAAAACATTGCAAGCAGCTGTTACTTCAACAGGTTCAGCCGGAGTCCAGATTAATCAAATAAGGATCAGGGGAGTTCACACAAATGATTATTCAGTTATTTTGCCGAACGGCATTAACTACCCTATATATCTTTCACCTGGACAGAATCAAACTTTTGATATACAGTTTAATCCGAAAGACATAGAAAAAAGAACAGCTTTTCTTGACTATGTTATGGACGACGATGCTATTTGTGAAAATCCTGAGAATACTGATTTAACAGGACGTGGATTCAGACCAGTAATAAATATGAGAGAAAATTCTATTTATTTAGGTGAAGTTTGCATTGGAGAATCTATAGACACCTCAACGGTTATAAGAAACTTCGGGAATGGAGATTTGGAGGTATTTTCAGTATCAGAAACAGGTTCAAACAACATAGATATTAGTGCAGGTTTACCAATAACAATAGAAGTGGACAAAAGCGAAGAAATTGCAATAAGCTTCTCCCCTACAGAAATCGGAGAGTTTGAGAAGAAAATTTATTTCGAGAGTAATGGTGATTGGCTCACTACTCCTGACACACTCCTAATAAGAGGAAGGGGTATAATTTGTGCAGATATTTATGTGCAGAGTGTAACCGGAGAAGTCGGAACCGATGTTAACATTCCTATAAGAATAGTACCGAAAGAAGGGACAGGTCTTTCAGCTCAAGACATAGCACAATTGATGAATAGTGCAAATAAGACAGGAGTCGAATTTAATATCTCACACAATTATAAGATTGCCCGTTTTAATAACAAACCTATTAGAGAAGGATATATCGCTGGTAATGAAACAATTACAATTTCTCCTGAAAGTATAAATGTAATCTCGAATGGAACTCTTAATCAAGATGGGCTCTTAGCTGTTTTGAATGCTGAGGTATTACTTGGGGACGATTATGAAACACCATTGGATTTAGAAATAGAAAATTTTGCAGATGGCTTTTCGAAGTTAAATATAAAAGATGGAGTGTTAATAGCAGAGTATTGCTATTTTGACAAAAGGTTAATTGATGCGTCTGGAATCTCTCTTGTAATATTCAGAATCATTCCAAACCCGATCGCTAACACTGGTTACTTTGAATTATATTTAAAAGAGAAAAGAGATGTAAATATCAAAATATTTGATAATCTCAGCAATGAGATAAAAGTAATAGATAGAAATTTAACTGAAGGGCAGCACTTAATTGAATTTGATGCCAATGATTTTAGTACTGGTACTTACTCAGTGGTTCTACAATCCGGAGAGATTACTTATTTTGCTCGAATGGTAATAGTAAAATAGTAGAGGGGGTGGCTCGCGAAGTGATACAAGGTGTTCAGAATAAGAAACTATCATGAATTAAATACACCTCCAGCTATCCGATGCTAACTACTCAGTCTTTTTAAGTTATTCACCAGATTAATTAATGTTTTCATAGTACAACTCTACATAGTATATTACAATTATTCTTATGTTTGTAACTATGCAAGATTCAAGTCCAAAGAATAGAATTGTATTTATAGACCTCATGCGTGCCTTTGCAATCTTGATGATGGTGCAAGGGCATTTGGTCGATGCGTGTTTGGATCCGATTTTCCGTGATCCTAATAATATTATTTATTCTACTTGGAATTTTATGCGTGGTATGACTGCTCCAGTTTTTTTCTTTTCATCTGGTATGATTTTTACATATCTATTGATGAAAGAAGAAAGTAAATCTGGAATAGGAATTAGAAACAAAAGAGTCAAGAAAGGATTGTTCAGATTCACGACTCTTATTTTTATTGGTTATTTACTGCACTTTAATTTCTGGTTTCTTTGGGATATACTAGATGGGAAACTAGACAGGGCATATCACAGTATGCTAATAGTTGACGTATTACATATAATAGGTACGGCCATATTGCTTATAGTACTTATCTATTTATTAGCTACTTATACTCGCTTAAAGGTATATTTTCTGATGTTAATAGGGGCATTAGCAACATTTTATTACTATCCTGACATAGAGCCATTTGATTTTTCTTCTTTACCAGAATTCTTATCTAACTATGTTGCAAAGGGAAAACAATTTAGTTTTACAATTATTCCTTGGGTTGGATATTCGTTATTCGGTAGTGTTTTAGGTATTTTTATTTGGTCAAGACCCAAAACAGTTAATTCTTATTTCTTGGCATTTATTTTCTTAGTTTCTGGCTATTTGTTGCATTTTTATTCAACGGATATGCTGATAGATTTATATGAATTAACAGATTGGATTAATTTCAAACACTTAGCTTATAACAATTTCTTATTCTACAGATTAGGTCATGTCTTTATTGTAACCTCAGTTTTTATGATTATAAATAATATTTTCAGAAATATACCTGCTATAATTCCAAAAATTGGGTCTGAGACACTTACAATTTACATAGTACATGCGTTTGTTATTTATGGTTCAATATTCCAATTTGGAATAGCTCAGAACTTTGGTAAAGCATTGACCCCTTGGGAATGCTTTACCTTGGCTCTGATTTTGGAAATCTTTTTTATTGCATTGGTTTATTATATTGAACCCATTAGAGAGTTTTTCAAACCAATAAGGAAGAAATTAAAACTTGTAACTAAACCCAAGTCCTAATGTTTGTTTAACTTGCAGTCTTCTGCCAACTCCGTCTGGCACTTCTACTCCGTCAACTTCTTTGAATAATGGGACTAATATGTCGTGGTCATAAATCAGATGAGCGAACATATTCACTGTTATATATTTGTTAACTGTCAGGTTCAAAGAGTTCTCCCAATTAACATCAATATTAGATCTATTATCAGTGTTCGGATCAGTATAGTTATTAAATAAGTCAAGTTTCGATTTGAAAGTTATATTCTCCATCACTTCTTTCTTGTAGTCGATTGTCGCATAGGCACCAAATTCCAAACGAATTTTATCACCTGGAGTAACACCATAAGCACCTTGAGCAGATAGAGTATCATCGTTCACTATTGTCATTTTACCAGTGGCAGGCGAAAGATAGAATGAGAAATCAGCGTTTGGCTTGTAAGTAATACCGGCAGATAATATAACATAAGCTGGAGCAAGGAAGTTAGATACCTCTACTGAATCATTTGGATAGTTATAACCCTCGACAAACTGAGATTTAAAATTCAGTTTACCTGTGTAATATAGTTTATTAGCTGCTATATGGTTGAAATTTGATAGTATATCAATCTTATCTTCATTCTTACGAGTTCCGTATTCATCAGTATTGATTAGACCATAACCAAAATCAAATACATTTTCCCAGATAGTTAATGAGTCATCATAAGTGATATTATAGTTCAGCAATGCTGTACCAGAAACAGAGTTATTTCCACCCTGTGCCCAGTTAGTGAATGATGCTTGATTAACTAATAGTTGAGCGTTTCCTTTAGTTAACCAGTAGTTGGTAGTATCGGATTGGGCAAAACTCGAAATACTTGCGATTAGCAATATTGTAATTGCAATAAAAATTCTTCTCATTTATTAAGTCCTAGTAAATTAACAAAGAACAAATTTATGAAAATTTATTTAGAAAGATATTAAACTAGAAATAGATAACTATAAAATCGGTATTACTACTTAGCGAACCACTATAAACGATTCTTCCTCAACTGTCTTTCCACCTTTTTCTAAAACTAGGTTGTACTTACCGCTGGATAGGTCAGATATATTAAGAACATGTGTGAATTCAGACTCCTTTACCAAATTGCCTTGCAGGTCATATATTCTAATCACATCGAAAGCTTCGTCTGTGTTTAGTACTATCTGGTCGCTTGCGGGATTAGGTGATATTAGCGGTATTTCCGGCTTGTATTCTATATTTGTGGTAGCAAATAAAGATGAGATTTTTTCCCATAATTTGGTATCATAAGACGAAAGAGCAAAATTACCGTCACCTGCGTCATCACCTACTCGCACAACTACCATATTCATCGATGGTACGATATATATTTTTTGGTCATTTTTACCCAGTGCGGCAAACATATCCATTGGTGCTGTCGGTGTTAATGGTCCATTGAGTACTAAGTCAAAACCTGGTAACTTATATTTATCCTTACCATTGAGCCACCAAAGATAGCCATAAGATAAGTTCATCTCTTGCGAAGTATTAATCATATCATTGAAGTATTTGGGGTCTAGCTGGAAGTCATCGGCCCACTTACCACCAGCAGCGATGAATGAGCCGAACCGAGCCATATCTCTCGTGCTACTATAGCGTACATAGTCTATCCAAAGCCCAGTCATTCCAATTTTACTGCCAAGCAACATATATGTTATATAATCGCTTCTTTTGTTATAAACTGAGTCAAGTACATCGAGCAAAAGACGATAGGGTGCATTGTGATAATACCAATGAGTACCTGCTTCGTTCAGAAATGTGAGGCATTCTGGCAAGAGACAGTCCATATCTATACCCTTGTAGTTTAACCCTGTGGACATAGTAAGATTGTGCTTAATTTTAATCTCACGTTCTTTTTCTAATTCCATACTAGTCCAACCATCACCCAAATAATCTGAAGTTGGGTTGTTTATATCAAGCATTCCTTCTTGTTGGGCTAGCCCAATTAAAACGCTTGTTAAAGATTTTCCAGCCGATGCCCAATACCAGAATTTATCTTTATCATGATCGTTGAAGTATTCCTCTATTACTATCTTACCATCAACCAATACTATAAATCCTTTAGTCTTAGTTGTGTCAAGGAAGTTCATAAGTTCATCAACTTTTGTGTTGTCCCACCCAATGTCAGTGACCTTCAAAGTTGCCCACTCATCAGAATCATTCGGTGGGAAATAATATTCGCTCGCCGAAGCAGTAGTCAATGCTAATAAAAATAGTAAAAGTGTTTTCATAGTTGTAAGACATTTAATTTCTTCAATAGTTTAATATAGGGAGAAAATTATAAACATAAAATAAAATTAAGATGTAATAGATAATATTTGTATCTTTGTATTGAATTTATTCAATATTCTGCTGTATGGAGGAACTGAATTAATAAATTAGAATTCCAGTTTCTTATCAATAAATTACCTTCTGCCTCTTACTTTGTTAGAATAGAAACGAACAAAGC
>JAGQWJ010000004.1 GCA_020437395.1 Ignavibacteriota bacterium | reverse complement strand
TCAGATGGTGAGCTAATAAGAGAACATATAGACACGACAAATTTATTTATGAATGGATATTTTGAATTTACACCTGATAGTAATAGGATTGTAATTGCAAGAAGTGGTTTGTTGCAAATTGTGGATTTAGAAACCTTTGAAAGATTAAATTATTTTGCGTTTGGAAAAGACTCAGTTATAAAAGGATTTGGTGACGTTGTACTTGACCCAATCAGACCATATGCCTATGTAACTCTCAATGGACATTCGAGAGAAACAGGAATTGTTGACCTAAGATGTAAAATACAAGTTTATAATTACGAAACAATGGAATTAGTAAAAGACCTTACCCCCTACGGCGAATACGAATACACTGCAATAGAAGTATCACATGATGGTAAGTATTTAGCGACACTCAATGATAACAAGGCTTATTTGAAAATCTGGGATTTGGAGACGATGGAACAGATTATAAATGAACCTCTTTTTGATGAAAATAGTGATGATTGGTGTGAGGCACAGGATATTTATTTTTCTAAGATAAACCCTGATTTAATTTATTATTCGGGATTGTTTACAAAGAAAGTCCATCCTAAAGATATTTATCCACCTAGTATTTATACATTTAAAATACAATCAAAAACAAAAGAATTATTACTTCCAAATGAAATTTACGGAGGTTTTGATATGATTTTTTTTGATTTTGAATCTAAAATATTAAGTTCTGGTGGACTTGCCGTTAGCGTTTTAGATTTAAAGACTAAGAAATTAGAATTTTATGGAGTCCCACCAGAAAATGTTTATTCTAACAACATAGTTTACAATGAAAGAGAAAAATATTTTTTAGGTGTTGGTAATAAGGGAATATCAAAATTCCTTTATGATAGTCAATCAAAGGTCGAAGATAATTATGAAGAAGAGATTAGAATTAGTCCTAACCCAACAAATGGATTTGTAAATATTAGTTCAAATTGTTCGGAATCATTTATTGACTATAATATAAGCAATATTAATGGTATTTTATTGATACAATCAACAATTGAGAATAATGTTAACAATTTGCAGTTTGATTTTTCACCATATCCAAGTGGAGTTTATTTTCTTACAATAAATTGTAACAATCAGCAACAAACATATAAAATTATTAAAGAGGGGTAATTAATGAAAAAGCTAATTATTTTAATTTTATTTACAGTAATAGTTACAAATGCTCAAGATAGTGAGCCTGAACCTTGGAATTTCAGATGGGGATGTTCTACTACTCCTCGCCCTTTTGTGCTTGATTAATTCCAACAAACTACTATACTAACGTAAGGACAATGGTCTGGTAGTTATGATACAGTATATGACATAACAAAAAAAACAATAAATTTAATCACCCAATTACTGGTAATTTGAATTGCTTAGTTGGTGTACGTTTTATTTCTGTTCTTAACTCTGTTAGTTCTCCGAAGACTCGGCTTTCTATCATATTATTAATTATGATTTTATGCGGAACTTGAGGTAAATCAGCGGGTGCAGAAAAAATAACGTTCACATAATTTTCGGTCCATCCTCGCCACATACCATTTTGCTCATTGTACATTTCTGGAATGACTACTCTCTCCGTGCCAACTTGAGATTCGTCAAAAACTAACCGCTTTCTATCAGAAAGATCACGTAACTGGTGAGTTCGCTCTTTACGTATATCGTGAGGTACTACTCCTTCGAAGTTAATTGCTTTGGTATTCTCTCTTTCGGAATAAGTAAACACATGGAGATAAGTGATTGGTAGATTCTCTAAGAAATCGTATGTCTCTTGTGCTAGCTCATCAGTCTCCCCAGGGAAACCGACTATTACATCTACCCCAATACAGCAATGGGGCATCACTTCTTTGATTCGCAATACCAAATCGTGGTAATAAGTTGCTTTATAACGGCGTTTCATCTTACGCAATAGTTCTTGAGAGCCAGATTGTAAAGGGATATGAAAATGTGGGACTATATTCTTAGAATTAGCTACTACTTCTAAAACTTCTTCTGTAAGTAGATTTGGCTCTATCGACGATATTCGAATACGCATATCACCCGATTTTTCATCAATAAGTTTTAGAGCATCAACAAATCTCATACCGTCATCTGTCTTGTAATCACCGAGATTAATGCCAGACAATACTACTTCGCGATAACCATCGTTGATTAAACCTTCCATTTCTTTTTCGATTTGCTCATAAGGCATACTACGGCTATGACCACGAGCTAAGGGAATAGTACAGAATGAGCAATGGTAATCACAACCATCTTGTATTTTAAGAACGGCACGCGTTCTGCCCGAATTATCGGAGACGGCAGAAGTGTGGAAAGGAGCATCATCTAAATCAGAAACAAAAATCTCTGTTTTCGTATTTTTATTAAAATTCTCAATAAGATTAGGTATTTCGAATTTATGCTTAGTCCCTATAACAGCATCAACTCCTTCAATTTTAGCTAATTGCTCGGGTTGCAATTGGGCGTAGCAACCAAGAACCCCAACGAATGCTTGAGGCGAACGACGCAATGCTCGTCGAACAATTTTTCTACAATCTGCATCGGCTCTGTGAGTTACTGTACAAGTATTTATTAGTACAATATCCGATTTTTCTTCAAAATCTACTACACTATGCCCAAGCTCCTCGAATTGTTTTGCTATTCGAGATATATCAGCAAGATTTACTTTGCATCCAAGATTATAGAAACTAATATTCATCTTATCGTACTATTTATTAATTCGTTGTAAACAAGAGAACTACTAAATTACGAGTTTATTTTGGATTTAAGAAAGAAAATTGGTGTTAGCCTAATTCATAGGTTTTTATTCAAAAAATTATTCTAGATTTACCTTTATAAATAATAAACTAGAGCTATGATTAATATAAAAACTTTAATAATATTATATTATTTGGTAACTTTATAAGTTTTGAAAATATTTGAATACAAATTATCTTGAGGAGTGTCGTCATGTCAACAGCAAAAATACCACCAATAAATTTCAAAAAATGGATAGATGAGAATCGCCATCTACTAAAGCCACCCGTTGGAAATAAGCAAGTTTACGAAGACGGTGAGATGATAATAATGGTAGTTGGTGGTCCAAATGGACGTAAGGATTATCACTACAACGAAACCCCCGAATTTTTCTATCAGATTGAAGGGGACATTACCGTAAAAATAATAGATGATGGCGAGTTCAGAGATGTACATATAAAAGAAGGAGAGATATTTCTTTTACCAGGAAAAGTACCTCATTCACCACAAAGACCAGCAAACACTATTGGATTAGTAGTAGAACAAATTCGCGATCCAGAAGCGATAGATGCTCTAGAGTGGTATTGTGAAAATTGTAACAATAAATTAGCTAGAAAAGAATTTGCTATGAAGAATATAGTAACAGAACTACCAGTGAAAATGGACGAATTTTTCAACGATGAAGCGGCTAGAACATGCAACAAGTGTGGTACTGTGATGGAAAAACCGGAGAAGAGGTAAATGGTAGAATTGGGGAATGGGGAAAAAACACTTAAAGTTGACGTACACACTCATATAATGCCTCCGGATATGCCGGATTACAATAGTAAGTTCGGCTATGGTGAGTTCATTCACTTAGAACATCACAAGCCATGTTGTGCTAAGATGATGGCAGGTTCAAAATTTTTCCGAGAAATAGAAGATAACTGTTGGGATGGTGATGCAAGGATAAAAGATTGCGACCACCACAATGTAGATGTCCAAGTTATCTCGCCTATACCAGTGTTATTTTACTATTGGGCAAAAGCAGAGCATGCTGAGGAAACTTCAAAATACCAAAATGATTTTATTAAAGGGGTTTGCGATAAGCACCCAACTAGATTTATTGGATTAGGAACTGTCCCACTTCAAGACCCAAAACGAGCAATCCGAGAATTGGAACGATGCGTAAAAGACCTCGGTTTACCCGGTGTTGAAATTGGTACTCATATCAATGATTGGAACCTTTCTGCTGACGAATTATTTGATTTTTTTACTGCTGCAGAAGAGTTAAATGCCTCTATATTCGTTCACCCTTGGGATATGATGGGCAAAAGCCGAATGGAGAAATATTGGTTACCTTGGTTAGTGGGTATGCCTGCTGAGACTTCTCTAGCTATATGTTCTATGATATTCGGAGGAGTTTTCGAAAGACTACCAAATTTAAAAATGCTATTTGCTCATGCTGGTGGTTCGTTCCCTGCTACTATTAGCAGAATTGAGCATGGATTCAACGTACGCCCTGACCTGTGTGCTATTGATAACAATATTAACCCACGCGAATATCTGGGTAAATTCTACATAGACTCTTTAACACATGATGAACAAATGCTGAAATATGTAGTCAATCTAATTGGCGAAGACAAAGTGGCATTGGGTACTGATTATCCTTTCCCGCTTGGCGAATTAGAGCCTGGCAAACTCATCGAATCTGTAAGTGATTTTTCGCCTGAATTGAAACGAAAGTTATTATCTACGAACGCATTTAACTGGCTTGGAATAGATAGTAGTGAGTTCTGAATTAGGGATAAATTAGATTTTAAGACTTAGCAGATTAACTCTTTATTTCAATCATCAGTTTTCGTAAAAAATTTTTGTAATATTTAGCTTTTCGTACAATAAAAGACTAAATAGTCCGATAAATGGAATTGTAACTTCACAAATTTGATTAATATGAAACAAGATATTCAAAATAAAGATGACATTAAATTAATGGTTGATACTTTTTATGGCAAAGTACAACAAAGTCCAATTCTTGGATTTATTTTTGATGATATTGCTAAAGTAGATTGGGATACTCACCTTCCACACATGTATAAGTTTTGGGGTGGAATTCTGTTCGCAGAAAATGAGTTCAGAGGGAACCCAATGATAAAGCATATTTTATTAAGTAAAAAAACTGAAATGGATGAATTGCAATTCGACGAATGGCTTCGTTTATTTACAGAGACTGTTGAAGATTTATTTGAAGGTGCAAGAGCAGAGGAAGCCATTAAAAGAGCAAATATGATTGCAAAAGCTTTCCTATTCAACATAAATCAGGCAGCAGCGAATGGTTTTTAGTAGTTTTTAATGTTACTTAGGACATCTGAAAAATCTATTATTTTACTTTAATAAGCGGTTTTATAAACGGAGATTGATTGATTGATAAAATCAATTCGAAATTTGTGAAATCACCATTTCGGCAGAGTATATCTCCCTAATCGTCAACGCTAGTTCCATCAACAACGATATCTAAACCAATCCCAAATATTCGTCAAGACAATCAGGATTAGCCAAGGCAGAGCGATTTTTTACCTCCTCGCCATTTACAATCTTTGTAACAGCTAGCTCTACTTTCTTTCCACTAAGGGTAACTGGTACGTCTTGCACTTGGCGTACAATTGCAGGTACATGACGAGGAGTTGCACCTTTTCGGATATTTGATTTAATCTTACTTATGAGTTCTTCGGTTAATTCTATACCATTTTTTAACACTATGAATAATACAACTCTTGTATCAGATTCATATTGCTGACCAACAACTATGCTAGAAGTTATTTCAGGCATTGCCTCAACTATTCTGTAAATTTCTGCAGTGCCTATTCGAATACCACCAGGATTAAGAGTAGCATCGGAACGCCCATATACTATTACTCCTCCTCTTTGGGTTATCTCTATGTAGTCGCCATGACGCCAAATCCATTCGTAGTAATCGAAGTATGCTTCAAAATATTTTTCATCGTTGGGGTCATCCCAAAAATGAGTAGGCATACATGGAAAAGGAGGATGACATATTAGTTCGCCTTTCTTCCCTATTACTTCTTTCCCTTCATCAGAGAGGGCTCTAACATCCATACCCAATCCTATGCTCTGAATTTCTTCGTCAAAAACGCCTAACATAGGGTTCCCAAGCATAAAACAAGAAACTATGTCAGTTCCACCACTTATTGATGCAAGCTGAACATTTGGTTTTACTTCACTATAAACCCATTGATAATTTTCTGATACAAGCGGCGAACCAGTGGAATATATAGTTTCTAAAGCAGATAAGTCATTGTCTCGTCCAGGGTGTACCCCTTCTTTTTGACAATGAGTAAGAAATTTAGGGCTTGTTCCAAGAGCTTTTATTTTTTCTTTCGCTGCTTCATTCCACATAATGTTTGTGTCAGGATATGTAGGACTACCATCGAACAAATACAAAGTCGCACCAACAGAAAGCCCTCCCACTAACCAATTCCACATCATCCATCCACAAGTAGTAAAATAGCTCAGTACATCACCTTTGTTCAGATTACCATGCAAATAATGTTCTTTGAAATGCTGTAGGAATGTACCACCCGCTCCGTGAACAATGCACTTTGGGATTCCAGTGGTTCCAGAGGAGTACATAATATAAACAGGGTGATCGAATATAGTTTGTTCAAAAATAATTTCTTCTGCTGAGTTCTTCATAAGTTCAGAGTATAAAATATATTTTTCAC
The DNA here is from genome assembly GCA_020437395.1 of Ignavibacteriota bacterium. GTDB lineage: Bacteria > Bacteroidota > Ignavibacteria > Kapaibacteriales > UBA2268 > PGYR01. The sequence continues at coordinate 100,933 of JAGQWJ010000004.1, read as the reverse complement.
CTTTTAGCAATGGTACATCTATCTCTTCTAGTACTATAATTTTTTCAATTGAACTTATGTTAGCTACTATCTTCTCAAGCTTTTCTGTTGAATCATAATGCTTTCCATTGTAAGAATAGCCATTAACTGCTATCAGAATTTTTGGCTTAATTTGTCCAAATCTATCCATAATGCCTTGGAATCCAAAGTCAGGCGAACTAGAAGACCAAATGGCACCTATTGAAGTTGCGGCGAGCATACATACTATTGTTTCTGGGATATTTGTAACAAACCCAGCAACTCTGTCACCTTTCACCACTCCTAAATCGCGCATAGATTGTGCTATTTTTGCTACTTGGCTATACAAATCATTATAACTGAGCCGTATATTATTACGGTTTTCGCGATGCGAAATTAATGCAATAGAATCATCACGATATTTTAAGAGGTTTTCCGCGAAATTAATCTTTGCACCTGGGAACCATATTGGTCTTGGTATTTTTTTGCGATGAAGATCATCGGTATAGACGTCATTGTAATTCTCAGAGTATCTTACTTCTGCCAATTCCCAGAGTTCAGCCCAAAATTCTTTTTTATTGTCTATTGACCAGTGATGAAGCTCTGAGTATGAACTAAGATTTAGATTGTATTTGCCGTTGACTTTTGTCATTAGCTTATACATATTCGTATTTTTAATTTTTTCTTCTGTTGGTTGCCAGTAAGGTTGTTTATTATCAATCATTTTATTGTCATTTCAATTTTGTAATTAATATAAAAATAGCATAAAATAAGTAAAATGACAAGGATAGAAAATTTATTATAAATTATCTCTCCTTTATAAATTCTAAATATTATGTTATTCGATTACAATTAAAAATTAGTGATCTTGTACTTATCTTTTTTCTTCAATTGATTGATTATTCCATTCTCTCCTATCAAATGTCCAGCTCCAACTACGACAAAAATTGTTTTATCTTCTTCTAACCATTCTTCTATTTTTTTTGTCATATTGTCGTTTCTTTCGTCAATAATTTTTTCATACATTGTCTCAAATTCAGGGTATTCGTATCTGGAACTATCTAATATATTTCTAATTGTATTCTTATCTCCTTTTTTCCACGCCTGAACCATCCTATTTAACTCTGCATCCGGACTTTCGGCATTTTCAAGAGTATAATTCACAAAACTATCTGCTACTTTGTCAAACTCCGATAATAATCCCATTTGATAATCAGCGGACTCTAGCGCTCTGATTTTCTTACCATCAGTACTTGCCTTATTCATAAAGTGTTCGTCTATACCTAATGATTTATCATATCCAGCTTCTTGAAGCATATTAGTTTGCATAGTAATAGCCGCAGCCCAAGGTCTCATATTCTCATACATAACCTCTGTTAAACCCATTGCTGACATTTTCTGACGAATTTTTTCATAACTCTCGGAACTAACTCTATCGCGTAGTTTCGTACCATCGGAATAAGTCATATATTTCATAATTGACATAGGATCCACTGTTGTCATATCAATCTCGAACGCTACTATATCGCTACTTCTGTAAGCTTCCTCAATCCTATAATCCAGAGGATACATATCCGGTTTTGCAACATGAATAGATCCAAGTAAGAATATATGGGAGCTACCGTCATCTATCTTCCACAAAAAAGTTTCCTCCGTATTCTCAGTTTTTAGTACAGAACAAGATACTGATAAAATTGAAAATAATACAATCGACAATAATAACTTCATTTTTCTCATTTCTCACTTTCTTTTTTTTAATTAATTATTCTAATTCTATGAATTTACGAAAAATATTAGAATTAATTTTTAACTTATAATACAAAAAAGCCCACTCAATTTTTAATAAGCGGGCTTAAGTAAAACTTTATATATTATTATTTCTGAGTTTGTTCTCTTGGTTCTTGATTTTCGTCTAAAGAATAGAGCCCTTTTACACCAGCGAATTTCGAATCAAAATAATCTTGTCTAGGAGTTTGACTAATAGATTTACCAAGATTTGCAATTGCAGGTCTGTACTTTTGGTCTATTCTATCTTGGATAGACATTAATGCTCGAATAACAGATTCAGGTCTAGGAGGACAACCAGAAACATAAGCATCAACAGGAAGGAATTTATCAATTCCTTGGCAAACTGAGTAGCTTCTGAACATTCCACCAGATGAAGCACAAACACCCATAGATATAACCCATTTAGGGTCAGGCATTTGATCATAAATCCGTCTTACAACCCATGCCATTTTCTTTGTCACTGTCCCAGCAACTAGCAATACGTCTGCTTGTCTGGGAGTCATCCGCATAACTTCCATACCAAAACGAGCAACATCGAACCTCGTCGCTCCCATTGCCATCATCTCGATAGCACAACAAGAAATACCGAGTGGCATTGGCCACAATGCGTTTTTCTGTCCCCATTTGATAATTTCTTCTACACTAGTGGTTAAAAAACCATTTTCTTCTGCTGATTTTGTAAAACTTAGTCCCATTTCAGACCACCTTTTTTAATCTCATAAAATAAGCCGATTAATAAAACTATAATAAATATCGACATTGCCACAAATCCTTGCATTCCTAACTCACGAAGTTGAACTGCCCAAGGATAAATAAATACCACTTCTATGTCAAACACCAAAAAACTTACTGCCGTTAAATAGAATTTGATCGAAAATCTATCTGAAGCACTTCCATATGGAATCATCCCACTTTCATAAGTTGTTTGCTTTTCTTTAGTGAATCGTTTGGCACCTAACCACTCTGAAAACAGAGTGAATTGTATTCCAACTACTGCTCCTACTAATAACATTAGTATCAGTGGTAGATATTCCATTAATATACTTTGTTCTGGCATGTTAACATTTACGTAATTCTGTGGATAATATTATCTACGAAGTTATGTAGTTTTAGAGTATTTTCAAAGTATATTTTTGAGAATATTTCTTTTTATAGATAATTCGATATAAATCAATAAAATAATATCTTTGTAAGAATAAATTAATTTTATCTTAAAAAAGTTTCTTTTGAGCACCTATAGAAAAAATACATTATTCGCAATATTGATTTTCGTAATCCTCTATCTTATGGAGTTTTACGGAGGTTATATATTAGCGGGATTGAACTTCGCTTTCCCTATGGATGACCCATATATACATCTTGCAATGGGAAAAAATCTTGCTCTCAATGGTAGTTGGGGCCCAATGGCTGGCACTTTCAACTCTTCAAGTTCATCACTGCTCTATACCTTGATTATTTCATTATTCTTTTTTCTTGGTATTGGTGGTTTTTCTACATTGTTCATTATTAATATTATCTCGAGTATTGGGAGTTTATTCGCCTTCGAGAAAGCAATAAAAGAAGTTGGTTTCAGTGCTGATAGCTATATAGTGTTAGTTATTTCTTTTGTACTTATAATACCGCTCTATCATATTGCTTTTTTATCCATGGAGCACACACTTCATATTTGGTTAATTTTATTAGCAATCACACGAGCCGCAAGGTACATTGCTAATAACGACTCAAACACAAAGCATATAATTTCACTTTCTGTTGTTACTGCATTAGCTACTATGGCAAGGTACGAAACCCTCTTTTTCGCACTAGTTGTGGGCTTAATTTTGCTTTATAGAAAACAAGTAAAAAATGCTCTCTTATTTGGTACTATTACGCTATTACCTATTGTAATATTTGGGGTCATATCAGTTGCTAATGGCGAGAGCTTTCTTCCAAATAGTGTATTGATTAAGGGAGTACGTAGCGGAGACACCAATTGGCTCTATTATGCTAAATATGCCTTTAGGTGGGCGAAAACTATATTCGAAAATCCCGATTATGGGGTAGCGTTCATGATTTTGTTGAGTGTATTGGTTTGGAAAATAAAAGAAAAAATATTCGACATTGCTTATTGGTATTCATTCATAGCACTATCGGTTCTAATACTCCATGGCTCTTTTGCAAAAATAGGCTGGTTAGCTAGATATGAAGCATATTTATTCGGATTAGCATTAATATCCTTTGCATTCATATATGAAAAATTTTCAACTAATCCGAAGAAGAAAGTAATTCCATTTTTGATTATTGCTTTACTGCTTGTTATACGTACATTTCCAAATACTTATAACTACAGATATGGCATGCAGAATATATATGATCAGCAATACCAAATGGCACAATTCGTGAAGAAATATTACAACGAAAGCGAGATTGTACTCAACGACATTGGTACCACTTCATATTTCACTAATGCGAAATACCTTGATATTTGGGGTTTAGCTAATTATGACATAGTTGAATACAAGTTAAAAAATGGTGATATAGATCAAGACATTGTCTCCAGATTGGCATACAATAGGAACGCAGAAATAGCTATTATTTACAGCGAAAATACTTTCGATTACGTTCCAATAGAATGGAACAAAGTGGCGTCTTGGACAATTAAGAATAGACAGGTTTCTAATTTTGCAACAGTCTATTTCTATGCTATAAACGAAAGCACTGAAGAATTAGAAGCAAATGTCAGACGATTTAGTAAAAATTTACCACCAGAGATTAGTGTTGAATATTACAGAGAAGAAGAATAAGGAAAAAAATCTTAAAACTTTGAGGATTTTGGGAATAGTCGAAGGTATTAGCTACTTAACTCTATTCGGGATTACTATGCCACTGAAATATATGATGGATATGAAAGAACCAAATTATGTTGTTGGTTTGATTCATGGTATCTTGTTTGTGGCTTATGTCTTTTGGACATTTTTAGTACACAGACAGTACAAGTTAAAAACAAATAAATCGCTACTACTACTGATTTCTTCGCTGCTCCCATTCGGTACTTTTGTAACAGATGCAAAAATATTGAAACCATTAGAAGCGAAGAAGTAACGTTTTGATTGCTACAAGTTAAATCTATTGCATTCGTCATACGAATAGAACACCTTTCAACTTACTATAATGAGAAAACAATAATGGATAGCACTGAAATCAAGATACTTCAGACAGCAATAACGCTAGCAATATTCTTATTCATACGGATATTAGTAGTTCGAATAATAAACAAGACTGTTAGGAAGAATATCTTGCACAAGACACGTGGGAAAATAATTAAGAAAATTTTTGCCATAGTATTCACATCCATAGCAATCTATTTCATATCAACTATATGGGGAGTTGACCAATCGGAGTTACTGCTTTACTTCGTATCGGCACTAACGGTTTTGGGTATTGCACTATTCGCTCAGTGGTCACACTTATCGAACCTGACTTCTGCTATTATCATATTCTTTACCCACAATGTACGATTAGACGACACTATAAGCATAATAGACAGAGACTTCGAGATAGAAGGTAGAGTTAGCGACATTAGCTTTTTCTTCATCCGTCTGCGAACAGCCGAGGGAGACGAGGTAATCTTGCCGAACAACGTATTTATGCAAAAGATGGTAAAAAAGCATTATGGGAAGCAAGTTTAGGTAGGGAGTAAATCTAGAAATCGGTGCTAAGTATTTCTAAGCTTTTTTTGTCATAGCTGTAAAGGTAAGTTAATTCGATGACAGAGTTCAATAATTAATTAAATTTTAGATATTAAGGCATAGGAAAACTGCGTAGCTGTTTAATAATAGTAGCAACAAATGTAAATGATAGAAACACAACTCAGTTAGGAGTTGAATAGATTTATACTCTACTCCTACGGAGTAGTAACAACTTCCATTGTTAACTTCATGCTACTAATATTATATCCCTACAGGATATGAATAACTCTCGAATCACTGCTTCTTTTTATATTTTGTACCAGCAAATGGTTGTGCAACCTCTGGAAATAGCTGCCCCAACAGGACTACTATGTTAAGGTTTTTGAGGGGTGTGAGGGGTTTCGATGGGTTATTTACTTAGTTAATGATTCAGATTTTAGATAATCAGATAGTTCTGCTTTGTGATTAAACCCATTTATCTTATTTCTGTATTCTTCAGCTTTTATGACATTTTCTATTTCTGATTTTCTGCATTTGCTTATTTCTAGAAATTCACTTTCTTGGTCAATACCTAGAAATTTTCTATTAGTAAGATTTGCTGCTATACCAGTTGTGCTACTACCAGTAAATGGATCTAAAATCCAATCATTACGTTTAGTAGAGGCAAGTATTAATCTAGTTAGTACAGAAAGTGGCTTCTGAGTAGGATGCTTTTTACATGACTTTTCCCATGGACTAATCGCGGGTAAAGTCCAGACATCTTGCATTTGTTTATTTCCATTTATCTTCTTCATCAAATCATAATTATAATAATGAGGAACTTTCTTACTTTTCCTTGCCCATATAATTTGTTCAGTTGAAAATGTAAAATATTTACACGAAAAATTAGGTGGAGGATTAGTCTTCTGCCAAGTAATTATATTGAGTATTTTGAAATCAAGTTCTGTGAGAAGTTGGCCAATGCTAAAGATATTATGTAGAGTACCGCTAATCCAGATTGTGGCATCATCTTTCATGACTTGTCTGACTTTGGATAACCACTCACGATTGAAGTCATTTATAAAATCACCCCCCTTATCTTTATCCCACTCACCTTTGTTAACTGATACAAGTTTACCATTCTGAATAGATAAACCATCATTAGAGAGAAAATATGGTGGATCGGCAAAAACCATATTATATACAGGTTTTAATTCTGGAATTAGATCAAAACTATCTCCATGAAGGAGATAGAAATTCTTATCATTTGATATGAAATAGGGGTTAATCATTACCTATGTGTAGCAACTGAAACTATCTTAAATATATCTTCGCCATTTTCTAATGCCACTAAGAGCGTTCTAAACATATATGCATCATTCCTATTTGTTTTTTCTTGGAACATTAGCAGTTTTGCAATCAAAATTAGAAATTTAACACTATATTCTCCATTATTTGCAAGTTCCTTGTACTTTTCAGCTTCTTCTGTAACTTCATTGATAAAGCTCTCAGTGAGTAACTCATTTCTTTCAATAGCACTCGATATGATAGTTACCTCCTTATCCCAATAATTTAGAAGTGAATTTAGAAATTCTTTTGTTCTTTTAGGTTCTTGATTCATTTTTAATAATATATCTACTGCCCAATGAATAAGTTTTGGTGTTCTAATTCGCGACCATCCTGAAGAAGTGTTTGAGTTTTTTTGTCTATATTTGATTAGAAGATCGAATTCAGATAACCCCCCTTTATATATACCTAATATATACTCACCATTAATCCGGAAAACTTTTAATGGTTCTACTATTATACCATTCTTTGTATAATTCATATTTATTGGCTTCACTTTAAAATCTCCTTCAACACACCTAATTTTAGCATTTCAAGATTAAGTAAATAATCAGCTTTATCAAAATATTCTCGAAGTGGTTTTTGTGTTTTTAGCCATCCCGCTCCATCCGTGATCCAAATGAACACTATATTTTGATTGTTCCAATAATCATTGATTCTTATATATTCCCCAGCAGTAGATTTTAATTTAGAACCACCTCCTCCATAAAAGTTCACTTCAATGAAAAACAACTTCCCATTCTTATTTATTACATAATCTAATCTCCGGGAAGATTTATCTACTTTAATATCTATATCCCAGTGGTTTCTAATTGCTTTAGCATTTGCTTCTTTTAGATAATCAATTTTCAGATCAAGGCAAATTCGTTTTATGTATGATTCAACAGTATTTTCCATTTGATGACCGCTTCTGTTCTTCCTTCCATTACTTCCAATACCAACTTCAACGCCAGTAGCGTAATCAACAAAATTCTTTATCTTTTTGTCTTTTGCTAGTTTCCCAAGACCAGAGTTTATAAAAAATTCTGCAATTTTTTCAGCTTCCTTTTTGTTAGGTTTATTTAAAGATAAGTCAAAATTTTCATACTGTAATGATTCAAGATCTGAGAGGATATCGATTTTTTGATGTTTCTTATTTTTATATCTTATTGCAATTAATAAAGGGATAGCGTCAACGACATTTGGATACTGATGTATAATACTGGTTAGTTCTTTTTTTATGTTATCTTTACCAATAAGTACATTCAAGATATTAAGTTCTAATTCGTATTTCTCAATAGTTGCATATACTTTTTCCCAGTCAACAAAATAATTCCACTGGGTGATTCCTTTTATTTTTAATGTATCAATAAAGAATTCAAAAAGTTTGTCACTTGAATTTATGTTTAGAATTTTTTTTATCTTTTTCATTTTCTAATTAGTAATTAATAATTCAGTTAATTTTCCCCTTTTACTTGGATTAGCATTTATACTTCTCCTTGCAGTGACTCTATTAATTTTGAATTCTGAATAGAGGTCATCAAAAAAATTATCTTTGGGATCTTTACCTTTGACATCCGAATTGCTCAGAATCCATTGATGACCATTCTCATTAAGAGTATCACAAAAGTGCTTAAGTCTAATTTGTTCAGAATCATCAAATTCTTCTTTTGCATAAGAATTGAAACTTGATGTATTACTCAACGGTTTATAGGGAGGATCTAGATAGAATAGGGTGTTTTCACTTGAGTATGACAGAGTATCAGAGTAATCACCATTTAATATAATTACATCTTTCAACAACTTAGATACAGCTAATAGATTGGGTTTATTACAGATTTGAGGTTTTTTATAGCTGCCAATAGGTACATTAAATTCATTATTTCTATTAACTCTATATAATCCGTTAAAGCACGTTCGATTTAGAAAAATGAATAAGGCACTTTGTATAGTTTGTTGTGAAACTCTAGTATTAAATAATTCTCTTTTTTGATAGTAATATTCTTTCTTCTTTATATCATCATTAGAAATTGAATGATACTCTAACTCCCAAAATTCTAACATTTCTATTAAATCTAATACATTATCTTTAATTGTAAAATAACAGTTAGTCAAATCAGTATTAATGTCATTTATAATAGCTTTCTTGATATTTGGATAAGATTGTAAAATCCAAAATAATACTGCTCCACTACCTACAAATGGCTCTATAAAAGTAAATGATTTACTAGTAAAAGTTGAAGGTATCTGACCTTTTATGTCTTCAATTAACTGGGTTTTACCACCTGCCCACTTTAAGAATGGCTTTGCTTTCATCTAAATAGTTTTGAAAATGGATTGATACTAATCATAAATGTAAAGATTAAATGATTATTTTACAAGTTCAATTATAAAATGTGACAAACTTCATCTATTTGAAATTCCCCCCCCCCAACCATTTTAAAATAATTTTTTACAACAAAATTGATAGCTTTTCGTATTTTTGTTAGCACTCTGATTGCAAGAGTGCTAATAGTTTTAAAAAATCAATTTTTATAAATTTAATATGTTAAACGGAGGTTATTAAAATGGCTTTAACTCCATTGCACGACAGGGTGTTAGTTCGCCCACAAGCCCCAGAAGAAAAAACTGCTGGTGGCATTATTATTCCAGACACTGCTAAGGAAAAACCACAAGAAGGTACTGTAGTAGCAGTTGGTAATGGTAAAATCAACGAAGACGGCAAAGTTTTGCCTCTTGCTGTAAAAGTTGGCGACAAAGTTCTATACGGCAAATACGGTGGAACTGAAGTTCTTGTTGATGGCGAAGATTTACTTATTATGCGTGAGAGTGATATTTACGCTGTAATTTCATAAAAAAATAAAAATTTAGGAGTTTAAAAAAAATGGCTAAAATCATTGATTTTGACATGAAAGCAAGACAACAGCTAAAAGCAGGTGTGGATAAACTTGCTAACGCTGTTAAAGTTACATTAGGCCCAAAAGGTCGTAACGTTATTATTGATAAAAAATTCGGTGCACCGACAGTAACTAAAGACGGTGTATCAGTTGCAAAAGAAATAGAATTAGAAGACCCAGTAGAGAACTTGGGTGCTAATATGGTTCGCGAAGTATCATCGAAAACATCAGACGTAGCTGGTGATGGTACTACTACTGCAACTGTCTTGGCTCAAGCGATTTACCGCGAGGGCTTGAAAAACGTTACTGCTGGTGCTAATCCTATGGATTTGAAACGCGGTATCGATTTGGCAGTCAATGCAGTAAAAGATTCTTTGAAAGTAATGTCAAGAAACGTCGAAGGTACTAAAGAGATTGCTCAAGTTGGTACAATTTCTGCAAACAACGATGATACAATCGGAAAGTTGATAGCAGAAGCTATGGAAAAAGTTGGCAAGGATGGTGTAATTACTGTAGAAGAAGCAAAGGGAACTGAAACTTCACTAGACACAGTAGAAGGTATGCAGTTCGACAGAGGTTATTTGTCACCTTACTTCGTGACTGACACTGACTCTATGGAAGCTAATTTGGAAGATCCTTATATTTTGATTTACGACAAGAAAATATCTGCTATCAAAGATGTACTTCCAATCTTGGAGAAAGTATCTCAAGCAGGTCGTTCATTGTTAATAATAGCTGAAGATCTTGAAGGCGAAGCATTGGCTACATTGGTAGTTAATAAGCTACGAGGTACACTGAAAATTGCTGCTGTAAAAGCACCAGGTTTCGGTGACAGAAGAAAAGCAATGTTAGAAGACATCGCTGTTCTTACTGGTGGTACAGTTATCTCTGAAGAAAAAGGTTACAACTTAGAAGGAGCAAACATTTCATCTTTGGGTACAGCTAAGAGAATCACAATCGATAAAGACAATACTACAATAGTAGAGGGTGCTGGTTCGACTGATGATATCAAACGTAGAATCAACGAAATTAAAACACAAATCGAAAAAACTACTTCAGATTATGACAGAGAGAAATTGCAAGAACGTCTTGCTAAGCTTTCTGGCGGTGTAGCTGTTATCAAGATTGGTGCTGCAACAGAAGTAGAGATGAAAGAGAAAAAAGCTAGAGTAGAAGATGCACTTCACGCTACTCGTGCTGCTGTAGAAGAAGGTATAGTACCAGGTGGTGGTGTAGCTTACATCCGTGCTTTGGCTAACCTAAAAGACATTAAGACAGAGAACCACGATCAATCTACAGGAGTTAGCATTATCTTACGTGCTTTAGAAGAGCCATTACGTCAGATAGTTACTAACTGCGGTGGCGAAGCATCAGTAGTAGTGAACAAAGTAAAAGAAGGTGAAGGTGCTTTCGGTTACAACGCAAGAACAGACGTTTACGAAGACTTGTTTGAGTCTGGTGTAATCGACCCAACTAAGGTATCGAGAGTAGCATTGGAAAACGCTGCATCTGTATCTGGTCTGTTACTAACTACGGAAGCAACAATCGTAGAGAAGCCAGAAGAGAACGCTGGCGGCGGACACGGTCATCCGGATATGGGTGGCATGGGCGGAATGGGCGGCATGATGTAATAACATCTTGATTACCATCCCTTGTAGAGACGTATTGCCTGTGCTGAGAGAAGCCGAAGTGCATACGTCTCTGAACGAAGGAATTTAATGAGACGTACGCAGTACGTCTCTACAAATGAAGACCCACTATTGTTAAGACAGTAGTGGGTTTTTTTGTGGGGGGGGGATAATAGAAATTTCAGTATATTGGGGAGTTAATATAAAGCAACCGTAGAGACGCATTGCATACGTCTCTGCAAAAAATGAATTTAATGACTTATAATAAAACTAAAGTTGGCTCAATTTATATTGCTCTTTCAACACTAGTAATATCTATTGCAAGTGGACACGGTATAGTACCAATGCTGTTTATACAGTTCTGGTAATTATCTGATGTTCAGAACGAAAAAGAAGAGTTTGTTTTATGTTCCCTTCTGTTTCTTGTTGGTCAAATACTAATTATCATTAGTGGTTGGGCTAAGAAGAACTACCAGAAAACAACTTTCGCATTAGGTATTATTGCCGTTAGTATAGGAATTCTATTTCTTTTATTAATGTCTGAAGCTGGATTACTTACTTTGTTAACCTCAATACCGTTCGTAATTCTAGCAAGAATTAATTTTAAAAACATGAAAAGTGAAATTACGGAAGACAAGTTACAATTATAGAAATTAACACGTTTATCGAATTTATAAAAGTACAATTGAATTAATGAGACGTACGCAGTACGTCTCTACAAAGTACAGAACTAACATTGTGGAAATGTAGAGCCGTATTGCATACGTCTCAAAGAGAGGGGGTAACTGATGGAAGATAAATTTCAGAATAAATATAGAACCCAATCGAATAGATTAAAAAACTGGGACTATTCAAATGCAGGATATTACTCTATTACGATTTGTACAAAAGATAAAATCAATTACTTCGGCGATATCAAAAGTGGTGAAATGCAGCTATCTGAAATTGGGGTTATACTAGAAAGAGAATGGTATAAAACTCCTGAACTAAGAGCTGATTTGAGTGTAGTTCTTCATGAATTTGTAATAATGCCAAATCACTTTCATTGTATAATAATACTGAATGAAATGGACTCAAATTATAGTGATACTGAAAGACACCAATCTAGAGACGTACGCAGTACGTCTCTACAATCAGCAAGTAAAAATTTATCTTCTATAATTAGAGGTTTGAAAAGTTCAACCACTTCAAAAGCAAGAAAGATAAATCCAGACTTTGGCTGGCAATCAAACTATTATGATCACGTAATTAGAAATGAGACATCTCTATATGAAATAAGAAAATATATAATCGAAAACCCATTAAAATGGGAATTAGATGAGTATAATAATTCAAATCCCAAATGAATTAATGAGACGTACGCAGTACGTCTCTACAAATGAAGACCCACTATTGTTAAGACAGTAGTGGGTTTTTTTGTGTAGGAAATGTAATATATTTTTTGTGAATTTGTCTAATCCTAAAATGTGTAAACCTTTTTTAGGACTAGACAAGGCATACTGAGTATGTCTCATTCGTAATAATTAGAATAAGTCATACCGTCTGTTTAGTTCAGTTTACCTGTGTTGATCTACTAGTATTACATTACCATCAGGGTCGGTAAGTACTAAGTTCGCAGGTCCTTCGCTGTTCTCATCTACTTCGTTTACTAATTTAATACCGGAGGATTTCAGCTTTTTTTGAATCTCACGAATATCATCATAAGTTTCAAGATTCTTTCCGATTGTATCCCACCCAGGATTAAAAGTAAGTATATTTCCTTCGAACATTCCTTGGAATAATCCTATCAACGTTGTCCCGTTTTTCATTATCAAGTAGTTCATATCCAGTCCACCACCCATTTGACTGAAACCCAACTTCTCATAAAACTCTTTTGAGACCTTCAAATCTTTCACGCTCAAACTAACCGAAAATGCTCCTAAATCCATTTTTTCATCTCATTATATATTTATTGCTAGATAACTAATTTATTAAATTAAGCAATTTATAGTTCTTAGACAAAATCAATATTTTGATAATTGTAATTAAATTGTTAACTTGACTAAAATGATAAGATTAATTAATATATTGTCACTTATTCTAATTGTTTTGATATTAATCCCAGTTATTGGAATAAATATCAATACGCATATTTGTGGACAAACTAACGACGTAACAAAGTCAATCGTTATACCGGGACTAATTAGTTCTATAGATTGCGAAAAGTGTCATAAAGCAATTGTTGTTAAGTCTTGTTGCAGCGGCAAGGATAGTGTTAAACCATTTATCCGAAATAAGAAACAAGCAAAAAGAGACTGTTGTAAAGATTTAAAAGAGTTTAATGAATATGATTATCTATTAACCAGATTTTCAAAAATAGAATTCAGTACATTTTCATTTTATTTGTTGAATTTTATCCAAGTGAAACCATTAACTTCAGATGGATACAATAGTCAAAGAAAACTCGATAAGATAAGGGGCAGACCGTACGTAGCTGATATACTCACATTGAATTGTTCATATTTGATTTAGATAATTATCTACCCTAATTATTTGGTAATTATTTTTTAAATTAAATTGAGTATAAAATATGAATAAGACTATATATATTGTAGTATTTTGCACCATATTACTACTTCTTGGGTGTAAAAACGATACTACAAATAATAGCCCAGTGAAAGAGAATGTAACATTAAAAGTTACTATAAACCATAAGTTTGGTCAGGAAAATGTTGTACCAGAAGTTTCGGTTCACACTAATTCTTCGGGGAATGAAATAAAATTCACAAAGTTGCATTACATAATGACTAACTTTGTTTTGGTGGATAGCGAAGGAAATGAGTTAAAAATTGATTCTTCAGCTGCATACATAAATATGACAGAAGGTAGAGTTGATTTTGAATTAGGCAATATCCCCGAAGGTAATTATTCAGAATTAAAGTTCTATTTAGGAGTAGATTCTGTTACAAACCATCAGAACCCTAATTCCTTCTCGGCAAATAGCCCATTGAACCCAATAACCAATAATCTCTACTGGGATTGGATGGATGGATTTATATTCTGTTCAATTGAGGGTTATCATTTTAAAGAAAGTGAACCAAAAGGTGCTTTTGCTTATCACATTGGCTTAGACGAAAACTTAATGATAATAAGTATAAAAGACGATTTTGAAGTTAGAAAGGATAAATCATTAGAACTTGTCTTTGATTTATCTGCATATTTTGAATATCCTTATGTTATTAATATTAGTGAAAATGCACCTATTACACATTCGGATAAAGCTGCTGATTTTGGATTAAGCAGTAAGCTTAGTAAGAATTTACTAAATGCCTTCAGAATTGATGGAGACGAAGAATGAAAAACTTAGCAAAGTTTACTTTATCAGTATTATTTATATTGTCATTTGTATTAGTGTCTTGCCAAGAAGACTCTGTCACATCACCAAAAAAAGAATTTAAAACTACTCCATATAATTTGGTTATACCGACTAATATGCCTCCACCAATTTTACCTCAAGACAACCCTTTGACTTACGAGGGCATAGCACTAGGAAAAGCCCTTTTCTTCGAAAAGATGTTATCGAAAGATGGGACAGTTTCTTGTGGAAGTTGTCACAATCAGAGTAATGCATTCACAGATACTGATAAACAATTCTCTGAGGGGATAGAAGGTAAAATAGGAGATAGGAACTCGATGCCTATATTCAATATGTTTTATCATACAAAAGGATTCTTTTGGGATGGAAGAGCCAAATTGCTAAGAGACCAGTCACTTGGACCAATTGAGAATCCTTTGGAAATGGGTGAAACATTGGAAAATGTAGTAAACAAGTTACAATCAGAGGCCAATTATCGTGCTATGTTCTTCAATGCTTTCGGTGATTCAACAGTTTCATCTTTGAACATTAGTTTAGCAATGGAGCAATTTATGTTGACTTTTGTTTCAGGAAATTCTAAATTTGATAAAGTGGAAAGAGGTGAAGCAGTTTTTAATGAGTCTGAACTTAGAGGAAAAATTCTTTTCAATACTGAATTTGAAAATGGAAATAGTATAAAAGGTGCTGATTGTTTTCATTGTCATGGAACGGCAGATTTTTCGAATCATGAGTTTATGAATAATGGACTAGATTCAGAATCTGAATTCAAAGATTTGGGAAGAGCCAAATTTACTGAAAGACCAACTGATAATGCGAAGTTTAAAACACCTTCTTTGAGGAACGTAGCGGTTTCTGGACCTTATATGCACGATGGCAGGTTCAAGACTTTAGAAGAAGTAATTGAGCATTACAACAGTGGGATAAAAGAATCTCCGACACTAGATGTGAACATACATGGAATAAAAGATGGTATGAATCTGACAGAACAGGACAAGCAAGATTTAATTGCTTTTCTAAAAACCTTGACAGATGAAGTGTTTTTGAACAATCAAGAGTATAAAGAATCTAAATAATATGAGAAATATAATAATGAGAACTTTTATAAAAATAATACTATTGCTCTCAGCTACGGCTTTGTTGAATTCTGCTGAAGTTAATTTGAATTTAGATTACAACGTAGATGGGCAAAAATTCAAATTGAATAGCCAATATAAGAATGAGTTAGGGATCAAATATCAGATTACAAGACTTGATTTCTATATGTGCGGTTTTAAATTAGATGACTTAGAATTAGATAATTACATACTTGCAACTGGAGATTACGAGAATTATACCTTAGGAGAGCATGACGTAAACAATGTAGAAAACCTAACTATCTCTTTTGGTGTAAAGAAGGAGGATAATATTGGTCAAGATCCTAATAAATACGGACCACTTCACCCATTAGCTCCAAAAAACCCATCTATGCACTGGGGTTGGGCTGCTGGTTATCGGTTTTGGGTAGTTGAAGGTTTCGTAGATTCTGATAATGACGGTCAATATGATAAATCTTTCCAATACCATATATTGGGTGACGAAGCTTTCAGAACTATAAGTTTGAAAACCAACGCAAATGAAAAGAACGGTGTTATTGATTTGAATATCAATTTTAACATTCAGAAATTATTGAAATCTATTGATATGACAAAATTTGGGGCTTACCATGATTTCTATAATAATTCTCAAGAATTAAGAGATTTTATAAATAATATTATCAGTTCGGGTGCAATTACAAGTGAAGTAAAATCTTCTGTTGAAGATAGCAATAATGATATTCGTGTTTATCCGAACCCAACATCTGATATATTAAATATTAGCTCAGAATTTTTAAACAAAGAATACAATATTTTCACTTTGGATGGAATTTCTGTTAGTCAAGGAGTAGTGAAGAGCTCTTCGATTACATTGGAGAAATTGGTAAGTGGTACCTATTTAATAAAAATATTCGACGATAAGGGTATTATTAAGATAGCTAAATTTGTTAAAAATTAGACTCATATATTGCTTACCACTACTGCTGTTCTTCTTCTCTTGCACTGATGAGAAGTTAATAGAACCAGATGTAGAAACTAAAAGATATAGATTCCTTGATAGTATTCCTCGGGAGCTACCAAAAGTAGAATACCCCGAGGATAACTTACCTAATAAAGATAGAATAAGACTAGGCAAACTTCTTTTTGAAGATAAACGGTTGTCAAGGACGAATGAAATATCATGCTCTTCTTGCCACAAATCCGAATTTGCATTTGCTGATAATACTCCTACTACCAAAGGAGTCGATGGACTTGACGGTACCAGAAATAGCATATCGCTGATGAATGTGGCCTTCCAGAAGCGATTGCTTCGAGAGGGAGGTGTGCCTTCTCTCGAAATGCAAGTCTTAGTCCCATTCCAAGAGCATAAAGAATTCGATCTAAATATAGTTGCTGCCGCCCAAAAACTCAGTACTGACAGTTCATATCAATATCTTTCACAAGTAGCTTATGGGAGAGTGCTGGACTCTTACGTTATTACTCGCTCTATCTCGTCTTTCGAACGAACGCTAATAGGTGGCAACTCAAAGTTCGATAAATATATGAATAAAAAAGCAACATTAACTACTGAGGAAGAAAGAGGTATGGTGCTTTTCTTCTCTGATTCTCTCGCTTGTGCTAGCTGTCATTCGGGTATATTATTCACATCTCAAGAGTTTGCTAACAACGGATTATATGAGGAATACAATGATAACGGAAGGCAAAGATTAACAGGTCTAGACGCTGACAATGGCGTATTCAAAATCCCATCACTTAGAAATGTAGCCCTAACAGCACCTTATATGCATGACGGGAGTATAGCAACTCTGGACGTTGTTCTAGAGCATTACGCTAGTGCCGGCAAACCCCACAGAAACAAAAGCAAACTAATAAACGGATTTGCTCTAACTAATTCTGATAAAAAAGCTATTATTGCTTTTCTGAATACTTTGACTGAGGAGTGAGAAACAAAATTTATATAAAAAACGTAATATTGTTTTGTATTTGATAATAATAGAACATAGTTTTGCAAAATGAGTTTTACAACTACTATATTATTTATTCTTTCATTCCTAAATTTTATAATTTTAGGGACTGGTAGTTTACAAGTTGTTACTGAAAGCAATAACAATCTTGTTTACCAAACGAGCAATTATCACTCTGAAAATAATTCACCTCAGATATATCAGACGAATAGCGGAATAAAAAATAACTCTGATATGGTTATTTTAAACTTAAAAGAACCAGATGAGATTAGTTTAAGTAAAACTCTAAGAAGTTCCTCATTCAAAGAGATTATATTCAACTTAATCTCGATCAATCATACTTTTAAAGTTTTTAGAAAGTTCACTCTATTTAGTGAGTCAAAATACCTTCTGCATCAGACATTCCGTCTATAAATACACACTTTTAAAATAGGCGATACCGCCACAATTAAAGAAAACTCTTTATTAAAATAGTATAATTTTCGGAAAATTATTCCCAAAATTTGATTAGTGTATTTATTAAATAATAAAATAAAAAATGAAAATGAAAATAATTCAAGTTTTAATTAGTGCAGTAGCACTAGTATGTCTTTATAGCTGTCAGTCAGAAGCTCATAGTGAAGTTGAACAAAATGAGGTTAAATCAAAGTTTGTAGTAACTAGTCCTTTGGTAAAAGATACTTCAATTACAAAGGATTATGTTTGCCAATTGCACTCTATCCAACATATAGAGCTAAGGGCATTAGAAAGGGGGTACTTACAAAAAATTTATGTAGATGAAGGACAATTTGTGAAAAAAGGGCAGTTAATGTTCCAAATCTTACCGAATCTTTATAATGCTGAATTGGAGAAAGCAAAAGCAGAAGCTAATTATGCAAGTATAGAATATAAGAATACTAAATTGTTAGCCGACAGTAATATTGTATCTAAAAATGAACTAGCTTTGACTAAAGCAAAATATGAGAAAGCACAAGCAGAACTTCAATTAGCAAAAGTACATCTTGGCTTTACAGAAATTAGAGCCCCATTCGATGGGATAATGGGTAGATTCAATGTTAGAGAAGGAAGTTTGCTCGACGAAGGAGAGTTACTAACTACACTTTCCGACAATAGTGAAATGTGGTCTTATTTCAATGTGCCAGAAGCAGAGTATTTGGAATATAGCACTAATAATCGTTTAAATAAAAACTTCGAAGTAACATTGAAAATGGCTAATCATAAAGAATATGCTTACAAGGGAGTTGTAAAAGTAATAGAAGCAGATTTTAATAATGAAACAGGTAATATTGCTTTCCGTGCTACTTTCCCAAACCCTGAAGGATTACTTAGACATGGTGAAACTGGCAATATTGAAGTTTCTATGGAGTATAAAAACTCGGTTATAATACCTCAGAAATCAACTTTTGAAGTACTTGAGAAAAAGTTTGTCTATGTAGTAGGTAAAGACAATAAGTTAAAACCAAGAGAGATAAAAATAGCAGATGAATTACCTCATCTTTACATATTACATGGTGGATTAACTCAAAATGACAAAATTCTATTAGATGGATTGAATAAAGTAAAAGGCAATCAGAAAATTGCATTCAATTATTTGAAGCCAAAAAATGCCGTATCAAGCTTAGAACTTTACGCAGAATAATCACTTTATTAAAATAAATCTAAAGGAAGAGTATGTTTAGTAAAATAATACATCGGCCAGTATTGGCTATTGTGATTTCTGTAATTATAATATTTGTTGGTGGTTTAGCTATCAAACAATTGCCGATTTCACAATTCCCCGAAATTGCTCCTACAACAGTCAATATATTTATTGCATATCCTGGTGCAAGTGCAGATGTTCTTGTCAAATCTACTTTGATTACCCTTGAAAACGCTATCAACGGGGTACAAGGTATGAGATATATGGCAACAGATGCAACAAGTGCAGGTGAAGCTACGCTCCGTATAATATTTGACCCGGGGACTGACCCCAATACCGCCGTCATAAGGGTGAAGACAAGAGTGGATCAGGTGATGCCACTCTTGCCTGAACTCGTTCAGAGGGAAGGTGTTATAATAACACCTATCCAACCCAGTATGTTAATGTATGTTAACTTGTATAGTAAGGACAATAAAGTAGATGAAAAGTTCCTATATAACTATGCTGATGTTCACATGATTCCTGAACTAAACAGGATAAATGGAATTGCGAGATCCCAAATATTGGGAAGTAGAAAATATGCAATGCGTATTTGGCTTAATCCAGAAAGAATGAGAGCTTACAATATCTCTGTTGATGAAGTAATGGAGGCTCTGCAAGAGCAAAGTATAATAGGGCGACCTGGTAGGTTAGGTCAAAGTTCTGGTATTTCTGCTCAATCTTTAGAATACGTACTAACTTACAAAGGTAGGTTTAATGAATCTAAGGAATACGAAAATGTGATAATCAGAGCCAATGCTGAGGGTGAGAGTATTCATCTTAAAGATATTGCGAGGGCTGAATTAGGTTCAGAGTTTTTTGATATTTATTCTAATCTGGACGGGCACCCAGCAGCTTCGATTGTACTTAAACAAAACATTGGAACAAATGCGACAGATGTAATCAACGAAGTAAAGGCAAAATTGAAAGAAATGGAGGCAGATTTCCCCGAAGGTATAGATTACAAGATTAGTTATGATGTTTCCAAATTCTTAGATGCATCTACCGAACAAGTAATGCACACGCTCCGTGATGCGTTTATCTTGGTTGCGATAGTGGTGTTCCTATTTTTAGGTGATTGGCGTTCAACTCTTATTCCTATTATAGCAGTGCCAGTTTCTCTTATCGGTGCCTTTTTCGCAATGCAGATGTTTGGACTATCCATAAACTTAGTTACACTATTTGCACTAGTGCTAGCAATTGGTATTGTCGTCGATAATGCTATAGTTGTAGTGGAAGCAGTTCACACAACTATGGAAGAAGAGCATAAAAACCCTTTTGATGCAGTTCGGAAAGTTATGGATGAGATAAGCGGTGCAATCATTGCTATAACACTTGTAATGGTATCTGTTTTTATACCTATATCATTTATGTCGGGTCCCGTGGGAATATTCTATCGACAATTCTCAATTACAATGGCTAGTGCAATTATAATCTCTGCTGTTGTTTCGCTTACTCTTACGCCTGTATTGTGTATTATGCTTCTTAAGAATAATCACGGTAAAGCTAAGAAAAAATCACCAATTACTTGGGTAATTGATAGATTTAATAGCGGTTTCGAGAAAGTGACAAATAAATATGTTTTGTTACTCAAATTAATAGCTCACAAGCGATTGATTACTTTTTCTATTCTTGCAATTTTTTCAATTGGTATTTTGTATGCAAATTCGATTATTCCCTCTGGGTTCATTCCTGGGGAAGACCAAGGTACTATATATGCGATTATCCAAACCCCACCTGGCTCTACTCTAGAAAGAACAAATTCAGTGGCAAGGGAATTGCAAAAAATATGTGAGGAAATAGATGGAGTAGAATCCGTTACTTCGCTTGCTGGCTACGAGATAATGACAGAAGGTAGAGGGTCGAATGCCGGGACATGTCTTATTAACCTGAAAGATTGGTCAGAAAGAGAACATTCAGTACATGAGATAATGGAAGAGTTAGAAGAGAAATCCAAAAACCTCGGAGCAATCGTAGAACTTTTTGAACCTCCTGCAATCCCTGGTTTCGGATCATCTGGTGGATTCTCTATGAGATTATTAGATAAAAATGCTACTACTGATTATCAAGATTTTGACAAAGTAAACCAGAAATTTATGGATGATTTACGTAAACGTAAGGAGCTAACAGGACTGTTCACTTTTTTTGCAGCGAATTACCCTCAATATGAGTTGATTATTGACAATGAATTGGCTATGCAAAAAGGTGTTTCAATTGGCGATGCGATGGAAAATCTGAATATAATGATAGGTAGTACTTATGAGCAAGGTTTCATAAAATTCGGACGTTTTTTCAAAGTATATGTTCAATCAGATCCTAAGTTCAGAAGACTGCCATCGGATATTTTAAACCTATTTGTACGGAATGATCATGGCGAGATGGTTCCTTATTCTGCGTTTATGAAAATGGAAAAAAGACAAGGTCCAAATGAGATAACAAGATATAATATGTATAACTCTGCTGCAATCCAAGGGTTACCAGCAAAAGGTTATACTACTGGCGATGCTATTGAAGCTATAAAGGAGGTAGCAAAAGAGACTTTACCAAATGGATATGACATTGCATGGGAAGGACTTTCGTATGATGAATCGAATAGAGGTAATGAATCAATAATAATATTTATGATTGTATTGATATTCGTTTATTTAGTTTTAGCTGCTCAATACGAGAGTTTCTTGCTACCCTTTGCCGTAATACTTTCATTACCCGTGGGAATATTTGGTTCATTCTTAGTACTTAAGATAATGGGTCTATCAAATGATATTTACGCACAAGTTGGGTTAATAATGTTAGTTGGATTGTTGGGTAAAAATGCGGTTCTGATTGTTGAATTTGCCGTACAAAAACATAGACAAGGTGCGACTATGATAGATGCTGCGATAGAAGGTGCAAGAGTAAGATTTAGACCAATTTTAATGACATCATTCGCTTTCGTTGCTGGTCTTATACCACTTGTGATTGCGACTGGTGCAGGTGCAATTGGAAACAGAACCATAGGGGGGTCTTCTCTTGGCGGTATGGTCATTGGTACTGTTTTTGGTGTCATAATAATTCCAGGGTTGTACTTTTTCTTTGCAAAACTGATAGAAGGGAAAACATTAATACAAGATGAAAGTGATAGCCCACTTTCTGAGGAGGTTGGTCACAATGATTAATACAAAATGGATAATAAAATATTTTTCAATTGCATTTCTTATACTGTTTTCATCTTGTTCAATACCAAAAGTTGAACAAAGAGAAGCAAACAAAGATTTTCCTGAAAGTTTTAGTAATAATTTAGATACTAACAGTGCTGCTAAAACGGATTGGAGAGAGTTTTTTGAAGATGAGAACTTGATAAATTTGATTGATTCAGCATTGACAAATAATCAAGAACTCAACATAATGGCAAAAGAAATATTGATAGCATCTAATGATGTAATGGCAAGGAGAGGAGAATATCTTCCTTCTGCTAGACTCAACGCTGGTGCTGGTGCTGAAAAAGTTGGACGCTACACAAGTCAAGGTGCTAACGATGCGAATACTGAAATTAGCGAAGGTAAGGAGTTCCCTGAACCTTTAACTGATTTTATGTTGTCCGCCGATGTTTCTTGGGAGTTAGACGTTTGGAATAAACTCCATAATGCAACAGATGCAGCTGCAAAAAGATACTTGTCTTCTATAGAAGGTAAGAATTATATGGTAACGCAGCTAATAGCAGAAATAGCAAATTCTTATTATGAATTGGAAGCTTTGGACAATCAACTTTTAATTCTAGAAGATAATATAAGAATACAACAAGATGCATTAAGAACAGTAAAAATCCAAAAAGAAGCTGGTAAAGTGACTGAACTTGCGGTCAAGAAATTTGAAGCAGAAGTTCTAAAAAATAGAAGTCTTGTATTTAATATAAAACAAGATATTACTATTACTGAAAATAGGATTAATTTTCTGTTAGGTAGATATCCTCAGAAAATTGAAAGAAGTTCAGATCAATTTACTAATACAACACCAAAAACAATTGTTACTGGTGTTCCTTCTCAATTGTTGCAAAACAGACCCGATATCAAACAAGCAGAGTTGCTATTAGAGGCAGATAAACTCGATGTAGAAGCCGCAAGAGCTAACTTTTACCCAGCTTTCAGGATAACAGGTAGATTAGGTCTTCAATCATATAATCCTGGTTCTTTTTTTCAAACACCAGAGTCTATGCTCTACGGCATAGTTGGCGATATGGTTATGCCATTGCTTAATAGAAATGCAATTGAAGCTCAATACCTCAATGCCAACTATTCTCAAATGCAATCAGTTTATAATTTGGAACGTACAATTTTGAATGCTTACTTTGAAGTTTCTAACCAACTTTCAAATATGGAAAATCTTATAAGTAGCTATCAATTGAAGTCTGAGCAGGTTGATGTTTTGTTGCAATCTACAGCAATTGCAAATAGTTTATTTAACTCAGCAAGAGCCGATTATATGGAAGTTATGCTGACACAAAGAGATGTGCTTGATGCTAGAATTGAGTTGGTGGAAAACAAAATGAAGCAAATGAATTCATTAGTTTTACTTTACAAAGCTTTAGGTGGTGGTTGGGATACAAACTAATTTATAATTTTTAAATAATCGATTTACACTTTAAAGCCCTTTCGTATTTCTACTTCCGAGATTTAAAGTGATAAGATTAAAAAAAGATTGTATTTACCAATCTGCTGAAATAGGACTTTTACAATGATAGTCAGTCTAAACATCTGGTATATTAAGATTTATTAATAATAAATGTTACTCTTTTTGCATTATTTGCTTGCATTATTTGCTTGCATTATTTATTATTGTAAAAAAAATAATAATAAACCAAATATGAAATGATATTTTTTAATCTGGTAGAATAGGAGGGGAATAGTTTTGGTAGTAAAAAAAATGGTCAGAAAAAACTTGAGATTTCATCTGACCACATAATGTCAAAAATAAAATTGGACATCTCATTGTTGACAGCTACAAACTTATGAATGAAATCTCTAAAGAACAATTTTTAAATAAATTTTTAGAGGTAAATCATGAAAATGATAAAATATGTTACCGTAATTATAGGGTGTCTATTTTTTACTTTAACTTTTAATAATACTTTAATAGCCCAACCACCAGATAATTGTTGGTCAGGAGATCCTTGTACTGCGGACTGGATATGTGAAAGTCATTCATTTGATTATCAATTATTGACTATTGGGCTCATAGGGACAGTAAAATATTGTTGGAGGAATTGTGGTGGTGAAATTGAAATTATTATTGATTGGGATTACACAGAATTAATAGACCCTGATTTTCTTGCTCATGGTACAAAGGAAGAATTAGATTTTGATGGAGCAAGAGAATATTTGAAACTTCTTATATTGAATAAAGTGATAGATTTAGGAAACATTACAATTCCTGATTGTTCAACAGGTGGTAAAACATTCTTTAATATTTATACCGCACGTTGTGGGGTTTGGGTAAAATGTAGTTACAAAGTTGACACCCAGGGTGAAGTGATGAAAGATATTGGTTATGATGGGAATTGTCCATTACCATATAGTCATAATGGTGACTCTTATATTGATGTATGGAAGTGGCAATCTTGTGGCGAAGTTTGTTGTAAGAAAACTTATACAGTTTGTAAAGAAGGGACTACAGGAGCTGGGAATATTAGAATCAGTACTCCAACTACAGACCCGGCACCAGGTGAACAGTGTACAGATCAAGGTGTTTTCAAAGATTGGAAAACTGATTTGCCTTACCAATGTAAAGATGGTTGTGCAGGTAGTGGTAATTAAATTAATTGTAATTAATGCAAGGAGTTTAAATTGAAAAAAATTTATGTTAGGATAGTTTTAATAATGATTCCATTTCAACTATTATCGCAATTCAAATTAGAAAATCAAAAAATAAACATGCAACAGAATTGTAATTTGATTTCTAAAGGAAATAACCTATTATTATATGGACTTTATATGACTAACCAAGGTAATAGATTCTACCCTATAAATTTATTCGATGGTAATAAATGGAGTCTAATACCATCGTATTTTGAAAATGATAATCAAATTGATACTTTAAAATTTAGTAAGTCGAATAGTAGTATAGTGTTTGGTAATAATAGTGATATTTGGATTTGTGGGCAAACTAATGGTTTTTATAAATGGAATGGTAATAATTTTCAGAAATATTTCCTCGATGATAATCTTAAATCAATAAGAGAATATATAAGTATTGGAATGGATTCAACTGGAAATATTTGGTTAACAACAAATATCATATTAGCTCATGATCCACCTTATATAAATTATTATACTGAATTAATAAAATATGATGGGCAAAGTTTTGAGATTGTTACTGATAACAAGAGTTTTAATAAATTAGGTTTTTCGAGTATTTTCGTTAGTTCTAAAAATAAAATATTTGTTACTTCTACATCAATTGATAATAATTTACTTATTATTGATGATAGTGGAAGTATGAAAATTACAACAATACCTACACCACATAATGTTTACAATCCTGAAGAATATGAACAAAGGTTAGTTGATGTTATTAGTATTTTCGAAGATAAAGTTAATAATATTTGGTTTGGATTAGGGGAGAGTTCACCGAGAGACCCAGGTTTAGTTGTTTTAAAAAATGATGACACTTGGGGTGTTTATACAGAACATAATACTTATCCTATGAGATCAACTTTATTTAGTGGTTTTAAAGATAGAGATTCTGTTTTTTCGGTATGTAGCGCTATAACCGAAGACAGAAATGGTTCAATTTGGGTTGGTGGTACTGGATTTCTTAACCTTATTAACAATGATGATATGTTGGTTACTCCTGATGTTGAAGATTTCTTGAGTGAATCTACTTTTTTTAGTAGTATATTAATTACTGACATAGGTAAAGATGCCCCTCCAGACCATGTTAAGTTTTTAAATTCTTCTGATTCTATAATGTCTATTATATTGGAACTATTTAGTAGGGATTGGACTACACAGCATACTTTAGGAAAAATTGGAGAATCTGGCGGAAGAGTAGAAAGTATGACAACTACAGAGGATGGTAGTTTATGGATAGCTTTTTATGGTATTGGTTTACTTAGGTATCATCCGAGTATCACAAATATTAAAGATATTAGTAATTCAAAAGAGTTAAATTTATATCCTCAACTATTGACATCATTCGATAAACTGATAAATATAGCATTTGATAAACCACAAAATGTCTCTACTATAAAAATATTTAACCTTAGTGGGAAACAATTGATGAACAAAGAATATAACGCACAAATAACTGGTATAATCGAGATGAAATTAGACGACAAAAACTTTATTGCTGGGACTTACTTCGCAGCAATTGAGTTAATGGACAGAACGATATTTAGAAAATTTATTATTAATTAGAAAGGTAAACAAAATGAAATTATTAATATATATTTTACTATTACTACCTTTTATTGCTTTATCACAAATTGTAAAAGAAACTGCTCCATTTGGAGGAGTTTTAATAAACAATAATCAAGTGATGATATTCGAAAGAAGCGATGGCTCGGAAATAACACAAATAAACAACTATAAATCTTTTTTAACAAAAGAGGCAACCAGTGAGAATAAATTGGATATTCCCTCTTACGTTTCAAAAACGCCAATGCAACCGATTATATATACTAAAGAAAATGGGAAAGAGTATTTAACTTTAGATGGTAGAAATTGGGTTAGATATAACGAAAGTTCAATGAATAAAATAAATGAGCAAACGGAAAAACTAAAACCTAAGAATCTATTTTTAATATATAACCCACAAACACCAATTGAAAACAACTTTTTAGTAAAATTCAATTTGAATTCAGATTCTCACATCAAATTTACATTAGTAAACATGCAGGGTGTTGTTCTGGAACAGTTTGAGCAAAACCTTCCTAATGGATTGAATAGTATAAACTTGAATCTAAACTATCTAACTACTGGCACGTATATTTACAGAATACAGTCAGGCGATGAAATTATCAGTAATAAGATAATTAAGTTTTAAGCTCTAGTTTATTAAACTATTATTCTTAAAGCCTTGCATCAAAAGCAAGGTTTTTTGTTGGTATAAACATCAAAGCCCATCAGTATTTCTACGTCAGGGCTTTGAAGTGATTATGGGGTAATCGAATTATTTTAATTTTTACTTAACGCACTTTCTTACGTTACTGTGGCCACCACCATTTATTACATTTTGAATCCCATTTTTCTCTAATATACCTTTGGCTACGCCGCTTCTTGCTCCACTTTGACAGAAGACAACTACACCTTTCTTACCCTTGAATTTTGATATTTGATTTGGTACTGAGTCCAAAGGAATATTTACTGCACCCTTTACACTACCACCGTTGAACTCTGCAGGACTTCTTACATCAACTAAATAAGCACCACTTTCTATAGCGCTAATCAACTCTGAGTTATCTTGTTGTCCCATTAGATTTTTGATTAATTGTATCATATTATTTCTCTTATTATTAAATTATTGATATACTTTAGTTTGACATACAAAATCTGTTTTTGGAATATTTGTTTTTCCTATTGCATCGAATCCACCTTCAACTTCTGTGAAGTTTCTATACCCTCTGGCTTGCAATATACTTGCAGCTATCATACTCCTGTAACCACCAGCACAATGCACATAGAAATGTTCTTCTGGATTTACATCCTTTATCCAATTATTAATATATGCAAGCGGTTTATTATATGCTTCATCAACGTGCTCGGCCTCGTATTCACTCTCTTTACGGATATCTACTATCTTGCTTTCACCGATTTTTACTTCTTTGGCAAATTGTTCAGGAGTAATTCTATTAACTGTATCTTTTTCTTTGTCTTCCCATGCTTCAAATCCACCTTTCAGGTGTCCCAATACATTATCGAAACCGACTCTACTAAGTCTAGTTATGGATTCTTCTTCTCTACCTTTATCTGTAACTAGTAGTATTGGCTGATTGACATCTACTATCATAGAACCTACCCAAGGAGCAAAATCTCCATCTATTCCTATGTTAATAGATTGAGGTATAAATCCTTTTGAAAAGTCACTAGCATCTCTAGTGTCTAAGATTAATGCTCCACTATTCTCAGCAACAGCTTCAAAATCTTCTACAGATAGTGCTTTCATACCCTGAATCAATACTATATCAAAATTCTCATAACCTTTCTTATTCATCGCTACATTCATCCCAAAGTATGCAGGAGGCGGAGTTAATCCATCTGTTACTGCTTTGACAAATGCTTCTTTATTAGGTTGATTAAGAGCATAGTTTACTTTCTTTTGATTGCCGAGTGTATCAACCGTTTCTGTCATCATATTTTTACCACACGCTGAACCAGCTCCGTGTGCCGGATAAACTATTAAGTCATTCGGCAAAGGTAAAATCTTATTGTTTAAACTGTCGTAAAGCATCCCAGCTAACTCATCTTGAGTCATACTAGCTGCTTTTTGTGCTAGGTCAGGTCTTCCTACATCACCTAGGAAAAGTGTATCACCGCTAAATAGTGCTGTTTCTTTACCATTCTCGTCTATCAAAAGATATGAAGTACTTTCCATAGTATGACCTGGTGTGTGCAATACTTTGATTTTGATATCTCCCAATTCGAATATTTGATCATCTTTGGCTTCAATAGCTTCAAATTCAGGTTTAGCAGTAGGTCCGTAAATAATCGGAGCTCCTGTTTGTTTACTTAAATCTAAGTGACCACTAACGAAATCTGCATGGAAATGAGTTTCGAATATGTACTTTAGTTTTACATTGTCTTTTTCTAATCTTTCCAAATACGGTTTAGTTTCCCTCAAAGGGTCTATTATAGCCGCCTCTCCTTTTGATGTGATGTAATAAGCACCTTGCGCTAAACATCCTGTGTATATTTGTTCTATGTTCATATAATTAATCTCATTTGTTAATATTCTTATCTAATTATAAATTCCATAAGGAATATAAATACGGCCATCATTATTATAAAATAACCGAATCCTTTTTTCAATTTTTTACCGTCAACTAATTTACCAATTGTAACACCGACAAAAATCCCTACTATTGTAATGGACGTAAATATGATCAAAAAATTCCAATCTATGTCCAATGTTAGAGCATCGCTTAAGAAAAACCCCAACAATGATTTTAGGGCTATGATAATTAGAGATGTTCCAATTGCCTTTTTAATTTCTAAATTTGCTAGTACTACAAGTGCGGGTATTATTAGAAAACCACCGCCAGCTCCTACGAAACCTGTAATACCACCAACTACCAAGCCTTCTGCTATTATCAAAGGATAATTGTATTTCTTATCACCCGTACCTCCTTTTCTTTCCTTGTTGGAAAGCATAGAGTTTGCTGCCCATACCATCAGTATTGAGAAAACTCCAAACATCAACATTCGTCTAGTAAATATAAATCCCTCTAGACTAAACATTTCCTCTGGTAATGCAGGTACTACATAATGCCTAATAATCCAGACCCCAACTATAGCAGGTGCACCGAATACAAAAGCCGTTCTCCAATCTACATTGTCGTTCTTACTTTGCCTTAAACCACCAACAAGGGATGATGACCCAACTACAAACAATGAATAAGATGTTGCAAAAGTCTCGTTCAATGAAAATAAATATGCTAGTATTGGCACTGCAAGTATAGAGCCACCTCCACCTATCAATCCAAGAGAGGTTCCTATTACTAACGCCATTACGTATCCAAGTATTTCCATTAATTATCTATTTATCATTTGTTAAAACGTTCATATAATAAGGTAAAAAAACTACAGTAAATCGCAGTTATCCATACAATTGAATATCTTCAATAGTTTTCTGTCTGCTATACTATAGTAAACTTGTTTACCATCTTTCGTTGAAACGAGAATCCCATTATCCTTCATTTTGGCTAGATGGTGCGACATCATTGATATCTCACAATCTGTATTGATACTCTCACAAATGGAAGATACTGACAGCGGCTCATGTTTACCCAGTAACTCTAGCACTTCCAATTTTACGGGGTGTGCTATAGTTTTCAAGATTTTGGCTACTTGTTCCAGTCTTTTAGCTTCTATATTTTTTTCTGTATTTTTCATCTTACAAATATACTAACGTTTTAACATATATTCAATTGTATTTTCTTATTTATTATTCAAAGTTGATTTGCAACTAACTAAATAAAAGAGACGTAACAAGTTTTATGTCAAATAAATATAACGATTTTAATGAAAATTACTTTACTAGTTTTATTAATATGTACTTTAAGTTCTAAAGCGTACTCTTCAGGGATATATACTAATTATGATTTAGATACTACCGTATTTGATATCGGTGAGCCGCTCAATTTATGGATTAACTTTTTAAAAACCGAAGACGACTCATTAGGTGCTAAGTATTGGAATAAAGCTGAACTTGAGAAATACTCAGATTCTGCTTATTTCCTAGCTGAAAACGAATTGCAATTCGGATCTGATAATTTCTTGAAGCTACTAACATATACAAATATTAAAATATTGAGCGTGAGGCAAGTAGGAGAGTACCACAAAATAACATCCATTATAGAATTTGACCTGATGGAAGAAGGAGAATCGAATATCCAATATATACTTCATGTTTATGCTGGCTTAGATGAAGGTGAGTTGAAATTATTTAATGCTTTAGGGGTCAATACAAAGTTAAATCTAAATAGCTCGCAAGTCGGTTTTATTAAATTCCATTATCCTAAGTATCATGAATTCAATTATGATTTAGCAAATAAGCTAAATGACTTCGTTATAGATTTTAGTGAGAATTTTGATGTACCTTTAGATACTATTGATTACTACTTTGCTCCAACTAATGAAGAGATACAAAGGATAAAAGGATTTGATTTTCTTATAGGTGACAATGGTAAGGGAATACCGTCAGGCAAGGCGGATGCTGATAATAGAATAGTTTACTCAACTGGCTTGGGTGAATATTATCCCCATGAGATTATTCATATTTTAATAAACCCCTATTTCCCAAATTGCCATTTATGGCTCAACGAAGGATTAGCAACATACTTTGGTATGAGTAGAGGTAAAGAATTAGATTGGCATTTGAGAAAAGTAAATTTACACTTACAAAACAACCCCGATATAAACTTATCAAATATGCTCGATTATATGACAATAGACCAATATACTAATTTTAAGTATGCTCTTGGAGGATATATAATAGGAAAAGTGTTTGAGAAAGGAGGTTATCAAGAATTAAAAGGAATTTTGAAAAGTGGAAAGACAGACGAAGAATTCTATGGCACAATTTCAAAGTATTTAGGAGTCAAAAGGGAAAATCTAAATGAGTATATAAGGAATGAATTGAAAACAAGATTCGAATAATTAGTAATGATAAAAAAAAGCTCGTTCATATTTCTATGAACGAGCTTTGTGTGATCCCTAGGGGATTTGAACCCCTGTTGCCGCCGTGAAAGGGCGGAGTCCTAACCACTAGACGAAGGGACCATTTTCGTAAAAAATTCGAATACAAAAATAGGGAGTTTTGTTTAATTTACAAAACATTATTAAAAAAAATATCAAATTTATTTTAATTATTATGCTCAATTATATCTATTAATTCTAAAAGTCTCGTATTGTTAATGTCTTATTCTTTTCAATAAAAAGTATTTGAGTTGACATTTTTTATAAATAAATCATAATACTTACCGAATTGTAATCCAATTGTTTTATATTAATATCTAATAATAAAAACAATTAATATAAATATGAAATTATCAATAATATTAGCTCTATTGCTTTTTGGTTTTTTGTTCAATCCTATAAATGTATTTTCTCAGGGTTGCTCGGATGCAGGGCTTTGCTCATTTAATATGGTAGAACATGATTCAACGGGGACAGATGAAATGCATTATACGCTTGGATTAAGTAATACTATTGGAGTAGGCGATGAATCTGTATTAATCAATTCCACAGGTGTTGAATTTGGAGCTAACTTCTCAGATTTTGGAATAGTAGCTAAGATTCCTTTCACGCTCACATCAGGTACTTTGGGTCAAACAAATGGTCTAGGTGATTTGACAGTATTGCTAAGTTCTAAGTTATATTCTGAAGAAAACTTATCGCTTTCGGTAGCTGGAGGTGTGAAAATGGCCACAAATAAAGCAGATTTGCGAAATGAAGATGACTTGTCGATGCCTATGGTTTATCAGACTAGCAACGGTACGAATGATGTGATATTTTTATTAGCAGCAAACATCGATGATTGGGTTGTTTCAACGGGGTTACAAATCCCGCTTAATAGAAATGAGAATTCTTTTATTGAAAATAGTGCTCTCGTTGAGCCAATTCCAGGTTTTTCCGATGAATACTATTTAAACTGGAAAAATTATCAATCCTCTAAAAATTTCAAACGGGGGAGTGATGTAATGTTAAAAATTGAGAAATACTTTAATGTCCAGAACGATTTAAAATTGATGGCAGGAATTCTACCAGTCTATAGATTAGTAGAATCCATTTATGAAGACTATAAAGTTAATGATATTACAATTATGAATTCTGATGGTCTGACTCTAAACATAATAGCAGGATTGAACTATAAAGTAACTGAAAAGCATACTTTTGGATTGAATATTGGCTTTCCCGTTGTTACTCGTGAAATCAGAGCTGATGGACTGACAAGAGCTATGGTAGCTAATGTAGATTTCAAGTTTGAGTTATGATAAAACAGATGATACGTTGAAAGTTTTATCGAAAAATTGATGAATAGAGCAGTCATTCTGATAAATTACGAAGTAATTTGAAGAATCTAGGAAACAGTATTTAGCACTAATTATTTCTAGTCCTGGATCCTTCACTTCGTTCAGGATAGACAAGCTATTAAAAATATAAATTTATCTAATCAATCTCAAAATCAGAACCTATACCATTTTCCCTGAAAGCTTCTTCGAATAATGCAGGAATCTTAAGTATAAAAATACGCCAGAGAAGCTAAGACCAGCAAGATAACCGTACCAAACGCCTTCTGCACCCATATCAAATGTGAAAGCGAAAATATATGAAAGGGGAATACTAAGTACCCAATAGGCAATTACTACTATTATAGTTGGTATCTTAACATCTTCCAAGCCACGTAGAATACCAAGACCCACTGCCTGTGCACCATCAACAATTTGGAAAAATCCAGCAATTATCAATAGTTGTGTAGAAATTGCTATTACCATCTCATCGTTAGTAAATATCATAGATATTTGACGGCCAAGGAATATAAAACACAATGCTGTAAATATCATCAGAGCCATACCCATTACATAAGCAGAGTTGCCCGCAACGCGCATTTTATGATATTTTTCATTGCCAAGGAAATTACTAACCCTTATAGTTGCTGCTGTTGCAATTCCAGTAGCTACTAAGAATGCTAAGGCAGATAAACTAATAGCAATCTGGTGAGCAGCAAGAGGGAATACACCTAGCCACCCCATCATAATAGTCCCAGCTACAAAAGCACTAACTTCTAAAACGAATTGAAAGCCAATTGGCACACCAATTTTCAGTAAGTTGACTACACTTTCTCTACGTATCTTAAGTCGTTTAGCCGCACGTAAATATTTTTGTACCCTTTTGTCTCTACTTAGTATTATGAATAGAAACACAGCCATAAGTGATCGAGCAATAGTAGTAGCAACACCAGCTCCGAATAACTCCCATCTAGGAAAACCTAATTCACCATATATAAGTAGGTAATTCAAGATTACGTTTACCACATTCCCAGCCAAACCAGCCCACATAGCAGGCATAGTAAGTGTTACACCCTCAGCAAATTGCTTTAATGACATATAGTACATAAACGGCACCATCGAAATAGATAGTGTCAGAAAATAGGGGATTGCCTCTACTACGACTTCTGCCGGCTGATCAAGTTTGTCAAAGAAATATGACGCTACCCACATCGCTATGGTCAACATAAATCCTGTCCACAGGTAGATAATCTTACCATTTTTTAGATAAGATGCTATTTGTCCATGCTTCTCATTGCCATAAGCACGACCTACAGCCGGAGTCAGTCCTATAGATAACCCCAATCCGAAAATGTAGATCATTATGAAGACAGTATTTGCAAGGGAAGAAGCGGCTAGCAATGTACTATTGATGTTACCTACCATAGCATTATCTACTAACGAAGTCATCATGTGTCCTACTTGACCCATAATAACTGGGAATCCTAATCTTAAGTTTTCCTTGTAATGATTTCTATAATCTTGTGAAAATATCATCGGCTTTAAAAAATAAAAAATCCCTCTTTTACAAGGGATTTATAATATTATTTAAGGTTACGTTTCTAATTATGCTATTGTTACTTCTTTACTTAAGTAAACATCTTGAATAGCATTAAGCAATTCAACACCTTCGTTAAGAGGTCTTTGGAAGGCTTTTCTACCTGAGATAAGTCCTAATCCACCAGCTCGTTTGTTAATAACAGCTGTAGCTACAGCTTCTTGCATATCATTTGCTCCTGAAGCACCACCACTATTGATTAGTCCTGCTCTACCCATGTAACAATTTGCTACTTGCAGTCTAGCCAAATCTATTGGGTGATCCGAAACCATTGTTTCGTACATATTCTTATCATATTTACCATAGCTTGTTCCTGAGGAATTCAATGCTATGTATCCACCATTATTAGTAGGTAATTTTTGCTTGATAATGTCAGCTTGTATTGTCACACCTAAGTGATTTGCTTGTGATGTCAAATCGGCAGAAGCGTGATAATCAACTCCATCAACTTTAAAATTATTATTACGCAAATAGCACCATAGTACTGTAGCCATTCCTAACTCGTGTGCTCTTTCGAATGCCTCAGCTACTTCTACTATCTGAGCTGTACTTTCTTCCGAACCGAAGTAAATAGTTGCACCAACTGCTGCTGCACCCATTTCGTAAGCTTTATCTACGCTTCCGAACATAACTTGGTCGAAAGTATTTGGTGAAGTCATCAACTCATTGTGATTAATTTTCACAATGAAAGGTATTTTATGCGCATATTTGCGTGCTACCATTCCTAATACACCATAAGTAGATGCAACTGCATTACAGCCACCTTCAATTGCTAATTTTACTATGTTCTCTGGATCAAAATAATCTGGGTTCTTCGTAAAACTAGCACTTCCACTGTGCTCAATCCCTTGGTCAACAGGCAATATGGACATATAGCCAGTATTAGCCAATCTACCCGTTTGGTACATCCATTCCAAATTCCCTAACACTCGGTTATTTCTGTCCGATTGCATAAATATTTCATCTACAAAATTCGGAGATGGTAAATGTAACCTATCTTTACTTATTTTAGGAGCATTAAACTCTAACAATTGTTTTGCCTGGTCGCCAAGGCGTTCCGTAATTTTATCTATCATTTTTTTTCTCTTTGAATAAAATAACTTGTCAAAAATAATACAATTAATCACATAAAAAAAGTGGGTTCATAATAACCCACTTTTTTCATTCAAAATTCAAGTCAATTCATTACTTGACTTTTACAAATGTGTGTGACTCAACAAATGGACCACTAATAAATCTTAACATATAAACACCTGATGGTATATCGCTTACGTCTATATTGTCATTAGTAATTCCGTGTTTTCCGTTTTCATTTCGTATAATCTTCGTTAACTCTCCTGTCGAATTATATAGCTCAATTAGGATTTTGCTGTCATAAGGTAATTCATATTCTAACTTAAGTACGTCATTCACTGGATTTTCACCTTCGATCTTACTACTATACCCGTCTTTCGCAAAATTCAAATCAGCTATTAATGTATTAGCAATATTACAACCTAAAGAGTACGAAGTTGTTGTACCAGTCTCTATATCCAAACACTCTAAACCAACAAAGTTTGCATCTACTGCTACGTTCGTTACTGTATCATTACCCATAGTTACAAGAAATGGCACTTCAAAAGTCAAATTAGTATTTAGTGGTATGTCTCCTAGATATTCAATAGTAACGTAGTTGTTATCTAGTTGATTTGTTAAATCTATTGTCGGAGTCAAACCAATATTAGATTTTACTTCATTATCTTTCATATAAAGCATTCTACCGTTGTAACGTAAAGTCAATACAAGATTATTAACTACCACATCTTTTCTAATATCGTATTTTGAAAAATCTATGTTGAAATTAGTAACCAAGTATTTACCAAGCTCAGTTTTGTAAACATTTTTAGCAAATTCAACGGGTTCACTACTCTTATTAGAAATACCTTTAACAGGTGCTATGAATTTTGATCCATCAGAGAAGCTATATTCTAACACAGCCGTATGAGTACCGATATTTGTCGGGCTATATACAACTTTCGCTAATACAGCAGGTGCACCTTGTGGTATATTGAACTGGTTCGAAGGTATCGAAAAATTGTTACCAGTTTGTATTAGTGTTACATCTACCGTCTGTGCGTTTTGGCTAACATTTGGCAGATTAACAAAAAACTCAGTTGTTTCGCAGCTCAATATTGGACCAACAAATGTTGTATCTAAAGTAATAGCATCGCCAGGGATACTTTCGCCACTTAAAGTGAATTCATTAAGCTCAAATGTTACTGGCTCCTCACCTTCTACATTGTCTGCTTCAACTACTACAATGCCTGATAGACTACCTACTGTCTGTGGTGAGAAATTAACAGGGATTGTTATTGAGTTACCTTTTTCAATTTGTATGTCTGCAGTGAAATTTGTTAAATCAACTGAAAAACCAGCATCGCTTGTATTTTTTATATAAACACTTCTCACCACCATTTTACCATAGTCAGATGTGTTTTCGATTACTAAGTTAATCGGAGTTGCTACTGTACTCACTTCAGTTGCAGGGAAATCTATATCGTTTCCTTTAATTTTGGGAACATATCCAATACCAGTTAATCGTGCAGTTATAGACTCAGCTCTATTTTTAACTCTTACTTCTATTTCAGTTGTCACTGGACCTTCAACATTTGGAGTGAAAGTAATATCAAATGTAGTCGTTCCTCCATTTGGATTTATATTCCCAATAGCCGAGCTTATATCTCCTAAACTAAATCCTTTTGTTGGATCAGTTATTACAATCGATTCAATCTCTACGTTGTCGTCATTAGGGTTTGTTATAGTATATTTTTCAGTTACAGGGTTTCCTATTCTTATTTCACCCCAAGTTAGAGGTGACATGTTCAAACTAGCTTCTTTTACATTTGCCGTGATTTCGGATGTAGCAGAGCCACAATCTGTTATTATTCCATAGTCTAATGTAACGGTTTTTGCACCTATTGAAGTAGGTGTTATAGTCAACACTATATCCATGCTTTCACCAGCGGCCAAAGTAAATGCAGTACCAGGATTACCATTCGTAGTTTTAATACTAAACTCAGTAGAATTTGCTCCAGAAAGTGTAATATTTCCACTCATCTCTGAAGTAGAAGTATTCGTAAATACGTCGGTAGCAGTAAAATCTGTGCTTCCACTTAAATTAACATTCCCAAAGTAAATAGCTTGTGTAGTGGGACCACATGGCGCAACTAACTCTACTGGCTCAGTTGGGCATAAGTCCGTTTCGAAAACTAAATCGTATGAATTTGCTGGGTCAGATGGATTTTTGATATAATTGATAGCAAAAGTTTTGCTTTTCCCTTCTTCTATAAGAAACCCTTCCGTGGGCATAGATGCAAATTCGGGAACATCAAAATTACCATTATTTCCAGATACGTTAAAACCAGTAACATGGAAATCACCGACTTTAGCTGTCAATGTTACTTCCTGTGTTGTTGTTCCGTTATTGTCAAAGAAAAGTATATCTTTGTCTCTTGTAATCTTCGCAATCGCTTTATCTGCAGGAGGTGTATAATTAAAATCACGTTTGATTGATGGTGGATACTTATCTCTTGTAAATGTTACTTCTACATTTCTTTCAGTTACTTCGTCACATTCTAATTGTGACAACCACTCCAGCCAACAAACGGAAGTCGATTTGAAATTATCAGTAATTTTTTTGTAAACATCACGTAATTCTTCTTCGCTATAAGCATTGAAGTATTCACCACCTGTTGCTTGGCTTATCTTACGAAGCTGGCTTATACTTCCATTAGCATCTATGGCAAAAGTTATAGAGTAAAACTCTATTCCTCTTTGTTGCAAATCATTAATGATTAAATCATCTTTAAATGGGTTATTTCCATTCGTATTGTCGTGTTCACCATCAGTCAAAAACACTACGGCTTTTCTATCGTTTACTGGTCGCGACTTGAATATTTCCAGTACATTTCTACCATTAGGTTCCTTGTACATTGGAACATTGAAATCTGTTCTACCTTCTAATTTTGTATAGAATTTAAAATCCGCTTTTGCATCATTTGCTGTGTAGTTCCAATCCTTCCAAACATTCTGAGGAATGGTGTTACCTGAAAAGGGAACAATGTGCATAGAAGACCCATTTTTGAATCTAACAGAATCTATAAATTCGACTACGGCTCTTTCCAATACGTCAGCTCGGGTTTCACCGTTCATCCATGGGTCAAACATACTTGTAGAAGCATCAACTACCAAAGCAATATGGATTGGTAATTCGCCATCAATCTCGTCACACTTCAAAATTAGGCTAGTTAAATCTTTGCTCACACCATTTTCTGATAAATCAAATGCAGGGGGATTGGGGATATTTTGGGTGCCTTTGTAATATGGCTCATTAAGATAGCCATTCTTTGCTATGAAATAACTTTTGACGAGCGGAAACTCACTGGCATCTACTCCCGTTATACCAAATACAGGCTTTTCCTGTGATTGTAAATTA
This sequence comes from Ignavibacteriota bacterium, assembly GCA_020437395.1. Taxonomy (GTDB): domain Bacteria; phylum Bacteroidota; class Ignavibacteria; order Kapaibacteriales; family UBA2268; genus PGYR01. The sequence goes on along the minus strand of JAGQWJ010000004.1, from coordinate 61,807 downwards.
GTTGAAATTGAGACTATCAACAATAATATTGATAAAATTATATTCTTCATAATAATTTCCTCGAAGATTTTGTTATTTTAGTTATTGTAAAGACAGTCAAAAGTTCAAATAATTACACCTATTGTTAAATTTTTTAAAAGAGTTACAACATTTTCTACAAGTTAATAATATTATTTCTATTTTTCAACCTCTTTTTGTCAGTAAAAGCTGACAAGTGCTACGAAGTTCAATTGCTCGACGGTAGCGAAGAGTTAATTGAATTTGGATTTGATACTACATATAATTGGTGGGCAACTACTCAGTCATTCTCAAATAGACAGAAAATGCATATCAACGATTATGTTTCCGATAATTACTTAGAGCTTTCAAAACCTCAATTCTCTCCCGATGGTGAGAATTGGGCATTCTTTGCCAAAGATATGGGCGGTTGGAATCTAATAACTAGTGAAAAAGAAATACAAATACTTGCTGATAGTCCTGGTACTATACTTTATGGCTCCGATTCAAAGAAGATGATATATTCCTTTTTTAGAGCTGATAATGAATTTATTGTGTCCGAATCAGACACATTGCAAATGAGATTCAGAAGTGGTCCGCTTTTCATCAATAATTCAGGTGATAAGTTTGCATTCGTGGAGAGTAGAGGAGGGATAAAAACAATATTCAATAGTGGTAAATCATCAGAAAGCTTTCAAGATATAATACCAATTGGGTATTGGCATGATGATAGGTTTGCCTATGCTGCTTATGATGGCTCAACTTGGTCGGTTTTCATAGGGGATAAAAGAGTATCGAATATATATCAGGATATATCCGAGCCAAAGATAAACCTAACCGGGGATTATCTGGCTTTTATTGCTACTTTATCATTTGGTAGATATGAAGCCGTATTAATCAGCGATAAGATGAGTACACCTATAACTGGTAAAAATTATAATCTAATTACTGGTTTGGCAATCCATCCTCATGAACCTATGCTTGCTTACAAAGCTATTGATTTGCAGAATAATGAAATTGTTGTTTTCAATTCCGTCGAATACTCTGGGGGTAGAGAAAATTCGGTACCGAGCTTCTCTTACGATGGTAGCGAGATGTACTTTATAGCTTGTACAATCGATTGCAATCTAGTCGTTAATGGGAAGCAAATCAGAGCCCCAAACGGAATTTTTATTGAAGGCGTTTACGCTCGGAAGCCAAAGTCTAATTCTATTGCTTATGCAAGTTCTACATCACTTGTTGTTCGAGATTTGGAGACTCAAACTCTTTACGCTGGTGCAATGATGGATTACACAAGTACGGTTCGATTTAATTGGAGAATGAATGAATATGAATCACTCGGAGTTATTAATAATAGACTATATTTGCAAGCATGCGGACTTTAATATTTTACATATTGTTCAGTTGTTCAGTTAATTTGAATGCACAATTCTCTTTAGATGCAAAGACTGATATGATATTACTACCTCTTGGAGTTATTAGTGCGTCTGTAGGCAATATTATGACTTATCAAAATTCCCCGCTTACCGATGATGATTTTGCTGGAATTGATAAACTAAATATTCCTTTTTATGATAAATGGAACACTACTTATAATCCGACTTATTCCGAAATTAGCGATATTTTGTTAGCTTTACAAATTATTTCTCCTCTGACATATTCGTTTTCATCGGATTATAAACCTCAATTTCAAACGAATGCTCTTATGTACTTCGAGACAATAACTTTGAACTATGGTTTAAACTCAATTACCAAATCTCTAGTTGGTAGATTCCGACCTTTTTCCTATGATGAAAATACAGAACCAAAAATAAAATTAGATTATGACACAAGATATTCATTTTATTCTGGACATTCTTCAACGGCTTTTGCATCAGCTGTGTTCAACATTATTATGCTCTCAAACCAAAGCGACGGAATATACAAAAGTATTGGTATAGCAATGAACATAATGAACGCATCAGCTATTGCTACCCTTAGAGTATTGGCTGCAAAACACTTCTTTTCTGATGTTCTTGTTGGAGCAATTGTTGGAAGTTGTATAGCTTATATAACCACAGAACTTCATAGAAACCGACCTCAAATACTTAATAGTGAATTTGAGCCGATGAGATTCAATTTTTCTATCCCTCTTTAATTATTTTATATGTTTTCAGAAGATTATTACAACTCAAAGTAATGAAATATACACCAGAAGGGTAAGGCATAAAGTCAATCTGCAAATTACTATCTTGATTCTGCATTGAAGATTGGTAAACTATTAATCCATTTACATCATTGATTTGATAATTTATTAGTGGTTCAATGCAATTTAGTTCTATATTAACAAAACTATTTGTAGGGTTGGGACTAATTATAATTTCTTCTTCAATTATATCTTCTAAATTAGATTGAGAATCATATAGAAATTTAGATATTTTGTTTGCGGTTATACCTTTAAAATAATTTGAATTGACTGAATATATAACTTTCTGTGAATTTATGTTTTCAGGTGGAACACCATACCACTCTAACTCAGCTGTAAATAAATTTAAAACTCCAATTCTAGTTCTTGATGAATTAAAAATACGAGTTTCGTTGTTGAGAAAAATGAGACTATTACTACTATAAACAGCATCTGGTAATAATAATTGTCTTGACTTGTTTTCTAAATTGAAAATATAGCAACCACGTCCTAAATCTTTCTCACTTAACTTTTCAGTAAATAGCCCTGAAATATATAAAAATTTGTTATTCAATTTTGAAAACTTAATATCTCTTGCCTCGCTCTTAACTACATCTGAATCAGAGTATAGCTTTTCATTAACAATCAATTCCATTGTTTCTAAATCCCAAACCTTTAAATATGCTTTGCCATCATTTAAAGTAGCTAAGTACTTCCCATCATCTGATACTTCAATAACTGAATACTCATAATCCCCTAATTCTGTTAAATCCTGTACAAATTCTTTTGTTTCGTAGTTATAAACTGAAACTTTACTTTTTGTAGTTATATTAGGATGTACACCTTTCCAACCATATACTGTAACATACGCTAGAGGTCTTATTGGGTCAATAGCAATATCAGTAAAACCGTATATTATGCTATCACTATCAACTCCAAAATATCCTTCAACGGAAAGGTTTTCTGCTATATTTCTTACTTGAGCGATTCCACCATTCAGATGGATAATTCTAGTACTGTCTGGTGTAATAGCTATTCTTGAGTCAGTGGATGTTCCTACTGGTATAGTATTTATTAACTCACCTGATTCAGTACTTCGTATTTGGAATTGAGCATTTGAACCTACTCCAACAAGGAGCAGAAACTCATCATGTCCTTTTAACAGTTCCATGTCCTGTATATCACCTGCACCAGATCCTTTATTCCAAACAGGGATAATCTCTGCACTTTTCGTTTTGGCTGTTGTCAGTAGCATTATTAGCGTTATAAAAATAATTAATTGCTTCATTGGATTATCCTCCATGTGTGTAAAAAATAAATAAACATAGGAACAAATTGCCTTGACAGATTATTATTTTTTCAAATATGGATTTATCAATTTCACGGTTTTATATGAAATACTGTCATTCAGAACGAGCGAAGCGAAGTGAAGAATTGGCTTTTCTCACTGTGTGGGTGGACATAATAACAAAAAAACTCCTGCAATTTTTGCAGGAGTTTTCATTTTCTAATTGATATGTTATTTTTGAATTAGTCCAAGAAATGAACAAACAACCCATCTCTAAGTTTCGGCTCGAACCATGTTGATTTTGGTGGCATTACTCGTCCAGCGTCAGCTATGTTCATCAGTTCTTCGATAGAAGTAGGGTACATGCTAATAGCTGCTTTCATCTCGCCATTGTCAACTCTTCTTACTAACTCTTCCAAACCTCTAATTCCACCAACAAAATCTATTCTTTCATCAGTACGTGGGTCTTCTATTGCCAAAATATTGTCAAGAACATGCTTTTGTAGTAATGCCACATCTAATGATTCCACAGGGTCATTCAAGTCAACTAATTCAGGTTTTATGTTCAGTTTATACCAGTTTCCTTCTGAGTAAAACCCAAATTCACCTTTTTGAGAAGGGGAGACTTTTTTATCAGACTTTTGAACGGTGAATTTGTCCGCAACCTTATCTAGGAATTCAGTTACGCTATTTCCATTGAGATCAACAACTAAACGGTTGTAATCCATAATGTACAATTCACTAGCAGGAAATAGAACAGCCAAAAACTGGTTATAATTCTCGTTACCTGTGTGGTTCGGATTAGCTTCTCTGCGTTCTCTACCTACAATTGCGGCAGCAGCAGATCGGTGGTGTCCATCAGCTACATAGAAGCTTGGCACTTCAGTCAATCTGTTCTGGATAAATTCAATATTTTCCTTATTGTCAATTAGCCAAGTTTGATGGCGTATGCCGTCATTAGCAACGTGGTCATTGTCAGGAACATTTTGCTTTATTTTGTTGATAAGAGTATTTATATCGCTATCATCTTTATAAGTTAGGAAGATCGGTCCAGTGTGAGCATTAGTAATCCTAACGTGTTCACATCTGTCTTCTTCTTTCTGTTTTCTAGTGAATTCATGCTTTTTTATGACATCGTTCCAATAATCTTCTACACTAGCGCAACCGACTAATCCATTTTGAGTTCGCCCGTTCATAGTCAGACTATAAATATAATAACAAGGTGAATTATCTTCAACTAAGATGCCGTCATTGACTAATCTATCAAGATTTTCTTTACCTTTTGCATAGACCTTTGGGTCATACAAAGAGATAGAAGGATCCAAATCAACTTCAGGTTTACCTACACGAAGAAAAGAATCCGGATTGCCATTTACAATATCTCTTGCCTCATCCGAATTAACAACATCATAAGGATATGCAGCTACATCTTTTGCTTTATCGCTTGTTGGTCTATATGCCTTGAATGGCTTGAATACTGCCATAATTACTCTCCATTATTTTTTTAATTCAGCCACTACTCTTTCAGCAATTTCAATACCCACTCTGTCTTGTGCTTCTTCAGTAGAACCACCAATATGTGGTGTGGCACTTACATTAGGGTGATTTATCAATTCTTTTTGTGCTTCAGTACAAGGTTCATTGACCCAAACGTCGATACCTGCACCAGCTATTTTACCTGAGTTCAGCGCTTCAAGCAACGCCGATTCATCAACAGTACCACCACGAGCACAATTTACTAATATTGCACCTTCTTTCATTTTTGCTAATTCTTCTTTGCCTATCATTGCACCTTTTTCTTTATCATAAGGAATATGAAGTGACACAAAATCACTGTTTGAAAGTAATGAATCTAAATCATCGGCAACTGTGATGTCGCCTTCTGGGTTGATAGCAGATCTGTTGAACACCTGTACTTTCATTCCTAAACCCAATGCTCTTTTTGCAACTTCTTTCGATATATTACCAAAGCCAATTAATCCTAGTGTCTTACCTGTCAATTCTATTCCAGTATATTCATTCTTTGGCCATTGACCATTTTGCATTGCATTAGTACTTCTATGAGTGTATCGGCAAAGTGAAAAAAGATGAGCGAAAACTAGCTCTGCAACTGAAATCGAAGAAGCACCAGGTGTATTTACTACTGCGATGCCTTTTTCTCTGGCATAAGCAACGTCAATATTATCCATCCCAACACCGGCTCTACCAATTACTTTCAAATTTGTTGCATCAATTAAATCTTTGCGAACTGTTGTCGCTGATCTTACAATAATTGCGTCGTAATCGTTGAGTCTAGTTGGCAAATCCTCCTGAGGAATCTTATTCGTATCAATTTCAATTCCCGCATTCTTTATTACGTCAATCCCTTCTTGAGATAATCCGTCATTAGCTAATATTCTCATAATTTTTATTAATTTTTAGTGGACAAACAACCAAACCCAAAGTTAGCCAAAAGAAACTATATTATCAATAGTAATAGCTATTAATATATCTTTCTTCCTTACTACTACAATTATTTTCAGTATTAACAGTATATGTATTAAGTTTGTATTCACAATTGTTTCAATATACCCAAGGTATTTTACTATGAATAGAGTTCATAATTTTAGTGCTGGTCCGGCTACTTTACCCGTAGCTGTATTAAACGCAGCTAAGCAAGCATGTGTTGATTATAATGGATGTGGAATGTCAGTAATGGAGATGAGCCATAGGTCGAAAGAAATTGTCTCGCTGTTTGACGAAACGAAAGCTAATATATTAAGATTAATGAACTTAAGTGCGGACGATTATAGTGTCCTATTTTTGGGTGGTGGAGCAAGTATGCAATTTGCTATGATACCTTTGAACTTTCTGAAAACTAGTGCAGACTATATCAACACAGGTGTATGGTCCAAAAAAGCAATAGCAGAAGGTAAATTAGTTGGTAATGTTAATGTGGCCGCTTCTTCAGCCGACAAGAATTTTAATTATATTCCTAAAGAGTTCAGCTTTGATTCAAATGCTGACTATGTGCATTATACTACTAATAACACAATATATGGTACAAGAGTAAAAGATATACCAAATGTGGGCAATGTCCCATTAGTTTGTGATATGTCTTCTGACTTATTCAGTAGAGATATGGATTTCTCGAAATTTGATTTGATTTACGCTGGAGCCCAAAAGAATATAGGCCCTTCAGGTGCTACATTGGTTGTTATAAAAAAATCATGGGTAGAAAAGTCTGAAAAAGATGGCAATATGACAATGCTAAAATATTCTACTCATATACAAGCAGACACTATGTTCAACACGCCTCCAGTTTTCCCAGTTTTCGTGATTAACGAAACTTTGAAATGGATTGAAAGTGAGGGCGGATTGGAAGCGATTGAGAAGAAAAACAATCACAAAGCTGGTTTGCTTTATGATGCAATCGACAATTCGAATGGTTTTTATAAAGCTACAGTTGCTGATAAGAATGACCGATCAACAATGAATGTTACTTTTAACTTAGAAAGCGAGGAAAAAGAAGCTGAGTTTATCAAAAAAGCAGATAGCTTGGATATGTCTGGGTTGAAAGGCCATCGTTCTGTTGGTGGAGTAAGAGCATCTATATATAATGCTTGTCCTCTAGAATCAGTTGAGGCACTAGTCAAATTTATGGATGATTTTCGTTCATAAATTAAGAAAAAAAGAAAATAACAATATCAAGCCCGTTTAAATTCTTATGAACGGGCTTTTTGTTTGAAAAATAAAACTGGTTTAGTGTCATATCCGAGTTCAACTTTAGCATTTGTCAGCACTGAAAAGATAATCGCCATAAATGACCAAAGTGCAAAACCAACAAATGAATTACTCGTTATAAAGTTAGTCATAACAAGTATTACTAATGCGTAGAAAGTAGCATTGAGAAGATAAATCGTATCTGGTTTAAGCTTATGGAAGCTACTTCTAAGACTAAGATATTCTGCGATATTGATTATAAATATACTTAAGAACAAAATGCCTCCTATTATCCCCGTTTCTATCAATGAATGCATAACGGCGAAGTCACTATAACCAATCTCTCCAAGATGTTTAGTTTGACCTAATCCAATACCTACTATTGGACTTCTGAGCCATAGTTCTACGGAACTAGTAAAATTACTACTCCTTGTGTCAAACGATTCGCCTACTACATTGTGTGTTGTCAGCCCTAAGATACTAGTAATACGGGTATAGAAAAGCTCTAGTAAACTTGTTTGGAAGTATTCTAATATAAAATAATCACCAATGATAATTATAACCACTACGGCTATCAATAATTGTAAAATTCTTTTATAATTAACACCTCTATTGTATATGAAAAAAGCAATTGCCAGAAAGACTAATCCCAATACTCCTGTCAATGAGAATGTAACAAATAGCGAAAGTGCTGAAAGAATAAATAGAAACATTAAGAATTTTCTTGATTTAAAAAGTACCATTGTTCCCGATTTAAACATTGGCAATATCATAAAGCCAATTATCGTCAAATTATAACCAGCTAAAGCAGATGGTTCAGAGAAAATTGAAGTGGCACGATAGAAATTCTTAAATTTTAAACTTAATTGTTGATACGGTTCCGTAGTATCATCGAGTGCTGTTAAACTCGCATTTGTTAAGTCAATCCATGCTAATGGTAAATCATAAGCCCTTGCAAACAACTGGTATATACCAAATATATTTATGATTATTGACAGAAATAGCCAAATTCTGAATACGTTAATCCAAACCTTATTCTCTACTTTGAATAATCCCATAAAAAGTGGGAAAGCTGTAAGAAATAAGAAATGCCAATATGTTTTAATAAATTGTATATTCTCTGTTTTGTGATCTGAAAGTATATAAAGGAATGATAGACCGGCAGCAATTTGCAAAAGTACAAGAACTCTAATACCAGTTATCGGATTCAAATTAATTGTTATTTTATTAGTGACGAACCTAACAATAAAAGCGAAATAAACTATGGCTATTACAGGATAAGCGGGTGAAATCCCAAAGCTTCCAATATTGAACAATTGGAAGACTCCTGTAAAGTAAAGTATGTATAATAAATAAAATAAAAAATTCATATTCTTTCGATTTTCGATACTATTCTATTCGAATACTGGTTCGCTTATAGATAATAAAGTTATTTTCTATTAGTTCAACTTGTTCAAAGTGTGATTCAATATAATCCCAAATTACCAAATTCTTCTGTATTGATGTCAATGATGTTTCATCATTAAAAAACATTATGTGCGAATTATCATTATTTTGGATGATTATATACTCTGCATCTTTTATATTTTCAAATGCTTTAGACTTCAAGTATTCAGGTGCTTTTTTGTTTAGATAGAACGCAGATTGCGGGAAAGAATATTTATAATCAAACTTAAAGAAACAAACCATCTCATTGCCACCAGTATTAATCAATAGTACTCTGTCTGTGTTACTGTTACTATTAATATAGTCAGCTACCTTATAGTGCTTATCAAGAATATGTCCTTCTTGCCCTTCAGTTAATGTAGAATAAAACGCCTTTTGTCCCATAGTGAAAACTCCTATGGGGAATTTTAATATGTTCACAAGTCTAGGTATTGGACTAAAGAAGATAGCAACAAAAGTAATCAAAAATAAAATTAGCTTTTTGTATTTTTTTATTTCTTCTATAATTAAAAATAGACCTATTGATGACAACAATACAAGAAATGGATAAGTTCTTTGCTCGTGATATATAAGCATTTTTCTTTCAATCACTACTGAGGAAAAAAGAACCAAAGCGAATAATAAAACACCCTTGTTTGTGGGATTATTAATCGATGTTTCATTTTTCTTTCCTATATAATAAACAGTATAGATAGCAGAAAGCAATAAAATTAAGGTATAATTTTCAGTAAAAAATGAAGTAGCAAATTTAATGGTATCTTGTACCCAAATAAGATTAAGTGCTGGATAGTTACTATATAGTTTCATATAGTTAAAAAAATCAATGAATTCACTAAAATTTCCTGAAAGTAAAACAGGTAAAAATAGGAAAACAGTAGATGTTATCGCCACAAGAAATTGAACAGAACTCTCTTTTACTATCCGCAAAAAATCTTTTTTCTGAATAATTTGATAAAGAATATCTGCAATCAGAATTATTCCAAAAGTATATTTTAGGTTGATTGCTATACCAAGTAGAATACCTTTCAGTAATATATATTTCAGTTTCTTTTCGGAAAGATTACTCAAATAAAAATACCAAATAAGCGGTAGGAAAAGAAGACTCTCCACTTGGAATGTGTGAGGGAAGCTCAAAGTAACGTATGCAATTGGCATTATAATTACGAATAAGCGAGTAACACGTTTGTCTATATTAATTCTGTTCAGAATATATATACTCGAAAGGAGGAATAATGATTGATAAATAAAATCAAATAGTCTGTAAAAGGTTATATTCTTTCCGAATAATGAATAAAGAAACTCAAAAAAATAATATATAAATGGGGGTTTTACATCGAAATAATCAACAAATAACTTACCTCCATTCTCAAGAATCATTCCACCATGAATAAAAGTTGCTAAATCTGAAGAGACTGGAAAAAATATAACAATACTTAAAACAAGTAAACCCAAAGATAGTATTAAGTAGTCATATTTACTCTGGAAAAACTTCATTTGCATTTCCTCTCATAAATAAAATATCTATTTAGTAGGGTAGTGTCTAACTCAAAATAATTGTTCAAATAATCTTTGTATTCCTTCTCTTTAAAAAACAGGTCATAGCTGCTACCATCAGTTAGAAATATCATAAAAATATTATCCAAACTATCAATAGCAATAATATTTGCATCTTTCAAATCCTCTTCAAATGCTTTTTTATATGACGCTGGGGCTTTAGGTGACAAATGGAAAGCACTATGAGGGAACTTGTACTTATATTTGGAGTTAAGATAGTGTATTGTTTGATTGCCACCTGTGTTAATAAATAAGAACTTTTCTTCACCCTTTTTATTTATATAATCTGCTATAGCAATATGATGGCCTAATATATTAAATGGTTTATCATTTGTGTAATAGGCCAGATAGGATTCGTAACGGAACAGTCTGTCAAAAGCAATCTTATACGAATTTACAAACCTTAATAAAGGACTCATTAAAAGAAACATAGCGATTAGGGTAAAGGAGGCAAGATTGAACCTGAATCGATATTTTTCTATGAAATAAACTAATCCTAAACTAATGATTATTATATAATAAGGATATAGTCTTGTTATATGATACATATTAATTTTACGTTCTAAAAGAACGGAGAGAAAAAGCAGGAAGCAAAAAAGCAATAAGTACTTCTTCATTATTTGCAATTTTTCATCTTTAATTAACAATGATGCAAGTAAGAAAAAGAATAAAGTGCTAACTGAAACTAAAGTCCCAAAATTGTGAGTCAGTATATCAATCATTTGCTTTGCTAATGCAGCACCAATTGGCGGATACTTAGCATATTCGGCAAGATAGCTGTTAGTATCGAGAAAGCCATCGAGTCCTCCGGTTACTAATACTGGTACGAAAGTTAGTACCACAACAAAAATGGCGATTATTAATTGTGTAATGGCTTTAGTGTAATCTCTTTTCTTCGAGTCGCTGAAAAAATAGACAATATAGCCGATGAATATTATGCCTAAAGTGTATTTGAGAGCGATTGCTATGCCTAAGACTGTTCCCATTATCAGATGTTTTTTGTAACTATTGTCTTCTATTATAAGATAATAAAAATATAAGATTAGAGGAATGAATGCTAAAGATTCAGTTTGAAAAATATCCCTGTAGTTGAGTATAGTGTAACTAAGTGGAAAAATTATAAGAAATGCTTTTATTACCTTAGTTTTCAGTTCTAATTTGAACATCAGATATGATGTAATAACTAAAAAAGTAAGTTGGTAGAAGAAATCGAAAAGTCTAAATGCAATTAGATTATCACCAAATAAGAAATTTATTGCAGCAAATAAATAATAGATAAATGGTGGTTTGATATCATAGAAATCTTGGAACAAATAACCACCATTTGCTATGATGCTGCCGCCGTGCATAAATACGGATAAATCTGAGGCAATAGGAAAAGCTAAAGTGGGCAGGAGGATAAGTGCAGCCACAATAAAGTATTTCCAAATACCTTTGTACATTTTATTATCAATATCTATCATCACTTCAATTTGTTATATATATAATATCTATTATCCAAAAGAGTGTCTAATACGAATTCATTTTCCAAAAGATTTCTAAATTCATCTATCCGCATCATATTATCATAGCTAGAAAGATTATTAAAAAAATTTGCATAGTGATTATCATCGTTTTGAATTATAAGATAATCTACTTTTCTCATATCATCTATAACTTCATCTATTATTTTCTCACTTTCGTAATCGCCAAGGTAAAACACGGACAAAGGATACTTATAATAACTATCCATAAATCTAAGAAATTGATGACTTCCAGAATTAACATAGATGAAATTTTTGCCTTTCTTCATTGTGTAGTCTCTCAATATAAACATTGATTCATAGTTACTTGTACCACCACTATAAGAAAAGTTATATAAATAGTTTTCATTATTAGTTACGTAGTCGAAAGGGATTTTCAACGTATTTATTAATCTTGGCAAAGGAGAAAGCAACAAGATAAAAGTAAGAAGAAATGCAGTCGCTATTTTATTTTTTAATGCTATTGTTTTAAAAATATAATAAAGACCATAAGAGCTTAGAAGTATTAAAAACGGATAGACACGACTAAATTGGTATAAGTTTGGTTTACGTTCAATTAAAAAAGAAAGAAAAAGCAACATAAAAAACAGTAGAATAAAATTAAAAATTCTATCTGAATTATGATTCTTTTTAATTGGTAATAGTATAACACTATAAATGGCAGCTGCCGAAAATAGTAGTGAATAATAATCACCGAAAAGATATCCCAATCCTTTCAAATAGTCTTTTACAAACCCCAATCCAATTGGTGGATGTGCTTTGTACTTGTCTAAATAAGCGAATAGGCCATCTAAGTAATGCGTGTTACCTTGCAAAAATGTTGGCAAAAAGCTAAAAAAAACGCACAATAAGACAAAAGCAATTTCAATCGCTTTGCCTTTCAGTATTCTCAAAGTAAAATTTCTATTTGCGAGATTATAAAGAATATCTGCGAAGAAAACTATACCAAGGGAATATTTGAACGAAACTATTATTCCCAGCAAAATACCTTTGGCGATTGGAGATTTATGATTGGGTTTTACAATAAAGTAGAAATACCAGATCATTGGTAGAAAAGTAAGAGTCTCGCATTGCATAGTATTGCTGTGATTGAGCGTTACATAGCTAACCGAAAACGCTAGTACAAATATCCAACGAATAGCTCTTTCGAAATTCAACTTGAACAATATATAATTGCTACTTAGAAGAAAGATAAATGTAATTATATAATCAATTATTCTAGTGGCAATTATATTACCACCAGTAATAAAGTCCAATAATGCAAAGAAATAATAAGTAAGCGGTGCTTTTAAGTCAAAAAAATCTTTGTAGAGTTCACCACCTTCAGCTATTACTTTACCACCAAACATAAATACAGATAAGTCGGACGAAGCAGGAAAAAAAATAATAGGCACTAAGATAATAGCAGCTATTAGAAGCACTTTAATATCTTTTCCCTGAGGAATCAAATCAAACCATTCTTGTGTTTCTCAGTTAACACTTCCACCATGCTTTGAGTCATCTTTTCCAAATTATAATCGGGCGACCAATCCCATTCGGCACGTGCAGCACTATCATCAATTACTTGAGGCCAAGATTCTGCAATTTTTTGTCTAGAATCAGGAGAATATGTTATCTCAAAGTTTGGAATATGTTTCTTTATCTCTGCGGCTAATTCGGCAGGAGAGAAGCTCGCTGCAGCCACGTTGAAGTTTGAGTGGTGAACTAATCTATCAAAATCTGCTTCCATTAGGTCAATGGTGGCCTTAATACAATCAGGCATATACATCATTGGCAAAGTTGCATCTTCTTTCAAAAAGCAATCGTATTTCTGATTCTTAACAGCTTCGTAAAATATCTCTACTGCATAGTCAGTTGTACCCCCACCAGGCAAAGTCTCAGAAGAAATGATACCAGGATAGCGTAGTCCACGAATATCAAGACCGTGTTTCTTGACAAAATAGTCGCTCAGTATTTCGCCACTAACTTTAGTTACGCCGTACATAGTAGTGGGTTGCAAAACAGATTCTTGAGGCGTATTTATAATCTCAACTCCTGGACCCCAAACTGCAATGGAGCTGGGAACGAATATTTTTTCTAACTTTTTTTCAATTGTTGTTTTAATAATATTTATTGTGCCATTCATATTAATATCCCAACACAAAAACGGGTCTTTTTCGCCAGTTGCTGAAAGCAGTGCTGCCATGTGGAATATAGTATCGATTCTGTATTTATCAACTATACTATCAATAGCAGTTTTATCCATTATATTAAGGACTTCATTGGGTCCATTATTAGCTATGAGTGATGGAGCTGTGTCTCGTATATCTGTAGCAATAACGTTTTCGCCACCATACTTCTTTCTCAATTCGTTTACTAACTCAGTTCCAATCTGACCGTAAGCTCCAGTTACTAATATTCTTTTCATAAAATTATTTTTATCCTAGTTTTGATGTATTCTGCAATTTAATCAATTCTGAGGATTTTATCAGAGCAAATTGGATTGATGTAAGTATTGATATTATAATCTTAAGCTTGAAGATTATTGCGAGAGTAATTGAATAAATTACTTTATATCCAAACCATATTTCAACAACAAGCCTTCTAACCCAATTCGAGAGAATATCGCACCCTTCATTTTGTTGATCTCGGGGTCTATAGTGAAATTAATAGCGTTTCTGAAGTCTGCCTTATTTAAGTTAGAGTGATCGAAGTACGCATCTTTCAAATCACATTCATCGAATATACATCCGATTAATTCAGTGTTGACAAATTGGGTATCGTGCATTATGCATTTCTTGAATTGAGTGCTCCCTATTTTAAGATTTGCGAATGAACAAGAACTTAAGATACATTCATCAAAATTGAAGCTTAATAAAAACTCTCTGCTCTTACTAAAATCAATACCTAATAATTTGCACTTCGAGAAGTGTATCTCGTTGAAGGCGGTTTTCGTTACATTGGCCAAGCTAAGATTGCAGTTCATGAACTTGCATTCGACAAATGTGCTATCAGCCATGTCACAATTACTAAAATCACAGTTTATAAAAGTACATAATTCAAACTTTATTCCCACTAATTTTTGATTGGAGTGGTCTAAATTCTTGAATTCTACTTCTTCGTGATAATTTGTTCCAACGATATTCACCACCACATTACCTCTTCACAATCTTATAGAAAGTCATACTAACACTAGAGAATATAGACAATGTTAAGAAAAATTTTATTAGCAAATTGCTCGTATTCAAATCAAAGGGCGAAATTATCATAACACCAATTCCTAACAGAAAAGTCAGCAAAGAAGTAGAAATTAATCCTTTCTTTGTGTTGTTGTAATTTTCATCTGGACTGTTACTATCTTTACTGTATAATGCACCTAAAATCTTATCTTCTACTGCCATCAAGATAAATATAATTGACATTAACAATATATATATCGTATGATTATCTATTACTAAATCATCAACTCCTATAAATGCAATTGTCAATATTAATAGAACAAATAATACCTCAATTGTATATCTGATAATTTTGAATAATTTCATTTTATTTTTTCTTTTCCTCTTTTGATATTTTAACTGTGAAATAACCTATAGCTAAGACTGAAAACAACATAATAATCCAAAGCCATAGTTTATCTTCAAGAACTGGTTCAACTTCTTCTCTGCTAATTTGCACTTCAAGTTTATCACCTAATTTTATTTCGTTCATATCCTTAGGTATTCGTGACTTAAATTTTTCAATTTCATAATAGGGGATTCGGCCTTTTTCTGCTATTTTAATATATCCCTCACCTTCTCTATCAAATCTCGCTTTCAGAAAATACTCATGTCTATATGCAGTCATTCTTTTTATCTTTAGCGGTGGGTCATTACCATTTTCTATTACTAATTTATAATACTGGTAGTGATCCGGAAAACTAAAGGTATAGTTTGTTGAATCATCAGTTGAAAACTTAAATGTCTCTATTAGTTTGTAATTATATTTGATTCCCTTGTCTGTTTGGAAGCTATCAGTTAAAGCAAATAGATTAGCATTACGGTTATAATCATATTTATTTTCTATATCCATCATCATATAGTGAATGGGTAAACGCCCATTCAATCCGAATCTATATATTGTTCTATTTTTTTTCTTATCTGTGCGATATTTCAAATGATTGATTTGAACTTTTCTATATTTTGGGTTCGTGCTGAATATCTTTTCATAAAAAACACTTTTTAAGTTGGATTTAGTATCCTCTGTACTCAAACGATAGTATTTGTAAAGTGTCTGCAAATCATAAATCGTTCTACTTGAAATCTTCTGATGGTTGTTAATTCTATCCACAAAAAGCAGACTATCAGAAATCATAACCCAATCTTTTCGGTTATTACTCCCTTCTAAACTTGCCTTACCAAGATTATTTCTGCCTGAAAAAGAAAACTCAAGGTTTGAAATTATCTGAGTAGAGTCTGCAACTAACGTGTAATAGTTCCTGCCATCTTTGGTAGTCTTATTTATTATTTCCACTGGTATTCTGACTGTCGAATCTTGCTCTTTTGAACTCTCTATTATAAATGGAACTTCGAGAGTATCGTTGGTACTATCAATCAAATTAATTCTGATGTATGTATTGATTGAACTCATATTCATCAGAAGATTATCGTCAAGTTCTAATCTATTCCACCCTTTCTCTATTTTCTCTAATTTATATCCTATGGAGTGAACATCTGTACTGTCAGCCAGTACGCTTGAAGCTAAAATTAAACCTATAATAATTATGAAAGTTCTAACCATCAATTTTTCCTTTGTAGTGGGATGATATTAATAACCCAAGACCAATTATTAGCATTTCATATTTTTCGATTTTATTCATTTTAAAACTCGATTTACTTGTAATTAATCAATGAGCCGATATTGTACTTCGATAGTTTATCTCTTCCATTCAGAAAAGACAATTCTATAAGGAAGTTACATTGTACTACCTCTCCGCCTAGCTCTTCCACTAGCTTGCAAACAGCTTCGGCTGTGCCACCAGTCGCTAATACATCATCATGAATTAATACTCTTTCGCCATTGCTTATTGCATCTTTGTGGATTTCTAATCGGTCTGTACCGTACTCTAATTGGAATTCTTGGCTGAGTTTGTCCGAAGGTAATTTGTTTGGTTTTCGGACAGGTATAAACCCTGCATTAAGCTTATCTGCTATTAGTGTTCCGAAGAAAAACCCACGACTTTCTACTCCTATTACTTTATCTATTTTTAGATCTTTGGTAAGGTCTATTAGTGATTGAGTGGCATACTTATTAGCTTCTGGGTTGTCCAACATAGGAGTAATATCTTTAAACAAAATACCCGGTTTGGGGAAATTAGGTATGTCACGGATGTAGTCTTGTAGGTTCATTGATCCAACTTTTTGTAATTAATAAATCCAATTCCAGCTAGAGTCACCCCAACAAATAAGCTGAAAAAGTAAACTGAAAACTCACTACCCGATATCACTTGATATATGCCTAACACTATGCTTATAAGCCCTAGAACCATTGCAATTAGATTTGCTGATTTCATTTTATTATTCCCATCTGTCTGATTTAGTTATCTACTCTGTCAACTGTTCTATAAAATAGTTAGCCGCAATATCAAAATCAGTAAATACTTGAATTACGTGCTTTTCGCCATTCTCTTTAAAATACATTTCGTATTTAGTAGAGTTATTCTCTTCTCTCATTACTAATGAAAGTTTATATTCATCAGAGGGTGAGCCATATAAACCTTGTAGATAGTAGCTTTCTTCTTCTATGCCTAGTGCTTTCATTCTATAGTATAGTTTTTCTATTTGTGACATTGATTATAATTCATCATAATATAATTCTGTTGCTTCATTCAAATTTGAAAGTAGTTCGGATATATTACTACCAGTTGTGTAAAGAGGAAGTTCTTCAACGAAAGCAAAATATCCAGTTGAAGATGTTTCAACTTTGATTGTAAAGTTTTCTTTCATTTTATTTCATCTTTAGTTTATTCAAAATATGAATAATTAAAAATATTTACAATGATTTATAATAATCGTTAAGCATTATTATATGTTTTTGGAAATGATATTGTTGCTTAAATTCAACTAGATCCTCTTCCCAACATATCTAACAACATAGCTTTCGCCGTGGTGGAACTCACCTTCTGAAAGGTGAATTATTTTTTCTTCTATTAATATAGTTTTTAGTGAGCTGAAATCTTCAAGTATGGATTTTGAATCAAATAGCATATCTATGTTCTTAGGCCCACCTGCACTAGGGTTTTTCTCGCTAAACTGGAGGTGATTTTTACTAAAACCTTCTAATATGATATAACCACCAACTCTCAAGCTAGAGATTAATTTCTGATGGAACTTAGCCCTGATGATTGATGGGAAATGAGCGAAAACTAGTCCAATTGCATCAAACATATTTTCAGAATAGTCAAATTCCAAAATATCTTGCAGTTTGTAGTCAATAGCCACATTTTCAATCTGGGCTCTTTTGAGTGCATTTTCTCTACCTACTTTGCTCGAATCAAAAGCTGAAACTTCCCAACCAGTTTTGGCTGCGAATATTGCATTTCTACCTTCACCTTCAGCTGGTAAGAGTAATGCCCCTGCTTCCAATTTTGATAAATGTTCTTTGAAAAATTGGTTTGGTTCTTCTCCATATACAGATTTGTTGTTTGCGAACCTTTCATCCCAGAAGTTATTCATCTACTCCATATCCCCACCGTCTCCATCAAACGATGATCTTTGACGTTGTTTTGCTTGATTAATCCGATATGAGAATGTTAAGGTAACTTGACCTTTTCTCCACTGATATTCACTATACCTGTAGAACGTTACATCGTTAACAATAGAACGTCTCATTCTTGTACTAAAAATGTCCTGACCTGATAATGTAATAGTTGCATTATTATCAAATATATCTTTGGAAATACCAAAATCTAACCACCACATACTTAATATTTCGCCTTGTGGAGTATCTTCTGGAGCAAAATAGTTTGCATTTACTTGGAGGTTGTAGCCAGAAAATTTCATTTTCGAAGAAAACCTAGTATTCCAGCTAAAGTAATCACTATTTAAGTTGTAAACAGATTGGTTACCCGTAATAGTAGAAGTGTAAAGATTAAAATTAATATTAGTATTCCACCAATCTGTGATATCATTTGAAAGGTTAAATTCTACACCATAGGAGTCTTGAATCCCTATGTTGGAAGGTCTTATCTGTGTAATACCCATGGAGTCAATATATGTAACCGACTGAATAATATCTGTGCTATGACGATAATAGACATTTGATAATATAGATCCAGATTCCCAATTGTACAAGTAACCAAGCTCATAGGAATCAGAATACTCTGGGTTAAGGTCGGGATTACCTCCCCAAATATTCCTAGAATCTGTGAAACTAGAAAAAGGCATTAGTCTTCTGAACCACGGTCTCTGTATTCTCGATGAATAACTTGCTTGAAGAGAATTATATTCATTTAGCTTGTAATTAAAATGAGCCGATGGGAAGAAATTCAAATAATCTCTTTGATTTCTGTAATTAGTTCTCAGTAACTCAGTCGTAATATCAGAATATTCCGATCTTACTCCTAATTGCCATCCAAAATCGCCTAATTGATTACCTGCCATTATATAAGCGGCAATAATATTTTCATAGTAAACGAAGTTATTATTGAAGCCATCTAAAAATTCAAGCCCTTCTCCTATGTCTTGTTTAACCCAATAGTCATTATCAATTTTTCTAAGATTGGCTTTTGCACCTGCTTCAAACTTACCATCTAAGCTAAAGGGGTATATATAGTCAAGTTGGTACAATTGATTTCGTTCAAATTCTAAATTGTATGATTGTTGAACAATAGTGTTATTATTTAAATTATTTGACTCCAAAATATCAGATTGTTCAACATCTTTGTCTTGCTCGTATCTACTGTCAAACTTTAAAACATGGTCTTTATTTCCATCAAATATTTTTTCATAAGTCAAGTTAAATTCTACGTCATTTTTAGTTTCTGTCTCATCATCATCTCTTTTAGTCACTCTATATTTATCTCCACTAGGTAGATAATCAGTATAAGTTAGGTCTGATTCATTTAATCTATCACCTAATCTAAGGTTTCCTGCAAAAGTTAACGTATTCTCATCATCTAGATAAAAGTCAGAACCAATATTTAAGTTTAATCCCAAACCACCTCTTGTTCTATCCAAATCAGTATTAGTAAAGTTAAAAGTGTCATATACGTAGAATGTCTGATCTGTATAACCAGAGCCAGGAGCTTTCCTATAATCAGCACCAACAGAGCCAAATAAGTTCATAGACTCAGATCTGTAGTTTGAAGAAACAGAAATTGCATGGTTATCTGGGTAACCAGTCCTTAGTTCAAAGTTACCATTGTAACCAGCTTCTTGCTTTTTCTTCAATACTATATTAATAATACCTACTTCACCTTGGGCATCGTATCTAGCAGATGGATTGGTGATGATTTCTATTTTATCTATCATATCACCCATTAGCTGTTTGATAGATTCGGGGTCATTACTTACCAACCCAGATTGTTTACCATTCAATAATATCTGAACATTGCCTGAACCACGAAGAGATACATTACCCTCAGGGTCAACGTTAACAGAAGGAATATTATCTAATATCTCAGAACCATTTCTACCAATATTACTTGCATCTTTGTTAACATTGTATATACGTTTATCTAGTTTTAATTCCATAATTGATTTATCAGCCGTCACTAATACTTCATCTGTCAATACTGATGACTGCTCTATTTTAATAACACCTAACTTCAAATCACTCGACAAATTGATTTTGTCAATTACTTTCGGTTCCATACCAATAGAAGTGATACGTATATAGTAATTCCCGCTTTTGGCTTCGAATTTGAAATTACCCCCAACTTTAGTTACACCGCCAGTGATTACAGACGAATCAGAAGGATTGTGTAAAGCTACAGAAGCACCAATTTGAGGTAGTCCCTCAGTGTCAAGTACAGTCCCAGAAATATTATAATTTGATTGTGAGTAGAGTGAAAGTACTGCAAAAGCAAAAACGAATGAAATGTATTTAATCATTTTAGTTATAAATCGATTTATGAGTATATATAATTTTTGCTATTACGGACAAGTCTATAAAAAAACGTATCGAAATCAAATAAAAACGTGAATTGTTACAGAATAGCAGATACTATGACAAATTAGTAATGATTTGGTTTAATCAAACAGTAAAAAAGAATAAAAGAGTTTTAAGGAGTAACACCAACAGTAATATAAATACTTCTTCTCATAGCAGGTATAATACCAGGTCCTGGGTAGCCAGTTGCTCGGCGAGTAAAGTAAGAATTATCGCGAATATTGTTAATACCAGTTTCTATTTTGAATAAATCAAATTTATAACTCATCGATAAATCAAACACATCATAACTTGGAATGATTCCAGATATACTACCAGGGGCAGAAATTGCGTTAGTAGCATCGCTATAATGCTCCATAGTGTATGAATAAGTCAAGGCAGCTGAGAACCCTTCATCCTTATAACTAACACCAGTTCTGAATATGATAGGAGGAGTGTATTCAACTTTTTTATTATTATACGCTGCCTCTTTACTTTCTAGGAATATTGCATTTGTATAAGAACCATTTAAAAAGTAATTCAGTTCGTACCCATTAGATAATCCCAATAAAGTATTCATATTCATTTCCGTAAATATTTCAGCTCCCACGCTTCTACTATTAGAGATATTAGTTTTTAATACGTACGAAGTATAAGTTTCTTGGTCTTCTTTTAGAACTGTTCCTATCTTATCATAATAGTATAAGTAAAAGAAATTGGCATCGAAATAAAGAAGACTTCCTACTGCTCCTCTAACCCCAATATCCCCAGAATACCCGTTCTCGTCTCTCAAATCAGAATCAATTCTCATATTAGGGTTCATAACTCTCATATCATTGAAAGTGACAGCTCTATAGTTTTGTGATATATTGATATAAGTTTCTAAATCTTCTGCAATATTGTATCCTGCACTAACACCTAATAGTATGAATTCTCGTGTGTTACTCCTATCCTCAGATAAAGTCTCTTGTTTGATTACGTTTCCAGCTAGGTCTTTAACTATATTCGAATAATACCCCTCAGAGCCTGTAGTTATTCTTTCGTATCTGACACCTGGTGTTATTGATAGGTTTGGACTTAGTTTAAATAGATTCTCTGTAAAAAAGGCATAATTCATACTAGGGTTTGTGTAATCATTTAGCATTTCATTACTGGAATAATTAAAATTGGCATCATAATCACTGTTACCAAACCCTTGACTTTGTAACGTCCATCCATTATAAATTCTAAAACCAGTTAGTAGTGTCGAAGGCAGACTCTCCACCAAATTATAGTTATAAAGTAATCTAGTTTCATTACCCAAATTTCTAAAACTTCCTTTAATCAAATTCCGATTATCTAGTGGATCTGCTCTGTCGGGTCTTACCAAGTAACCTAAGGCATTTCGCTCTGCATCTAGGTAAAAAATTCTTGAATTCAGCTTCGTATTATTATCTAATCTGTAATCTAATACAGCAGCCAATATATCCCAGTTGACAGAAAACCAATTTCTATTTCTAACAGATTGTTCAGGATTGGACTCAAACATAGCATCGGTCAACCCGCCTGATTGTTGAGCAAGATAATTCATATGTGTAAATTCAGCTGTGATACTCAAATCATTAGTAATCTGATAAGCATTTTTTATGAAGAAAGTAAGTGCATTGTAATTTGAGTTTGGACGGAAATCATTACCTTTTTTGTATTGTAAAAAACCGTAATAGTTCATATTCTCATAAGTGCCACCAATACTATTAAATGAACTAAAATTGTCATAGCTTGACATAGATTGTCTAGAAATAATATCTACCGGTTTAACTTTAGAACCATCTTTCAATTTGAAATTTAGAAATCCCCCAAACTGAGTACCATATTGCAATGAAGCTGCTCCACGAACTAACTCGATTTTCTCTAACGCTTCCATAGGTGGAGTATAGTAACTTTCAGGATAGCCCAAAGCATCAGCCGCAATATCATATCCATTTTGTCTAGTATTAAAATTGGAAACCCTATTTGGACTTAGACCACGTCCACCTATGTTAAGTTGGATTCCAGAAGCATCATTTTCCCAAATATTAAGCCCAGAAAACTTTGAAAAAACTTGTCTTGAATTATTAGAAGCCAAATTAGCTGTTAAGTTATCTAAGTACAATGATTCCGATTTCCTACCTGCATAAATAGCAGCTCCATCGACTGGTAACATATTGGACATACCAAATCTATTAGTTTTGGTATCTTCTATTAGTACATCGTCGAATTTGGTAACCATTGTGTCAATAGTCAAATCAACTTCTTTAGTCTTATCTACAGAAATTGTCTTAGGATAACCAGATACATCATCTGTCGATGCAATTAGTGTATAATCTCCCTGGCTCAAATCAATAGAATATCTACCATTTATGTCTGCTTGCATCGATTTATTCAGTTCCCTTACAAATACCTTTGCAGATGCCACAGGTTGACCACTATTGTTGTAGTAAACTGTTCCAGATAGGTTCACAGACGAATTGACATTAGCCAACAACATCACTGGAGTTAATAATAATATTATGTAATTTAAAAATTTCAATTATTTGGTAATATCCAAGTATCTAAATCATCACTGTATGATATTTGAGTCAAATCGATTTTATCGTCAATATATCTTCTACTGAAATTGCCATTCAGCTTTACAAATGAATCGGCATATATTTCAATATTTGTTTTTCCTTTCTTAGCAAAATCTTCTTCAATTATCTTCACAAATTGAAGAATAAGATCCGGTTGAGTTGACATCTGTTTCTCTTGGTTAGCAGTCAAATAATCGGAATTTACAATTTCTATATTACGACCATTATCCCTATCATGTACCCTGAAGAATACTGTTCCTGCTTTCTCCATTAGCATTACTCTCCACGAGAAACGATAACCTTCTTCTTTCCAGAATAAATCTCCCTTGTAAAACATAAACCTTAAGGGAATTGCAATCTGTACAATTGTAAAAATAAGGATAGAAGTAATAATAATAGATTTGATAATAGGTCTGTAACTATGTGTAGTTACAAATTTTGTTTTATAATTAATATAATTTTTAAGCTTCGTAATTATGTTTACTTGAAATGATTTGTCAAAATAGATAGTAGTAAGAGCTATCATAACGTAAGGGAACACTCCAATATTGAAAAGTACTGAGGTTGAAAGATGGAATACTATTACAAAAAAATAGGCGACTTTTCTCGTCTTTGGATAAATAAGGAAAAGTACGATAAACAAATCATAAATTGCGCCAAACCAACTAAAAAGATATGCAGTAAACTTCAATTTAAGTAATCCACCTACTATAGGTATATGTGAATTAGCTGGCAACCAGATAGACAAAGGCATGGCATCAATCAGCCAATCATAATTTAGCTTAGCCAATCCTGCAAAAATATAGACTATGGCAACTTGAAACTTTATTATTAGAATAGTCCAATTTGGTATCGTTTTGGTTTCACCATACCGACTCGCATCAAGCGAAAAGCATCTCTCCGCCGGTAAAAAAACCATTATAAATGCAATAAGTGACACGAAATAGTAATGATTGAGATAATAAGTTATGTCTATTAGCTCAATGTAGAGAAACGATAAAAGAAAAGCGATGGAGGCGAACCTATACTTATATCCTATAGTTATCAGGATACTACTTAATAACAAAGTACCGAACAAAAAATATATCCCTATTTCGCCAGGGTTTTGAACCCAATGGAAATAAGGATATTTGAAATAATATTGAGGTTGAACGAAAAACTTATTTATCCAACCATTTGAAATATATCGAATAGTTGAAAAGGTCATTAGCAACCCAAAAACTATTCTGAAAAAAGCTAATGGCTCGGGTCTAACTTCTTCAAAAAGTAATTCCCTAAAGTACTTATTAATCCCCATCATTGTCTTGATAGTTGATTAATATTCCCATTGCAGAAACCATATCTGTTTTTAGCAAGACTACACTCTCTTGCATATTTTTATATAGAGCTTCAATTTTTTCTTTTTCTGAAGGTATTTCTAAAGATTTCCTGAATGGAATATCCATTTTATTCAATAAATCAATAGATTCATCTAGTTCCGATAGTATTAAATCAGCTAAAAGAGCATCATTTCTTGTAGCGGAAAGTTCGCTCAAATATTCATACAAATTATCAGTCTTAGTCAAATCATTTTCTATTGGTCCAGCAATAATACTTCTGTATGATTGCAAGTTGGAAATCAACAATCCTGATGAGTTCAATGAATATGGAGCTTCAAAATGAAATGGCAATACATCACTCAGAGAAACTCCTAGAGGAAAACCAACTTTTGCTCTTTTGGCAATCTCATAATCTTTGACAAATTCATTTATCATTAATGATAATGAACTGCCAGCATCGTTTCCAGTCTTTGATATAAAAACTTCTCTATAATTGACCCATTCATTTCTTACATACTCGATGTTAGTTTTCATATCTAATATAATATCTTCAATATATTGAAGTGTTTTACTATCAGTGAAAACAGACTCCTTTGTGTCTAAGTTCACATTGAACAACAAATAGTCTAATGCAGGTATTCCTTTTGCTTTAAAGTTAGCTGAGGTAACAAGCGAATAACTTCCAGATTCAATATTTGATTTTATCCTTAAAGTGTCTGTTGGGAAAGTATTCAAGGCCTGTCTTAATACTACTTCTTCTGCTGGTCCAAATCCATAAGCAGAGCAAAATTGCCAACTATCTTGTAAAACAAAAAAAGCTTGTCTAAATTTATTGAAGTTTTGTTCAGAATACTCATTTTTAAGTTCAAGAAAACTATTGTTCAGACTAATTGTATTCTGATACAAATTCTCGAACGAAGGAATTATCAGATTATCTGCATAATTCACTAAGAGTGCTTTTTTATCTATATCTATTTTTGAATTTCCACCATTATCATCACTGCATGATAACGCTATTGCCGAGAGTAATACGAAAAGAATTATTCTCTTAACTTGCATTTTTTACCTCTTGTAAATTATAGGCATTTACTAAAATATCTATTGCCTTATCTATTCCATCTATTGTTGTATTCCAGAAATTTGTTCCTATTTCTGCCTGCGCATTTTCATAGAAATAACCATTGCTTTGTGGATTATATTGGATTGACCAAAGGAGTATCCAAGCTGAGGTCAAATTATGATGTTTTAGTGCTTTATCTTCAAAATTCTTTTTTGCTTCAGTCAAGTGTCTGATTGCTGTTGCTGCAAGAACTAATTCCCAATTTTTTCTGATGCTTGCAATTGCTTCATTTTTTCCTTTACTGTCGTCATTATTGATTGCTGCTCGCCCTTTAATAAAGCCTTCTTTCATGAGTAACGAATTGGTATTTAAGAAAGCGTCTAATTCGTCCGAAAGCTTCGCAACATATCTGATATTACTGTTCGATTTTGGGAATTCAATTGTTGCACCGAAATAGCCAAACGCCTGATCCCAATTATACTGCATTTGTGTGCCTTTTCCTTCAATAACCTCTTTATTGTCAACATCTTTTCCAATTTTAGCTTCAGAAGTGTACACCTGAGCTACTTGGTAAAAGAATAAGGCCCCCATTAATCCTTTTTCTATCATAACCAGGTATTCTTTCCCTACGGAATCAACTAAAATTGTTTGAGAATTATCATTTGAAGTTAAAATCCCCTTTTTATTATTCGCGGCAGTACCTGTTGTCGATGCATTATTTATATCTGCTATATAGAATTCAAAAAATGAAGTTCTAAGAGGATCGGTAACAGTATAAAGACTTTCTTCGCTCGCATTCAAATTTGGATTATTGAAAGGAGTTCCAATATTATAGTACATTCTATTCAGTACACCTGCATTAATAGACACTTTATTCTCTATGGCATCAATTATGGTCTTCTTTATTTCATCAATCATTTCGAATTGTGTTAGTTGACGAGATAAATCGACATTATCAAAATTATAAGTGTCGGGTATATCATATTTTTTTGGGTCAGGTTCTTTGTCAGGATTTGTGCCATTCTCCTCGCTACATGATAGTAATATGATACTTAATATTGCTAAAATTAAATAAATCTTTTTCATATCGTTCCTTTTGATATTTATTAGTTTCACTAATTTACAATATAACATATTTAACTCAATTTTTAATTTTTCAGGTGTACCCTTGTGTGGTTAAAAAAAGAGGGCTATACGTATTCGAATACCCTCTTTTATATTTTTTATTACTAATCTATGTTATAAATCATCAGCTATATCGCCAAGATTATAACCACTTACCAATATCTCTTTAGTTGCATCAATGTCTGCTATAGTAATAGTCCAAAAATTCTCGCCGAGTTTATCAAGTGCTTCTTGGTAATAGTTACCATTTTTTTCTGGATTGAATTGTACTGACCAAAGGAAAGCATAACATTCAGAAAGTGTATGAGTTCTTAGAGCGTCATCAGTATAGTTTTCTTTTGCTAAGTTTAAATAATGAATAGCCGTAGTAACAAAGGTTAATTCCCATCCTTTTCTAATTTGCTTAACTGCTTCCCACTTTGCATCATGATCATTATTATTAATTGCTGCTCTTCCTTTTAAATATCCATTTTTCATAATCATATCATTCAAGCCGATTAACCCATTTCTGCCGTTAGCATATTTTGCAACAAAACTAATTCCTTCTGTAACTTTTGGGAAATCTTTAGTAGCACCGAAATAACCAAATGCCTCATCCCAATGATGTTGCATTGGAGTACCTTTGCCTTCTGTTACAGTTTTGTTGTCAACTGTATTTCCAATTTTTTCTTCACTAGTGTAGCCAACTACTTGGTGTAGCATTAAAGCGCCCATTAACCCTTTTTCTAATATCTCTCCGTAGTCCCAACCTTGTGCATTAACAAGATAAGATTTCTTGCCATCATTAGAAGTAACTTTTCCTGCTTTACCATTTTCAGCAACTTCAGTCGTATTTACAGCTGCCATATCATTTATTAAATTCGTAAAAAAGCTAGTTTTACTTAAGTCTAATTTTGAAAATATATCTTTGCCACTTTCGTTTAATTCATTTGAAGAAAATGGGTTACCTTCATTCCTAATCATCATACCCAATTTCTGAATATCTATTGGTGTACCATTATTTTTAGCATCTTGAATTACTGCATCCATTTCTTCAACCATTTCTAGTCTAATAGTCTGACCACTATAATCAACATTGTCAAAGCTATAAGTTTCCGGGATTGTGTAATCCTTATTGTCTGGATTAGTTGTGTTGTCATCACTACATGAGATGAAAAACAAACTCATTGCCGTCAGAAGAAACATAATTTTTTTCATTAAACTTTCCTTTTATATTTTTTAAATAGTTTTTAATATGGGAGCAAACTTAAAAAAGGAATTTAATTGCGACAATTCTTATCCTATTTCTGTGTTCATTGTGTGGGTGTTTTTATGATCAATAAAAGACAAATATGTATTAAATTGCTTATGTGTACCAAGTGTAGTTTATAATAAAATTATAATTCGATAGTTTAGTAGAAATAATAATTGACAAATTGAGAAAAGTTATGAAAAATTTAATTGGAATTTCGTTATTAGCACTCTTTAGTATAGGGTTAGCAGCAAAAGATTTGAAAGAGACAGATTTTTTGTCTAACTCACGACAACTAATATATGAGGGGGCACGTTCTGGCGAGGGGTATTTTTCTCAAGATGGTAGATACCTAATATTCCAAAGTGAAAGAATAGATGATAATCCTTTTTATCAGATATTTATGCTAGATTTCGAAACTGGTGATATAAACCAAATATCAAATGGAACTGGAAAAACAACTTGTGCCTTTATACAAAATAGCAATAATGGAAAAGTTCTCTATAGTTCAACTCACTTAGATCCACAAGCCAAAGATAAGCAAAAAGAGGAGTTCGAAATACGTGCTTCAAGTACAAAACGGAGATATGCTTGGGACTATGATATAACTATGGACGTATTCATTGCTGATTTCGATGGTCAGAACCCCAAACAGTTGACAAAAGAAGAAGGATACGATGCTGAGGCATCATTCTCACCAGACGGTAAAAAAATACTTTTTGCTTCTAATAGGAGTGCTTACAATAGGGAATTGAGCGAGAAAGAACAAAAACAATTAGAATTCGATCCTTCTTATTTTTGCGAATTATACATTATGGATGCGGACGGAAGTAATGTAAAAAGATTAACGGATAATCCTGGTTATGATGGTGGACCTTTCTTCTCACCCGATGGTAAAAAAGTAATATGGAGAAGATTCACTTCAGACGGTCATCAAGCTGATGTATTCACAATGAACTTAGATGGTACGGACTTAAGACAAATAACAAGTTTTGAATCAATGTCTTGGGCTCCTTATTTCCACCCAAGCGGTGAGTATATTGCTTTCGCGTCAAATAAATATGGATAT
This sequence comes from Ignavibacteriota bacterium, assembly GCA_020437395.1. GTDB lineage: Bacteria > Bacteroidota > Ignavibacteria > Kapaibacteriales > UBA2268 > PGYR01. Next base: position 32,633 of record JAGQWJ010000004.1, on the reverse strand, counting down.
GGTAATTTCGAAGTATTCATAGTTGATAATTTAGGTGAAAAAGAACCTGTTAGAGTTACCAACACTGATCGATTCGATGGGCTACCAGTATTCAGTCCAGACGGAGATAAATTAGTTTGGACAAGCGGAAGAACCTCTAATGGCAAAGCACAGCTATTTATGGCTGATTGGAATCACAAAGCCGCTCTAGAAGCATTGAAAAATGCTCCAAAGAGAGAAAATAAAAAAAAAGTAACTAATACTGGTTCTATTAAAGCAGAAGAAATTGAAGCGAAAGTAAGGTACCTAAGTAGTGATGAATTGGAAGGTAGATTTACTGGTAGCGAGGGAATAAGACTTGCTGCTGATTTTATTGTTTCTGATTTAGAACAATTTGACTTAAAGCCCCTCAAAGGTTTTGATAATTTTAGAATACCGTTCGAATATACTTCTGATATTGAAATATCAAAATCTGAGAACTACATTTCTACAATTAGCAGTTCAGGCAAAGAAAATAAATTGTTAGCAGGAACTGATTTTATGCCGTTGGCTTCAACTGACAATGGTCAATTCGAAGAAGATGTAATATTTGCTGGTTTTGGTATCAAAACGACAGATGAGTCAGATTTTCAGATGAATTCTTATGCTGACTTAGATGTAAAAGACAAATTTGTAATGGTTCTTGACGATATGCCATCTAACTTAGATGAGGAGCAACAAAAATCTTTAACACGCTATTCGTCCAGAATGTACAAGACGCTTACTGCACGTGAATTAGGTGCTGCTGGAATAATCTTTATTTCGGAAAGAACAAAAATAACTAAGCCGAAAGATGTGAGGATGAATATAAAATCGGGAATGTATTTAGCAGAAATAACAGAATCTGCTGCTGGCAGATTATTAGATACTGACTTCAGTAAAATAAAAGATAAAGTTGATAATTATAATCCGCATGAAAAAAGCTCATTTGACCCAAAGTTAAAAATAAGTGGGAATTACTCGGTTGAAAAAGTTAAGTCATCAGATAATAATATAGTTGGCGTTGTATATGCCGAAAATTCAGATGAGTACATAGTTATGGGAGGCCACTATGACCACTTAGGTTATGGAGAAGGCGGTTCCTTAGCTGACGGTGAATCAATTCACAATATACACAATGGTGCTGATGATAATGCTTCTGGCACTACAGTAGTTATGGAATTAGCAGAATACTATGCTCAATTGAAAAAAGATAATCCTAAAGCTATCAAAAAGAATTTAGTATTTGCTTTTTGGTCTGGTGAAGAGTTAGGGCTACTAGGTTCTTCAGAGTTTATGGAACAGGCAGAAGACAAAGGGCTTAAATTCCACTCATACTTAAATTATGACATGGTTGGTATGTTGACTGATAATAAATTATCAATGCAAGGAGCTGGTAGTGCTGAGAATTGGAGAAAGTTAATAGAAAAGAAAAATATAATTGCTGGCTTTAATATCGGAGTAACCGATGATCCTTATTTGCCTACGGACGCAACTTCTTTCTATAAAAAAGGAGTCCCAGTAATAGCATTTTTCACTAATTTACATGACAATTACCACCGTCCTACTGATGATGTTGAAAATTTGAATATCGAAGGTATGGAAAGAATTGCAAAATTCTCAACAAAGATAATCGATGAGATTCAGTCAGGTAAAACTGAAATTACATATAAAAAAGTAGAAATGGCAGAGCAAACTAATGTTAGGGGATTTGCGGTTTACTTGGGTACTATTCCTGATTATGTAGCCGAAGTTGAAGGAGTAAAATTAACAGGTGTAAGAAGTGGAGGCCCAGCAGATGAGGCTGGATTGCAAGCAGAGGATATTATAGTTCATTTGGGAGATAAATCAATTAAAAATATCTATGATTATACCAACGTATTAGCAGATTTAAAAGCAGGTTTGAAATACAAAATAGATGTGAAAAGAGGAGATGAAATTATAAGTCTAACTATCATCCCTGGCAGCAAGTAATTTAGAAATTCTTTCGGGATAATTCGTTACGATAGCGTTTATCCCGAATTTTAATAATGTTTCTAATTGTTCCTCATTGTCTGCCGAATATACTCCAAGATATACTCCCAAATCTTTACATTCATTAACTACTGATTCGTTCAACTGCTCTATAGAGCAAATATAGACATCGCATTTGGTTTCTTCATATAGTTTCTTTGGTGTACTGTCAGGAAGTGCAATTGATGCAATATTATACTCCTTATCTTTTGACTTAATATATTGAACGGTTCCAACACAAAAAGATGCAAAAAGACAATTTTCATCATATCCAAATGATCTGACCGTGTCGAGGATTATATCAACATCTTCTGTATTGAAACTGCAATCCTCGTTTGTCTTAATTTCAATAATCAGATATATCTCTTTATCTTTACAAAACCTAAGTATATCAACTAACATTGGGATTGAAATTTTTTCTTTCTTCTCCAAATCTAAATTTATTTCTGAAATTTCAACAGAAGACAATTTTGAAGTATTCTTATCGAGGTTAATTCTTTTAAGGTTGGCATCGTGATATGCAAACGGGACTTTGTCGGAAGACACTTGAATATCGACTTCTAACATTTTAGCACCAAAATCCACAGCTCTTTGGAATGCAGGCATAGTATTTTCTATCATTGTGCCAGAAGCACCTCTGTGAGCTATGATAAATCTCTCATTATTTTGGACAAATTCACGTATAGTAATCATACTTGATAAAAATGTTATATCGTTTATAAAATATATTATTATATTTACTATTCTTACAAATCGAATATAACAAAATATATGTACTCTCAATTATTTTCAGCATCAGTTTTAGGAATAAACGCATTTCTAGTCGAAATAGAATGCCATTTGGATTCGCAATTACCCAAAATCACTATTGTTGGTTTGCCAAGCTCTTCAGTCAAAGAGTCGAGTGAAAGAGTCTCTGCAGCTATAAAGAATTCCGACTACTTATTCCCATTAAAAAAGATTACAATTAACTTAGCACCAGCAGATGTTAGGAAAGATGGTAGTGCTTTCGACTTACCAATCGCTTTGGGCATATTAGCTTCAACAAAGGTTATAGATCAAGAAAATTTGACAGATAAACTTATACTTGGTGAGCTTTCACTCGAAGGTAGCCTACGTGCAGTCAGAGGTACTCTGTCTATTGCAATAAAAGCTAAAGAGGAAGGATTCAAACAGATATTAATTCCCGAAGAGAATGCGGACGAAGCCGCGATGGTAGAAGGAATAGATGTTATACCAATTAAAGATTTGCGACAAGCAGTACAATTCTTGCAAGGAAAAATCCAAATTGAACCTCGAAAAGTAGATTTGAAGAAAATATTCGAGTTTGACCAGAGCATATCTATGCTTGATATTAATGATGTAAAGGGACAAGAGAACGTAAAACGGGCTATGGAAGTTGCTGCCGCCGGTGGTCATAACCTTCTTATGATTGGGCCTCCGGGCAGTGGGAAAACTATGATAGCAAAAAGATTGCCAGGCATAATGCCACCCTTAACTCTCGATGAGGCCTTGGAGACAACTAAGATTCATTCTGTCTCTGGGATGCTAAGTAAAGAGAGAGCATTGATAACTACACGACCATTCCGCTCTCCACATCATACTATTTCCAACGCAGCTTTAGTCGGTGGGGGAGTGTCGAATATCAGACCAGGGGAAATATCACTTGCTCACCATGGTGTACTTTTCTTAGATGAATTGCCTGAATTCAAGCGAGATGTATTAGAAGTAATGAGGCAACCTCTCGAAGACAAACAAGTAACAATTTCTCGTACCAAAATGACTATAGATTACCCTGCTAACTTTATGCTAGTTTGCTCTATGAACCCCACGCCTGACGGCGAGTCAATAGATAAATCTAGTTCTACTTCGCAGCAAATAAAGCGATATCTAAGCAAAATATCTGGTCCATTGCTCGATAGAATAGACATACACGTAGATGTACCAGCTGTAAACTATAAAGAGTTATCTTCAGACAGAAAAGGAGAATCATCAGAAGCTATAAGAGAACGAGTAATAAAAGCAAGACAAGTTCAATCTGCTCGATTCGAGGGGCAAAGAAACGTTTATAAAAACGCAGATATGGGAAGTAAATTAATAAGAGAGCATTGCAAACTAGATGCTGCTTCACAATCACTCCTACAAACTGCAATGGAGCGGCTAGGGCTTTCTGCTCGTGCATACGATAGAATATTAAAAGTCTCAAGAACCATCGCTGACCTAGCCGGAGACGAAAACATTAACTCACTCCACATAAGCGAAGCTATCCAATATCGCAGCTTAGACCGTGACTATTGGGGCGATTTGAGTTGAGGGTAGGAGTAGTTTCGTAGAGACTTATGCAATCCGGTACTGCTAAGAGTGTGCAATACATCTCTACAATTAAATTCCCCATAGCGTGGCGTGGACACCGTCATTTTGAACTCATAAAGTGAATTGGGTGTTAAGAATCTAAGAAATAGAAACTGACATATCTTGGAATAAACCAATATAAAAGATTAATTATATTTGTTCTTATTGCTTTCGTAATATGTTCTGTGTGTCAATTCTTTAGGGTTCGAAATATAAAACAATCTTAAACCACTTTGATTAGTAAAGCTTGCTTTTCCTTCGTCACTAATCTTTATAAAATCGTCTTGAACTATTTCTAATCCATTCAACTCAGCCTCACCTGATAGCATGTAGAATGAATGGTATCTATCGGATTTCAGTTCTAATTCGAAATCAGATTTTGCTGTTAATTCTTGTATTTCTACGCCCTCACTTACTAATTCGATGGGTGAATTATTTCCAATCATAATCTTAGTTGAATAGCTATCATTCTCTATTACATTGAAAACGCTTTGTTTATAATCTGCATACTCAGCTTTATTTTTGAGCGTTACCTTAATGTCAGGATTAAACCATATCTGAAATATACTAGCTCCAGGGTTCATTTTCTCAGCGTGATATATTCCACTTCCGGATTTTATAACCTGCACATCACCTTTACTCAGTGGAAACCACTTATTGTTGTGATTGTCATAATGCTCTATATCACCTTCCAATACGAATGATAATATCTCGAATGCTTGATGAGGATGCTCACCTATTGTACTGCCGTTTACAGTATCAGCTTTAGCCCAATAAAATAGGTTTGAATATGGGTGACTTCCGCCACCGCCATCTTGCGGGAAGCCAATCGGTTTGTTTTCGACTATTGCTCCGCCGTTGAACTCGCCATAACCTTGCTCTGCTTTGCTGTACTTTTCTATTGCCATAACTAACTCCAGTGTAACAAATTTTGTATTTGCTAAGACGATGCAATTATATTCATATTTTAGTTGTTATGACAACCGTCTCCATACCAACACTGTTTTATTTAAACCTGTTGTTTCGGCAATCTCTTTTGCCTCTAAGTGAAGAAAATCCACTTCGAAACGGTAGTAACGCTTTACTTTATGACCAATCCAATTAGGGAATAAACTCTGTTGAACATCATGAATAACATATCCATCCTTCACCTCATAAGACCCGAAGTAAGCTATATAAGTGGTGAATGCTTCTTGTGCTTCTTGCTCAGTAGCATTTCTAAAATTAAAATCACTTAAAGTTTTTCTCTTTTTTACACCCAACTGAGCTGAAACATGTTTGTCGGTATAAATTATCATACCTTTTACATCTTCTCCCCACGGATGTATTTTGGAGCCATCTACTCGGATACTATATTTTTCTATTAGCTCGTATGTGCCTTGGAATTGGTTCATTCCCTATCTCCCTCAAACAAATCAATCGTATAATCCAATAATTCAATACCACCTGCATTGCCATGGCCTGGTATAACTACTTTAGCATTCGGATATTTATGTTTTACTTTAGAGACAGTATTAGACCACTCCTTGATATCAGCATCGGCTAGATTTCCTTTCGTAGCACCTACTTCTTTTACGAGGCAACCTCCGAAGATTGATTCATCTTTTTGGTAATATGCAGTCACATTATCCACTGTGTGGCCAGCTCCGAAGTATTCTAACACTACTGAGCTTTCATCTATATTTAGTGTCAATTCATTATCAAAAGTCAAGAACTCATATCCTATATATTGGTCATCTTTTTCTAATAAAGCTAATGTTCTATTCGATATATATATGGGAATTTCTTCATTTTTGAACTCAAGAAGTCCACCTACACAATCCTCATGGAAGTGAGTTGGTACTATTCCTCTTATTTTTACTCCGTTACTAATTAGATGCTCGAATAAAAGTTTAGAGCTTTCATTGTCTGCCGGTGTATCGAAAATTAATGCTTCGCTGTCATCTATTATTATCATTCCGTTACAAGCTACTTTGCCCCAACTTTCTGTTTGCAGATATGATATATGCTGATAAGTGTGTTCTGAAAGTTTGATTATTTTTAGATCTTCGGAATCAGTTTCTAATTCAAACGCAGATATAATTGATGTTGTAGAAATAATTGCAAGTAAGCTGAAAATGATTGAAAATATTCTTAAATTATACATAATAAAAATAGATGGATTGTTATTCACTAAGTTAATAAATCAGAAGTACAACAACAACATTTAAAATTCGAAATTTTCTTCATAAACAACCAAACAATTCCGCATTCTTTTCGTAATATGTTCAGTAAAAATAGATAATAAATATGTTCAATTATAAAATTGATGAAAAATGACTGATATACAAGAATTAAACGACCGAATCCAGCAAGAAAGTGGATTTATTGACTTGCTCATGATGGAAATGAGTAAAGTGATAGTCGGACAAAAATATATGGTAGAAAGACTCCTTATAGGATTGCTTTCTAATGGGCACGTATTGCTAGAGGGTGTGCCAGGATTGGCCAAGACACTTGCTATCAATACTCTTTCTAATGCGATTGATGGGGAGTTCTCACGTATCCAATTTACCCCTGATTTGTTACCTGCTGACGTAGTTGGTACTATGATATATAATCAAGGAGAACAAAAATTCCACGTACGTAAAGGACCAGTATTTGCTAATTTTGTTCTTGCTGATGAGATAAACCGTGCTCCTGCTAAAGTGCAAAGTGCTTTGCTAGAGGCGATGCAAGAGAGACAGGTTACAATTGGCGATAATACTTTTCCTCTAAAAGAACCATTCTTAGTATTAGCTACACAAAACCCACTGGAGCAAGAAGGTACATACCCGCTACCAGAAGCTCAAGTTGATCGTTTTATGTTGAAACTAGTAGTAGGTTACCCTACGAAAGAAGAAGAAAGACAAATCCTTAGAATGAACCTTGAGAAATCTTTCCCAAGAGTTTCTAAGATATTGAGCCCTGATGATATTATCAAAGCTCGTGATGTAGTAAAAGAAGTTTATATGGATGAGAAAATCGAGAAATACATAATGGATATTGTATTTGCTACTCGATATCCAGAGGAATATAAACTTGGTGAATTGAAAGATCTTATATCATTCGGGGGTTCTCCGCGTGCTACTATTTCACTAGCAAAAGCTGCAAAAGCTTATGCCTTTATCAAGAGACGTGGTTATGTGTTACCAGAAGATATAAGAGCAGTTGCTCTAGATGTACTTCGTCATAGAGTAGGTATAACTTACGAAGCTGAAGCAGAAAATTTAACATCTGAAGATATAGTAAACAAGATTATTGATAACATAGAAGTACCATAGATCGTGGAAACTCAAGAGCTAATAAAAAAAGTAAGAAAGATAGAGATAAAAACTCGAGGTCTTTCTAATCAATTATTCTCTGGTGAGTATCATACAGCTTTCAAAGGTCGGGGTATGGCTTTCAGCGAAGTTCGTGAGTACCAATCAGGAGATGATGTTCGTCTTATAGATTGGAACGTAACGGCTCGTTCCGGAGATGCCTATATCAAGATATTCGAAGAGGAAAGAGAACTAACGACTATGCTATTGGTAGATGTCTCAGGGTCTAAAATATTTGGTACTGGTGACCAATCTAAAAAAGACTTAATTACTGAGCTTTCTGCCGTTTTATCTTTCTCAGCTATTCAGAATAATGATAAAGTTGGTGTAATATTTTTCTCCGATAAAGTAGAGAAATATATCCCTCCTAAGAAAGGCAAATCTCATATTCTACGAATTATTAGAGAGCTGATTGAGTTTGAACCTGAATCTAAAAAGACTAATATTGGCGCAGCATTAGAATTCTTCACAAGTGTAGTGAAAAAGAGAGCTATTGTGTTTTTGATGTCCGATTTTATAAGTCCACAGTTTGAAAACCCATTGAGAATAGTAGTAAAGAGACACGACTTGGTTGCCGTAAAGCTATATGACGAAAAGGAAAATCATCTACCCAATATTGGTTTGGTTAATGTAGAAGACTCTGAAACTGGAAAAACTATGTGGATAGATACTTCCGATAAAAAAACAATTGCTAAATTTGAAAAAGAGCGAAGTGATTATAATTTTAAACTTGAGAGTTTACTTATGAAAAACAAAGTGGACATAATTAAACTCAGAACAGATGAATCTTATATTATACCGCTACGCCAGTTTTTCAAAAATCGTGAGAGTCGGAGATAGATTATGAGAAAAATTGCTACTGTATTGCTTGCTGTTACTACTATCGCTGTTGCCTATTATTTTATGGATTTGTCGCCAAATAAGAAGGATGATGGACGGACTGTGTTCACAAAAAAGTATGAAAAATGGTTAATTGATAGATATAAAGACCCTGTTACTGGTAAGATACCGGATAACATAAGGCAATTAGAGTTGCAATTTGCTCAAAGAATGAAAGAGAAAGACCCAGATTACAGAAAGAATGGAAAAGTACAAAGTCTGAACGAATGGACAAGTCGCGGCCCTTACTACATTGGTGGTCGTACTCGTGCATTGGCCTTAGACGTAAATGATGAAAATAGAATCCTTGCTGGTGGAGTTGACGCAGGTGTTATTCTATCAACTGATGGTGGTAAAACTTGGAGTAAGAAAACAAAGAATAATCAACTGCCCTCTATAACTACTATAGATCAAGATAAAAGACCGGGTAAACAACATATATGGTACCACGGTACTGGTGAAAGATTGGGCTCTCGTTCCTATGGGAATGGAGTCTATAAATCAACAGACAATGGTGAGTTATGGTTCAAATTGCCTTCTACTGTCAAAGGTTCAGTGGGATTTTGGGACAATGAATTCGATTTTATTTATCGAATAAGAACTAATCCAAATGCACCAGAAAGCAGAGATGAAGTTTATGTTGCTTTGGCTTTAGGTGGTATAATTCGTTCCACAGACGGAGGAACGACATGGACGCCAGTTATTGGTAATGGAATTTCTAATGGTTCGAGTATGTATTCGGATATAGAGGTGACCTCAGATGGAGTATTCTATGCTGCATTGTCGTCAAACGGAGGAAACAATTTTCCCTCAAATGTTAAAGGGATTTATCGATCAATTGACGGTAGGGTTTGGACTAATATTACTCCAAAGAACTTCCCTGAAAAATATAATAGAATTGCAATTGGTATTGATCCACAAAACGAAAACAGAGTTTATTTTGTTGGTGAAACCCCTGGATTCGGCACGATGACAACTAACTCAAGGAATGATTCTTTATGGCATAGTCTTTATCGCTATGAGTACAAGTTGGGCGATGGAAAAGGCGAGAATGGTGTTTGGACTGATTTATCGGCTAATATTCCAAACCCAGAGTTAGTCAGACATCAAATGAACTCTCAGGGAGGCTATGACTTACATATAAAAGTACATCCTAAAGACTCAAATATTGTTTATATTGGTGCTGTCAATCTATATAGATCAAAATCCGCTTGGCAGAAGAATGATTTTGAAGTTATTGGCGGTACTTGTCCAACAGATGAATGTGACTATTTTTATAGATACCCTAACCACCACGCAGACCAACATAATCTGGTATTCTTACCTTCTAACCCCGACATAATGTACACTGCCACTGATGGAGGTTTACACAAAACTTTGGACAATAGAGGCCCAAATACTGAATGGATTTCGCTGAATGAAGGTTACAATACTACTCAACTATATAGTGTTGGTATAGACCATGCTACTAAAAGCGGACATTTGATTGGTGGGTTCCAAGATAATGGGACAAATTATTCAACTTCATTTGACCAGAAATCTCATTGGACTGAAGTCTTAAGAGCTGATGGGTTTAATTGTGCTATCGCTGATAGTAGTAAATTCATTATAACCTCACAAAATTCATCCTATGAACCAGATATTAAATTTTATAAATCTGAACTTGATGAGAACGGAAAAATTATCAATTATGCTAGGATTGACCCAATTGGAGGCAAGGACTTTATATGGAATACTCCATTTTCGTTAGATCCAAATAACAACAATATAATGTATGTCGCAGGTGGTAAAACAGTCTGGAGGAACAATGACTTGTCTAAAGTTAAAATGACTAATTTTCCGGCCACTGGATGGAGAGATTTCAAATCACTTGATAGTATATCAACAGAATGGAATCAATTGAAAAAAACATTAGTCGATGAAGCAGATACTACAGGGGAGCGAATTACAGCTATTAAAGTTTCTAAAAAACCTGCTAACGTACTTTACTATGGTACTAATCTTGGTAATGTATATCGTATTGATAATTCTAATATAGGTGATAGTGAACCGTTACTAATAAGAAGTAAAGAATTTTCCGATGGTAGTTATGTCTCTTCAATTTCAATTGACCCTGATGATGCATTCAATGTTTTAATTTGTTTTTCTAACTATAACGTTAGGAGTATTTTCCACACAACGAACGGTGGACAAGTATGGGAAGATGTTGGAGGTAATTTAGAAGATAACGACTTTGGCACAGGTGCGAGCCCAGCGATTAATGATGTAAAAATTATCGAATACAATGGCGAAAAAGCATATTTGGCAGGTACTTCGATTGGTCTCTATTTAACTAAAGAACTGAACGGAATTGGGACGGTTTGGAAACAAGAAGGCGAGAACACTATTGGATATAATAATGTATTTACTCTCGACTCACGTTCAATTGACGGATATACTGTTGCTGGGACTTATGCGACAGGTGCCTATGGAACATATTTAACTGACTTCCCTATCGCACCTGATAAAGTTGCTTTGAGCTATCCAATAAATAATTCAGAATATATTTCGGACAGAGTTGAACTTAGATGGAAAAGTATTATAGACGCTTATTATTATAATATTGAAATAGCAACAGACTCAGAGTTCAATAACATTGTATATAATAAAAACAATATTGATTCTAACGTTACTACTGCCATAGGGTTAGAAAGAGGATTTAGAACTTACTATTGGCGTGTTGCTGCAATAAATTCCGGTGGTAGGGGAGAGTTCTCGGATGTTTGGAAATTCCAGACTGGCATGACAACCCCAAAACTAATTTCGCCTGAACAAAGTGCTGTAAACGTCCCAGTGAATGCTGTGCTTCAGTGGGAGAAATTTAATATTGAAGGGATTAAATATAAAGTACAAATCTCAAACAATGGTTTTTTTAATAACATTCTATTTGAGGGAATTACCGATGAAGGCTCGTATAACTTTAGTTTAAAATCGGGAACTAAGTATTTTTGGAGAGTTATGGCTTTCAATGATTTAGATTCAAGTGGTTTTGATGAAAAATTCAATTTTACAACAGAACCAAAATCTACTGTTAATAGTAAGTACATCGAAAAAAATATAGCTTTATACCCTAATCCTGCGAAGAATTATTTGAAACTTGATTTGAAGAAATTGGGTTTAAATCCCACGAATATTAAACTTTATAGCAGCGAAGGTAAAGCATTAAATTCTACTGATTATGAAGTTAAAAGCTCACAACAAATTTATGATTTTGATATTAGTGGATTACAACCAGGTCAATATATTTTACAATTAAAATTTGATAAATTTACAATAAGCAAACGTTTTGTCAAGCTATGAAGATTAAGTTATTAATTACAGCATTATTATTATTCAGTTTTATATCTGTTTCCAAATCACAATCATTAGTTTTATCTTCAGACACGAATAATGTGATGATTGGAGATTTGGTTAATCTAAAGCTTCAATTTAATTCCAAAGAACCAATCGAAGTATCTTTGCCTTATTTCAATTTAGACCAAGTTGAGGGAATTGAATTAATTGAAGAAAGCGAAATAGACACTTTAAGGAATAAGAATAGCTTCTCACTTTCAAAAAGATTTACTGTGTCAGCTTATGATTCTGGCAGTTTTGTTATTCCAAGACTCTCTATGCTTTTTAAGAGCAATGGTAATATCGATACAATCTATTCTGATTCGCTGATACTTTACTATAATTTACCCCCAGTTGATACAACTCAGTCAATCAAAGATATAAAAGGGATATTGGATGTGAACTATTCTGATAATTCATTGCTATATTGGATTGGTGGAATCGTATTATTACTATTTATCATTGCTGCAATCATCTATTATATCAGACAAAGAAAATCGAAAGTTGATGATAAGGAAGATATTGACTATGATCCGAATATCCCGCCCTACATACTCGCTGTTGAGTCACTAAGGAGAATTGAACAAGAACGACTGTGGCAAAATGGCTATTTCAAAAAATATTATACGGAAATTACAGATGTTCTGAGAGTTTATTATCACAGAATATATGGTATAAAAACGAAAGAACTAACAAGTCATGAGTTAGTAGCGGCACTAGAAAACCAAAAAATGTTTGATTCAGATTGCAAATCGTATTTAGAATATATTAACCAATATTCTGATTTATCGAAATTTGCTAAAGCAAATCCTTTACCAGAGAATAATACGCAATCTCTAAAATACGCTTTTGAGTTAGTTGAGAGGGCAAAGCCATTGAGTGATAAAGTTGAAGGAGGTGAAAATGTTCAATAATGTTGAATTTGCTAATCCGGAATATTTTTGGTTATTGGCTGTAATACCTTTGTTAATTCTTTACAAAATTTTTATTTCAAACAAACGTAAAGCGACTCTATATTATTCTGATACAAAGCCCTTTGATGGCACAAAAAACTGGAAAGTAAGACTCAGAGAATTACCTTTTTTTATTCGATTAATTATAATTGGACTTATTGCCATAATTTTAGCAAGACCACAAACTACTTCGGGAGAAGAAGAGGTAACAACTGAGGGCATTGATATAGTCTTAGCATTAGACGTTTCTACTTCAATGTTGGCAGAAGATTTGCAACCTAATAGAATAAAAGCTGCCAAGAAGACAGCAGAAGAATTCATTGATAACCGACCAAATGATAGAATCGGGCTAGTTGTATTCGCTGGACAGAGTTTTACCCAAAGCCCTATCACTGTGGACCACACAATACTAAAAGAATTACTAGACAAGTTAGAAACGGGTATGGTGCAAGATGGAACTGCAATCGGTATGGGATTAGCCACTTCTGTTTCTAGACTTAAAGAAAGTGAAGCAAAGAGCAGAGTAGTGATACTGTTGACTGATGGCGATAATAATGCTGGTTCAGTTTCACCTGAAACAGCTGCTGATATAGCAAAGACTTTTGGCATAAGAGTTTATACTATTGGGGTCGGCACCAAAGGAAAAGCAAAGTATCCCGTTCAAACACCATTCGGAATGCGTAGCCAATATATAGAAGTAAAAATAAACGAACAATTACTTACGAAAATTGCTGAAATTACAGATGGGAAGTATTTCAGGGCTACAAATACTAAATCGCTTTCGGATATATACAAACAAATTGATGAACTCGAGAAGACTAAAGTAGATGTGGCATACTACAGCAACTATACTGAGAAATACTACCCATTTGCAATTGCTGCACTTGTGCTACTTTTCTTCGAGATGTTACTAAGATTTACTATATTCAGGAAATTACCATAGATGAAATTTGAAGTACAAGATTGGGGTTTGTTAGACTTCCAAGAATCGTGGGAGAAGCAAAAAGAGATAGTAACCGCTATCCAAAAAGGAGAAAAAAAATCAACTTTAGTCCTTTGTAGTCACCCACTAGTCATCACTATGGGTAGAAACTCGAGCTACGATAACCTGGTATTACCCAGAGAAGAATATGAAAACCACAATATAAATGTAATAGACATAAACCGTGGGGGAGATGTAACCCTCCACAATGAAAACCAACTAGTTGGTTATCCAATTTTTAATCTTAATGATTTCAAACCAGATTTGCATTGGTTCTTACGCGAAATAGAAGAAGCAATCATCAGTACTGTGGGCGAGCTAGGCATCGCCTCGAGCCGAGTAGAGGGGCTAACAGGAGTTTGGGTAGAAAACCAACGCAAAATCTGCGCTATTGGTCTGCATTGCTCTCGGTGGGTTACTTCACACGGATTTGCACTCAATGTTTGCAATAATGTAAAAGATTTTGACTATATTGTTCCTTGTGGGATTGACGATAAAGAAGTAACTTCCATAAGGGACGAAATTGGCACAGATGTTGATATTGATAATGTCAAGAATATAGTTGTCGAAAAGTTCTCAGAACTATTCTAGATTATATTAAAAAAGCAGGAGTAGCTCAGCTGGTAGAGCACAACCTTGCCAAGGTTGGGGTCGCGAGTTCGAATCTCGTCTCTTGCTCTACGACATCTGTCGTAATTTCCTTTTATGCTGCATGCCTTGCCGACACTTCCCCCCGTTGGCAAGGCATTCTTTTTTTGTATCCTACGTAAGTAAAATTCATATTTTAAGTGAGAATTAGGTTTGAAGAAATTTATTACGATTGGAAACTTGGTCATTTGTTTAATGATTCTGATGAATTTAAGTCTTTATTCTCAAGTAAAGAATTGGGTAGAAAAGCATTATTCAGAAGGTGAGTTTGAAGAATTCACAGAACTTGTAAGTATAGGTGATAGTGCCTGCTATATATTTGCTAATCATTCTGCGACAAATAGGTTATATAAAAGTACAGATAAAGGTCAATCTTGGTTAAGAATTTTCAATAGAGATTATAGACCAATTGGAAAACCAGAACTAAAAGATAGCGTCTGGAATCTTGGGGATTGTGCAATTATTAGTGATAGTTGCTTCTTTATGAGTTACTATGATAGTAATGTGATTGATATTACAAAAGATGGTGGGAAATCTTTTCGAAGGATTGCGTTGAAAGGTACATATTCAATTGTAAGAAATGTGAATATGTTTAATGAGAATATTGGGATTGCTACTACTAGCTCAAGAATAGCTGTCACATTTGATGGATGGTTAACCCATGAGGTCTATTATTTTGAAGAAATTGGTAACAGATCACTTAATTATTTCTTAGATAGTGTAAATATTGCTATAAAAAAAAATCGATATGGTGGTGGTTATAGTTTTGAAAACTTCAATCTTATAACAGGTGAATTTACAGATCTATTTGATGACGGATTACCAAATGATAGCACTGAACAAGCAAATTTATTAAATGTATATTTTTTAAATAAGGATTATGGGTTCGGTGTTGCAATAAAGACAATTTATCCTAAACCAGGAGCTCATCTTAGTTATGAATATGTGCTAGAAACTACCAATGGAGGAAGATCTTGGAAAATAATTTATCAATCTGATGAACCCATCGCTAGTTTATACAGCGTAATTGCTTTTGAAAATGAAAATCACGGTTTCAGATGCAATAATAGTAGATGGTCAGAGAGTTTTGATGGTGGTATTACTTGGAAAGAGGGTTATGCTCCAAAAGAATTTGCAAGAGGTTTAGCCGATAATTTAATATTTATAGGTAGCTCAGCAATTTATGCTTGTAGAAGGATATATAGATTTGAAGAAGTTAATGAAGATATTAATGCCTTTTATTTTAATAGGGTTGATTCAACAGAGTATTGTTTTAATGGGGATGAAGTTCAATTAAAAACATTAATGTCAGTTGAAAACTATATAGAAGAATCAAACAATAGTTTTACTGGTGAAGGTGTAGAATGGGTTACGAAAAACAATAAAGAGTCAGACCCACTGAGTGGTTTTTATTTTTTCCCTTCTAAAGTAGAACCAGGTGAAATTGAGATTACAAATATCTTCATGAATAAAGCTAGATATAGTACTAGTGCAGTATTACGAGATACAGTATTTAAAATAAAAGTAAATTCACCAGCCAGTGAATTACCGATAATATCTCAAAGATTGGATACTTTATTTACGCAATACGCTACCGTTGATTGGTATAGTGAATTATCAAATCAAATAATTCATTCAGGTCGATATTATATTCCTAAAAACAATGAGAATATATACACAAAATATTATGATGTAAACGGATGTGAACTTACTAGTGAAATTTTCGAATTTACTAAGTCATCTGTTGAAAATAAAAAAGAAATTATTAGTTTCGGAGAATCTTACTTTAATCTAAATCCCGAAATATTACCTTATATAATTGATATAGAAGTTTTTAGTATAAATGGTAAAAGAATTACATCGTTACTACCCTCATCCAAAGTTTACTTTGGTTTTTTAGAAAGTGGTTTCTATATACTTCGTTTATCAACTAACAGTAAAGTATTCACATATAAACTCAATTACCATTAGCAAACCGCAAAGTATAAGTGAAAGGAAGTAGATTAATATTTTATCTTGACTTTAAGCTCATAACTAGTACTTCATCTTTATTCACCGCAAAAACAAGCTAATCGACCTAAATTATGCGGAGAATAGCTCTTTTATTCACCGCATAATCTCAATTTAATACATATTTCAGATAATTTCATTAAATTAAATAAATTCATAATCATCAAGACTTCTAAATAAATGAAAAAATATACTCTTTCAATTCTAGTTTTATTTGCATTAATATTAGCAACGAGCAATTTATTTTCTAAAGATATTTACTCTGTATCGAAATTTGTAACCGCCGAAGAAGGTAGAGCGTTGATAGTACAAGATGATGATTACTCAAGGTCACTTTCTAAGTTTGATTTGGAGCTACGTGTTCATGGTGCTGAACCTACAGTCGAGAATCTGAATAAATTTACTCAAGAGCAGGTTTTAGATTGGGACGAAAATGAAAGATTTTTACTCGATTCACTTACTAAAGTCATATCTGAAAGTGCAATAAAGCAACAATTCAAATTCGAGTTACCTGACGAGATTGCTTTCATTAAAACTACAATGGAAGAAAACAAAGGCGCTGGTGGATATACTCGGTTGAATTATATAGTCCTTAGCAAAGATGTATTCCTAATGCCAGTATCTAAAGTCAAAAGTGTTATTGCTCACGAATTATTTCACGTTATATCTAGATATAATCCCGACCTTCGAACTCAGTTATATTCGGTGATTGGATTTACAACTTGCAATAAGATTAACATTACTACTAATCTCAAGAATTTCACTATTTCCAATCCTGATGCTCCCAATATGGACGCGTACATTAAACTGAAAGACAAAAGTGGGGAAGAAGTAAAATGTGCTATGGTTTTATATTCAGGCAAGGAATATAGTGGTGGAGTTATGTTCGATTACATGAAAGTCGGGTTCCTAAAATTAAAAGAAAATGATGAAAACAGAATGGAACTTTTCATAAAAAATGGGAAGGAGCAAATACTCCAAGTTAGTGAGATTACGGGATTTTTCGAGCAAATAGGATCTAATACCCAGTACATAATCCATCCAGAAGAAATAATAGCTTCAAATTTCGAATTATTATTTGATGACAATCCTATTGTAAGAAGCAAAGAAATACTTACTAACATAAAAAAAATTTTGCAACAATATTAGGGTAAGAACTCTCTGATATATAAGAAATTAAAATAACCGCCTAAAAGAAACAAGTATAATTTAAGAGAAAAATGTCTTTTTATCTTGTAATGCAAAATATTTTTTTTATTTTTGTCTAGTCATTCAGTAATCATTTATAAATTAAAGGGGTTTAATATGCTCTCGAAGAATCAAGCAAGGACATTTTTCGTTGTCGGAACCGTCTTCTTTACGGGTGTGTTTTTCTACTTATCATACGATACAGTAGTAAATCACGTCGATAAACAGACCAATTCGCAGAATATGAGTGCAGAGGTAGTTAGAGGAAAACGGCTGTTCGATGAGAATAATTGTATGGGTTGCCACACAATAATGGGCGAAGGTGCATATTACGCACCTGAATTAACAAAAGTATATGAAAGGCGTGGACCTGATTGGATAGATGTATTTATGGATGATCCTGAAGCTATGTTCCCAGGTGAAAGAAAAATGGTCAAATATAACTTTACTAAAGAAGAAAAAGCTGATTTAATAGCATTTTTCAAATGGGTTGGTGAGATAGATTTGAATGGATTTCCTCCTGAACCTGATAAAGGAGCTTTTGCATCAACAGTAATCACAACTACTGGTAGTGCAGCGGTAGAAGAAAAGCCGAGCAAATGGTCATTGTGTTCCGCTTGTCACTCGCTTGGTGGTTCAGGTGGGAATGTTGGTCCGGCTCTTGATGGTGTTGGAAATAAATTTGATGCTGATTATTTGAGGAAATGGATTTCCGATCCTCAATCTGTCAAACCTGGAACAGCAATGCCTAAACTGCCTCTCTCAGATGCTGAGCGTGAAGAAATGGTAGAATTTTTATCAAAACTTAAATAACAAATCTATAGGTATTAAAATGAAATATGAATCACAAAAAGTATCCTTTTGGTTTTTTGCGACATGTATGCTATTGCTAACATTGCAAATCGTCTATGGATTTATAATGGGTTTTGACAGAATCGGTCTTGATGTACTCCACGACTGGATACCTTTTAATGCTGCAAGAGCAACACATACTAATTTATTAGTAGTATGGTTATTAACAGGTTTTATGGGTGCAGCACACTATATTATTCCAGAAGAATCAGGTAGAGAATTATTCTCTGTGAAATTAGCATATATCCAATTGATATCATTGATATTAGTCGGTGTTACTGCTATTATCGGATTCCACTTCAACTGGTGGGAAGGACGTAAATTCTTAGAGATTCCTCGTCCATTGGACTATCTTGTAGTTCTCAATGTATTAACATTCCTAGCGAATATAATTCTAACAATGTGGAACGGTAAAAAGCATACTACCACAGGGATTGTATTAGTGATGGGGCTATTATTCGCAGCATTGCTTTATCTACCAGGAATGATATGGTTTGATAACCAGACACTTGACTCATTCTTCCGTTGGTACGTTGTTCACTTGTGGGTAGAAGGCGTATGGGAGTTGATTATGGGTGGTATTCTCGCATTCCTCCTTATAAAGTTAACTGGAGTTGACAGAGAAGTAATAGAAAAATGGCTTTATGTAATTGTTGGATTGACTTTCTTATCAGGAGTACTTGGTACTGGTCACCACTATTATTACATAGGAGCACCAAAATATTGGTTGATGATAGGCGGTATCTTCTCTATATTGGAGCCACTTGCCTTTTTAGCGATGGCCCTTTTTGCAATAAATATGTATAGAAAAGCTGGTCGAGAGCATCCGAATAAGTTAGCACTATACTGGACTCTTGGATGTGCCCTTACCTCATTCGTAGGAGCTGGATTATTAGGAGCGGCTCATACATTACCTCAGGTAAATATGTACACTCATGGGACATTGGTTACGGCAATGCACGGTCACATGGCGTTTTGGGGTGCTTATGCTATGCTCGTTTTGGCAATAATTTCTTACTCAATGCCACTTTTGACTGGAAGAAAAATATATAACAACAAAGTTGGTCTATATGCGTTCTGGCTATCAAACATAGGTATGCTTGGTATGACTGTAGCTTTAGCTGTTGCAGGTATAGCTCAAGTTTATTTAGAAAGAAAATATGGAATGGATTTCTTAGCAGTACAAAAAGAGATTGAGATTCACTTCGTAGTTATGCTAATATGTGCAACTATGTTTGCAACTGGAATCGGACTCTATATTGCTAATTTTATTAAATATGGTGGCCCTGTGGGTCAAGTGACTGAAGAAGGCGATAATTACTTTGAAGAAGCAGTTGCATAAAAATAAGATTTAAACATTATATACCATTTCTAAAATATTGATTTTCATAACTAAACTATTGAAGACTCATATAAATAGAAATGGTATAATTATATAATAAACATAAGAAATACTATATATGGATAAGATATTACCTTATTACAAGGAAACTAAAAACGAAGTAGAAATATTCGAAAATTGCTATAAAGAAAAATTACCTTTTCTGCTCAAAGGCCCAACTGGTACAGGTAAATCTAGATTTGTAGATTATATGGCTGCAAAGTTAGACAAGCCATTTTATACTGTACTTTGCCATGAGGAAACTTCTGCTACAGATTTGATTGGTAGATATATTATCAAAGGTTCAGAAACTGTATGGTTAGATGGACCAATGAGTCTAGCGATTAAGGAAGGTGCAATACTTTATTTAGATGAAATAGCTGAAGCTAGACCAGATATAATAGTCGCTATACACTCATTAACTGACCATAGGAGAACGCTTTTCGTCGATAAAACAGGTGAAACTGTCAAAGCTCCAGATTCATTTATGTTAGTTGCATCCTATAATCCAGGTTATCAAAAAGGATTCAAAGAATTAAAACCATCTACCAGACAAAGATTTGTTGCCTTCGAATTTATGTATCCGAATGCAGAAACAGAGAGAGATATTATCGAAAATGAAACGAACTGTGATTCGGAAATAGCAAAAAAACTAGTAAAAGTTGCTGAAAAAATCAGAAATTTAACAGAATTAGGTCTAACCGAATCCGTATCAACAAGATTGCTAGTTGACTGTGCAAAATTAATAAACGTTGGGATGAACCCTAGATTAGCAGCTGAATGTGCAATTACCGCACCTCTAACAGATGAAGAAGATACACGCGATGCACTAAATGACCTAATTTCAATGATACTATGATAGATTTAGATGAAATAATATATCACAAATTACTTAAACTTGTACGTAAATATAGAAACAAGGAAAGTGAAGAGGTTATTGAACGGAAAGTCGAATTGAAAGATATAACTGGAAGATTGACTATAATAGCTAGAGCTTTAACTGGTGAAGAGATTAGTATTTTCCCAGCTAAGAAATATGGTGGCTATAGAGACAATCTCTTTTTCCTTCCTAGCACATTCCACAGATATGAATCATTGGAATTAAACTTAAAGTATTACATATTTAGGACTTTTTATCTGTCAATCCAATGTGAATTAAATCATCAATTTTCATCGCAGATTGATGAGGACAATAAAATAGCTTTGAAGAAATCCAAAGATATGTCTGAAGTAGTACTAGATTATTTATTTAAAGAATATGAACCAATAAAGTTAATTTATTCGAAACTCTACGAAGCAGAAGAGGAAATAGCAAATAACAACAAAAGCACTTTAGAATTGTCTGTTTTATTCGGTCAATGGATGAGAAGTAATAGAAGTTTGAACTTCAAAGATTTAGCTGACGATAAAGGAAAAGCTAAAAACAAAGACAATAGCGAAAATGAAATAACAACTGAAATAGAATCGAAACCAGTTGAGGAAATAGAGACAATTGCTGTCGATAAGAAAGCCCAAGAAGACTATATGCTAACTCACAACTTTGAGAAAGTTGAAACTGCCGATGAGTTCAATGGAGTTTGGCGTTCATTTGACGGTAGTGATGATCTTGCAGACCACGCCGAGGCATTATCCGAGTTAGATTTAAAATATACAGTAAGAGCAGACGATGCGGTACATTCGGTATATAAAGCAGAGTTAGCACCTAACTCAAATAACATAGAAGCAAGTGCAGGAGAAACTACTGATATTTTTTATCACTATGATGAATGGGATTACAAAAACAGAAAATATAAAAAAGATTATTGCAGAATATTCTTTTCAGAAATGAAAAACATAGATATTAGCTTTAGTAGAAGTGTTATATCTAATAACCACAAGACAATAAGTGAATTGAGAAAGATGTTTTCCCGTATTCATAATGAATTGGAGAAAGTAAATAGAACGCCTTTCGGAGACGATATTGATTTAGATGCAACAATTGATGCTTTTTCTGACATTCACGCAAAAAGAACTCCTGATGAGAGACTCTATATATCCAAAAAGAGAAGAAGAAAAGATCTTTCAGTACTAATCCTGATGGACACTAGCTTATCAGCAGATTCATATACAGAAGGAAAAAAAATATTAGATATAGAGAAACAGGCACTTATATGTTTTGGAGAAGTACTTTCAGAATATGATATTGAATTTCAAATTGATACTTTTAACTCTAGAACCAGAAACTATTGTTACTATAAAAATGTCAAAAAATTTGATGAAGATTGGAAAAAGGCAAGAAATAAAATAGGTGCATTATCAGCAGATTCATATACAAGGATTGGTCCAGCTTTGCGACATGCAGGTACAGAATTAGAGAATGCGACACATTCAAAAAAATGGATAGTTTTGCTGACTGATGGTAAGGCCTCTGACTATGACAAATATGAGGGAAAGCAAGGAACTGAAGATATAAAGAAAGCAATAGAGGAGCTTTCGAATAAGGGTATTCATACTTTTGCTTTAGCAGTTGAGAGTAAAGCCAAATACTATCTACCCCAAATGTTTGGGCACAGAAATTATGAAGTACTCCCACATATTGAACGTCTGCCTGTTGCTCTTGGTGAGTTCTACTCCAAGATTACTATGGAATAGAAGTCTAATCTTTATTGTCAAGCACTTCTTTAAAGATTTCTATATATTTTTTAGCACATCTTTTTGAAGAATGGTTCTCTTCCATCCCATTCCGCCTAATTATTTCTATGTGCTCTTTCGATTTATATAAGTCAACGGCCTTCCTAATTGCAGCTTCAAACTCATCTCTATTATAATGGGGGAAAGAAATACCATTACCAATTCCTTTTTCGGATATATAATTCGTTATAGTATCTGCCAAACCTCCTGTAGAACGTACAATCGGAATTGTACCATACTTCAGAGCATACATTTGAGTAAGTCCACAAGGTTCAAATTTTGATGGCATTAGTAAAAAATCTGATGCAGCAATCAGTCTATGCGCTTCTCCTTCGTCATATTTCAAATGCAATATTACATTATTAGGGAATTGATTTTTGGCTTCAATTATCAAATCCTCATATTTTTCTTGTCCTTCGCCGAGTACAGCCAATATAAATTTGTTTGTACTCAATAATTTATTGATTTTGTTTTCAATTATGTCTAATCCTTTTTGTTCTGTCAATCTGTTGACAAATGAAATAAGAGGTAGATGATGTTTCTTCGATGGAATTTTTGATTCTTCTAGATATTCTAATTTTAATTGTTCTTTTATCTCTAAACTTTCACTATTATAATTCTTACTTAGAAATATATCAATTTTCGGATCCCAGATTCTGTAATTTACTCCATTGAGTACACCTGTAATGTCTCGTAATCGACTGTTTATGGCATCTTGCATTCCCTCACTGTAATAAGGTTCTTTTATCTCTTCAGCATAAGTTGGACTTACTGTAATTATTCTGTCAGCATACATAATCCCCGTTTTCATAAAGTTTACTTTGCCTTCATGCTCAAACCAAGACCCCACCTCAAATTCTTTGTGCTTCATCTCTGTGAAATCCATTACTCTGTATTTATCATAAATACCTTGATAAGAAAGATTGTGAATTGTAAAAATAGTACCTGTTCTTTCAAATAATGGTTCTGATTGATATTGCGTCTTTAATATTGGCATCACAAATGAAGTATGATAGTCATGACAATTTAAAATATCTGGTTTAAAATTAATTGCCTTACAGAGCTCAGGTATTGCTTTGTTAAAAAAGATAAATCGCCTATCATCATCTTCATCTTCATTGCGGTCACCATAAACGTACTCTTCATCGAAGAACTCTTCGTGACCAATCAAATAAATCTTAGCACTACTATTAGGAAAAGTGCCTCTATATACTACAGCTTTTTCTTTACTAAATCCCATTGAGACATCAAAAGAGATTTCAGTTTCTACAAGTCCGTAAGCCGATTTGTCTATAGCTTTATAACTTGGTAAAACAGCAACTACATCGTGTCCCATCTCTGCCCACTCTATACAAAGGTAAGAAGTAACGTCTGCCATTCCACCACCCTTTGCAAATGGATTGATTTCTGCTGCTGCTAATAGTATATTCATATTAATTTCTTAAATTGTGATTATATTTATACTTTCTACAATTATAATATAAAGCAATGAGCGTAAATAAAAAAATAAAAGAAAAAACAGTTACTACCCTCAGATTACAAGAAATGAAAAACGCCGGTATAAAAATTTCTTGCCTTACAGCTTACGACGCATTAACAGCAAATATATTCGATGAAGCAGGAATAGATTTGCTACTAGTTGGAGATTCGCTTGGGAATGTATTCCAAGGCGAAGAAACAACCCTTCCTGTTACTTTAGAGCAAACTATTTATCATAGTAAAGCTGTTGTAAAAGGTGCTAAAAGGGCATTGGTAGTTTCCGATATGCCTTTTATGACTTATCAAGTCTCTGCTAATGAAGCATTCAGAAATGCTGGCCGATTAATGAAAGAAACAGGATGCTCTGCTGTTAAATTAGAAGGTGGAAGAAATGTTACCAAAGCAATTAGAAAAATGACTGAAGCTGGTATCCCAGTTATGGGGCATTTAGGATTAACTCCCCAAAGTATAAATAAATTTGGTTCTTATAGAGCAAGAGGAAAAGACCCGGACGAAGCCCAACATATTATAGACGATGCACAAAGACTCCAAGATGCTGGAGCTTTCGCTGTAGTTTTAGAAAAAATTCCTTCTGAATTAGGTAAAAAGATAACGAAAATGCTTGAGATTCCAACAATTGGAATTGGTGCAGGTCCGCACTGCGACGGACAAATATTAGTCTATACGGATATGATGGGACTAACTGTTGATTTCAACCCAAGGTTTGTTCGCCAATATGCTCAATTGAACAAAATCTATACCGATTCCGTAAAACAGTATATTGAAGATGTTCAATCAAATGATTTCCCCAATGAAACAGAGTCATATTAAGTATTTAATTATCACATTGATTCTTTGTGCATTTGTTGCAATAGTATCTTGCTCCAACAATGTTCAGAGTTCAAGTAATTTGAGATTCCCCGAAGAAGATGGAGAGGAAGTTAGCTTTGCAAAGCATGTGAAACCCTTTATGCAATACACTTGCTCTACAGCTGCATGTCACGATGATTTTTCTCAGGCGGGTGGAATCCGACTAACTGAATACTACACTTATTTCCAATCTTCTAGCATTGGCATAGTAGTTATTGGGAACCCTGATGCTTCCAGATTAAACCAAATTTTAGAAGGTAAAAATATTCACTTGTTCAATTATAACCGCGAGTTACCTACAAAAAACCAACAAGAAGGTATGCGGCGTTGGGTACTTAATGGTGCTTTGAATAATTAGTTTGAATAAAAAAAAGCCTTCTAAACTACAATCTTCTTTTTCTTTTTTGGCTTTTTTTCTGGTTCCATGTGAGACTCTATATACTCTACAATTTTACTAGCAATGTCAACGCCAGTGGCTTTTTCGATGCCTTGTAAACCAGGGGATGAATTAACTTCTAATATAAGTGGACCTCGCGAAGATTGAAGTAAATCTACTCCAGCTATAGACAATCCCATTGATTCTGCTGCTTTGAGTGCAGCTTTCTTTTCTTTTGGGCTCAACTTTATAACTTCAGCTGTTCCTCCTCGGTGTATATTAGAACGAAAATCACCTTCAGCTCCAGTCCTTTTCATTGCACCAACGACTTTCCCATCAACTATGAATACTCTTATGTCCGAACCGCCAGCTTCTTTAATAAATTCTTGAATTAGAATACTCGTCTTTAATCCAGAGAATGCTTCTATTACGGACTTAGCTGCCTTTCTAGTCTCTGTAAGTACAACTCCTAAACCCTGAGTGCCTTCTAATAATTTGATTATTACAGGCAGACTTCCTATTTGTTTTAGTAGAATATCTACGTCCTCATCTTTCGGATGTCTCGCAAATACTGTCTTCGGCACTCCTAATCGCTCTCTTGCCATTATTTGTAAGCTTCGCAATTTATCTCTTGATCTTACTATTGCTTGAGATTCTATTGCACAAAACACTTTCATTAACTCAAATTGACGAACAACAGCTGTACCGTACATTGTTACAGATGCTCCAATTCTCGGTATTACTGCTGCAACATCTTCAATTGGTTCTCCATCATAGTAAACCATAGGGTTACCTTTTTCCATCAACAAAGAACACTTCGTGTGATTCACAACTTGAGCTTCGTGCCCTCGCTTAGTTATTGCTTCTACTAATCGTTTTGTAGAATAGAGATTTTTATTCGTCGATAATACTACTATTTTTTTCATTGGCTCGATAATAAATATTTTTTGGAAACATCTATTAAAAATTTCTTTTTCAAGAATTTTGTTCCTAATAGAATTGGATATTTCATGTCTTTTCTATCTGTGAGGGTAAACTCAATGCGATATATTTTTTTTCCTAATTTCATTCTGGTTTGGATAGAATATCTCTTCTGTGTAAACCCATTTGAACTTTTTACCCTTTTTATCTTATAAAGCGGTAATTTAATATCATTGTCTTCGTAAGATGGGTGTGATTTGTCTAAAAGTCTAAACACAACAAAACTTTTATCCCCTTCTTTAATTCTTCTGATATTCTGGGCGTGGAGTGCAGAAGTAGAAGCACCTGAATCAATTTTAGAGTCTAAGTTATTGAACCCCAAATCAATTAAACTAACTTCTTCTATTCTGCCTATAGTCCTCATCAAACCTTAATTTTTTCCTGCTTTCAATATTTCTGCTCTTTCAGCAATTGTCAAATTTTCAATAATATTTGTCAAATTTCCTTCAACAATTTCTTTCAAACTATAATTTTTTGCGTCACCTTCCAAACGATGATCCGTAACTCTGTTCTGTGGATAATTATAAGTACGGATTTTTGCTGACCTATCCCCTGTAGATACCATAGTTTTTCGTTGAGATGCAATCTCGGCCATTTGCTTTTGTACTTCTCTTTCATATATCCTTGCCTTAAGGACTTTCAGAGCTCTTGCGTGATTTTTAATCTGAGATCTTTCGTCTTGACACTCTACAACTATTCCAGTTGGAATGTGGGTTAAACGAACTGCAGATTCAGTTTTATTAACGTGCTGTCCACCAGCACCAGATGCACGATAAGTATCTTTTTTTATATCTTTGTCTAATACTTCTACATCCAAATCATCAGCTTCTGGTAGAACTACTACCGATGCCGCAGATGTGTGCAAACGCCCCTGTGACTCTGTTTCTGGGACTCTCTGTACCCTGTGCACTCCACTCTCATATTTCAAAGTACCGTAAGCGTCTTCTGCATTTACTTCTATGATAACCTCTTTGAAACCACCTTTTTCACCATGATTCAAACTCATAATATCATACTTGAAACCACGTAACTCAAAAAAGCGCTCGTACATACGGTATAAATCACCTGCAAATATTGCCGCCTCGTCACCTCCTGTTCCCGAACGAATCTCAACTATACAATTCTTATTGTCATCTGGGTCTTTTGGTATTAACAATACTTTTAATTCTTCTTCAAGATTGTCACGCTCTTCTTTTAGGGCTTCGTTGTCTTCGTAAGCTAAATCCTTGAGTTCAGTATCAACCGATTTGTCATTAATTAGCTCATCATTTTGCTTGATATCACTTAAAGTTTTCAAATACTTTTTACCTGCTTCCACTATTGGAGTCAAGTTTTTGTGCTCTGTTGTTATTTTTCTATATTTCGCCTGGTCATTAACTAAGTCAGGATTCATTAACTCCTTATTGACCTCTTCGTACCTTTCTAAAATTGACTTTATCTTTTCGTTCATTATATTTCCGTTTATATTTCTTTTACAAAATTAAATATAATTAGCTTCGTTTCAATAAAAAACATCTAATCATTTGGATATTATATATTTAATTATTAATTTAGAATTATGCAAATAGGTAATAACATACAAGAAAACTATTACTCAACTCCCTTGCCAGAGGAGAGACGAGATAATAATGCACCAAAACCTGAAGAAAAGGTATTAGTTGAAGCTCCAAGAGCAGAAGCGAAAAACGGCTCTCGTGGTCTTCAGAAGGAAGTTTTGGGTATTACTTCGTTAAACCAAACTCAGATCTCGAACAGAGAAACTGCACAAAAACAACTTAAAAATGGATATTTAGATATTACTATCTAACCTCAATATTCTATTTTATCATTTTAATTTTTTAAACTCAACATTCTTTATTTTCCAATCAATTATTGGTAAATTCGTATTACTATTTTTAATTAATAAACTAATAAGAATAAATATGAAATTCGTATCGTTTTTAAATTCGGATAATCAAGAAAGATTAGGTCTTTATATAAATGGCAAAGTAGCTGATTTACAAAAATCTGGTTCGCAATTGGGCATAAATGTACCTAGCGATATTCTTACTCTGATGCGAGGTGGAGATGAAGCACTTAATAATGCTCGTGAAATTGAAAAACAATTATTAGCTAAAGATTTCTCAGCTGAAACACCTGCTAAAATGTTAGCACCAGTACCTCACCCAACTTCTTGTCGTGATGGATATGCATTTAGACAACACGTAGCTTCTGCACGTAAGAATAGAGGTGTAGATATGATTCCAGAATTCGACGAATTCCCAATATTTTATTTTACTAATCACAATGCCGTAGTTGGTGAAGGTGATGTGGTTGTTGAATTGGACCACCTACACAAATTAGATTTTGAGTTAGAGATAGCTGCTGTAGTTGGTAAATACGGTAAAAATGTTCCTGCTGAAGAAGCTGATGATTATATATTCGGTTATACTATAATGAATGACCTATCAGCAAGATTATTGCAAATGGATGAAATGAAGCTAAACTTAGGCCCGGCAAAAGGTAAAGATTTTGCTACGGTTATTGGACCTTGGTTAGTTACTCCGGATGAGTTAGAAGAATATAAAATCTCAACTCCTAAAGGCAATATATACAAGCTATCAATGAAAGCATTCCACAATGGAAAACAAGTATCACAAGGAAACACTAAGGATATTACTTATACATTCGCAGAGATATTGGAAAGAGTATCTTATGGAGTAGAAATCCAACCAGGAGAAGTTATTGGTTCTGGTACTGTTGGTACTGGATGTTATTTGGAATTAAACGGCACTTGGGCAAACGAAGCAAAAGCTAAAGGCGAAGAGTTTACTCCAATTTGGCTAAAAGATGGTGATGAAATTACATTAGAAATTACTGGTCTTGGGACTTTAAAAAATAAGATAGTATTATCTAATAATGACTATTCTATATTAGCTAAAAAGAGAAAAATATAATGTACTCAGTAGAGCCAAAAGAACTAGAATTAAGAAAAAGGCACGGTTTCTTGTTAGGTGGAATTGCCCCAAGACCTATTGCCTTTGTTTCGACAATTAGTAAAGATGGTGTCAACAACTTGGCACCTTTTTCTTTTTTCAACGCATTTGGTGCAAACCCTCCCACAATAGCTTTCTCACCCGCAAGACGTGGTAGAGACAATACTACGAAGGATACTTACCAAAACCTATTGGATACTGGTGAATGCGTAGTCCATGCGGTTACATTCGATATAGTTGAGCAGATGAACCTAGCTTCAAGCGAATTTGCAGCTGATGTAGATGAATTTTTAAAAGCTGGATTTACCCCTCTCGATTCTCATTTGATTAAACCCAAAAGAGTCAAAGAATCTCCTTTTCACATGGAATGTAAGTTAATAGACATGGTAGAAATGGGTGGTGGAGCCGGATCGGGGAACTTCGCGATCTGTGAAGTTATCAAATATCACATTAGCGAAGATATAATGACCGATGGTCATATAGACCCTTACAAAATAGATTTAGTTGGTAGAAATGGTGGTAACTATTATACTAGAGCAAATGGGGATGCCTTATTTGAGATTGCAAAACCAGGATTATCAATCGGTATGGGTTACGATAAGCTGCCTGATTACGTCAAGAAATCGGATGTATATACAGCTAACGACCTAGGTAAGATTGCTATGCAGTTAGAATTGCCTCCTCTAGAAGAAGTAAAAACAAGAATTGAACAAATAGAACTATTAGATGCAGAACCAGAGATGTTCGACCGACACGCTCGATTAGGCGACTATGAGATGATGCTTAGAATTGCACTTTCTTTACACAAGAAAGGTGACAGCCGAAAAATATTCTTCGAAAGAGCAGCGAAATTAGCACTTGATTTTGATGACATTGAATTTGCGTTAGACGTTGTAGTTTACTCAGGGAATGAGTTTTAGAAAATTATTAAAACGAAATTTGAAATGAGACTGTCTTGATTAAAGGCAGTCTTTTTTTTGTGTAGGATGTATTGTTCTGACTGAGCGGCGTCGAATTGTATAAGTCGCAAAATCCACCAAACCTATCAGCCCCAGCGGGGTTGTATAGTATGGGATTCAAATTCAGTAATATTCATAACCCTTTTAATCAGTGATTCTTACTTTTTCTAAATCACGGATTGTATGGATTTATGAGATAAGCAACATGTGGTTGAGCTTTGCATGAATAACCTTAAACCCACCTAAATCCTCCCTTAAAAAAGGGAGGACTTGTATCAAGGTAATTAAGATATTTAACATGAAATTGCGTATTTTCATTGGCTTTACCCAACTGTCAGTATAATCACTTCCAACTGCTTTGTATTTCAATCATCCTGAACTGCATTGTGTGACGTCCAACTAAGAGCCACAGAGTGGCGAAATATCTGTAGCTTAAGTATTCACCAAACCTATCAGCCCCAGCGGGGTTGTGTAGTATGGGATTCAAATTCAGTAATATTCATAATCCTATTAATCAGTGTATCTTACTTTTTCTAAATCATGGATTGTATGGATTTATGAGATAAGCAACATGTGGTTGAGCTTTGCATGAATAACCTTAAACCCACCTAAATCCTCCCTTAAAAAAGGGAGGACTTGTATCAAGGTAATTAAGATATTTATCATGATATTGCGTATTTTCATTGGCTTTACCCAACTGTCAGTATAATCACTTCCAACTGCTTTGTATTTCAATCATCCTGAACTACATTGTGTGACGTCCAACTAAGAGCCACAGAGTGGCGAAATATCTGTAGCTTAAGTATTCACCAAAACTATCAGCCCCTGCGGGGTTGTGTAGTATGGGATTCAAATTCAGTAATATTCATAATCCTATTAATCAGTGTATCTTACTTTTTCTAAATCATGGATTGTATGGATTTATGGATTTCACGGATTCTATAGTTTGAATCACTTTTTTCATTTTAGGGTTTGTTCTATTCTATTAACTTGTCAAACTTAGTTCTATTTCTTAACATTCACAAGTTTAATTTTCTTTGGAGTTAATAAGTTTATATATTCAGGCTACTCTGTAGTTGTGCAGGAGCCACAGCAAGACTATAATTCCCCTCTAGAGGGGTGGCTCACTCTGAAAGAGTGAGACGGGGTGGTTTAATGGGACTAAAGTCCAAATAGGATTGTACTATTATTGGAATCCGTTG
The DNA here is from genome assembly GCA_020437395.1 of Ignavibacteriota bacterium. Taxonomy (GTDB): domain Bacteria; phylum Bacteroidota; class Ignavibacteria; order Kapaibacteriales; family UBA2268; genus PGYR01. The sequence goes on along the minus strand of JAGQWJ010000004.1, from coordinate 1,153 downwards.
TTTAAAGCCAACGGCAATACTTTATTTTTAAAAGTTAAGGTTAAAAAAACTTTGCTATCTGTGAGACGTTTTTGCTGTTCATGTGTCTATATAGTAAATGGAGATGACAAATTTATGAAAACATTTATACTATTACTAACACTATGTGCTTTTCAGCTCAATGCACAGTTCACACTTTATACACCAGAAAATTCTGATTTGCCAAGTACATATTTTTCAAATATAATCATAGACTTTGATAATGTAATATGGCTTGGGGCTGGTATAAACTTAGTGAAATTCGAGAATGATAAATTTACTACCTATAACTCTTCGAATTCTATTTTGCCAAATGAGGTAATAGTTGATATGTACATTGATACTAAAGGGATTTTGTGGCTTCTATATGAAGAGCAAATTTATAAGATGTATAATGATAAATTCGTGTTTGTGAAATCAATAGAATATGGTAAAAAAATAGCTGTAGATAGAAATGGGGATTTGATATTTGGATCAAATATGTCTCTTTTAAAATTAAAATCTGATTTAAGTATTGATACTTTATTCAAATCAGATATTTTGGATCATAAATCTGTAAGTAAAATAATTGTAGATAAGGGTAATAATATATGGTTCACTCGGAATTTTGATGATGGGATTAGAAAGATTACAAGTGATTCTACTCTTTATTATGGGGTTGAAAACACAGGACTTCCAATTAGTTCTTTAAATCAGATTGCGTTAGATAGCTCAAATAATATTTGGTTAGGTGGAAATGGACAACTATACAAATATAATCAAACCACAAAAATATGGTCGGATATTATTTCTGAGTTCCCAAGTAAACTAGATCGGAATTGGACATATAATGATATAGCATTTGACCGACTAAACAATCCAATAATTATATCATCAAGAAATGGCAAATTACCATCAAATCTCAATATTATAAGAAATAAAGATATTGATGTCATTAATTTTGATTCGTTATACAATGAAGAATTATTTATAAAATCATCAAGAGCATTAGCGGTTGACTTAGATGATAATATTTATTTTAATGCTAATATGACTGGCTTGGTAGAATATTCTGGTCTTCGTTCTACTGTTTCAAGATTAAATGAAATAAATATAAAGCTTTACCCCAACCCTACAACTAGCTCTCTTCGTATAG
>JAGQWJ010000049.1:14635-16409 GCA_020437395.1 Ignavibacteriota bacterium | reverse complement strand
CACTCTTGCTGAGGCTAAGACTCATACTATACACTACGGTAAGTTCGTAAGTGATAATACACTTATAGACACTGTTACTGCAAGTGTATTCAAAGCACCTAACTCTTACACAGGAGAAGACACAATCGAATTCGGTTGCCACGGTGGCAATATAATTGCTGGGCAGATTGTAGACGCACTTCTGGCTTCTGGAGCAGTGATGCCCGAACCTGGTGAATTTACTCGTACAGCATTTCTAAATGGCAAGCTAGATCTAACACAAGTGGAAGCAGTGGCTGATATTATCCATTCTACTTCAGTAGCTGGTGCATTGACTTCAGCTCGCCAACTAATAGGTGAGTTTACCCAACGATTAAAAGAATTACGACATAACCTTATCCGCACTGCTGGGCTATTGGAGCTAGAACTAGATTTTTCGGAAGAAGATATTGAGCTAATTGACAACAGCTTAGTAAGGGAGAGGTTAGTAGAATCACAGAAATATTGCAACGAACTTGCTGATAAATTCCGTGCTTCCGAGGTTCTTAGATCTGGTTTTATTGTGGCTGTTGCTGGGTTCCCTAATTCGGGTAAATCTACTCTTTTTAACAAGATTTTACAAAAAAACAGGGCTATAGTCAGCGAAATAGAAGGTACAACTCGCGATTACATAGAAGAAGATATACTATTGGGCGATGTCAAAGTTAGGTTAATCGATACCGCTGGATTACGTGAAACTGAAGATATTATTGAAATTGCTGGTATAAAGCTAGTCGAGTCAGTTCTAGAGCAATCTAATCTTGTTATTGTATTGAACGACGCAAGTAGAGGAGTAGAACAATCAGAAAAGCTTTATAGAACACTAAAGCAAAAATATCCAAATTCTGAGTTCACATTAGTTCAAAATAAAAGTGATTTGTTAGAAAGTAAATCGGAAGGGATATTCATATCTGCTAAAACTGGGGAAGGAGTAGAAAAGATAACCGACAAGATAAGATTAATCGCGAAAAGTAGTGTTGACAGAATAAACGATGTCTTAATTAATAAACGCCATGCGGACTTACTCCGCCGTACTTCTAACGAGATACAAAGGGGGATTGATGCTATAGATGCTAACATGCAAAATGAGATAATAGCTATTGATATACGTAATGCAACTAACACTTTAGGAGAGATAACGGGAGACCGCTGGAATGAAGAAGTATTAGCCGAGATATTTTCTGGTTTTTGCATCGGTAAATAATAAATTTGAATCTAAAAGTAGAGATATAGTGCAAATTCTTTATATTTGGGGTTTCGTAAAGTACTTTATGCAAAAGAGGTTTTAGTGGAAATTAACAGAGATAGTATTAGTAAGTTTGACAAAGAGAATATGTTCGCTATTCTATCAGATTTCTATTCACAAGTTGAAATCGGCATTGATGCTGGTCAATCAATTGAAAAACGAAGATATGATTTCGATAATATTGTTATTTGTGGGATTGGTGGTTCTGCTATTTCTGGTGATATTTTGCGAAGTTATCTAGAGCAAATAGGTTACGAGAAGCAAATATTCGTCAACCGCGAATATACTTTACCAAACTGGGTAACTGAAAGAACTCTTATCATAGCAAGTTCATACTCAGGAAATACGGAAGAAACTTTGGCTGCGTACGACGAGGCACAAAGAATTACCGACAATATCATCTGCTTCACAACAGGTGGTGAGTTAGAAAGCCTTGCGAATAAAAATGGTCACCAAGTAGTGAAATTGCAAGATGGTATGATGCCAAGATGTGCTTTGGCTATGAGTTTT
>JAGQWJ010000049.1:13335-14536 GCA_020437395.1 Ignavibacteriota bacterium | reverse complement strand
CTTGCGAATAAAAATGGTCACCAAGTAGTGAAATTGCAAGATGGTATGATGCCAAGATGTGCTTTGGCTATGAGTTTTTTCTCAATCCTTACCGCATTGTTACATCTTGATATAGTTCAAAAAGAAATGGCCGAAAACATAGAATCAGCTATTAAAGATACTTATCAGAATTTAAAAAAATCATCCAAAAGATATCAAGAGTTAACAAACAATGAGGCAATTAAGTTAGCCCTTCTGCTCAATGGTAAAAAAACAGTTCTCTACTCAGGTAAAGTAATGGCCCCAGTTGCTATACGTTGGGCAGGACAGTTACACGAGAATTCCAAAGCACACGCCTTTTTCAATGTTATTCCCGAAATGAATCACAATGAAATAAACTCTTGGGACTTTAAAGAGAACAATTCCGATTTCCGTATTATATTAATCAAAGACATTTCGGAAAACCCTCGAGTATTAAAAAGAATTAGAGCTTTTAGTGATTTACTAAAAGATAAAGCAAATGTCTATGGCTTTTCATCTGATGGTGATTATCTTCTTTCCCGAATTTTCGAAATGATTTACTTCGGCGATTGGGTGAGCTATTTTCTAGCGTTAATGAGAGGAGTGGATCCAACTCCAATTCCAACAATTACTAAGCTGAAAGAATTAATGGCTTCAGAGTGAATCCTTATGAATTAAAGTTCAATAATCTGTGTTATTTTTACTCTTATTGTAATGTTGTCTATTCTATTAACAGAGAACATCTTTAACTCGGATCCCATTATATTCAATGAGACCATATATCCAGTACCAACGAATTTATGATTTATGATTTCTGCCTCTACGCCATTTTCATCTGATACAATACACTGCGGCGGAATACAAATCCTATTACTATTCAAATTGAAAAAATTGAAGAATTGATTGTTTAACTCTGATTTATCAATTATATCCGATTCACTGAAAAATTTTGCAGAATGCTCATTGATTGGGTATTTGTATAATTCTTCTGGCACTCCTCTTGCAACTATGTTACCTTCGTCAAGTAAAATCACTTCGTCAGCTAAGTCAAATGAATCGTCTGCATCGTGAGTAATCATTATTGTTGGAATTTGCTCTTTGATTAATATTTGCTTCAAATCAACTTTTAATTTTTCTTTAGTGTTCTTGTCTAAGTTACTGAAGGGTTCGTCCAAAAGCAATAAGTTTGGTTTAGAAGCAA
>JAGQWJ010000049.1:0-13236 GCA_020437395.1 Ignavibacteriota bacterium | reverse complement strand
TTTTTAATTTTTCTTTAGTGTTCTTGTCTAAGTTACTGAAGGGTTCGTCCAAAAGCAATAAGTTTGGTTTAGAAGCAAGAGTTCTAATAATTGCAATTCTCTGTTTTTCACCTCCAGATAGCTGATGCGGATAGCTATACAATTTATCTTCCAAACCAAGCATAGAGAGGTACGATTTTATAATTTCTAACTTCTCAGACTTATTTTTTTTCTCAATTCCAAATGCAATATTACTATAAACATCAAGATGGGGGAAAAGAGAATGGTTCTGAAAAACGTAACCAATATTTCTTTTCTCTGGTTTAATAAAATTGTTTTCCGAAGTAACAGTTGTACCTTCTATTTCTATTTTGCCGCTATCTGGAATTTCTAAACCAGCTATTATTCTGAGCATTGTAGTTTTTCCGCTACCAGATTTGCCTATCAAAGCCAACCTATTTTTAGCTCCCATCTCAAAAGAAATGTTCTTTAATACATTCAATTTTCCGTAAGACTTTACTATATTTTTTACTTCTAAAAAACTCATTTTTTCTTCTTTGATTTTACGAAAAATATAATCGGCAATATAGAAATTGCTACAATTGAAAGCGAATAAATCGAAGCATCTTTCACCATTTCGTTTTTAGCATATTGATATGCAATAGTAGAGAGTGTTTCGTAATTGAAAGGTCTTAGTATAAGAGTTAGAGGTAACTCTTTCATAATTTCAACCATAGAAACTAATAGTGCCGTCAGTATAGCTGGCTGCAAAAGGGGTAACTCTGCTTTCCAAAAAGTACGTAAATTACCGTAACCGAGTAATTTTGATGTTTCATAAGAGTTCATCCCTAATTTATCGGTTGCCGCTCTTATTGGTGAATAGGCGGTTGCCATAAATCGAATATTATAAGCATAGACTAAAACGATTAAGGTGCCAAAGCCAAAAATACCAAATGTTGAATTCAAACCTGATAGAAAATAGAGCATTGAAACAGCAATAATAGCACCAGGGATTGCATAGCCAATAGTCGATAGAGAGATGAGTTTATTGATGTATGAGAAATTTCCTGTTCTTTCACCATATATCAAAGCAATAGAAACAATAACTATGATTGCCGCTGCCGCTAAAGCCAAAAATATAGTATTCATCATTGCTGCAGCGAACATAAATTGGTCAATAGAATGATATGTTGTTAAGGCATTGTATATTAACTTAGCAATTGGGAATAAGAAACCGATACTAATTGGTATTAAGCAAAGTACAATTGCTACGAATGCACCAATTGGACTCTTCCTTTTCTTTGTTATTATTATGTTGTTTCCTTCTTCGTAGTATTTTGCCTGTCTTCTAAAGAGTCTCTCACCGAAAATGAAAACAAAGGAAATACTAAACAATATTAGAGATAGTCTAAGTGCAGAATCCAAATTATTCAACCCAAACCAAGTTCTAAAAATCCCAGTTGTAAAAGTTTGAATACCAAAAAAGTCCATTGCTCCATAATCATTTAGCAATTCCATGTTTACTAAGAAAAGACCAGACGCAATAGCAGGTCTTGAGAGAGGAAGAGCTATTTTTCTGAAAATTGTTCTTTTCGTTTTTCCTAATAATTCAGCTGATTCAATATGGAATCTATTACTATTTTCGAATGAATCAAGACATGTGAGATAAATATATGGGTACAAAACTGAAGCTAAAATTGGTATCAGATAGTATATTTTGAAAATGTCAAAATATATTTCTTTAATGCCTATTCCAAATAAGTGCTCGGCGAGCAAAAAGAACTCTCCTCCGAAACTGAAAATATCGCCGTAAAGAAAAGCTATAATATAAGTTGGAATAGACAAAGGTAAAACCATCATCCACTTTAAAGTATTCGAGAATGGGAATTCGTAATTAGCTAATTGCCAAGCAGGAATTATTGCAAAAAGTAAAGAAAAAACCGAAACTCCACCTGCTAAAATGATTGTATTCAGCAAATAGTTTTGAATCAAACCATCGAGCAAATCTTCCCAACCACCACCGATGCTATTAAAGAGGGAAAGAAATATGGAACCTAATGGAATTAGCAATAATAAAGAAAATATGATCGATAAAATCAACCAAATTTTTGAACTAGCTAACCATTTTATTTTGAAATTATTGACCAATTAAATTTCTTATAACTGTATTATTAATTACTTATCTGAACCATAGCTCCTTACAAAAATACACTATAATTCAGTATAACAAAGAATATTAGTTTAATTGAATTATGAACAAAAAGTTAATTTTAGAAAAAAAATGTAAAAAAATTACAAATTCATTTTTATTTACCAGAATTATATTTATCTTGTAATAAATTTTGGCACAATATTTTCTAAGGGACTTCGCTTTTATGATAAAAATTGATAATGTACTTGTTGACCATGAGGTTCTAAATGCACAGTTTGCGTGCGATATAGCCAAATGTAAAGGAGCATGTTGTACATTTGAAGGTGACCACGGGGCACCAATTTTAGAAGATGAAATTGAAAAAATTGAAGAAAATTATGAGTCAGTAAAAAAATATCTTGATGAACGTTCGTTAAGAATTATTGAAGAAGAAGGATTCGTAGATAAAAAAACAGACGGATTATACACTCGGTGCATAGATGACAAAGATTGTGTTTTTGTTTATTTTGATGGTGATATTGCAAAATGTGCTATTGAAAAGGCATACCACAATGGTGAATCAGATTTCAGAAAGCCAGTATCTTGTCATCTGTATCCGATCAGAGTTGGTAACTTCGGAGGCGATTATGTTTATTATGACAAGATAAAAGAATGCAAACCTGGCAGAATTAATGGCCGAGAGAACGATATACACTTAGTGGACACTGTAAAGGATGCACTAATCAGACGATTTGGTAAAGAATGGACAGAAAAATTTATACATCAAGTTAAATAATATATGGGGGAATATATTGAAACTTGGATTAAACATAAAAACAGGTCTAACACAGACCCTAACACCGCAACAGATACAATATCTTAAGTTGTTGCAGTTGCCTTTGATACAATTAGAGCAACATGTGCAGCAACAAATTGAAGCAAATCCCATGTTAGATGATGCTTCGTTTGACGAAGATGAATTCGAAATCGATATTGTGCCAATAACAAAGGACGAAGAGAACAGTACAATTCGTGAAGAAATGCTCAACAGACCCGAAGAAGCAAAGCTATTCGATGAGTCTAATGATCCATTTGAATTTCAGAAACTACTTTGGGATGGAACAAATGATACGGAAAGAAACCCTAATTATTCGGCAGACGACGATGATGATGATAATGAAATGCCCTTCAAAGCTTCAACTTCCGAATCTGAAAGTCTTGTCTCGCAATTAAGACTATTGAAACTTAGTAAAGAAGAATATGTGTTAGGGGAACAGATAATTGGTAATATAGATAATGATGGCTACCTGCGTCGTGATTTGAAAGAAATAGTATTCGAAACGAATCAACTATTGGCAGAGCTTAATTATCAGCTTGAAAATAGTTTCAATGAGGTGAGCAAAGAAGAGGAGGTAATCTATAGTAACCCAGCAAAGCAATTTGCCTTAGACACGGAAGAAAGAGATTATATAAATAAGCTAAAGAATATTGCACCTTCGCCACAAGTAAATCAGGATCCTGATACGATTAATGATGAAATTGTAGAAGATAATGAATTAGATGAAAACGAATCAAATCAAGTTATTGAGTTCGAGCCATTCGAAGAAGTGACGGTACTGGATGCAGAAAAAGTACTCTACTCTGTTCAACACCTTGACCCTCCTGGAATTGGTTCTCGAACTATACAAGAATGTCTATTATCTCAGCTTGATTCAGTCTTGGAACCAACGGAGTACGAAGATCTTTCTTATGAGATAATAGAGAATTATTACGATCAGTTTATGAAAAAGCATTATTCTGCTATTATCAAAGAACTTTCGATTAGCGAAGAAACTTTGAAGAAAGTACTTGATGTCATTCGTGGGTTGAACCCCAAACCGGGTGGACACGATTATCAGAATGAGATTAATACGGTTACCCCAGACTACATTGTGAAACGCGAAGACGAGACTGGTGAACTCCTTATTTCGTTGAACGATAACACAATACCCGAATTGAGATTGAATAAAGCTTACGAAAAAATGAGAAAAGAGGTGAAGTATCGTAAATTCAATCAAGAAACTAGAGATTGGATTAGAAAAAAATATGACGATGCAAAATTTTTAATCCAAGCTATAAAACAGCGTAAACACACAATGTTGATGGTTATGACTGCCATTGCTCATCTGCAAAAAGACTTTTTCGAAGTTGGAGAATTGGGTATCAAACCATTAATCTACAAGGCGGTTGCCGAAGAAACGGGTCTGGATATTTCTACTGTGTGCCGTATTGTAAACGGCAAATATGTTAGAACTGATTTTGGTACTTTTGAATTGAAATATTTCTTCAGTGAGTCATTACCAAATGATGATGGTGAGGAAGTATCAACTAGAATTATTAAACAGAAATTGAAAGATGTTATAGATTCGGAAGATAAACGAAAACCTCATAGTGATCAGAAGCTAAGTAAGTTGATGAAAGATCATGGGTTCAATGTTGCTCGAAGAACCATAGCAAAATATAGGGAACAATTGAAAATACCAGTTGCAAGATTAAGAAAGGAACTAGTTTGAGTTTTATTGAGACATTTGCAAGAATAGAATACCAATTTAGGCCACTATTAGCATATTTACCAGCTGATTTTACTACAAAGTTAGCTTCTTTTGGTAAGTCTAATTTTATTAAAAATTTTGTTGAGGATATTCCCAAAGAAGAAACTGTATTCAGTAAAGACCAATCAGTAAAATTGTGGGATATCAGGTTCAACTCACCATTGTTCAATGCTGCAGGAATGTTCAAAATTGGCAAGGGCTATAATGTAGTTGCCAAACAAGGAGCTGGAGCATTTTTAGCTGGAACTACTACCTACAGAAGCCGAGAGGGAAATATCAAAGATGGTGTAACTCATCCTTTTCTTCCTTTTCCACGTTCCCAAGCCGCTATTAACTGGATGGGGTTACCTAATCCTGGTCACGAAGTTGTAGCGAAAAGATTGAGCCAAATAGAAAAAGTAAAAGCATGTCCCGTAGGAATTTCACTTTCTTACGATTCGGTAGATTCCAAAGAAATCGCTTTGAAAAATATGGTTCTAGGGTTGGAAATGTACGACAAAGCAAATGTCGATTTTATTGAAATTAACGAAAGTTGTCCTAATGTAGAGGGCAAGTCCGTAAGTAATAATTTGGAACCAGAATTAGTCGAAAGATTAGAGTATATTTCTAAGAATTTCATATCAAAATTGAATCGGAATCTTCCAGTAATAGTCAAATTATCAAATGATACAAATATAAATCAAGTTGATGATTTGGTAAGAATTCTTACAGATTTGAATTATTCGGGTGTCAATTTTGGCAATACTTCTACCCGTTACAATGAACTGGAAAGCCAAATTAGAAAAAAAGAAAAACATCTATTCTATTATTTCTATAATACTTTTGGTGGGGGATTGTCTGGTGAACCATTAAAGCAAACATCACTAGAATTAGCGAGTAAAGCTATTCAATCAGTTGAAAAAATTAGTCCTAGCAATGAATTTCATGTTATCAGGACAGGTGGGATAAGCTCAATAAGCGATATCGAGGATTCTATTAGAAATGGTATAAAATTAAATCAATGGTACACTGGTTACTTTAAAAATTTTGGACGCTATGGTCACCAACTTTACAAGAAAATTCTTGAATAAAGGTTAATTAGCTTATCTGCTTGCCGAACTCGCTGTAATAGTCGATGTGGAAATCATTAGCATTGTCATAGCCGCTTGCATCTGAATAAGAGCTTGGTTTGTTGCACCGCCAATTGAATTATCCGAATTTAATTCTTCTATTCGTTTAGCTATTTTTTTCTTATTGGCTTTCAAACCAAATACTTCTTTCTCTAAATTACAATTCAGCAATACACTCAGTAAAAACAAATTGTCTTCATTTTGGACAGGATGATTATTATCAACTATATCAATCAACTCGGCTTTGACTCTATTCTCTAAGGTACTATCGACCATTGGGTAGTGTGTAGTTGGGAACAACCACATTACTTTTCCTTCTTGCTCTTTGAGTATTCCCTTGGCCATAAGGTCAATTACTATACCGTCTTTTAGTTTCCTTGTGAGGCGAGCAAGTTTATAGACTACATTAACAGCTTTTTTGTTTTTAATACTTTCGATTAATTTTATCGAATCGTTTATTAAGAAATTATCAGTAGGGCTGTTATCAATAATCTTAACTTTGTTATTAACTAGTTCAATTTTCTTTTTTTGAGTTAGTTGAAGTAATACACCACCAGCTAAGGCGTAGTTCAATCGCATAGAATCCGTGACCCACTTACCTGTGTCGTCGTCTAAGGCAATCAATGTTATTTTCTCTAGTATAGATAATTCCATAAGCTATCCTTTTATTTATGAAGACAATATAAGAATTTAAAATTAAATTATCAAAATTCTTTCCTTCTTAATTTCTTAAGTGGGGTTGTTTCTTTATTTTTCCACGCGTGCATACCTGAAACTGAAATCAATATGAGTGCCAAAATTAATGATGTAATTGCTACATTTTGATTTACTTCGTATTGCCTAACTGCAATAGCCACAAAACCCCATACTCCAACTAACGCTGCTTCTCGTAGATTTCTTTTAGATATTAATATAAGGTAGATTATAGTTGCTATTATTAGTACAAATATAGCCAACAATTCCATTACTCCGGATTGTAATCCCAAATTCAGACTTAATATAAAAGCAGATATGTTTACTACTGATGCCAATATTATCCATCCGAAATAAAATGTCAACGGCCACCACACAAATAGCATAATCTTTAATGGTGCGTCCCATATCTCTAACTTATTTCTAATAACAAGATTTGTAAGTGATACAAGCAATATTATCATAAAAAACACAGACATTAATATCCAATTATTTACCCAAGCTACTATCCACATTGTGTTAGCTAAGTTTGATACTGCAAACCAAAGTCCACTATCTTTGACTATCGCTCCTTCTTTTAATTTGATTAATAAATACCATTGAAAACCGATGAAACCTATAAGCAAAGTATAGATAAATCCCCATATAGCAAATGCATATCCTGCTGGAGTAATTATAGTGGAATATTTGGCACTTATATCACTTATTGTTTCACCACTTATAGCCCCTGTACCAGAGAAGAAGTTAATATAAAGAGCGAAAAGAAAAGTTAGAGTGTTTAGTATTACTAAGGTTTTCGGTTTCATTTCTATTTCTCATATTTATTTTATAGAATACCTATAAACTAAACAATATAATTGCTTATCCAAAGTAAAGAAATAATATAATTGATGATATATTTATCATTATATTAGAAGCTTACAAAAAACACAATATTCAAAACAATGATAAAACAAGAAATCGAGAACATAGAGCTAGGGTACTTGACTTCAGATGATTATGAAGAGCTGAAAAACGCTATGATAGAATCGTACGCCAATATGCCTCATGATTATTGGGAAGAGTTTCAGATAAAAACACTGATTGACAAATTCCCAGATGGTCAAGTAGTAATAAAAGTAAATAATCAATTGGCGGGTTGTGCTTTGTCTATTTTGGTTAACTCTTCTAAAGTAGATAGTAATCATACTTATAACGAAATTACGGGTAATTGTACTTTTAGTACTCACAAACCAAATGGCGAAATGTTATATGGTGTAGATGTATTCATCAAACCTGAATTCCGTGGCCTTCGTTTAGCTAGGAGACTCTATGATTATAGAAAAGAACTTTGCGAAAAATTGAATTTGAAAGGAATAGCATTTGGTGGACGAATACCTAATTACCATCAATATGAAGATGAAATATCTCCAAAAGACTATATAGAAAAAGTACGTCGAAAAGAGATAGATGACCCAGTTTTAAATTTTCAAATCTCTAACGATTTTCACCCATCTAGAATTCTAAAAGGATATTTGGAAGGAGACAAACAATCTAGCGAATATGCAGTGCTACTAAAGTGGGATAATATTTATTATGAAAAGAAATCTAAAGAAGCAACAAGCCAAAAGAAAATAGTAAGGTTGGGACTTATCCAATGGCAAATGCGACCATACAATAATTTGGAAGAGTTAATGCAACAAGTGGAATATTTCATTGACACTGTATCTGGTTATAGGTCAGATTTTGCGCTTTTCCCAGAGTTCTTCAATGCACCGCTAATGGCGGAGAATAATCATTTATCAGAGGCAGAAGCTATTAGAGAGCTAGCAAAGCATACTGAAATCATAGTTCAAAAAATATCTGAGTTAGCAATATCTTATAATATAAATGTAATAACAGGTAGTATGCCTGAGATAAAAGACAATCTATTGTTCAATGTCGGGTATTTGTGTGGCCGTGATGGTACTACTGAAAGGTACGAAAAGCTTCATGTAACTCCAGATGAAGCTAGAGTATGGGGTATGCAAGGCGGCTATGAACTCAAAGCGTTTGATACAGATTGTGGTAAGATAGGAATATTAATATGTTATGACGTAGAATTCCCAGAACTTAGCCGACTATTAGCAGATGAGGGTATGGATATCCTATTTATTCCTTTCTTAACCGATACTCAGAACGGATACTCCCGAGTTCGCAACTGTGCACAAGCTAGAGCAATAGAGAACGAATGCTATGTAGCAATAGCTGGTAGCGTGGGTAATCTCCCTAAAGTTCATAATATGGATATACAGTTCGCACAATCAATGGTATTTACACCTTGTGACTTCGCCTTTCCTGCTAGTGGAATAAAAGCAGAAGCAACGACTAATACAGAGATGATATTAATCGCAGACGTTGATATAGATTTGCTTCGGGAACTAAATCAATTCGGAAGTGTGAAAAACTTAAGAGACAGACGTACAGACTTATTCACTTTGAAAAGAAATAAGTAACTTTTATTTTTTGGCAACAAAATTGTGATATAAATAGAAAAAGTAATTTAAAATGAAATATTATAACAAAGCATTAAGTAATTATGTGAACTTCAAGGGAAGAGCCAGAAGAAGAGAATTCTGGCATTTCTTTCTTGCGAATTTCATTGCTTACTTAGTGCTTTCTGTTGTCGAAGTGGAATTAGGAATTGCTTATTATTTGACAACTGCATTTCTTGTTTTTATATTCATACCTACAATTAGCGTAACAGTCCGTAGATTCCACGATTTAGGTAAATCTGGTAAATGGGCATTGCTCTATTTCTTATTTATCATAGGTGCGGTTATGATAATGTACTATACAGTTCAAGACGGTGACGAAGGTCCCAACAAATATGGCGAAAGCCCAAAGGCTCAATAGATTTATTGTTTTTGAAACTTCCTTTTTATTTTGACTCCTCCTCGAGTCTCTAATTCTACGAAATAAACCCCAGAAATAAGGTGCGAAAGATCTATCTCAGAATTGATTAAATCCGAATAGTGAACTTTTTCCGCATTCAAATTATAAATTGTTATGGACTTCAACTCATTGCCGTTGTAGTTTACGAAGAGTCTATTAGTAGATTGATTAAAAAAGAGTCTTAAATCATTGCCTTCTGAATTGTTTATAACTGAAGTCTGGGACGAATTTATCAACCATTTGAACCCACTTTCTAATATAGCCCAATCACTTTCTACGTCATCTAATTCTGCTGCGAACTCGGTACCGTCTCTATCATCGCTTTCCTCAACTTCTAAGTGAGGTACTAGCAATAACACTCTTCCTTTTTCATATTCGAAATTTATAATTGCAGGTGTATTTTCTGCTGAATCCCAAGTTGCGATAGTGTCTATCTCTACTCCGGGGTTGGGTGTAAAAATAGGTCCTCCATAATATGATACGGAGATTTTATCTTTGCTACCTTTGTTTATATTATTATTCTGATTTATCGATATGTCGGTCATTGTATAGTTGGGCCAAGGTGCAATATAATTCAACGAACCGTACGCTGTACCGTCGAAAAGCCCAAGTTCATAAGGATACACACCACCTTCCCAAGCAACAGTTTTTGATGCGAAATAAGCTCCCGCACATATACCAATATACCCACCACCATTTGCAATGTAGCTACGGATTTCATCCACTGCATCCAAACTTATGGCTAATTGATAATTATATGCGTACCCACCTGGGAATAAAATAGCTAATGCTTCTTTGTTCCAAGTGCCTGCATTCAAATCAGCAGCATATAATCGTGTATGAGTTACATTCTGGTTATCGAAAAAATGTTCTAATGCTATTATCCCATCTTCCCAAGCACCATCGTCAGAGTAGATTAGTACTTCTTGTGATTGGAGATGGAATGATATGACTATAAATGTAAATAGCGTACGTAGTAATTTTTTCATCTTTTACAGTTTTATAATTTTATATGTGTATTTAATATAATGATTATTAGTTAGATATATTTTATAATTCTAATTAAAAAAGAGACCCAAAATGAAAGAAAAAATAATAGCAAGATGCCCTTGGTGTGGTGATGACCCTCTATATGTGGAATACCACGACAAGGAATGGGGGAAACCTCTGCATAATGACCAGAGACTGTTCGAATTTTTACTCCTAGAATCTTTCCAAGCTGGTCTGAGTTGGATTACTATACTAAGAAAGAGAGAGAATTTCCGAAAAGCCTTCGATAATTTTGATGCTAGAAAAGTAGCTAAATACGGCGATGAAAAAATAGAAAGGTTACTCTTAGATAGTGGAATAATAAGAAATAGAGCTAAGATAGAAGCCGCGATAAATAATGCAAGAATTTACCTTGAAATACAGAAGGAGTTTGGCTCATTCGATAAGTATATATGGCAATTCGTTGACCACAAACCAATATTGAACCAAAGAAAGGAATTAACGGATATTCCTGCTATAACACCCGAAGCAACACAAATGAGCAAAACTCTAAAAAAGCGAGGGTTCAAATTCATAGGCCCGACAACCTGCTACGCTTTTATGCAAGCAACGGGAATGGTCAACGATCACTTGGTTGATTGCGATTTCTATTAATTATTAATTCTTTTTCTGAAGTTTCTTTGTCAGTATATTTTAATGAATTTTATTCGTATATATTTATTATATTGGACTTAATACGCTATGAAATTTATCAAAAAAAAGAGGTTCATTATGAAACTATCTACACTTTTAGCTTGCTTGGTTGTACTCTCAACTCAATTATTTTCGCAAGAATTTACAAACAAAAATATCCCTACAATAGGGGATTCTATAGCTATAATGGCTAATAATGATATGACAATTTTTGAGCCCGGAGACGGTGGTGAGAATGCAACGTGGGATTTTACGACTGATAGCTATCCTGACGATGATTATTTTGTTTTCGTTGACCCTACTTCAACACCCTATACAGAAGATTTTACTGATGCCGTTCTATGTGGAAAGTCAAAAGATAAGACTTATCAATATTACAGTTCAGTGTTGAATAGTGTTGAGATTAGTGGTTTTGCCAGTAATTTGGATGAGAATGACCCAGATAACAACATATATGCTTTTTTCGATCCTCCTATCAATCTTTTTAACACACCTCTTAGCTTCGGTACAAAGCAAAACAGTTCTTATGCTGGAAAATATATGCTTGGAACAAATGAGTTTGCCTTAACTGGTAAAGTAACTACAGAAGTTGACGGCTCAGGCACATTAATTACTCCAGCTGGTACTTTCGAAAATGTACTTAGAATTCACATTCAATTAAACGAGACTGGTTTGGCAGGTCAGCAAGTTGATAGATATATTTATGTCTCGGAAGATTATAAGTTTTGGATTGCTCTGCATGAGGAGATTACTTTATTGGGTGATATTAATATTCAAAAATGGTACGCAGTAAATCCTATTAAATTGTCACAAGCTTCTGTTGCTATTGATTCTGAAATGATTTCACTGAAAGTATATCCTAATCCGACTGAAGATATACTAACAATCAAATCAATATCAAATATTGAAAATATCCAGATATTTGATTCAATGGGTAAGCTGCTACTCGTTGATAATGCCGAGGGTTCTTCCACATATCAATTGGATGTTGCTAATTTTAGCGCGGGTGTTTATAATGTTGTTACCTCCTCGAATGGGGAGTTAACTACAACTAAATTCATTAAAAAATAGTATATTTGATTATTAAGGCCGGCTACAAGTCGGCTTTTTTATTATAGTATATTAGGTATGCGATATGATAAAAATATTAATATTTATACTTTTGACTCTGTCTGCAAATGCTGCAGACCCGTTTATGGGTAGTTTCGATTTACACGCAACTCTCACTTACAAGAATGATAGGAAAAGCCGTGATACTATTAACTACTATTTTACAGATACTAAAACCGCAATCTATATACATACACCAAGCAATCAGCCAGATATGAAGATGATATTCGATTTTGTTGATTCGACTATCACAAGTTTGTTTGAAGTAAATGGGAAAAAGAGTGGGTTTATACTTCCTATGGATGAGAAACATTGGCCAGGGTTACCCGAATCAAAATCGAATACAAGCACTTTAACCCAACAAGAGTCTTTTTATACCGGTGAGACTAAAGTAATAGATGGACTTGAGTGTAAAGAAGCAAAATTAGAAGACGACAATTATGAAGTTACTCTTTGGCTTTACGAAGGGTATGAGTTGTCTATGCTTCAAGTACTAAGCTACCAAAGTGTAGGGAAAGGGAAGTCGAAAAAAGAGCTAGAAATGTTTGAGAAATTCGGAATCAATTCATTGCCAATTGAAATGGAATTGATAAGCAAAACTGGAAAGGCTGATGTCATTATTAAACTAGTAAATTTCCAAGAAAATGTCCCAGATGATATATTCAGCACCGAAAGACATAATCTAAGTAAAGTTGATTAACCCTCAACCACAGCTTTTATTTGCTCCAACATAGCTGGTAAACTGTCTTGTGTGTGCTTGTGGCTTTCTTCACTACGAAAGCCCTCTTGTACCCAAGTGAAAACGCTTTTGCCTTCACCTATTTCGTCTATCTTATAAGTAACTATGAAATAGTTTTCTAGCTTATCTTCTAGCCCCGAAAAGCTACTCCAATAATTGTATTTGAGTAATTCATTCGGCTTGTTTTCTAGTACGTTGCCTTTGTCCTTATACTGATGTCCCTCGTATTCCCCTTGGAATATTATAGGACTACCTACTTTCCAATCGGTAATAGTCTCAGTTCCGTAA
>JAGQWJ010000048.1 GCA_020437395.1 Ignavibacteriota bacterium | reverse complement strand
TCCAGTATCCTGTACAGCAGGAATACATCCAGGGTCAGCAGTTGTATTCCGGTGCCGGTGTGGGGTATATGTATGATATCCATCCGATGTATGACGCAGAAAACACCATCAGTTCAGAGATCAGCGGAAGCATCAACAGGATCTTTGGCGGACCGAAGAAGATCATGCTGCACAAAAATTCCCTTGGGGTACTCAAAGTACCGGTGCAGATAACCTGCAGCGAAAGGTTGTCAGATCTCACCGGCCACCGATTGCGCATCTATCCCAATCCCGCCGATCAGTACGTGGACATTTACCCCGGTCTTACAGATGACCGGTCAGAAACGTATGTCATAGAACTGTACGACCATACCGGCAGACCGATACGCCGGATAGTAAGTGGTGATAAAGTATATACCCTGCACCGAAACGATCTGCCGGCGGGCATATACTACATCGCTGTTCGCTATGCCGATGGCTCACACAGCGGCGGAAAGATCGTGTTTCAGTAATGCTGAAAAGCGGGTAGATGGTTGAAACACCAATAACCAACAACCAAGGACTAATAACAATCAACCAACAACCTGATCCAGGCTATTCTCCTGTGGAGCGTGTGGCAGGGCGTAGAGGGTGGAAATGGTGGGGTTTTGGGCGTGAAGGGTTGATGCAAAAAGGAAAAGGGAAAGGAAGAGGGTGAGGCAGGAGGTCATGGGGAGTGTAATGCGTTATTATACCAAATTATAGTGAAAATAATTACACTATAATCTAATACTTATTCAAAAGAACTTTCTAGTAAAAAATAATCTGTCATTGACACCCTCAGAAACATAATAAGTTCTCTAAAAACTAACAGTACTTTCAGGTTGATCGATAATGTTTAATGTCTGATACAGAGACATCAATAGCATTAGAAGGTATTTTATGGTCTAACAGATACCTCAACTGAAACTTATTAAGATCCTTTTCACTTACATTCGGCCCTAAAACAATTTTACATAATTCAATTGGCAAGCTTTTATCAAACAAGTTAATATTTACGTATGGAGTAATTAATCCATAGTTGTTTATATAATATTTTATTTCCAGCTTTTTATATTTTGACAAATCTCTTTCAAAGTACAATAAGCGCACCTCTTCTTCATATTTATAATCTTCGTGCTTAATAAAGTTCTTCCACAGATATAGTCTTCTAAACTCAAAACGCAAATTCACTACCTTTAAAATACTTTCTGTCAACCTTTTTATTAAATCTGGCAACTCTTTACCATATATAATATCTCCTAGCCCAAAGTATATACTATTTTCAACATCTTTCTTTTGCCTAAAACCAATAGCAACGCCTTTGCCATTATTCCCATATAATCTCCATTGGTTAAAATGATCAGCAGTTTTATTGAAGCACATTACAAAACGTCTGTTATATGCTTTGATTTTTGTTTTAGTCAACTTTTCAGTTTTGCCAAGTAACTTATCAGAAAATATAGCCTCATTTCTATCATTCATACTTGTAATAGCAGATAAACGAAGAGACTCATTACATACAATTGAAATCATAGCTTCAATACTTGTATAGTGATAATAAGTTTCATGACTTTTTACTATAAATATTTCTTTTAGCAACTCCTCTTCCTTATCAAATTTTAGGAATAGCTCCTTATCCTTTATTTCAAAAGAACTTTCGTTAATAAAATCAAAAGTCACATCTTTCCCAGTAATTTTCGAAACTTTTTTTCCAAAATCCTTAATTATGGCTATTGACTTTTCTAAAATATCATTTCTCTCATCTTTATCCATGCTGACGTATTGTATTATTTTAATACTATATAGATCAATCCCTACTATCAGAATCTCGCTCTGACACATGGAACAATGCTCCACCCATTATGTAGGTATTAGCCATACCTTTAAAAGCTTTGCCCATTGTTTTTATATCACTTTGCCAACTATTTTCATAATCCTGCAAATCCTTCTCATTTATATCCGCCATATATATTGAATGATTGGTAATATCCCTCAACTTCAGAAAAGTAACGCCATCAACAGTCTTATTCTCAATATTTCTATCAGACCGCACCTTACCATCCGTCTTTACCTGTAGAAAGTAGCTATTTTCATTAATAGTATCTATATTCTTGACTGACTCGAAAAGTAATTTCCTAAGCTCACTAGACTGAATTGCTTCAAGTATTGGATCAAAATCACCTTTAAGCAGCTCTTTCATATTATCTCTTAAATCAGTTACTAGATCACTTATATACATTTCATCTTGTACATCAAGCTTATGAACCCTCATTCTTTCTAATAGCTCTAAAAGTTGGCCCTTTTCATTATACCGTTGGTAAAGTAACCGCTCTATAGCTCTGACTAATACTTCTTTTTTCACCACTTCAGGCAATATTTTATTGGTATAACCACTAAGTCTTATTTCATCTGCTCGCACATCAATCACCCACACAGATACGTTTAAAGGCTCAATACTTTCGATGCCAACAAAAAAACCATTTAGTATTACAGATGGATCAGCTAGTAGTTGACGCATTGATTCATAAAAAAATTCCTTCAAAAGTTTTTCTGGAATCGGTTGAGAAGCAGTCAAAACCGATTGTTCAGAAATAATAAACGCTTTGGACTCACTAAAAACAAATCTACCTTCACCATTTAGTACGATAAAATCGGGCCAATGACGTATGGGTCTTACAATAAAGCTAGGGCTCACCAAGTGCTGTATAAACATCCCAGCTAGAACTTCTCCAAAAACGCCAACTGAACCACTATTTTGAGTCTTGGAATCCTGCTTTGATATTCCTAGTGGCAAATACTTTCCAACATACGGGAACTGCCTAGTGTTGTTTCGCCATTGATCATAGAGTTTCAAATCAGCTATAGGATCATTTAATGCTGATTCAGGAAACGCCTCATTTGCACAAATAAATACTTCATATGGTATTTTGACAGTATCTTGTATGGGAGTATACAATTCGGACCTAAACCTATCATAGAAGTACTTTCCAACTTGAGATTCACTAAAATAAGGAGACCCATACATTGTTAACTCCTCATCGTTCATAACGAATGACCATTTCTTGTATTTAACATTTACACTCATGTGTAGTTTAATTAGCTTTCTTTAATATTTCATTTAACCTCTTTTCTAGATCTTTAGTTTGTATATTTAATCGAACTTTTTCATTAAACTGATTACATTTCTTTATTTGTTTCTCAAGTGTTGATATCTCTTTCTTTATAACGTCCGCTTCTCGCAGGTATCCAATAATTTGATCCCATGGCAAGCCTCCATAATTCATTCTTCCCGCTAATTGAAGACAAAAGTCTTTGTACACTGCATCCATATTGCCTTTCAAATTTAACTGATATGGACTCCTCCCCCTATTAAACCAATTGGAAGTAAATGTCCAATCAATAACAGATAGATCCTCATTTGCAGGATGAGGGTGTTTTGCTGCTGTAGAAATATAAGCTTGCTCATTGAATTCAATCCAAGATATTATATGGTATGGAATTGTTTTATTAATGATCTCAAGGATTCCGGGAATATCTATTTTTTCTTTTAATTCCACTTTAAACACTTCTATTTCCCTTATTTCCTTAAAATCCAGGTTTATTATTTCACTTGACAATTTATTAGTCCAAGTAATTCTTAGGATGTAATCGGTAAATTGTTTCTTTTGCTTAGAGTTTGTATATGTATCAAAGTGGTTTTTGGGTATAACTCTGCCAACTTTTGTTCTTTTAGGTAAGTCGAAGAAATCCATTAACGTATAGTTAGAAAGGAAACTAATTTAAAGTCTTCAATACCTTTTATCTTTTCTTGCAGAGCTGTAGTTCCGCCGGATTTGAATAGACTGCCAACTTCACTCTCTTCTTCTTTTTGAAGGATGGTACTAATACTGCGCTTTAGCAATGAAGAATATTCATCCATTTCATGGTAGTCATCTGTTGCCTCACTTAGCTCCTTGCATACAGACTCCATAGGTTCTTTTTCTCCCTTGGATAGCATCCTCATGGCATCTAATATTTTTTTGGGTTCTACGTGGTTAAATTTAAGATCTCCATTCATAAGGATATACACTAGATAGTAGGGGTGTAATCTATTAAGCTTATTAATATTTACACTGGAATGAATGTTTTTTAATACGAATATCACACCGCTTTCAAGTATTGCACTAGATGGAACAACCGCATGTAATCCCTCTGGGATATCCTTTAGTTCACCGTATTCCTTAATCATATTAGATAGATCAACCCTGAAATCATTCAACCCAAGGTCAGTGATACTGACTCCTTCTCGCAAGTCTTCTAAGTCAATTACTTCTTCCTGTAATTTTTGAAGTTGAATTTTGCGATACTCTAAGTCCTTCTCTTCAGTATTAAGTATATTGTCGTCTCCGGTGCTGGACATGATACCTATCAGCATTTTATTTTCCACTCGCTGCTTTAGGTTTATGTAGTTGTCAAGTGTTATGTCAGGCCAAAAATTTACCATAGTAATGCTATCGTTTTTGGAACCGATTCTATCGATTCTTCCAAACCGTTGTATTATTCGCACAGGATTCCAATGGATATCGTAATTGACCAGGTAATCGCAATCTTGTAGATTTTGCCCTTCTGAAATGCAGTCAGTAGCTATTATAAGATCGATTGAGTCTTCAATTTTGGGATATAGCAGTGTTTTGTCTTTTGATTGCGGTGAAAAACATGTAAGGAGGGCATTAATGTCGGCTGGTATTTTTTTGGTAGTACTTATCTTTCTGGACCCTGAAATCAAAGCAGTATTAATATCGTAGTTCGCTTTATGCCTTGAACTTATGTGTTTATATAAATAGTTGGCTGTATCTGCAAATGCTGTAAATACTATTATTTTTTTATTGCCTGGATTAAAAGGTTGTTCTACTTTTTCACTGATTAATTTAATAAGTCTTTGAAGTTTGGCATCTTGATCCCCACTAATGTTGATTACACTATTTCGTAGGTGATTTAGTATTGTCAGGTCTTCTTCTAAGTCTTCTTGCCATTTGGTTGTATCCATGTCAGCGACATGAACTTTGATTTTATTCCCAATTAATTGCTCTTCATCTGCCCAATTAGACTCAAAATCATAATTTTCCTCAGTTAGAAATTTTTCTATCCCTTCATAATCTCCATGGCTTCCTTCATGTATGGTATTTATTGCATTTTTAATTTGCACGATAATTCCTTCTAAAGTAATTCGGAAAGAGTCTACAGAGCTTTCTAGGCGTTTTAATAGATTAATTCGCATTAAAATGCGCAAGCTGTTGTCCCTATCAGATTGTGCTAGTTTTCCTGAACCGGAGCGTACCTCTTTATCATATAAATCCGCATAAGCTTTAACCTTGCTTGGAAGTATATAATTTAATGGCGTATAAATAGATAGGTTCAATAGGGTAAGCTGCTCAGCAATTTCAACATAGTTTACATTACCGGAATTGGTTAGCGGACTGCGTATGGAAATAGGTTTATTCCTTGTTGGAAATTTGCCTATTGCTGCTGTATCGTAGTAGGTAATTATATGTTTACGTGAACGGGCAATGGTAAGGGAATCTAAAATTTCGAAAAAATCAAAGTCTAACATATCCAACAATGTCTCCGTAGTTCGTTTGCGTGTTTCCAGCTTACTCCAAATGTTAAATGCTTGTTGGGCCCGTTTAAAAATATGATCTATTCCATTCTTGGTGTCTAATTTCTTATCAATGTTCTCAGGATCTCCCTCATAAGCTAAGGCCAATTGATTTTTTAGGTCATTAAAACGATTATTTACCGGTGTAGCCGATAGCATCAATACTTTGGTCTCAATACCCTCCTTTATTACGGTACGTAATAACTTTTGATATCTATTTTCTCTGTCGGAGTAGGGGTTGTTATTTCTAAAATTGTGTGACTCATCAATCACAATCAGGCCATAATTTCCCCAATTGACATTTTCCAGCTGGCGACCATTACTCATACCACGGTCCCTGGAAAGGTCAGTATGAAAAAGTACATCATAGCGGAATCGATCTGCGGCTAAGATGTTGTTTTTGTCGTTGTGCCGATAGGTGTTCCAGTTGGCTTCTAGTTTCTTCGGACATAGCACCAGAACGTCCTTATTGCGCATTTCATAGTACTTGATTACTCCCAAGGCAGAGAAGGTCTTTCCTAACCCAACTGAATCGGCTAGAATGCAGCCTTTGTACTTTTCCAACTTGTTGATAGCGCCAATAACGGCATCTTTCTGGAAATTATACAGTTTGCTCCATACCAGTGAGTGTTTAAAGCCTATTTGATCATTGGGTAAGTTCTCTAAGGATATATCTTCCAAAAAGTCATTAAAAATATTGTACAGCGTTATGAAGTAGATAAATTCAGGACTGTTCTCCTTGTAGGCATTTTCGAAATAGTCCTGAACTTTTTGTGTTACATCATTCAAGTCCTCTTCATTCTCCCACACTGTACTGAACCACTTCAAATATGCATCACTGTCTGGATAATCATTTTTTTGAATTAGCGTTGGAAAACCTTTTTTGTGGGTAATGCCTAAATCCGTTGATGTGAAACCATTTATGTTGGAATAGGAGTAAGCTTCTTCATTGCCATTATCAATATGTATTAGGCCATTTATAGGTAAGTTAAAATGCGTATTTGTTTTGAATGTAACTTTCTCTTTTACCCAACGAGAACACTCCTTGGCGATGGCACGCTGGTTGAGTTGATTCATTAACCGTAATTCAAACTCGCCACCACAAAGCTCTGATTCTCTGTATATATGCGGGATATAAAACCTACGACTTTCTTTCTGAAACTTCTCTTCAATAAATGTAGGAGAGCTGAATATGAAACGCAACTCATCTATTTTGCTTAATTCTTTTTTGAGAGCCTCAAAGGCATAAATAGAAAAAGTAGAGGCAGCAATACTGAGTTTGCTGCCCTTCTTAATGGTCTCCTTCAGGTCATCACCCAAACGCGAATTAATATTGTCGATTAGTTTCATTTATAGCTTTAAAGCTTTTACATGTTTGGAAGTCGCTTCAATCAAATTCTTCATCCTCGAGGTTAATTCCAAAATGATTGCTTCCCAATTATTTCTATTGCTTTTGTATCCACCAGGCACTTCATATCTCAAACTACAGACTCTATACCCCTCTAAATCAGCCCAATTGATACTATCTCCAAAAACATTTTCGATTTCATTCTGATGCTGCTTTAATTCATTGAGTATTTGAAGATTTTCTGCTTCGGAGTCTTTTCCCCGATCGATTCTCAGTTCAATTCTGCATCCATTTTGATTAACCCAATAGACGTAGGATAATCCAGATTTCCCTGCGCTTGATCCTAACCATGCATCCTTCCCGGAAGCCGTAAGAGAATTAAACTGTCGAATTCCCATTGCAATTGACCCTTCAAGAAGTAATCTCCAGAACTCCCCCCTTAAACGATCGTTTTCTGAATCGTCCTTTCGCTTCTTGCCAATTTGCTTTGATTCCACACTTGGTCCAGCAATCAAAGACAATAACGGTGCAGCCGGGCTTTCGCCAATCCGAATTGCCTCAACTCTCAGTAGGTAAAAATCACAATTATTCTCTCCTTCATTAAGCCATGTAATGGCATTAATGTGCTCTTGCTTAGGACTTTCTACAATCCAAATTGCCACCTTTGCCTGAAATGATGACAGGTATGTGATCAATTTCCCCAAATGATCATGATCACTATTGCCATACTGGTTTTCGATAACAACAGCTGACTCATCAACCGTTTCCGCCTTTATGTCTACACTAAAATTTCCGGTAGACTGCTCTCGTTCTGCACTTACTAATTCAAAGCCAATAGCCTCACCAACAACATCGATGTTTTCGGTTAACCATGGTGTGAAATCTCTGGGTTCAATTGGAAACGCTTCCCTAATACCGATTCTTGAGATTTTTTCTACTAAACTCATAACACCTTCATTTCAGTTTCTGGACTTAGCTGCTTGAGTAGCTGCTTTACATTGGTTTTGGCTGTGTCATTCTTGAAGCCACTGTCTCTGAACACTATACGTAAGGGTGCATCTTTGGCAATGGCTTTAGCAAAGTCTTCATCTATACCACTATCAAAGCAAGCATATAGTGAGTTTTCTGCTACTTTAAACACCTTCTTGCCTGATACTTCTACCTGCTCAATTTTGAGGGATAGGGGTAAGCCCCAATCTAACATGACTTGTGCTAACAAATCATCAGCGGTACGATCTGGCTTTACATTGTCTGCAAAGATGTCTAAGTTGCCCTGGTCATAGTCTTGTGGCTTGTAATAAACATCCTGCATATTGCTGCTGTCTAAGCGATAGACACGGAAGCCATAATCTATATCGGCATTGGTTTCTTTCTTGATTTTAGCAGAGGATCTGGTTATTCTTGAACGTGCTATTTCTGTAATCTTTTCAAAACCTTCTTTTCTTGCAGCACTATCTTCAGGTGTGCTTTCTGGCAATTGAACAGCTACGAATGTTAAGTCTCGCTTACCACTGGATACAAGTTCAAACATTGCTTGGCATAACCCCGCAGAACCTGAAAAGAAGTCAAGGACAATCGATTTCTCTTTGGGTAGAGTTCCGATCTCCATTACTCGCCTGAGGGTTCCGAGTGGCTTAGGTCTTGAAAAGGTTTCCTTGTCAAAACCTAATT
Organism: Ignavibacteriota bacterium; assembly: GCA_020437395.1. Lineage (GTDB taxonomy): Bacteria > Bacteroidota > Ignavibacteria > Kapaibacteriales > UBA2268 > PGYR01. The sequence goes on along the minus strand of JAGQWJ010000048.1, from coordinate 8,714 downwards.
CTATCATCTGCTCGCTTCCCCTTTCACTGTTTACATCCTTGTGAGTCCAAGAGCTGGTTGATTTGACTGGTGGTCTCCCTTCTAAATAGTCCTTTTCAAAAATTCCCCAAATTTTTCGAGTTGGCATGAATTTAGCGTAGACCGCATCTAAATTGTCTTTAGCCGTTTGAAATCCCCAACGCCATCGTCCGTCAGTGTTGTCATCTTTTAGCGGAACAATTTCTATACGATTTGGGTATTTTGCTTTCTCTTTTGAGACAATTAAATCGTCTGGGTTATCTTCTAAAGCATAGAAGTAGTAGAACATATCTGGTCGGTCCGATCTCCTATCAGCATCACCTGTTTTTCTTAGGTCAATTTCACGGAATTTATTACCGTTTGTATCTTCCTTATTATATCGCTTTGTAATTTTTTCATCGGGTTCAAAACCGTGAACAGTTGTATGTGCTGAATCTTTACCATAAACAACAATATATTCATGTGCTGTGGCAATGAATTTATCATCTGATCGGCCTTTTGGGTTGTTAATATTAGCTATTACACCCAATTTATTGTGTTCTCCAAAAATATCATCACACAACCTTCGAAGGTTATGCTGTTCATTATCATCTATACTTATAAAGATTGCTCCATCCTGCGTCAGTAAGTTTCTTGCCAATTTCAACCTTGGGTACATCATGCTTAGCCAATCTGAATGATAGCGTCCTGCAGTTTCGGGGTTGACTACCAAACGCTGGTTGTATTCGTCCTTTTGTCCGCTCTCAATAAGTTCTTCCTGGGTATCCTTGCTAAAGTTGTCTTTGTACACAAAGTCTTTACCTGTGTTGTAAGGTGGGTCTATGTAGATCATTTTTATCTTACCCAAGTAGCTTTCTTGCAGTAACTTGAGTACTTCTAAGTTGTCGCCTTCTATGTAGAGGTTTTCGGTATTGTCAAAATCTACAGAGTCTTCACGCACAGGGCGCAAGGTTTTGGTGGTAGGCAGGTTGGCGGTTACTATGGCTTCTCGCTTACCCGGCCACTCCAAACGATAGCGTTCTTTGTTCCCTTCAATAATGTCAGCACTTAGTTCTTGTTGAAGTAAGTCAAAGTCAATCTTGATTCCTTCTGCAGTTTCTGTGACACAATTAGGGAAGTGTTCTGCAATAAAGGCAGCATTTTTATGTGTCCAGTCCACACTCTTCATGTCAAGCTTATCATTCATTTTATTTATTTGATAACTTTTACAATTTCTAAAAGCTTTGCGTAGGTGCTTACCATAGAAAACTTAACCTGTCCCTCTCCAATAGCTTCAAAGTGTTGTTCGGCACAATGAATTTTCAAAGCTTCCATGGGCCTTATTTGTAAATCTGATTCTGAACCTTTTGTTTCCGCCACAAAGTAGATATGCCTTACTTTCTCTTTATCAAATACGATTGCCCAATCAGGGCTGTATTTGGCAACAGGGGTGGAGATATAAAAACTCTTGGGCAATTTTGCATATACGATTACTTCTGTGCTAGTATCTAAGGCTTTGGCAAATTCAGCTTCAATAGCAGAATCTGTTGTTAGGAAATCATATACATGCTTACTCAATTGATCTGAACTACGTAGTGCTGATTTATCGTTGGTAAATACTGTTTTAGCATCGTAGCTATCTTCAATTTTTCGATAAACGATGTTATTGATAATGAGTTTGGATTTTACTTCATTGATAAGTCTGCTGCAGGATGAGATAAATTCTTCCGGGTTCTTTCGAATCATTAAGAATTTCTCTTCTTTAATGGCTTTAAGTATGGCTACAATTGTCCGTCTGGTAAGATTGGTTTGCGTTTCAATTTCCCCTACAATGTCATACAATGCATTGCTGTAGACGTCATTGGTATATTTGTTTCTGATAGTCTGTGTGGTTGAAAACAAGGTGCCATCTGCCATTTGTTGAGCATTTCCTCCTTGCATGCTACCGATAGTGACCTCAAAAATTCTTTGTGAAACTGTTAAGCTTTTATTGATATTGTTGGTGCTATCGATAATTAATTGTTCAGTATCAAACTGTACTTCGTAAATAGTTTTAAGACTAATTTTTTTCCATAATTCCTGGAATTCTTTTTTTTCGAAATTCTTGTTGGTTTGTAGGATGACTGTTTGGCGCTCGTCTTCAGGTATAAACACTTCACCGGTATAGATACCTTTAAGTAGCAACCCAATTGAACTTCTGTACGGTTCCAAATTTTCCGGTAAGGGCATTTTGCTCTGTGCTATAATTTCTACCCCTTCATTTGTGATTTTGTATTTGTCATCTATAATTTCTGTTTTTATCAATTGAAAATGAATCTTCCTAGCATCATCTTCAGTTAATACATATTCTCCATTAGATTCATCCAGTACTCTTTTGCCGACAAAGAAATCTACGTCTGCTCTTTGAGGGCGACTTTTAAGTGTGGAGGCTATTTCGCGTTGTAGTCCGGCTGCAAAAGATTCGTAACTCTCAGCAGCTATTATGGTTAATTTATTCAATTCATGAACCTGATCACCGATTAACTCCATGTCTTGCCTGATACCTCGCATATCTACACTTAGTCGCATTCCCCGACCCACCTCTTGCCTTCTTCTTGTAAGGTTATTCCCTTCAGCTTTTTTTAGGGCGCATATTTGAAAGATGTTGGGGTTGTCCCAACCTTCTTTGAGTGCAGAATGGGAAAAAATGAAACGTGTAGGCTCCTCAAAGCTTAGTAAGCGTTCCTTGTCCTTCATGATCAGATCGTAAGCTGAAATATCATCTGAATCTTCGCTTCCTCGTACTGTAGAAGGGTCTACCGATTGCCCTTTTTTATCGATGGAGAAATAACCGTTATGTACTGCTTCTGCGCTGTCCCGCTGTAAGTATTCGTAGTAGTTGTATCCAGCAGGCATGTATCCTTTGTGAACTTTTCCAGGATCTGTTTTTACTAGATAGTCGTTGTAATCTTGTTGGAATAGGTCCAAAAATTCATTTTTGATATTATTGTACTCTTCTTCAAATATCTTAGCATATTCGCCTAATTGAGCTTCTCCTTGTTCATCGTAAATGCGATACTTGTCAACCGCATCTATGAAAAACAGGCTCAGAATTTTAATACCTTTTGAGAATAATTGTTTTTCCTTCTCCAGATGTGATTTAATCGTTTCTCTGATTTGTATTCTGCGAAATGCGGCTTCATCCGTATCATTAATTATCTCGCCAGGTCGAATTTCCATTCCATTGATTACTACATAATTGCGATACCCATTAATTTCAGTTATTGTATGATTCACGTAAGCAGGTAGGTTTCCAGACAGTTCATATAGGTTAGCGCCTTCTGATAATTTTTTTCGAACCTTCTTAGGCCGTTCTTTTCCTCTTTCTTCAAATTCAAGGATGGCAAAAGGGGGCTTGGTGGTACTGAGGCTTATCTGTTCCAAGTAGAGGTATCCCGTGGTTCCCATGTTGCCCTTAAGATTGATTCCCTTAACCTGGATTTTTTTGACCAATTTGCGATTGTAAGCATCTAGTGCATCTAGTCTGAATACTTTGTTATAATCCTCTTTATGCGTTGCTGAGTACCGAAGAGTAAACAAGGGCTTAAATTCTTGCATACTTTTTAAAGCAACAGGCCCGTCTACCGCTTGCGGCTCGTCTATGATTAGGATGGGATTTGTTTCCGCTATTATATCGATAGGTCTACGGGTGCCAAATTGATCTAATTCAAAGTAAATGCGTTTAGCATCTGCACCACGAGAAGCAAAAGCTTGTGTGTTGATAACCATCACGCTGATGCGACTCTCGGAAGCAAAGTTTTCAATGTCTTGCGGCCTTTTAGAATTGTATATAAAGGGGTTAATCTTATGACCATATAATTCCTGGAAATGATCACGTGTTAATTCAAAAGTTTTAAATACACCTTCACGTATAGCAATACTTGGAACTATTACTATGAACTTACTCCAGCCATAGTTTTTGTATAGCTCATACATGGTTCGGATATAGGTATATGTTTTACCGGTTCCGGTTTCCATTTCTATGGTTAAATGATAACCGGCGTCATATCCTTGAGGTCTTTCGATTCTGGTACTTGGATGAATATCGTTGTTTCTTTGTACCGCTTGAATATTGGCGAGAACATAATCATCCACCATTTGTAGTGCACTATTCCTATAACCTATGTCTTCCATGATTTCAGATTCAAAGGCGGATGTTTGTGTACCACCAACTGCTGCTTCCTTGGCTTTTCTTATAAGTTCTTTGCTTCTTTCGAGTGTGAACCTATTGGTTTTAATGGGTTGCCCGATAAAACAGTCTACTACAGATTTAACCGCCTGTGATTGAAAGTCTTGTTCTTTGAATTGTAGTTTCATTTGATCAATTATTTGTCGTCAAGTCCTAACTCCATTAGTAGCTGCTTGTAAAGCTTGCTCTGTAGCCCTGCGCTACCTGCTCCGGCATATTCGCTAGTTCCACCAAAAAGTTGATCACCTTTATTTGTAATGGGTACAAATATGGATTCAAAAACCTGCTGGACTTCGGATAGACTTTTATTCTGAAAGTTTAATTGTTCTTTGCCAGGGTATGTCCCATCGCTTAATAGTTTATATAAATAACCAAGTAATCTTACGGTAGCTCCAATTCCAGTGGTTTTACATAGGATACTATCATATTTTTCATCCACGGCTTTAGGCCATTGTTCTGTAAACGTGGATTTCAAAGCGTTAAAATAGCCAATGAATATTCGAGGCAGACTTTTAACAATAATTCCTTCATTTCTGAAATCTTCTTCAATGTTAGACCAAACGCCTCTTTTCCTAAAATGAACCATAATTGACTCTACAAACATCGCTTGTGAAAAGAAACCATTTCCGGTTCCTAGCATTTTAATAAATCCTTTTAGAGGAGATTTATCGCTATGATTTAAGTATTTTGCTAAGTCATGTGCCAAATAAATTTGGTTCTTTCTGCTGTCATTTGAATCTGGAGGGATTGAACCAAAAATGTCGTAATACAAGGACTTGTTAACTTGCTTTTGATTGAAATTGACATTGGCAAACAATTGAGCTTGATCCCAAAGGTCAAAATTGAGTAGAACGGTGCAATTAAATTTATAAGCTTTAATCTGAGTTAAGATTTTTTCAGAAATTTTTTTCAATTTCTCATCGTTACCTTCCAAGATCCGTTCATGTTTGTCCTGGAGACTCATCATCGCAGCAAATCTGTGTTGTCCATCAACTATTAGCCCTTGTTCATCTAAGTATTTTAAATCGAGAAAATCTATTTCTTTCTCAGAAATACTATCAGAATAGTCAAAAGCAAGTATCATAGATGATGGAAAAATTGTTTTGATAGAACTTTGAGATGTGCCTTGTTCCAAGAAAGTATTTTCAATGAACCGACTTATCTCTCGAACCCTTTTTTCTTGTGTAAACCTTTGATAATATTTACTATTGACTTCTGAGTTTTCTTCTGTAGCATCAGGTGAATAAGGATCCCTTGATTCCTCTTGTCTTTCTGTAAACTTCAATCTGTCTTTAAGAGTGTCAAAAGTAATTGCGCCAATCAACACTACTTTGTTTTCCAAGCGCTGCAATTCAATTACTCTCATAGTTGTTCATCATTAAATGTTGTACTTGCATTCACACTAGGGACGGGGGGATTTTCAACAAGACCTTGTTCTGGATTTTCGTGATCATGCTCAGCAACATTCTGACAGCACTCATCAATTTGGTCTTTCAGGTCATTCAAACGCCTTTCAAAATCCTCTGTTAATCGCAAGAAATCCTCTTCTACATACCCTGTAACTGTACTTTTTAGGTCTGTTTTCACTGACCCTTCGGTTATTCTTTTAGCGGCTTCTCGAGCTTCTTTTTTTGCAATTTCCTCTACCTGAATTTGGATACTTTTCCTGATATCGGTTATAGATTTAAACCCGAAGAATCCACCTAAAGCGGCAATTATGGCAATTAATGCCGAAGCATAAGTTAGGAATTTTGTCTGTCTTGATTCAGCTTCTCTAAATGAATTGTGGACTTCCTCTTGTTTTAGTAGGATCTCATTGATTTTTTCAGATGTTTCTAAACTAATTTTTTCAAGTTCAAGGGTGACATCGGACAACAAACTATCATACTGATTGATTTTTATAGTAGTATCGAGTGATAGCGATATGTTATACTCATGCTTATCTAATACTGGAGGAATTGTGGGACGAAACATCCAAACGGAAAGAATCGTAATGATGATTACTACAAAGGCAACAACCACTATCGAAACAAAATCTAGGAAATTTCCAAGGCGGTCAAGATGTTTATTGCTCATATCAAATTACTTTCATTTCAGTTTCCGGGCTTAGCTGCTTGAGTAGCTGCTTTACATTGGTTTTTGCAGTGTCGTTCTTGAAGCCACTATCTCTGAACACAATTCGTAGCGGTTCATCTTTGGCAATGGATTTGGCAAATTCTTCATCTATGCCCTTATCAAAACAAGCATAGAGTGAGTTCTCAGCTACTTTAAATACTTTCTTGCCTGATACATCTACCTTCTCAATTTTGAGCGATAGGGGTAAGCCCCAATCCAGCATCACTTGTGCCAATAAATCATCTGCGGAGCGGTCTGATTTTACATTGTCTGCAAAGAGGTCTAAGTTGCTTTGGTCATAGTCTTGTGGCTTGTAATAGACATCTTGCATATTGCTGCTGTCTAAACGATATACGCGGAAGCCATAATCTATATCAGCCTTGGTTTCTTCTTTGATTTTATTAGCAGCTCTGCGGATTCGTTCCTTTCCTATTTCGCAGATATTCTTGTAGCCATCCTTATATGCCACTGATTTTATGTCTGTTAACTCAGGTAGTTGAACTTGTATATAATTTCTTTTACCATCCTTTTCTTCGGCATTTAACTTCATCACAGCTTCTGAGGTGGTAGCAGACCCTGAGAAGAAATCAAGTACGGTTGAATCTTTATCTGTGTATAGTCTAACAATTCTTTCAATTAGACCAACTGACTTTGGATAATCGAAATAGTCCTTGCCATCAAATAGCTTCTTTAAAGACTGAGCTGCTTCTTGAGTGTGTCCAACTTCTGAGTATTTCCAAATAGTAAAAGGGGTGACGGTGTTCTTTACTTCCGAAAGAAACCTTTTTATTCTTGGAACATTATTTCCTTCTTCACCAAACCATATTCTGTTGTCAGCTACAAATTCTGCATACCTCTTTTTAGTGAGCAACCAACATCTACCATCAGGTGGCATTACTTTTCTTCCGCCTGGTGTAGTTATTTCATAAATCTTCTCTGGAATAGCAGGACCTACGGATAGATTGTCAGATTGCCAAGGTCCGCGAGGGTCATTGTCAGGGTTTTTATATCTCCCCATTGCATCTTCTGACCTTGGAAGACCCTTACTTTCAGCATCTTCAATGGATTTTGAATAAGCTAAAACAAAATCATGATTCTCTGAAAAGTGTTTTTTGAGATTTATTGGTGCAAATGACCTTTCCCAAATTACCTGAGCTAAGAAGTTTCTTTCTCCAAAAATATCATCACAAAGACGTCTAACATTATGAAGTTCTGAATCATCGATTGAAATAAATATTACACCGTCCTTGGATAATAGATTCCTTGCCAACTTCAACCTTGGATACATCATGCTTAGCCAATCAGAATGATAGCGTCCTGCCGTTTCTGGGTTGGCTACCAAGCGTTGGTTGCACTCGTCCTTCTGTCCGCTTTCTATGAGTTCTTCCTGAGCATCTTTGCTAAAGTTATCCTTGTATACAAAGTCCTTACCTGTATTGTAAGGCGGGTCTATGTAGATCATTTTAATCTTACCCAAGTAGCTTTCTTGCAGTAGCTTGAGCACTTCTAAGTTGTCGCCTTCTATGTAGAGGTTTTCGGTGTTGTCAAAATCTACAGAGTCTTCTCGTACAGGGCGTAGGGTTTTGGTTGTGGGTAGGTTGGCAGTTACTATGGCTTCTCGTTTACCTGGCCACTCCAATCGGTAACGCTCTTTATTGCCTTCTACCACGGCATGGCTCAGCTCTTGTTTGAGTAGGTCAAAGTCTATGGCTTTGCCTTCTGCACTTTCCGTAACGCAGTTGGGGAAGAGGGCTGCAAGCTTTTCAAAGTTTTCATTCACCAGGTCGGATGATTGCATTTCGAGTTTTTCTATTTCCATAAACACTAACTTTCAATCAAATTCTGTTAAAAATAATACTTGGAACACTATTAAAACAAAGTGACAAATTTAGGCGGGCAAGGACAATTATAAGCGTGTGTACATAAATGCATACTTGTGTATTCTCCTAGATTATTTCGAGAATTTAGAAGATATTTTAAAAATGTCACAGGTTGAAGGTAGGTCGTAAATCCAATGGAGCTATCTGAAGTTGCAATTGTTCATTTACCCCCCCACACTCCCGGCCCGATTTTTGCGTTTCCTGTACTACCTTCATACCATGCGCAAAATAGTCTTTTCTCTCCTCCTCCTCCTCTCCCTCAGCCCCGCCCGGGCGTCGTACCTGCTCATTCCGATGGATGACAGCCAGACGGATCACCTGAAGGGTTTCTAAGATCGGGCAAAAGCCAATAGTAATGCATGATCGTGTTTATCGGCCGCTCTCAGCGCATGAAGATAAGCCGTGCGGGCTTGTCCGGGTGCAGAAAGGCCTGAGGCCCCCCATGTGAAGGGCGGCTGTTGCAGGAGCTTTTCTGCCAGGATATCTGCCATAAG
>JAGQWJ010000047.1 GCA_020437395.1 Ignavibacteriota bacterium | reverse complement strand
TGGGCTGGAAAAGGGATTTCCTTCGAATGGTTATATAATATCAATACTGGTCTTACATTGCTTTTCTTACTTCCGTTCTCATTCTACCTGAAAAAATATGAAATAGTAAATACTATATTCGTTGGTGTAGTACTTGTTGTTTTAGGATTTGGTATGAGTGTATTATTTCAAAATGGAATGTATCTTGTATTAGGATTTACTATTTATACAATAGGTGAACTAATTACTAATCCTAAATTTACAGAGTATTTTGATACAATCTCATTGGAAAATGAACAATCCACTCACATGGGTTTGATGTTCCTTTCAAATTTGATAGGATATCCTATAGGTGCTATTTTAGGAGGTTATATGTATGGTAATTTCGGTGAGAAAGCGACTTTAGCAAAAGTATATTTAGACCAAAATTTTGGACAAGTTGTAGAGTTAGAAAGTTCAGTCACGGTATTAAAGGATAATCTTCAATTAAGCGATCAGCAAGTTACTACATTATTGTGGGATTATTTTAATCCTACGTTCGCATTCTATCCATTTATACTAATTGGTGCTATATCTTTGGGAGGGATATTAATCTACAAATCGTTACTTAATCGAAATAAGTATATTCATAAATGAACTTATCTATGATAGTTCCAGAGCTATTTTTTAAAGTTTCTTCAATTATTTTCCCATCTTTATCTATTTTATATCCAGTTGAGAAAAACAAATTACCATTCTTGTCTGAAGTAAATTTTTCAAAGTAATTTTCATTTGTACTGTAAACGATACTATCTTTCTGAGCAACAGATCCATCGTTCTCATAAGTATAGCGAACTGCTAGGTTACCATTAACATATTGATTACCATACTTAGTTCTATCATCGCATCCATTAGAATTATCGCATCTTACTATTTCAGTAACATTACCGTTTCTATCATATATAAGCTGTTCATTATCAAGTATATCACCGTTTTTATTAGTAGTTATTTTACTGATAACTTTTCCATCTTTTATCTCATATTGGTGCATTAATATCCCAGCTGTATCTCCATTAGAATATCTTACTTCAAATTCAGTTCTAATATTATTGTTATAACTAAAATCAGAAGTAGATTCTATAATACCATTTTGTTTATATTCAATCTTGGAAAGAATGTCGCCATTTGAATTGAAAGTTTTGAAAGAAACTTTGCTAATCTTGTTGTCATTCACAGTAGAGACTCTCCACTTTGTCTCCGTTTTTTTAACTTTTGTGTCGCTGTACTGTGGACCTAAAGCGTTCTCACACCCAATAAATGGGAGTAATGAGGAGATTAGCAATATGTAGATTAATTTTCTCAAAAAAGTAATGTGTTAATTATTGCTTAAATTAAAAAAAATAATTGAAAAAAAAAAGCTCTATATAAAATATAGAGCTTTTGAATTAAAATTTATTTTATTACTATTTAATTTTATTAAGCTTAAACATAAATCTATTGTCTTTACCCTTAAGGATTAAATAGTATGTACCATTAGTTAAGTCAGTAAGTCCTATTTGTTGAGTGGATGCGCCTATATTAATAGTTCTAAGCTCTTGCCCAGTTTGACTAATTAATGTTATTTTATCCAATTTAGGTGCTAACTCCAAAGGTATATTAACTGTAACTTGTTCTCCAGCCGGATTAGGATAAACCAAAATACCTGATTCAACTGCTGATAGTACTGAATTTTTCGGCTCTTTTTCAGTGGTAAAAGACCACTCCTCAGACCAATCATTGCCAGACTCACCATCAAATGCCATTACTCTCCAGTAGTATGTTTGCTCATATTCTAAATCATAAAGGTCTTTTGAACTTGTCGTAATATTCGAATCGTTGAAGAAGAAATCAGTGAAACTTTCATTTCTTGATACTTGTAACTTATATGAGTCTGCTCCTGGTGTTGGTTCCCATTTTAATAAAATAGAAACTTTTTTCACATTTACAGCACCGTCTTCTGGTGACAATAATACTGTTCTTGCTAATCCAGTTGAGAAGTTCCACGGCTCTGTCCAAGGGCTTACGGTGTCATTAAGCACAGCACGAACTCTCCAATAATAAGTCTTGTTGGTCTCAAGAGTAGTTAATTCATATTTATGCTCTTCAATTGAAGAAAGCTCAACTACGAATGGACCAGTAAATTCTGGTTTTAAAGAAACTTGTAAATCATATTTGTAGCCATTGATTTCGGACCAATCTAGCAATAATGGTGCTTGATGCCCACCACTATTATTAGCAGGACTGATATGAATTGGTCTCTTCTGCCCTGTTTTAAATGTCCAAATTTCAGACCATGGTCCTTTTGCACTATTAGTATCTACTGCCCTAACTCTCCAATAATAATTAACATTATTTTCTAATTCAGAAAGTGGTTGCTGTACTGCGCCCAGTGTTTGGTTATCTTGTGCAACAAGTGAAAAATCAGCAAGACGAGACACTTGAATCTGATAATCAATAGCTTCGGTTACTGCTTGCCATTTGAAGACTAAAGCGTCTGGTTGATTTACTGCATTATTATTCGGAAAAGTTAAAACTGGTGCTGCAACAATAGTTCTGAATTTCCAAACTTCTGATAATTGCCCTTGCGACCCATCACTTCCTTCAACTACTGCCGCCCAAAAATAAGTAGTAATTGGATTCAGTTTTTCGTTTTTAGTCAATGTATAAGTCGTATCTGTTAAACCAGTTTTTGTTAATACAATATTAGACAATTCTTCATCCGTAGCAATAATCAATTTATACTTTTCAGCATCCTCCACAGACGACCATACGAAATCAGGTGTATGAGACACAGATATTGTATCTTTGATAGGTTCAATTAAGCTCGGCGGAGCAAACAATGTTGTGAAATCATAAACTGTTGACCAATTACTATATACACCACCTGTTTTACCTCTAACTCTCCAATAATATTTTGTATTCGGATTCAGCTTGTAGAAAATATCATAATAAGTATTTGCAGTAATTATATCCTCATAAGAAAAAGTAAAACTCTTATTTGCTGAAATCTGAAAGTTGTACAAATCAGCTTTACCAGATGTGCTCCAATCAAAAGATATATCTAGTGGTTGGTTCAATGCTCCGTTATCTGGGCTAGCTAATTGTGGCACTCCCATTCTATTTTTATTCAAATATTTATATAACAAAGTACCTGTGAACATAAGGTCAGAATCAGAGTTGACTGCCATATCATAAATATTGCCAGTGTGGTAACCAGATTGCAATGAATCCCACTCAACTCCGCCGTTGGTAGTATGATATACACCCCAATGTTTACTAAGACCAACATATAGCTCATTAGCTGAAGCAGCTACGAACGAGGCAACAGATTGGTCTGGTTGAGATTGACCAAAATCCCTTGCCGCAATTGGAATATCTATTTTCTTAAAACTTGTACCGTTGTCTTTTGAAGCATAAAGACCCTGACCAGTAGCAGCATATAAACTACCATATTCAAAACTAAGTTTGCTTACAGTTTTATTCAGATTATAACCTGAATTGTTAAAACTAGCACCACCATCTGTGGATTTGAATATTCTATGATTTATAGCGGCGTCAGTTCTGAAAAAGTAAAGGTTATTGTTAGGATCTGTTTCTAACAAACAACCACTAACAGCATCATTTGCATAATTCTGGATTCTAGTCCAATTTGCACCGCCATTAGTTGACTTATGAAGCTCTTGTCTTACAGTAGGAGGCATACCATCTGCAAAAAATAGAATAGCAGCAAAAAAATCTCCGTTAGAAGCAATTGTTAAATCCATCATACTATCATCATTATCACCTGGTGTAACAACATTCCAATTGTTACCTTTGTCAATTGATATAATAGCATCATTATTTCTGATGCCAATTAGATTGCCGTTCTCATATTTCAATCTATTAACCATTCCACCTGGATAATTAGTAAGTTCTGTCCAATCCATTCCTAAGTTTGATGATTTATACATTTTATCATTTACATTTATAATGTATTCTGTACCAGTAAAAACAAGGAAACTCTCAACGCCAAATGGGTCTAAAGAAATTTTATCCCAGTTCTTTCCTTTGTTTGTACTTCTAATCACTCCCCTATCAAAGTTGTAAGAAAGTAAAGTCCCATTATTAAGTTGAGTCATATCTACAACTCCAAAATTTCTTAAGTTAGATGGCAGCCATTCCGTATATGGTAGTGCGTTATAATACCATATACCATTTTCTCTTGTGCCAACAACTGCTCCATCGTTAGTGTACTCGACACAAGTAATTGCATCATTTTTTAAGGAATCTGCCTCTGGCTGATATTTAGTCCACTGCAAAGCATCATTATTTGATTCCATCAAACCTTTATCGTTAGTAGCCATAAGAATTATATCTTTGCTAATAACCATAATTTGGTTTATAAACTTAGTACCATTTGTACCTGAATTTGCTCTTCTCCAGTTTTCACCCTTATCAGTGGATCTATAGACACCATCTCCGTACGTCCCTACTAAAAGAGTGGAGTCCAATGTCTGTGATATAGCAGTTATATGCATTGACTCTAGAGCAACATTCTGCCCATTGTTATCCTTAGACTTATTTAAAGAAGACCAAGTTGAACCAGCATCAGTAGTTACAAATAAACCAGAGCCATAAGTTCCAACATAAATGATATTATCATCGAAACGGCTTACATAAATCGAGGTTACGTTTGAACTAGAATCAAATGAAAGTTTAGTCCAAAGGTTACCATCATTCTTTGATACATATATACCATCACCTTGAGTTCCAAGATAGACATTGTTCTTACTGTCGAATGCAATTTCATTAATGAAAAGATTGTTCAATCCATTGTTCTTTGTTTGAAATGCTTGTCCTGAGTTTGAAGAAGTATAAACACCATCTCCCCAAGTCCCAGCATATACTAAATCAGTGCTATTCGCTTTTAAAACATTCACACCTTTGTAACCTGGTGCTTTAACTTTGACTACAGTTTCATTTGCATAAGTTGTATAGACAATTAAACCAGTAATCAAAAGAAGTAATAGTTTTTTCATTTTACGTACCAATTTTTTATTTAAAATAGTTTTCAATTTAGTCAATTTTATTGTACTTTTCTAATACAAATTAGTTTTTTAATTACATTCTTTATTGACTAAACAACATTGCTTGGAATTTGTTACATTGATTTGCAAATCAATAAAATCATCTTAATCACTTTATATATTTTTAGTATTTAATTAACTTGTGTTTCTATATTGATTCAAAAAAAGGATATTTGACTTGAAGAAAGGTTTATTAACCATTATTCTTATATTTTTCTTGACTAACATAATAGTTAGTAATGAGAAAGATAGCTTAATGCAAGTCTATTTGAGTGATGCTTCAGCTCAAGACAAAGTCTTAGCTTTGCTTAAATTATCCAACTTACAGAAAAATACGGACAGTTACACTAGTATTGACAATGCAATAAAAGCCATAGAAATTGCCGAGAAAATCCCAGACAAAGTTTATTTAATTCGTTCATATTCTAAACTCGGTATATTATATAAGGACTTAGATAGTATGGACAAAGCATTGGAAAGCTATCTGAAAGGTTTGGAAATTGCAAAAGAAACTAATAATATTGTATGGCAATCTAACCTACTTAATTCATTAGGCTCTGCATACATTCAATATGGTCAAAATAAAATAGCACTTAAATATTTCAAACAGGCTTATGAACTAGCTCTGAAACAAAATGACTCTACAGGTATTTCAAATGTTCTGAACAATATTGGTGTTGTTTTTTGGAGAAAAAATGAGATAGATAGTTCATTCAAATATATTCACGAATCTATGTTAATAAGCAGGAATTTAAAAGATAGTGTTGGTCTGATAAGTTCATTTAACAATTTGGGTATGCTTCAAGCTGAGTTAGGAAATTCGAAAAGAGCTTTAGGTTATTTTAATCAAGCATTGCGTTTTGCTGAAATACTCGATGACAAATGGGAAACTGCGAACATATTGAATAATCTTTCACAGTTGAATTTGGATCTTGGTAATCTTGAGAAAGTAGAGTCCGACTTGAAAAAAGCAGTAGAAATATCAATTGCTATAAAAAGTTCATTGCTAGAATCTGACTCATATAGAAACCTATCTAACTATTACTCAAGAATAGAAGACTATCAGAAATCATTAGAATACTATAAAAAGTACTCTGAATTAAATATGAAATTAGTAAACGAAGAAACTTCTGAAAAAATTGCAAACTTAGAAAAGGATTTCGAGTTAAGAAGTAAAGATCGAAATTTGGAGAAGTTGAGTGAAGCAAACCAGATACAGTATTACTTAATATTACTATTAGCATCATCCTTAGTTTTGGTTGGAATTCTTATATTTATCTATTTCCGTAAATATACTGAGAACAAGAGGCTAACTGAGGAATTGAAGAAAAAAAATACGGATTTGGAAAGATTTTCGGAAGAACGCAATAAGTTTTTCACATTGATTTCCCATGACTTGAAAGCACCAATATACAATATTAGCAATCTAAGCAATCTAATGAAAATGTACTCTTATGATATGAGTAAGGATGAACAAGACACAACTTTAGATCAATTGAATATATCATCAAAACAATTGCTAACTCTTGTTGACAATATATTACTTTGGGCAAAAACACAAATTGGCAATATGGAGAATAATCCGGAACCTCTCCATGTTAATGCTGTTATAGCAGAAAGCATCGATATACTCAGATCAAATGCAGCAGAAAAAAATATAACATTACTTAATAAATCCGATAGAACTAACGATATTCACATTAGTGCAGATTACAATTTATTAAGCACTTCCATCCGGAATTTGCTTACAAACGCAATAAAATTTAGCCATGAAAATCAGGAAGTTATAATCAGTACAAAATTGGCTGAAAATCAAATAAAGATAGAAGTAACTGATACTGGAGTTGGTATTAGTAAAGAAATGCAAGAAGAAATAAGAAAAGGAAATGCTAGTACAACATTAGGAACTAATAACGAAAAAGGATCGGGATTAGGTCTAAGAATCACAAAAGAGTTCATAGAAATGAACGAAGGTAAAATAACCCTTGAGAGCCAAGAAGGAGTTGGCACTACATTCTCGATTATTTTCCCATATAAATAGTCTATTTCTTCTTTTTCCTTCTCCTATTTCTGAATTTTCTGGATTGTGCAAGTTCTTTTTTTCTTTCTTTCTCTTGTGCATCTTTCGCTTTTCTACTCAAATAAATAGCAGGTAAGACTAACACTATAAGGATACCAATTACTAAAGCTGTAACATCTGTCATATTTACCTCATTTTTAAATGTTAATATGCCATTTATTTTTGAGAAATGCAAATAAAAAAAAGCCAAGACATAGCTTGGCTTATTAGTAGATTATTCAATTGTTTGAGGAGATTATTACATCCACCAATCTATCCCAATGAATGATTGATTAATACCAAATCCAATCATACTATTATCAATATTAAAGTTAACAACATTTACTCCGCCTCTGATAGAGACAGAAGGGAACGGGAACCACATACCACCTAATTCAACATTAGCTGTACTAGTTGAAGGTGTGTAAACCGTCTCTGTGAAAGCGAAATTGAATTCTGCATAAGGAAAAAGATTACCCTGGTTTTCGAACAAAAAGCGGAAAAATGGATTAACTAACAAAATAGTTCCCCCATCATCACCAGGTGTATCAGTACCACTTTGGTAACCAACGGCAAGGCCAGAACCTATGTGAAAATTCTCCTTTAAGGCATAAGCAAAACTGACACCTAAGTTAATATCATTTACTTTCACCCCAAGTCCTACTTTTTCTTTTGGAAGTGGCGATTTCGCGCTATTTTGTGCATTGGCACCCACTGTTGCAACAAGGAAGATAGCAACCACAAAACTAATTATTACTTTTCTCATATTTTAAACTCCATAAAATGTTAAAAAACAATCTATAAATATAGTTGATTTGTTAGTATATTTAAAATATTTTTATTCCACATAATTAAAATTGAACAAAATAAATGTTCATAACGTAAAGCCAATTTTAAAAGTAGCTTTATTTAAACATTGGGTTTTGTTAAATTTGAAGTTTTATTTCACGATGAATATTATATTAATTAAGGTTTAGAGTATGGACAACAAAAATTTACACCGTTTATTCGCATTATTATCATTTGCAACCGCAATGATTGTCTTTGGCTTAACGGTTCAAGACAGTGTCCCATTTTGGGATTGCGGTGAGTTCTCTGCAGCTGCTATATGGCAACAAGTACCTCATCCTCCGGGAGCTCCCTTATTTTTGATGATTGGAAAAGTTTTTGATGTACTAATTCCATTTGGTGATCCAGGATGGAAAATCAATATGGCATCAGCAACAAGTAGTGCATTTGCAGTGCTGTTTCTCTATCTCATTACTGTTATGGCAATAAAGAATTTCAGAAAAGAAGCAATAACAACTATTGGAGATGCCTTGGCTGTCTATGGTTCTGCTTTTGTCGGAGCTGCGGCATTTACTTTTAGCGATACTTTCTGGTTCAATGCCGTAGAGTCAGAGGTTTACGCTATGTCAACTCTATTCGTTTCTATTATCGTCTATCTGATGATGCGGTGGAACGAAGAGGCAGATAACCCTGGTCATGAAAGATTCTTATTATTAATCGCCTATTTAATTGGGCTTTCTACAGGTGTCCATCTATTAGCTATTTTAGCAATATTTTCTATCGTGTTCTTAGTTTATTTGAGAAAATTTGATGTAACTGTACTAGGTCTATTGATGACTACAATTATATCATTAGTAATATTCTTTATTATCTATCCTTTTATAGTCAAATGGATACCGGCTCTCTTGGCTGGTCACTCACCAGGTAGAAATGAAGTACATCAATACGATATCAATGACAGCACTGCTTTGATAATCATTGCATTATTATTCGTGTTTGGTGCTGTCGGACTGTTTATTTGGTCAATGAGAAATAGTAAACAATTAATTATGTTAGCTTCTGGCTCTGTTGTGCTTGTTCTTTTGGGCTATACAACTTATACTCAAATATTGATCAGAGCCAACGCAAACCCACCGATGAACGAAAATTCTCCCAAAGATTTCAGTGACTTAGCTTCCTATTTAGGTCGTGAACAGTACGGTAACGATGCAAGTTGGCCAAGAAGAATAAAAACTGAAGATAGATTTGTAAGGAATTATCTATCAAAAGATGATAAAGGAGAATATATCTATGGTCCTTGGACTGCTCCTTCAAGAGAGAGAGTAGAAACAAGTGATGGGCAAGCGGTAACGAAACCAGTTTGGAACAATGTCAATTTTGCTGGTGAGATAGCTTACCTATGGAAATATCAAATGGTGCACATGTATTGGCGTTACTTTGGCTGGAATTTCGTAGGTAAGAATTCTGATGAGCAAGATGCAGGTGTAGCGTGGTTTGCGAAAACTAATCAGGAAATCGAAGTACTTAATGACTTGAATGGATATTCCGATGAGTTTCCTATTAGGTTCTTTGCATTGCCACTGATATTTGGTTTATTAGGGTTCTTTTTCCACTTTAAAGAAGACCGTAAGATGGCTATTCTTCATTTGGTAATATTCTTGATGATGGGTGTCTTAGCTGCAGTTGCTCAGCAACAACAAGACCCACAACCAAGAGAAAGAGACTATTTCTACACGGGTTCATTTATGATGTGGTGTATGTGGATAGGAATAGGAGTTTACTCATTAATCGTAAATTTGAGTAAGAAAAAAGTACAAGCAGGAATTGCTGGAGCTATTGTCGGAGTATCTACTATATTAGTGCCAGTAAATATGGCAATAGGAGGTTGGAACACTCACGACAGAACTGGTAATGTTTTACCATTTGATTATTCTTATAACCTTTTACAATCGGCTGATGAAGGAGCTATAATATTTACCAATGGTGATAATGATACTTTCCCAGTTTGGTACATACAAGACGTAATGGGTGTAAGAAGAGACGTTCGTATAGTAAATCTTTCATTGGGTAATACGCTATGGTACGTTTATCAACTTAAGAATATGAAACCATGGGGAGCAGATAAGATACCTTTGACATTCCCAGACGAAAGTCTATTGGTCGATGAAGTTGATCCAAGGGCATTGAGCTATGACTTCGGAGAAGCTTTTAATTTAGAAATTCCTGTTAAACGCGAGATTTTAGCTAAATATACTGATGACCAAGAGATACTTTCTCGTGGCACTTTCCAAGCACTTTTCAAAGGGCAGGATTATGGCGAACAAGGTGGAAAACAAATATATCTATTCAGAGTTCAAGACAAACTTATCAGAGATATACTTGAACAATTGAAATTCGAAAAACCAGTTTATTTCTCAACTACGGTTGGCCCAGATGCTTATTCAGGTTTAGAAGAGTTCTTCAGATACGAAGGAATGCTAATGAGAATTTGTCCAGTTCCACAAAGATCATCAGTTGGTGACAAAATAGACATTGATGCAATGGCAGAAATATTACTAAATGTAAACAATAGTGATGATTACAGCAAGACACCAAAACGTGAGTTCAAATTAAGAAACTTAAATGATCCAAGTGTCTATTTTGACCCTGTTCATAGAAGATTGATGAACAGTTATAGACAGTTATACACTATGTTAGCGACTTCGTTTATTTCTATGAGAAATGATAACGAGAAAGCGATTTACACATTGGATTTGATGAATGAGAATATCTCCCCTACTTTGTTCCCAATGGAATACGATATGCTTTACAGAATGTCTCAGCTTTATAAAGACGCTGGGGATATAGATAAAGCCAAGAAATACGCTAAGATAGGAGTAGAACGTGCGAGAACAATTATTTCTAATGAGAATATAAGACCCGACTTGGTACAATATGAGATAATGAACCGTTACTTAGGTCCGCACAGATATTCGGCTGAACTATACAAGGTTATGGATGATTATCAAGGTGCTATGGACGTAACGAACAAGCTAAAAATAAAAGTAGAGGAAATAGAACAACAAATGAGAGGACGCCAAGGTTATGAATCTCAATACGAAAGAGTTCGATCTAATCTAATTGATGTTTTAGTAACTTTGGATGAATTAGAGATTGGAAAGCTGGAACACGAAGGCAAAGACAAAGAAGCAATGGAATTGATTCAGAAGAAAATGACTAAGTATAGTACGGACAACACTCAAGTAAGCAATACATTGAGTGCATTGCTAAATAGAAGGTTGATGGAGATGCGTCAAAAACAAATGAATGATACTGTTGTGTCTCAGAATTAATACTTTTTGAATTAATTTTCAGAATATTAATACTATTATTACAAGGCATTTACGAAAGTAAGTGCCTTTTTTATTTTTTTTGCTATTAATTATTGAAATATTTTTCTTGTTATTAAGTCAATTTTTTAGATATTGCGAAAAATTGGATTACGAATAACGTAATAGTTTTAAAATAATTAAATTAATATTAGGAGTATCGTGTTATGTTTTGGACACCAGAACTAGCAAAAACTTTAGAAGATGCACCATTTCCAGCAACGAAAGATGAGCTATGGGATTACGCAAATAGATCGGGATGCCCGCAGCAAGTGTTGGACAATATATCTGAATTGGAAGATTCTGATGAATTAATAGAGGGTATGGAAGATCTATGGTCTGAGTATGAAGATATGATAGAAGAAGATTACTTCTACGACGACGACGAAGAAGAACAATACAAATAATTGACAACTCGGCTCTCTCTCTCTCAGAGTTGGTTAAGAAACATCAAATAAAAATTAAGATGTCGAATCATAATGCAATTTATTCCCAATAGACTAATATTATATTTTATAATAATATGTTCATTGACTAATATATATGCCGACGAACTAGAGAACAAGGGTCTTTACACTAATAAGTTTGTTCCCTACGGTTATGAGATTAATAGATTAGAGTTTATTGGGAATAAAGATTTTACGGATTCGGAATTATCGAGCAAAGTCAAAAGCAGACCAACAAATATAGGTTTGTTGCATTCGCTTATGCTAATGTATTACGATGAAGGTTTAGAAAACCGTCACACACCGAAATTAGTAATGCAAACACTAGAAAAAAATATCCGTTGGTTCGAAAACGAAAGAAGAGTGTTTGATGAGAAAGTGGTGATGGAAGACTTGAAGTCGTTGGAATCTCACTATAAGAACAATGGTTATCATCAGTCTCAGATTAGTTACGAAATATTTCCTGACAGCAATACAAAAGAAAATGTATTAGCATTCTATATCAAAGAAGGCAAGAGATATTCAATTTCTGCAGTAACTTATATTGGGTTAGATAGTATTGACAAAGAAGTTAAAGATAAAATAAAAAATGTATTAACAGACCACACAGGAGACTATTATTCCGAAAGTGTTATAGAAGAGGAATATAATAGTATCACTTCCACACTCGAAAATAATGGATTTCTCTACATTAAGAGCAGTAAACCTGTTATCTATATTAATGATGAGACAGAAACTGATAGCGTTGTTATAGAATACGTATTAGGAAAAAGAAAGAAAATAGGCCAAATAGAAATAGTAGATATACGCAACGGACAACCAGCTGTGTCTAATAATATGCGCCGTATGCAGCTTACTTTCAAAACCGGTGATTATTATAGTAAACGCGATGAACTACAATCGCGTATAAATTTCCTTTCATTAGGCGTATTCGAAAACGCTTCTATAAGCTATGTCTCGGATTCTACTACAAGTGATTCGATAGTTAATGTGAAGGTAAGTTTAGTTTACAACAATCAGCAAAACTGGGAAGTCAGTCCTTTTGTGAACAGAACTGTGTTCAACGAGACGACAAATGCAGGTATTGAGGCAGGTTATGGACATAAGAACATATTTGGTGCTGCACAAAAATTCAGACTTTATGGTAGAATATTTGCCCGAGATATAAGCAGGTTCATTGGGTCTGGCAATAGTACTAATGAATATCAGAACTTACTCGAATACGAATATCAAGCAGGTATCAAGTTTGATCAGCCATACATATTTTCATTATGGAATTGGAATGTAGGTGCAAGTACTAATCCGCAATATGCGGTCAGAAATATTTTGAATAACTTTGCACTCAATACTTTTTCTTGGCCATTTACATTTCAGTTAAGATTACCATATTACACCGTCATCAATAGTATTTATCTTGATTTGAGTTTTGAAAGTGAAAAACCATCTGGATTAGAAAATATTTTGAATCAAGATACACTGACAAATGATATTGCCCAAGCATTAATAATCTATTCGAGTCTCCAAGATTACGACAAGTTTATCACGTTAGCCACGGTGAGTTTAAGAGCAATCGGTGACAAAAGAGACAACCCTATTAACCCAACTACTGGTTATTATCTTAATACTTCTGTAGAGTTCCCAATAGCAGATGTATTGTCTAACTATATCCGAACGCAGATAAAAATCTATTCCTATTTTAGCCTTTCTAGTCAATTAACCTCTGCATTTAAACTCAACGCAGGTCATATATTCTTAGATTTTAATAGTGATTTTTATGTCCCATTTGATAGACAGTTTTTTGCAGGTGGTGCAAACTCCATCAGAGGTTGGACTTCTAGAAAACTTCGTTATCATCCGACCGAAGATTCAGAGATTGTGAATAATCCTTTGTACGGCTTTTTAGAAAACTTCGTTGGTTCCACAAGTTTGATAGAATCTTCATTCGAATTGAGATATAAATTCAAGAGACCTGAGTACTTTAGTGATTTTTTAGCTGACCAGATAGAAAGTCTTGGGCTAGTCGCATTTGCAGATATTGGTAACTCATACGATTGGCTAATCAATGATTCACGTTCCGATACAAAGACAAGTAACTTTTTTAATAGTCTTGCCGTTTCTATAGGGGCTGGGATTAGATATTTTACACCAGTTGGGCCATTGCGATTGGATTTTGCAACACCAATTTTTGACCCAAATAATAATGAAAAACCATTTGATAATATCCTTATTCATGTAGGATTAGGACATACATTCTAAACAAATTTGGAGTTAATATGTTTAAATATATACTATTTCTTTTACTTTCGGTAGCAATACTGAAATCGCAAGATTCGACTGTTACCAGAGAATACAATATAAAAGTTACAACTAACTACTCTAAAGAAGAAACAAAAATAGACAGCTCAAAATATAAAGAGTGGGACTTTGAGTTCTGGAGTATGGATTCATATAGCGATTTGGATCGCCCAACTATTGAGTTAGAATATGGAATGAACGAAGCATTTTTCAATAAAGATGCATACGGAAGCGATTTCAACCCAAACAATAGGTTAATGGGTAAAATTGGTTTCGCAAACTATGGTGAAACAGTAGCTGGCTCGGGATTATTAAAATATTCATTCAATTCGATATTTGGTAGTCAATCATTAGGTGACATTGATGAAATTGGTAAGGATTCAACTTTAAATAGCAGAATATTATCATTCGGTTTGCACTCAGCAAAGGGATATGGTTATACGATAAATGAAAATTTTCAAATTATACTAACACATGGAACTGGTCTATCGTGGAATTCTTTAGAGTTCAGTAACCCCTCGGGAATAGTGGATAGCAATCAAGCAAGCACATTGAATATAATTGGAGATGGAATACGGTTTGGGGAGACATTTGAGTCGGGCATTAAAATTAGATTAATAGAGAACATTGGGATAACAGCAACTTACAGCGAGAACTTAATTATGCCGCGATTCCTTTTTTGGCATTGGTCACTAGGTAAAATAATTGAAGGTGCAACCCAAGGCGTAGCAAGTTATTTTGTTGACAGAGTAAAAACAACATCACCAACTTTGGTTCCAATACTTTATTTCATTGTTAAGAACGGTATTTCTTATGGCTTTCATAGAATACGTGAGAATAATATGAATTGGCCTTCAAGTACTGCTTCGCCATTGTTCCAGCGTAACTTTAATGTAGGAATCTCACTCGTATTTTAGATGATAAATAATCGATTTTGTCTATTTGTAATATCGTTAATAATTATTTCGCAGAGCAATAGTCTATCGGAGGAAGATAACAGTATTAGCGAAATTATTTCGCGCTATTTTAACACAGATGAGAATGTAAATATTCCATTGTTAGAACTTAGTTATGGGCCTGAGAAAAATTCATTCTATTCTGGTTTCAATAGTTCGTTTGAGCTAAATTACGGCACTGAAATACAATATGGTTTTTTTAGATATGATAAAAAATTATCAAAGAATGGAATATTGTATTTTAGTTCCGAAAGAGCTTTTTTTGGCAATTCTTCCTCAAGATTCAAGCCCACTAGTGTAAGTGATCACACGATAAAATCAGAAATGTACCGTTATGGTGGAATTTATAATAATGGATTTGGATTAGGAGAAGAAAGAGGTAGCAAATTTTTGTTTTCGCACAGTAGTTCGATAATGCAAGTACAATCGGATATAGAAAATTTTACTTATAATGAAAATGACAATCGATTGTTATATGAGTTCGAGACAGAAACAAACTTTGCAATGGGCTATAGCTCGGGAGTATTATATGTGTTTGGTGAAGGTGTAACGAGCTTAGAACTCAAATACCAACACAATGTAATATGGAGTAACTTTCAATTTGTAGAGTGGTCAGGTTCTTGGGTGATAGAAAACCTATTACAACGCACACCAGACTTGTTCCACGAGTATTTTATCTCAAAATTGGGTGGATATTATCCTTTAGTTTACTTTGTTTATAAAACGGGAGTATCTTATCTAATATACGAGGCCCGTAGCAAAGATAGCTTTTGGCCTTTCAAAGGAAGTAAATCACTCACACAAAGAGGAGTTCGCTTAGGAATCAAATTCGCCCTCTAATCTGAATCTGTCTATAAACTCGCTTACAACCTCATCTTTTGAATCTTTTAATCCTTGCACATCCCCTTCAAATCTGACAATACCGTCGTGAAGCATAGAAACTCTATCGGCTACTCTGAAAACAGAAAACATATCGTGCGTTATTACTATTGATGTGACATTCAGCGATTTGCCAATTTCCTTAACCAAATCATCAATTTGCTCCGAAGTAACAGGGTCTAGTCCAGTTGTTGGCTCATCGTAGAATATATATTTGGGATTACCTACTAAAGCACGAGCAACGCCTACCCTCTTACGCATACCGCCAGAAAGATCGGATGGTTTTTTGTATTTTAATATATCCCATTCTTTTTGGAAGCTTGCCGTCTCTCTTTCACTGATATTTGGTAATAGCCCAACAGAAGAAAGAACTTTCACAGCCGTCTCATCGAGAACTTTCGTATCTCTTTCTCCGTGTTCGTAAAGACCAATTATAATATTCTCATATACATTGTAGGAATCAAAAAGTGCAGCACCTTGGAATACAAACCCCATACTTTTGCGAATTTCAAATAGCTCTTTGTAAGTCAAGGACTCTATTTCCTTATCATCGACATAAATTTCTCCTTTGTCTGGTTTCAATAGTCCAACAATATGTTTTAGTAAAACACTTTTACCGGAGCCCGATTTACCAATGATACAATGAGTTGAACCAATCTCAACGTCGATATTAACCCCACGTAGAACTTGTTTATCGCCGAAGCTTTTGTGCAAATTTTTAATAGAAATCATGAAATCATTTTATTTAAGTTTTCTAAAATTAACAATAGTTTGCCTTTTATTTACAATAATTTGTATTTATTTTCTATTTTAGTATCATTATATAATCCGACTTTCAATTAAATTAAAATATAATATGAGCTTCAATTTTAATAATGAAGACGTAGAGAAAATCTCCGAGACATTGGGGGTTAATCACAAAGGAACTTCAGACACATGGACTTGGACACTGAAAAACAGTGAGACTAATCAGTCCGTAGTATTTACTATTTACAACAAAACAAAAATTTCACCACAAATAGATGAGACGGGAGTATTGGTGTCCGTTCAAACTAAACACGGTTACTTCGAATTGCACGGACTTACTGGCTTTTTGCTATTTGAACCAGATGAAGTAATATTTGTTAGAGCAGAAGAAGAAAAGGTATCTTGTCTTGTAATAGGAAGTAACAGTAGTTGTTCGTTGTTTTCTAATATTGATAAAGCTATCTTGAAATCAAATATTACTGAACTAGATCCTGCAATATTGCTTGCTGCTATGCAGCTATCTTTGGCAGAATCAATTTTGTAGTTAAATGGCAATAGAAATAAACATAATTGATAAGGGAAAATTTGGGATTATTCCAGTTGAGAAAACAAATCAGATAGTAAAAAATTTGTTTTCTGATTACAACGTAGAAACTGCTTTGGTTAACCTAATCTATGTTGATGACAAGGAAATTCATGAGATAAACAAAAAATTTTTAGACCATGATTATCCAACAGATGTAATTACATTCGTCTTAGAAGAAGACGAAAACGAAGCAGACATAATAATTGGTGTTGAAACAGCACTTGAAAACTCGAAGCAATACAATGCTACACATGAATCTGAGTTACTTAGGTTAGTCGCACACGGAGTGCTCCATCTTTTGGGATATGACGACCATTCGGACGAAGAGAGAGAAGCAATGCATGAGCTTGAGAATAAATACTTAGGTACAGTGAATGAATAACAACTTAATTGATATTTTAGAATTTGTTCTAAATAGCGTAAAAGAAGATGGTGAGCTTAACACTGCCGAATTAGCTCGCGTATTGAATAAAAATAAAAGCGATAATCTATTAGAAAAATTAGAAAGCAATGCAGATGATTTAGAAAGAGTAAGACCTGAAAGCAAAGACTCATTCAGATTTTTATTGGAATCGGAGCAAATGTTCTTCACTAAAGAAGTACAAGGTGAGCTAATACAGCTACAGTCAATAGGACTAATAACTGGAAAGGAAATAGAGCAGTTAATAGAGACTGCTATATTTCGTGAATTCAGACTAATAGATAAAGAGGCACTTCGCCACCTACTACCTAGTATAATTATCCAGAACAATGTCAGTTCTAATAATCTGATACTCGGTAATAATTCTATTAATTAGTAAAAAATAAAATTGATAATAGATGAGACTGTTTTTGAAAAAGGACAGTCTTTTTTTTGTGCAGTTTTTATTGGGAGAGAAAAGAAAAAAATAATTTGCACAATAGTTACTTATAAGTTACGTTTGTATAGATGAAAAAGGTAAGAGAAATAATTACATATAAAGATTATTTTGAAGAATTTTTGAAAAAACAACCGATAAAGATTCAAGACAAAATTTATAAGGTTCTAAATATAATTGAATGTTATGAGCGTGTACCAACAACTTACCTCAAACAAATCAAAGGTACAAAAGGACTATATGAAGCTAGAATAAAATTATCTTCAAATATTTGGCGAGTGTTTTGTTTCTTTGACAAGGGGAAATTAGTAATTCTCTTAAATGGTTTTGCAAAGAAAACTCAAAAAACGCCTAAGAAGGAATTACAATTAGCTATAAAATTAATGGAAAAATACTATGAAGAAAAATAACACTAAATCGTGGGCAGAAGTTAAAGATACCGTATATGGGAAAAAAGGTACTGAACGAAGAGATCAGTTGGATCGTGATTTTGAGTCTATCAAAATTGGTTTGCAACTCCGAAAGGCACGCGAAGAAATGAATATGACTCAAGAACAATTAG
This sequence comes from Ignavibacteriota bacterium, assembly GCA_020437395.1. Lineage (GTDB taxonomy): Bacteria > Bacteroidota > Ignavibacteria > Kapaibacteriales > UBA2268 > PGYR01. The sequence goes on along the minus strand of JAGQWJ010000047.1, from coordinate 195 downwards.
CTCAAATCATCGATAAAAAACGTTCATATATATCAAGAGTCGAGAACGAAGCTACTAACCTTACACTCAAGACTCTTTACGATATAGTGGAAAAAGGACTAGGTGGCAAAGTGAAAATATCAATCGAAATATAACCCCTACACCTGTTTCCATACTATTATACATTTAATATCTAACACCATGTCAGTTCTAATA
>JAGQWJ010000046.1 GCA_020437395.1 Ignavibacteriota bacterium | reverse complement strand
TGTGAGATTAAATTTCTTACAATGTCACTTGGTTTAATTGTATTCACTCCTAACCCGAAACCAAGACCGAATTGACTGATTTCACTATTTATATCATCCGTTAAAGAATCAATCGAAAATCCGTCAGTAGTTTCTTCTTTAGATATTTCTGTATTGAAATCTTCAAATGCTCCACTTAAATTTTTGAATGATATACTACTTTCGACAACTTTTTCAAAAACAAAATTTACCATATCTCTTAGTGGAGAAGGTCCCGACATTTTTAAACCTTCATCAGTTTTACTTAGTGCAGGAATATAAAGAATTTTGCCTATTTTACTTTTGCCTACATTTGTCGAACCGTAGAATTGATTTTCATGGGTTAAATTTCCATTTTCATATGCATAAAGATTTCCTTTGTATGATTTTTCAGAAGATTTCAAATACTTCCTAACTTTTAACAAATTATCTGCTGATTTGTATTCTTCCTTTAAATTCTCTTGTTCCTCCTCTGTTGTTATGTAATATATTTCAACCCAACTCTCTTTATCAATTACTTGAAACTTTGGAAAGTCTCTTTCTTCGACAAATTTTAACCCTTTGTCTTCATAAAACATTCTAATTGCTGTAATTATAGTTGTCTTCCCTGAATTATTTTCTCCAATTAAAAGCGAATAATCATCTAAATTGAATTCAGCATCTTCAATTGACCTGAAATTATGTATTTTGATTCTCTGGATTTTCATTGTTCTTTTTCCATCTCTTTCAACTTTAAAGTAATTGTTATATATGCAACAAAAGATTCTAATTGATGAAACTTATAAATGCAATATAGCCGTAAACTGTCAGCTTTATTCATTGCAATATTTGCTACATAATCAAGATTGTATTGCTCAAAATATTTATACTCCTTCAATACATTATTTAATGTAGTATTGTCCATAACTGAATCGAGATAATCATTGTATGTGATTTCTTGTGCATTTAATAGGTCGTAGAAATAAGTATGATAAATATCTTTTCCTTCGTATTTATCATCAAGAACTACAATGAATTGAAATGTGCTAAAAAGCTCAACATAGCAATATAATATACCTTCCTTTTTAATGCCCTTTAGTGCGATTGTATGAAGGGGATAATGAACTGATTTGTAAGTCTCTTTTTCAAAAAATACTTCTTGTGGCGTTTCAGGGAAATAAGGTAATAGAATAATATCATTTCTAAACTCTTCTTCAGTTAGGTCTATTACTCTTTTTAAATTTTTTCTGTCAATGCCTTTCAAAGTCGCAAAACCTGCTGCGATTTTTGCAATACCTTTTGGGAATATGTTGTTGTCAATTTTGAAGGGAAATTCAATGTCTCCTGAAAGGTCAGTACAAATTTTTACTTCTTGTCCTTTGGGAATTTTTTCTTTTTTTTTGAGATGTTTAACATAACCGGTTCCTATTTTTTCTGTTTGAGCATAAACAGTTTGTTTAGTGGCGTCATAAATAGGTTTTCGAGGAAAACATTTGTTGTCTTTAAAAACAACATCCTCGTTATAAGTTTGGTGAACTCCGACAATTCCTCTATTTGTTTGTCTGTCTTTGTCAAGAGGTAATCGTCTATAAGTTCCTTCAAAAATTTTATTAAACTCTGTGTCTATTGAATTTGACAATTTCAAGTTTGCAGATGAACACAAAACCTTTTTACTTTTTAATTGTCCGCCTAAAGCGTTAGGAAGTATGTGCTCAAGAGATTTATTCTCTTTTTTTAATTCTACTCCTGTTAAATAACATTTCATTTCAAGGTTTTCCTATTGTTCGTGTGTCGTTTTAACTTGCAGCTAACTATACGGTTATACGAACATTCATAATTACTACTTTTATTGCAAATATAAATAAAAAATTTAAACTATACTAATTTTTTACCATCACTTTTCTCACTGCTATTCAATCACCGACTTAGATCCTTTACATTCTCATTAAAACATCGTTTATTTTACTTCTTTTAACATTGTTATACCGTATGTTTTATTAATACCATAGTTCGACTCTTTCGTTTCTTCGTTTTGCAAACTCAATTTATCGTCATTTTCTTTCGTTTCTTCGTCAAAACGCCCTTATGCAAGATGAAAGAAGACAAAAGACGAGAGATAATGGTATGATGCAGATAAAAGGTGGGGTAAGAAGTTGAATTACTATATTCGTGATGCCGTCTGGATGGGAGTTGTACGGCTTTTTGGGGTGGTTTTGTGCTATTTGGCGTTCATCTGTCGGTGATTTTGAGGTTAATTGCAATGCTATTACGTTTTTCTTCTAAAGCAAAACGGACTACCTTAGTTAGTTTAGAGTAGTCCGAATGAATGTTAAACGCTGTTATCAGCTATTTAGAATTTCTTAGGCGAGTGTATCTTGTTGTATCTATCTAACAGCTTCTGATATTCCATTTCCACAACGGGTTTACCAACTTGCTTACTCAAATATTCAACTATTTTTACTGTGTCTTTAGGTTTTATCCTCTGCTCACTGAATTTCCCACTCAAATAGTTAATATGATTGTGAGGATATACACTTTTTGAGACTTCAACCAACGTAAAACCAAGTCTTAAGATAGTTTCTTTCAGCAAATACGCTTTGTTGTTTATTATTTCTGATATTTTCATGTTTTTATTCTCCATATGTTACTAATTGTGAGGCCGTGTCAACTTGTCAACTTGTCAATATGATTTTTGAAATTGCCAAATTGCCAATTTGCCACGTACTTCTAAATATTATTCTTGAACTTGTATATTCCATGTGCTTCTTTATCAAAGTACCTTTTATTGCTTAGTATTCTGTCAACCGTTCTGTCGCTAACTACCCCATTAATTAGAGTAATAGCTTCTGCTCTTGTAAACTCTCTTTTAAAGTTTCTGATTTTTTCGATTACTCTTTGCGTTTCTGATAGAGTATTAGATTTAAGATTAAATGACATATACTCTGCTGAATATATAGACTCTCTAGTTATCTCTAAACAAGCTTTAAGCGTATTTATATCAATAACAATCTCATCTTCACTCGAATAATCGTTTTCAAAGAGCTTTAGAAGATATACTAATTTCCATGTATAGAACCCAGATCTAACAACTACAGATAGCATTACTTCTTCATAACTATATTCATCATATAGCTTACTCATAACAGAATCGAAATATTTCTCGACTTCTTCTGGAATAATAAACTTTGGAGTATTATCTAAATAATGAAAGTACTTTTTAGTTATAAATCCTAAGTCATCTTTATTCTCTTCCACTACTTTTGTTGTAATACCAGGAATCCAATAATTTACCCCACCATAAATGAAATACAAAAATCTAGAATAAAGACCATTTAACATGTCAGGAAACATAGCTGATAGCTGTGACGGTGTTCCTGTTAGATTCACACTGAACGTTGGAAAATTTATGTCAATTTCAGAGTTGTCAGTTTTTCTGTATTTTGAAATTGTTTCATTTGATAATCCTTGTCTAATAATAGTATCATAACTTCCATAGTCTTTTGAGTTTGTATTTGTAAAGTCTGTTATCTCAGTACCATTTATAATACCCTCCCCACCATTAGCATTTAATCGCTCTATTAACTCACTGGCAGAAATATTAGGAGGTAATAATAGTGTTTTCTTAATCCCATTAACTTTAATCTTACTAACTTCACTATTAAGACCTGTGAATAATGCTCTAATCAGATTACTAGCATTCTTACCTTTTGATGATGAACCAAGTGCAATAGTACCCAAATTGAGTGCTTTATTTTGCCCCCCATAAGGTAAAAGTATTTTCGGAAATAATATAGGTAAAAAACCAAGCATAATAAATAACATATAAGAGCGATTATTCTCATCAGAGTATTTATCTATAATTTCTAGTAAGTTCTTAGGTAGGTTATTAAATACAAAGTCACTGTATAAAGTTTCCTTTTGCTTTTTAACTTCAACTTCATCTGAACTTAGATTATCAAACTCTTCATCAAATTCGATATTAGATTTGTTTTGAAAAGAAAATATATGTTTTTCAGTTAATGGTGCTAATAATCCTTTTGAAAATCCATCTCTTATAGTCTTTTGTGCATCTTTAAAGCTATTCAACTCCCCTCTCATTGTAATAGACTGTTCAAGATAAGTTATAGCAACGTTTGTATCGACAAGGTTTGAAGCTGAGTAGCCACCAATCAATCTAGATATATTAAATAATCTATGATGCTTTTCACCATCTTTAGATTCAAGAATATAGTTTCTAGCTCGCTCTAAGATTATATTAGCATAATCTTCATTCAACTTAATCTCAGTAACTAGACTTGGGTCTTTAAAATAGACTTCTTGATCATAAGACAAGAAGCAAGCCCTTGATATATCTTTACAAGCCTTATCTATTTGTACTTTATAATTAGTTTTGAAATATTCTTCATAATATTCAAAATAGCTCTGATGCTTATTTACATCAAAACAACTTTTAAGAACTACTTTTAATCCTTTCTCAGAAGGAGAAATAAACATCATAACAATTGGCAATTCTGATTTAATTAAAAATTGTTTTAACTTTTCGGGATTTTCAATATTATCAATATCTAAACAAATAAGACCTGAGTATTCTAATAAATCCACGATTCTTCTTCTTTTAAATATGCCAGAGAAAGTAACGTAATCTAATAGTTTAGTCTTATCCATTCCTCCAACTCTGATTTTAATAATGTTAGACCTTAGTTCTTTATCCTGCTTGATTATATTTGAGATTTCAAATAGCCCTATTTTACAAGGGCTATTGATGTGTGTGATTGGAGCTTTGAAATGACTCACTTGAATGTCTTTCATTTCATACCTCCTAAACTACTGCTTTTCTTTAATGCGGTTATGACTTCATTATAGTCAAACAATACAGTATTGCCTGCTTTTATGAAAGGAATAGCACCTTTCTTTCTTAATCTCCACAAAGTAGTGGTTGATATATTGAGATTATGACAAATCTCAGGGATAGTGAGTAGTTTGTTATTTGTTTGTTGCATTGCAAACCTCTTTAATTGAATTAAACAAAAATTATTTATTTTTATCTAAAACAAATTTATAGTGGTTTGGCTTATTCTGAAAAGAAGTTTATTACGGAATTTAGACCAGAATTTACGGAATTTACAGAATTAAAGGTTTTTTTTATTATGTATGAAAACATTTAATTCTTTTTCTAGATTATCTGCAAATTTAACAAGGTTACGGTTTGTTGTTTTACCAGAGATAATATCCCTATTTTTATCATTTAATGCACTATTTGCTTCTGAGAATTCAATATTTTCTTTTTGCCCTTGTCCTTTATATGCAAACATGATTCTATTTTTTATGTTATGAAAATCTTTTAATAAAAAATTGAACAAGTGACCAATCTGATACTTCGTTAATTGCTTACTAGAAAGTTTATTTGGTATACCACTGATGATAATACTTGAGAAATTTTCTTCAGAAATAAATAACTCTTTTTTAATATCTATTTTAAAGTGCAATTTTAGAAAGTCATATATATCTTCTGTTGTTAAAACATGTTTTTCAGTCTTAATAGGTTTTATACTATCCTTAGTAGCATCTCCGCTTTCTTTAAGTTCATTAATTCTACAGTTTAGTAGCTCATATAACCACTCTTTCTTAGCTAATGAACTGATAATAAATTGTTGGTCACCACCATTATGACTTTTGGTTATCAAATTATTTCTTTCTGATATATTAGGATTTTTCACGTCTTCAAACAATACAACATCTTCTTTTGAATAAAGAAATATATCTTCAGTTTCAGGCATATGATAATAGAATTCATTTAATTCAATTAAAAAATTCTCTAATTCTTTCAAATCTGTAATATGAGATAATATATTTTTAAAACTATCTATATTTCTACCAATTATATAATTATAACCAAATGATAGTTCTTCTTTTCTTAATGTTATAGCCATAAATAAAAACGCTTTCTTTTAATATCAATAACAATACAATTATTAGTTAACCAAATTAAACAAATTTTCTAAAATACTCTTATCATCATAGCTTGATGCGTTCAAATATTTTTCCAATGAGTCCAAGCTCTTATGACCAGTGTACTTCTTTATAACATGGAGAGGCATTCCTTTTTCTGATGCCCTTGTGGCGAATGTTCGTCTCCCAACGTGAGTTTTTAACAGTTCCCATCGCTTCTTTTTCTGTACTTGTCTTTCATTGCCTACTATTTTTGTTGATGTCATTGTTTCATTCATTTTACATAATTTTCCAATTGTTTCAAGGTTTCTATTTAGAAACCTCTTGTCATATTGGTCTTTGTGAATTGCTTTCAATTGTTTAATCAAATCAACTACAAAATCGTTAATATACAGTTTTACGGTACTTCGTGTCTTTACTTGGAATATTCTTAGTTCATTATTCGTTATTTCTTGCTCTCTTATGACTTCCATCAAATCTGATGACCTGAGACCAGTATGACATGCAACTAAAATGAACAATCGGGTATATTCTAATTCTTGGTTTTCTACTTTTAGAGAATTGATTCTTTTTACTTCATCTTCTGTCAATGCTAATGAAAACAAAGCTTCGTTCTTTAATATTTTGAAATGAGTGTAATCAGTGTTGTTGTGGTATTTGTTGTCAAAAGCCCATCTCATAAATGTACGCAAGTTCTTGATGTTTGTACCAATTGTATTATCACTATTGTTTTTTTCTTCCCTTAGATATTCTACGAAATTATTATAAAAGTCTTTATCAATATCATCAAAGTGTAATTGAGATTTATGGTGTTTCATATATCTAATTAGCTTATTTTTAGCATTCACATATCCTTCAATAGTTTTGTTTGCTGGCTTCTTTCCATTAGGTCTATAATCGTTCAGAAAAATATCAAATACGGAAATAATGTCTTTATTCTTATTTTCTTCTCTTACTCCATTATTTATTAAAAGCTCAAGTTCTTTTTTGAGTGTATTTTTCGATACATCTTTATTAAATTCAACTTTATCATTGTAAATCATAATAATAGAGTTTTCAAGAAAACTTAGATGACTATTAAACTTTAAAGCATTTGAATGATTCGCTTTTAGTCTATGTTTTTTAAAATCCCAATATTTTGTTTCTACAGTATAGCCAATATTCTTTTGGATTCTATTACCATTCCAAGTAATAGATATTTGTACAGGAGAAAGAGATTTATTCTTATAAATTAGATTATATTTTACTCGCATCATTGCTAAACCTTAAAATTAGTTTATCAATAATACGAAAAGATAAGAGAATAGTTATAACAAATATCTTAACAAAAATTTTAATTAACATGTATTGCTATGAAAGATATTGAACGACAAATCATAACATAACCATATAAATAACAATTAAATAGCAATCCTATGAATCAAATTGACCGTATATGAAATATTGAATACCCATACCTCCAAGGGAGGGGAATGTCGAGAGAAAGAAAGTGAGGATTCCCCTCCTGTAGGAGGGGTGGGATGCGAAGCATCTCGGGGTGGTAGTAATGAATATTTCACACCAATAGACCTACTCGACTACATCTACGCAGTTCTTCATTCACCAACTTACAGAGAAAAGTACAAGGAATTTCTGAAAATTGATTTTCCAAGAGTACCATACCCCAAAGACAAGAAGAAGTTTTGGCAACTGGTGGACTTGGGTTCGCAGATACGTCAGCTTCACTTACTCGAAACAGCTGATAAATACATCACCAGCTATCCGAACGACGGCACGAATATAGTTGAACGTAAGATGACCAAGAACAGCATCGGCTACGAGCAAACTGGCGATGGAGTAGGTCGTGTATGGATAAACGATGAGCAGTATTTCGATGGCGTACCAGAAGTAGCATGGGAGTTTTATATTGGCGGCTACCAACCTGCCCAGAAATGGCTCAAAGACCGTGTTGGTAGAGAGTTAAACTTCGAAGACATAAACCACTACCAAAAGATAATAGTCGCCCTTACGGAAACCGATAGACTAATGAAAGAAGTAGATAAGGTTGGGGTGGAGTGATGAGTGATAGTGGCATACGACCACTCCGTCCTTCGGACACCCCTCCAGAGGTGGGAAATGAAATGGTGGAAGATGTTGGAAATTCCCCTCCTGTAGGAGGGGTGGGATACGAAGCATCTCGGGGTGGTCCTAAAGTAAGCAACGATAGTACTAAAATTAGACGCAGCTACCGAAAATACTCAGAGCTACCATTCAACCCCAAGCTAAAACAAAGAGCTAAGGATTTACGAAAAGCAGGTGTGCTAAGTGAAGCGCTAATGTGGCTTCAATTAAAAAAAGGTCAGATAGAAGGACTCGATTTTGATAGACAAAAGATAATTGGAAGTTATATAGTTGATTTCTTTAATGCAAATTTAGGACTTGTAATTGAGATAGACGGTAGTAGCCACGATGATAAGCAAGAATATGATGAATATAGACAAGCATTTCTAGAAGGGTTGGGGCTAATTGTTGTTCGTTACCAAGATAGAGAAGTTAAAAATAATATGGATGGTGTTATTACGAATTTGAAAGAGGTTTGCAGGGAGCTATTAGATGATTAAGAGCAATAAACACCCATGCTCGTTGCTTCGCAGTCACCACCCAGTCCTTCGGCTTGCTTGCCAAGCTGAAAGCATGGATAGGCCAGTTCTGCTTTGCAGTCAACCACCCCACCTCACTCCGTTCGGCACCCCTCCTAAAGGAGGGGAATGAAGGGTAGTGTCCCTCTAAAAGAGGGGAATTATCAGAATTTATTCTAGTCTTATTCGTACAGTACTAATTACTATTTTTCTTCCACTCAACATCGTAGTAACCGGGTCTTTCCTTTACTACTTGCTCTAAGAATTTTTGTTCGTAGCCAACTCCTTCTGGGGCACGTCCTTCGTCCTTAGTTACGTCGTTCATATAGCCGTCATTATATTTTACGGTTATGTATTCCCATAGTGATTTCCACTCTTTGTGTACTCTCTCCGCGTTGGCTATGCTATAATCCGAGAGAAAGCTAGCTGCCAATTCAGGATTGGTCTTGAATAGCTCAGCGGCTGCTTTTTCTAACTGTGGTTGATAAGCTAAAAATTTGTCTTCGTAGTTCTGTTGAACTTTTACTATATCTTTTGATATATAGCTATACATTGTGTACGCTTTGTTGGCAACTAAGTTGAATACCCAAAACATAGATTCCCAAGTGAAATCCTTGATAGAGCCTACAATATATGGCTTAGGTGCTGATTGCAGAGAGCTATAAAGCGGTACATAGCAACTAGTTGCGGCATCATCTACTCCGTACCAAAGTACTCCACCTATCTCATCAGGTAAAAAACCACGCATTTGTGCTACATAAGACCAAGCTGTTTGTTGAGTAGATATTGGTCTTTCCCAACCGAATTTCTTAGTAGTATCGCTTTCCAATTTCCAAGATAGATTTTTCCATCTGTAGGGGCAACCGTAAGGCCCAGAGGCTAATCCTTTTGTCATGTCGTACTCTGTACCTTCGAAGTGGTCTCTCATCCAAGTTTGTAAATCTTTTACCGAAATCTTCGAATCTGGTCTAATAAACAAAGGGTAAGGATCGGCTCCTTCCACAGCTCTCCAATAGTCTTCCGACAAATTTTGACTAGGTGCTGCTAATGAGAAAAATCGCCATACTCTACCCTCGCAATATAGCACTCCACCGGGGTCAAGTGGATTGTATGTGTCGGCAAAGCTGAACTCACCGTTGTATTCCGCAGCTATTCCCTCTTTCTCTGCAAACGTGATAACATCGTCGGAGTAAAGGCAATTGTCAGGGTCATTTTTTATTATTTTTCTGATTCTAGATTGGTTTGCGTGAGCCGCTATGTAACCATCAGGTATTCTTCGTGCTACCCATACTATCCCTTTGTTACCGACACCTTTGGGGTGTATATCCATAATCCATACTTCATTAGGGTCAGCTATAGAGAACGACTCCCCAGTACTGTAATAGCCATATTTGGAAGTAAGCTCTTCTATAACTTTTATTGCCTCTCTTGCTGTTTTTGCTCTTTGTAATGTGATTCGCATTAGCGAGCCATAGTCAATTATCCCGGTTGTATCACGGTATTTATCTAATCCTGTGAAAGTTGTTTCGCCGATTGTTAGTTGGTGCTGGTTCATATTGCCAACTACTCTGTAAGTGTGAGGAACTTGTTCTATTTTACCTAAGTATTTACCTGTGTCCCAATCGTGAACTTCTAACATTTCTCCAGCTTCGTGTTTTTGCTCTGGCAAATAGAATAGTCGCTCCATAAAACCACCAGCATCTGCGGCATAAGTTATCATAGTGGAGCCGTCAGTAGTTGCTCCTTTTGTTACTAATAAATTTGTGCAAGGTATCAGCGTTGAGTAACCCAAGACTATCAATAGTATCGTTGTTGTAATAATTCTCATTTTTCTCTGTAAATTTTAAATATTCAAAAAAAAAAGCGACCATAATTGTTATCTATGATCGCTTTAAGTTATTAAATTATTAGCTTATCTACTAATAATAATTTTTCCAGATTGGTATTTTGAACCAATATGAAGTTTAAATAAGTAAGTTCCATTGCTAAGGTTATCCAAATTCAAAGGAATGTTATTCAAATTACTGTTCCCATCAATATTCGCTAAGTTGAAAACTGTTTTACCAGTTTGATCAATAATAGTAAAGTGAACTTTACCAGGAGTATCTAATGTGAATCTCAATTCTGCACTGTTTTGTATCGGATTAGGAACTATAGAAGTACCGAAATCGAAATTGCCATCAGTAACAGTTGAAACTATGTCAGTTGTAAATGAGAACACTTCAGACCATGGTCCAAATCCTGCTTCGTTCCAACCTCTCGTTTTCCAGAAATAAGTAGTCTTAGGTTCAAATGTATTCTCTAAAGTAATCACTTCTTCAAATACTCTTTTGTTGTAAATCAATGTATCAGAAAAATCTTGGTTCAAACTTATTAGCATCTCATAACCGCTCTCGCTAGCAAGTCCTAAATCAGTTCTTGGTACTTTAGTCCATTCAAATTTGGTTCTCTTGTAAGCAACATTACCTTCCCCATCAACAGGCATAATTGCAATTGCTTGGTCAGTCGGCGGTTGCGCAATAGTACGGAATCTATATGGCTTCGAATAGTCCGATGTAGTTGTTTGATTTACAGATGCAACTCTGAACCAATACTCGGTAAAACTATCTAAATCAGTGTAATCGTAAGTTGTATCTTTTATATTTTGAACTTCTCTAACGATATCTTCTTCATCAAAATTCAAATCATCAGCTATTTGCAAATTGTAAGATGTAGCATTCTTAGCTGATCTCCATCTCATAATACCTTCCGTAGGTAATTTAACAGAGAAGTTTTCTGGATAAATCAAGAAAGGAATATTTGTAAATCCTTCTCCAGTAGAGAACTCATACACCTGAGACCAAGGAGAAGTGCCCCATTGGTCGTTAGATCTAACTTTCCAATAATATGTAGTATTAGGTTGTAAGTCTTTTTGTAAAATTATATTTGTTTTTACTCCGTTTTCACCAAATTCATTTACAAATTCAGCATCTGTTGAAATACGAATATCATAGTTGATTGCAGTCGGTACTACGCTCCATTCGAATTGTACATCGGTAGTGATGTTAGAAACGGAATTAGCAGGGTAGATTAGATTTGGGAAACCTTGTATAGATTTGAAGCTGTAAACAGAAGACCAATCACTGAAACAATCTCCTAACAGCGTTCTTACTCTGAAATAATAATTAGTGTTATATTTTTCTAATACTAAGTCAAGTGTCAAATCAACAATTGAATCCAAATCTTTCTCTATATCCGTAAAGCTGTCATTTCTTGAAATCTGTAGATTAAAATGCTTCGAAGCACTAGTAGATTTCCATTCTAATTGAACTCCCCTAGGAACTTCAGTTGAACCGTCAGCAGGGCCAACTATCAATGGTTTATCGATAGTAGTGTTGAATGATTTTATATCAGACCACAATCCACGATTCGAATTATCATTTGCTCTTACTCTCCAATATACTTTATCATAGGAAACGTTGACATTACCAGTCACTGAAGTACCGACAATGTCAGTAGCGTAGAATAATTCATCGCCAGTTAAAAATTGATCTGTTTTAGAAGATTGAATTTCATAATGAGTTGCTCCTGGAACAGCTTCCCAAGTAAATGTAGCTTCAAGAGGCACACATCTGACAGTGTCGCCAGGTGATATAGAAACAACAGCAGGATAAGCCGTCTTAAAATTAAACGCACTAGACCACTCAGATGCACAAGTCTGACCCAGTGATCTCATTCTCCAGAAATAAGTCTTGTTGTAATCAGGAGCTGTCCAGCTATAAGTCAAATCAAAAATATTGTTTTGGTTAACCAAAAGATTGTTGAAATTTGGGTCATCCGATACTTGCAAATCATAAGTTTGAGCACCAGCAGCCGCAGGCCAAGTAAACATAACTCCCAAATTTAAACCTTTATCACCGTTGGCTGGAGTCGCCATTGCTGGAGGTCCAACCAAAGTTGTTATACTTCTAGGAGTTGAATATGGCGTTTCGCAACCAACTTTTTGTCCTTTAACTCTCCAATAGTATGTTGTAAAGTAGTTCTTAAGTACGAAAGTAGCCGAAGTATCTGTTATTACAGTATCTACTATTGTTTTACTAAAGTTTGCCGTAGATGAAATTTGTATTTTATATTTTACAGCATTAGGTACTGAACTCCATTTGAAGTTTTGGCTAAACGCTTGACATGATATCATATCCTCAGGCAATAATAGCGATGGAGGTGCCGGATGGGTAGTCAATTCGAATCCTTGTGACCAAGAATCAGCTTCACCGATTATGTGTGAGCCAACTTTCCAATAGTACTTAGTGCTATAATCAGGCAAATTAAAAGCTACGGTTGTGTCATTGTAGCTCAAGTCTTTTTTTAATGTATCTGAGAAATCAACTTTCGTTGATATTATATACATATATCTAGAAGCATCTTTTACTCTTGTCCATTCGAAAACAGCGTCTCTATCGACGCAATCTTCACCGTTCTGCGGTAAAAGTTGCGTAGGTGCTGCAATCAGCCCCTGTTGTGCAAATAATATAATTGCAAAAAGTAATACATACTTACTTAAGTAGTATATCTTCTTCATAAAAACTCCAAATAAATTTAATATTGTTTTATTTTCTATTCTAATAACAGATTATTAATCCGATAGTTACTATTTGAGTAATAAATTTGCTATTTCAACATCTATTTTTGTAGTGATTTTCAAATTTTGTGTTTCACCAAGGATTAATTTAGGTAAAAAATTTGAGTATTCTAAAATTGACGAATCATCTGTTCCTTTGAATCTATTTTTGTTAGAATATTCGTATGCATCTACAAAGAGCCTCTTATCGAATATTTGGGGAGTTTGTACTGACGCCAACATTTCTCTGTCAATTGTCTCATAGATATAAGTTTCTTTCTTATCGCGATCAATTGCCTTAATCGTATCTGTTGGGTTTAAATAGGGAACAACACCCTTATACTTTGGAACTGCCTCCATAAGCTTAGTTATAAGCCCAGATGTTACAAATGGTCTAACTGCATCGTGTATTATTACAAAATCGGATTTTGAGTCAATATGTTCTATAGAATTATAAATAGAATTAAACCTAGTTTTTCCATGTGGAGTAATTTTGTACTTATCTCTGAAATTTGCGGGTATAGATTCCTCTATTTCTACAATGAAATCATCATCAGCGGGAATTAGTAACTGAATAATACTTTCTATACTCTCGAACCTTGACAATGTCCAATTAAGTATTGTTTTATTTTGAATTTTCAAATATTGTTTTGGTATCTCAGCTCCAATCCTTGAGCCTATTCCGCCGCAAGGAATAATCAGCGTAAATTTCATTTTCTATACCTATATTTTTCATTAAATAAATATGGTCTTTCTAATCTAAAGTTCCCAAATCCATTTTTATCTGCAAATAAGAATGTTCTGTTATTGCTGTACTGCCATAACCTGTATTCTATATTATTTCCCATAGAAGATTGTCTTTCTACTTGGTTTGGGGGGCCAAGAACAACGTACACCATCCCCATATCTGTTAGCCAACCTTCCGTGTAAGATTTAAATTGTTCATTTGCATATTTTATTCTTTGATAATATTCGTTCATTGCTTCATTGTAAACTGTATTTGGTGTTGGGTCTAATTCTTTCCAAAATAAAGACAATTTTTCTCTTTTCAAATCTTCTGATTTTAATTTCATCATCTTATCTATCTCGTCGTCAGTTGCTATGTAGCGTAACATCTTTATTGCTTTATTCACATCTGCTTCTAGAAAAGAGACTAAAGTTTCTCTGTGTTTTATTGAACGTTGAGTTATTGCTATTGCTTTGTCTATATTCTGCGTCTCTGTACCCGAATCGTATGCAATTACTTGTAAAAGATATTCTCCGGATAAATTCAATTTCGAAGCATCAACTCTGAGAAATCCTTGGTTCACTCCTGCTACTAGTAATTTTTCTTTTAATTCACCTTCCAAAATTATCTCGTCGCCCTGCAATAAGCGGAATCCAAGTTCTATCTTTTTCTGATTGCTGTTGTTATATATCTCGAAAAAGGCGAAAAAGTCGCTGTTTATAGCGCCGATATTATCTGAAATAAATGGCGTTATCTTGTATCTATTGTCAATTTCTTCAATTTGAGAAAGTAATAGTATTCCGCTCAAAGATAAATTATACTTTCTAAAGTCAATAACTGTTACTTCCCTTTCCCTTTTGTAATTCTTGCCACTGAATTCATCTTTGATGTCTGAAACAACGTTATATTTACCATTATTCACATAGAAACGGAAGAATGCTTTGTAGTATTCACCATCAGCACCTTGCGATTGCCTGTAATTAGAACTTGTTATTGTCTTTTTCTTATGTTCATAATCTATTCTATTGCCGTTTTCATCAGTTATCGTAAGATCAATGTCAATTTTTGAAACGAATTTGTTCCCGTATTTTTCGAATGTTAGCAATTGATATGGTATAACAATGAATACATCTATTTTACCCTCGGTACTGTCACTCCCAAATACTACCGCATCGAGGAAGTAATTGTCTTTTGCTTCAATTCCTTTGGCGCTTCCTACAAATATGGTTATGATTAGAATTAGTAATAATTGTTTTGTTAACATAAATTCAGTATTTGTGTTTTCATATAAGACTCTAAATTTAACTTTTAAGTTACAAAATATCCTAAAATAAATAAATCATACTTTAATATTAGTTAGTAGCAAGAGCTTATAAAGTTCCTAATATTTTTCAATAATTTACTTTTGTCTTCTGTTACTTCAAATTTATTTCCTAAGTCTGGCTCTCTACTTAACCATTTCCGTACAATAATTCTCTCGTTGCTATTGCCTTCAAATTTCATGTTTGAAAAATAAATATCATCGATTGCTGATTCGACTATGAATGTGTTAGCATTGGTACCAATTTCCATATAGTTGGCTAATAATCCATCTTTTATCATATATAGACTGACTGTTTTGCCTTGGCGATTATTACAATCTACATAGATTAAATTCAAATTATTGTTTGGTTGGGGGGTGTTGTCAAAAAGCCCTATTGGATTCTCATTTTGTGGCTTTGCCAATTTCAAATAGGAGTGTAGTTCCGAAGGTGTATCAAGGTAATCTATATATGTGGTTTTATCTATTATTTCTTTCATTTTCGGAGAAGATAAATAATCTGGATCTAAAAACTGTGATAATTTTTGTCTTATATTGTTTGCTTTTCCAATAAATAGTCTATCGCCACTATTGTTGAATAAGCTATAAATACCTTGGTAAGCCGGGGAGTTGTTTATTTGCTCAAGTAAATCGCCTATATTTTCGTTTTTTACTTTGAACCTGCGTCTAGTCTTTCTTTCAAAAGCTCCTAATTCTTTCCTGGTGGATATCCCATATTCCGATTCTAATATTTCTAACATTTTTATCAGTGCTTTTGCTGTTGCGAAGGCATCTCCCAATGCTCTATGTCTCATGAAAACTGGAATCTCGAAATATTCTGCTAAGGAAGTAAGATTCACTTTCTGCGACTTTGGTAATAATTTTCGTGCTAATTTAACTGTGCAAAGGACTTCGTGTTCTATTGATGAACCGAAATTACGAATCATCGTATTGCGAATAAAGAAATGGTCAAAGTTAGCATTGTGAGCTACGAAAATTGAATTTTCTAATGAAATAAAATCTCTATACTGAGAGAGTATTTCTTTTTCTTCTGGTGCATTGCGTACTAGTTCATCTGTTATTCCTGTCATATTTTGTATGAACTCAGGAATCGGCATTCTGGGGTTTACAAGCGAATCAAATATATCAATAATCTCACCACCTCGCACGTGGACGACTGCAATATCAGTTATTCTGTCTGTCTTGCTATTGGCCCCGGTGGTCTCTACATCTACTACGAAAAAGTTAGTGTTTTCTAATTTGCTCATATTCTCATTCTTTTGAATTTATTACCTCACAACAGAAATATGAAAATATATTAATAATCAGTTTAGCGTAGGTATGTGTGAATGCCTTTACACTGTGTAATAAATCTGACATAAATTTATCCACCTTTCTTGAGTATTGAGACATAAAATCCATCTGTTTTGCTTTTATCAGTGAGTGTTCTGAGTCCGAATTCGGTAAAATCTAATTTATCTATGTCTATACCTAGTGCAGAAACTCTTTCTTTAATATCAATGGGATGAAGATCTTTGTGCTGTGCAATCACATTTGAGATTACTCGATCATTTTCTTTCCTAAACAAAGAGCAAGTGGAGTAAATTAATTCTCCTCCTGGTGCTATTTTGTCATAGCATTTACTTACTATATCGATTTGTAGAGAGGTGAAATTATCAATTACTTCATTGGTGATTGTGTATCTTATTTCTGGGGCACGTCTTACTGTCCCCGAACCAGTGCATGGTGCATCTATTAGAACTTTGTGATATTGTTTAACATCGCTGTCAACATCATCTATACTTAGTACAAGAACAGAAGATAGGCCATGTAGCTGCACTCTTCTTTCTGTTTCCTTAAGACGTTTTGTATTAATGTCGGTCGCATCAATGAATGCTCTGTTATTGGCTAACTCTGCAATATGTATAGTTTTACCGCCTCCACCAGAACAATAATCTAAAATGTCTTCATCAGCTTTTGGGTTGAGAAGTATTGAAATAAGTTGGCTTCCTTCGTCTTGGATTTCAAAGCTCTTGTTTTTGTAACTTAAATATGTGTTGTAGTTGATGTTCTTCTCTAATTTAATACAATCCTTTAGTATATTTCTGAAGTAAGGAATATCGTTTGTATTTAATTCGCCCTCAATTAAATCACGGTCTGTAATAATCCTAATGTCCGTTGATGCCTCTTTATTAAGGGCTTCGCAGAGAGAGTTTAGTCGATTTTCATCAATTTCAATGTTTTCTAAGAATGTAGTTGGGAAAAAATCAGTAGGTTTATAGCTTTTAAAAGAGCTTATTAATCCTTCGGAATTAACTAATCCATATATATAGGAGTTAAATTCATCATTCTTAAAAATTCTATCAATATTGCTACTTACTTCAGAATCAAAAATATAACTCAAAAAGAAAATTTCAGTGGTTTTCAAACATACTAAAGCAATTTTATGTCTTAAGTAGAAGTAAAAAGCACCACTTATTATTTTTTTATCTTTACTACCTAAGTATCTTTTACCGCTCAAATATCTTTGTTTAACTGAAGCTGAAGTAAAATCTGAAGTTGTCCATAAGTCAATTAATTCAGCAATATGGCTAAGCCAAAAAGTAGTTTTTTTCTCTAATAATTCAATAGCCATATAATTAAATTCCTTATAGAATAAATTTGTTAAAACTATAGTTTCAAACTTATATAACTATTAGCAATAGTACAGTATGAAGTTAATAATTTGGGTAAAAATACTTACATATATATAAGGTATATTTCAATTAATTACGATTTATAACAGAAACAATGCAAAATAGTTTTGAATATTAGTATTAAATATTATAATTTTGTTTGATAGACTATTTAAAAAATCGGAATACTTCTGT
The DNA here is from genome assembly GCA_020437395.1 of Ignavibacteriota bacterium. GTDB lineage: Bacteria > Bacteroidota > Ignavibacteria > Kapaibacteriales > UBA2268 > PGYR01. Next base: position 899 of record JAGQWJ010000046.1, on the reverse strand, counting down.
TGTTATACGGACGTATTACTTTGGCATAGATATTGCTCTTTGTGTTTGTGGGTTAATACCCTCAACTTAAATAATAGAAATTGAAAATAAATAAGTTTAATAAATATTAGGAGTCTTCATAATGAAGAAAACAATAAAACTACTTTTAGTAACAGCGTTCTTGCTCCCTGTAGTGCTTTTCACTACTCAGGCACAAGAAGCGAAGTTACTTAAGTCAGTCATAGGTGCAGGAGGTACTGTTGGTTCAACAGTTACAACTGACAATGGACCTATAACGCTTAACGGAACAGTAGCACAAACAGCTGTTGAAACAAAGCAGATTGCTGGTAGTGCTGGTCCTGGTGTTAAAATCTACGAAGGTTTTTGGACGCCATTCACGAAGGTAGTATCAAGTGTAGAAGATGAAGGAACATCTGCTAATACTCTTAGCAACTATCCAAACCCTTTTACAACTAATACTAATATTCAGTTTACATTAGAAAACAATTCTAATGTGACTATAAGAGTATATGATATCAATGGTGCATTAGTAAGCACTGTTGTGTCAAACCAGTTGTTTACTGCTGGTACTGAACAAAGTGTAGCTTGGGATGCTAAAGACCAATATGGTACGCAACTAAGCTCAGGTTCTTATTTATATGAGTTATCTATCGAGCCATTGACTGGTGGTAGAAGCTTTAGTTTAAGAAACGTTATGGTTATAGTTAAATAAATATGAAAGTAAGTGTTTTAAATAAATTATTATTATTAATTAATAGGAGCTTTACAATGAAGAAACTCATTCTTCTTGTTATTTTGGCGTTTAGCATGGTGTTGTCACCTTTGGCAACAACTATTGCAGCGACTCCAAAAGTAATCAACTATCAAGGTCAGTTAGAAAGTGACGCAATCACTTCTCA
>JAGQWJ010000045.1 GCA_020437395.1 Ignavibacteriota bacterium | reverse complement strand
TTTTTGCTTTTCCACCAATATAATTTAAAGGAGATTTTATTTTTTTTAAACTATGTCTACTTGTTGTGGTCATTCAAATATTTATTTTCTCAAAGTTACAGATTTTAAGTTTGCTTTACGGCTTAAACATTTTATTAACTTGAATATTAATCAATATTCGTTTTTTTATATGAGGCACGTCCCCTACATCCACCCAACCTACAAAATTTATTTAAATTTTATCGTTGCGTTATTCAACAATTTTAAATTACACTTTTCTATTTTCAAATACAAGCAATACATTCCTGTAGTTCTTTTTATGCGTAAGTTTACAGCCCCACCAATTTACCATTATTTTATCGGTTTTGTTTTTAATGCCACACAAAGGTTTGTCTAAAGGCAATTGCGTATAGCTTTGCCGTCAGAGGCAGTTGTAAAGTAATTCTTTACAACTGAATTTACATCTAACTCCTTGTCTTTCAATATGCTTGCTATGTGCTGCCCAATGTTTTGTTTGGAGGTGTCAAAAAGTTCAGCCAACTGGTTTTGATTCATCCAAACTTTACCGTCTTTAGCCAATAAAGCTACATTTGCTTTCCCATCTTCGGTGTTGTATATGATAATATTGCTTTCCATTGCCTTATGAGTTGTTTCTCAATGCCGCTAATTACATTTTGTTGATACGTTCTTTAATTATAAATTACACTTTTCTATTTTCAAATACAAGCAATAGTATTCGGTAGTGTTTTTTTTAGTGTATGTTTACAGCTCCACCAATTTACCATTATTCTTGATAGAAATTTCAGCAGCTTCGAGCAGTTGCACAACGTACAGCCCAGAAGTACCATCAGTTATAGTCGCTTTTCCTGCTTTTACGCATTCGTAGAAATGCTCAACTTCTGTTTTTAGGGCTTCTTTGTTCTCGACTCTCGGGGAGTACATATCACCCGTGCGGTATTGTATCAGTGTGTCGTATATTTCCTCACGATTTTGAATGCTGACACCGGAGTCATATATTTTCAATTTCTCGTCCGTACTCATATCATTAAACACGAGCATTTTCTTGCTACCACCGACTATTATTTGGCGAATTTTCACTGGCGACATCCAATTCACATTGAAATGAGCCATAGTATTATCTTCGAAATGAACGGTGATATATGCGATGCTTTCTATCTCTTTAGTGCCATATTTCTCCAACGCTTTACCCGTTGCATTCACAGCTATTGGCTTTTTCCCAATGCAATAGTGCAGAATAGAAAAATCGTGCGGAGCCAAATCCCACACAACGTTTATATCGTGTTGGAACAAGCCAAGATTCACACGAATAGAGTCAAAGTATCGGAAATCACCAAGCTCGTCATTGTCAATCAGGTCTTTTATCTTTTGTACAGCAGGAGTGTAGATATAAGTGTGATCTACGTGCAGTTGCACATTATTCTTCTCAGCAGCCTCTATTAACTTACGAGCAGACGCCGATGAATCTGTTAATGGCTTTTCTACCCAAGCGTGTTTGCCAGCTTCGAGTGCCGCTAAGGCTATGTCATAGTGTGTATGCACAGGAGTGGCAATAGCAACTGCATCTACTGAATTATCAGCCATTATCTCGGCGTAATCTGTGGTAGTTTTAGCTTCTGGGTACATAACAGCAAACTTATCTAGCTGCTTTTGGTCGGTATCACAAGCGTAAGCAAGCTCCCAGTCTTTAGATTGGTAGAAGTTCCTTAGTAAGTGATTTCCCCAATATCCGCATCCAATAACTGCAATTTTCATAGATTTCCGATGATTTTTATTTATTTTGGTAATACAAAGTTAACGGCTATTCGTATAAAATGAAAAAGATAATACTATAATTATTGATTTTAGTTGCGGGGTGGTAGGATTTGAGTTATTTTTTGAATTGTTTTGAATAAAACTTTTTTGTAAAATTGTGCAAATTAATTATTGAAAGTAAATTTATATTACTTAACGCCACCCTTAGTTCTTTGAGCTAAGGCTTAGGGTTGTCCATAATTGGGTAACCCCTTTTTTTATAAATAACTATTTAGAACAATGAAAAAGTTTATATTTTTATTAGTCATTTTAGTTTCAATTAATCTACTCGGAGGCGGATTGACAATTGTAGATAGCAACATGAGCTTCGAGGAAGCTACAAAAGGAACGAAAGCTCCCAAAGAGCTGTTAGACTCTATTGTACTGCTCGATGTAGTCTATTATTCGACAGATAACAAAAAGCACCAAGGTCAGATATTAGTCCATAAAACGGTTGAAGAAGATGTAAAGTACTTTTTCCAAATGGCTTTGGAAGAGAAATTCCCTATCAAACAAGTAATACCGATTGTGTCTTATGCGTGGGATGACGATGCCTCGATGAGTGCTAATAACTCCTCTGCATTCAACTACCGCTTCATAGCTGGTACTACTCGGCTGTCTAATCACTCCTTCGGAAAGGCAATTGATATAAACCCATATTTCAATCCGGTTATATACAAAGATCCACCAAAAACCTCGCCCAAGGGTGCTAAATACAAACCAGGTAACCCGGGAGTATTCACAGCAGATAGCCGCATAGTAAAAGAGATGAAAAAAAGGGGCTGGAGATGGGGCGGCGATTGGACTTCGCTCAAAGATTATCACCACTTCGATAAGCCCTAAAAATTTATTCTATTTCAATTTTGTTGGTCGTTTATCTTCGACTTTGACAGTTGAAATAAGGAATTGTAATGCTCTGTCAATTTGTTTGAGCGTACTTTTATCTGTGATTTCACTAACTAAGAAAACCATGTAAAATTTTAGCATTCCTATCACAAAAAAAAGGATGTTTATTTAATAAAATTCTAGATAAGATTTGAGTAACTAATAGTTCGAATAATGATTATTTTAGAAGAATGATAAGTTATTATTTAACTATAAAAAGTAATCAAAATTTCGTATATTTGTTGTAGTAAATAATAAACTAGTTGCTTCGGTTATGAATCCAATTGTGTATATAATTTCAATTTTTCTCACTTTGGGATTTGCTCGAAGCATTTTCGCTCAGAATGTATTGATATCAGAGACTGGTTCTCCAAACGAGCCATCAATAATGATGGATTATAATAATCCGAATATTCTTGTTGCGGGTTCTAATTTGAACTACTGTTTCACTTCTTCCGATGGAGGATTGACTTGGAAATTGAAAACACTGAACTCAAGCTATGGTGTATGGGGTGACCCAGTGATTGATGTTGATACAAATGGCAATTTTTATTTCTTCCATCTATCTAATATGCCCGGAGGCAATTGGATAGATAGAATAGTATGCCAGAAGTCGTCTGATAATGGTAGCACTTGGACTGATGGTACTTTTACTGGGTTGGATGGTACAAAAGCTCAAGATAAGCAGTGGAGTGCAATAGATAGAACTAATAACAATATCTATTTGACGTGGACTGAATTTGATAGCTACGGAAGCAAGAATAGTTTAGACAGTAGTCGAATATTGTTCTCCAAGTCCTTAGATGGAGGTAGTACTTGGTCAGAACCAAAAAGAATAAATAATACTTCAGGTGATTGTATAGATAGTGATAATACAGTCGAAGGAGCTGTACCAGCAATCGGGCCCGAGGGGGAAATCTACGTCTCTTGGGCAGGACCAAATGGAATAGTATTCAATCGCTCAACGGATGAGGGAGAAACTTGGCTTGTAGAAGATTTATTTGTTGATTCTATGCAAGGTGGTTGGAATTACAATATACCTGGATTATTAAGGTGTAATGGGTTACCGGTTACAAAATGTGATTTAAGTGATGGTAAAAACCATGGTACAATTTATATCAATTGGTCGGATCAAAAAAATGGTGAAGATGATACTGATATCTGGCTAAAGAAATCGACAGATGGTGGTATTACGTGGTCAGACCCCATACGAGTAAATAATGATGAAACAAAAAGACATCAGTTTTTAACATGGATGGATATTGATCAGACAAACGGGAATCTGTTTTTTGTGTTCTATGACAGACGGCATTATGACGATAATAGAACTGATGTATTTATGGCTATATCAACAGACGGTGGTTCCACTTTTCAAAACACTAGAATAAGCGAATCGCCATTTGTACCTAACGACGGAGTATTTTTTGGAGATTATACAAACATAGTTGCTCATAATAATATAGTTCGCCCTATTTGGACTAGATTTAGCGAAGGGCGACTTAGTATATGGACTAATGTTACATCATTATCAGATATAATTAGCTCAGCGGATATTAATAATGAAGGTAGTTCAAATGAAGCAAATCTTTATCCTAATCCGACGCCAGATATAGCTTATGTTTCATTCAAATTGCATGACTTATCTACTATCAGATTAGAGCTTTTTGACGAGCAAGGAGTATTAGTAAAAGCATTAATTGACAATAAGAAAATGGATTACGGTGGGCATATAATTCCAATAAATATGAATGATTTGAATCTTACTTCAGGGAAATATTATTATAAACTTACAATAAACGATAAAGTAGAAACGCTAAAGACTGTATTAATTAAATAAAGATTCCCACATTGGATAGAGAAAAAATAATAATTAAATAATATGAAATTTACCAAAGAACAATTACTTCAAGCAAAAACTCGAAAAGATTTAAAGAGAATAGCAAATGAGTCTGGAATACCAATTTCTAAGGCGCTTAACAAACTAAAATATGAGTCAACTTTAGCCCAATTGCAATCGGAATTTGTGAATCTTCAGAAATGGATTGCAAAGAAAAAGTTAAGAGTAGCAATATTATTTGAAGGTAGAGATGCAGCAGGTAAAGGTGGGTCTATTAAAAGGTTCAAGGAGCATTTGAACCCTAGAACTTCAAGGGTTGTAGCATTGACAAAACCTACGGAAGTTGAACAGGGACAGTGGTATTTTCGTCGATATATAAAAGTATTGCCTAACCCAGGTGAAATTGTTTTTTTCGATCGTAGTTGGTACAATCGTGCTGTTGTAGAACCAGTTATGGGATTTTGTACAAAAGAACAATATAAAAAATTTATGGTTCAGGTTCCCGAATTTGAACATCTGCTTTATGAAGATAATCATAAAATAATTAAGTTTTGGTTTTCTATTTCAAAAGGTGAACAAGCGAAAAGATTTGATGCGAGATTGAGCAATCCACTGAAACAATGGAAATATAGTCCAGTAGATATGAAAGGTCAGGAACTATGGGAAGATTATACTTTCTACAAAGAGGAGATGTTTAGCAAAACACATACTAATTATAGCCCTTGGATTATTGTGAAAGCAAATGATAAAAAACAAGCACGATTAGAAAGTATGAGATATATATTATCACAATTTGAGTACGAAGGAAAGGGGGATTCGGGTATATCATTGCTACCTGACCCCAATGTAGTTATGCGATTCAATAGATCAGTAATTCAACTAGACGTTTAGGAAAGGAGTTTATGAATAAGATAGATTTAACAGATGAAGATGTAGCTTTATTAAATTCGAAAGAAGGTTTAATGTCGCTACTGAGAAGAAAAAAAGTCAATTTGAAAAAATCTCTTGAAGAGGCAAGGTATGTATCTGCATTCAAGGAGAGACAAGAGGAGTTAATTAGTTTACAAAACTGGGTAATAGAAAATGATAAGAAAATCGTTATATTATTCGAAGGCAGAGATGCCGCTGGTAAAGGAGGTGCAATAAGGAGGGTTACTGAGCATATCAATCCTAGGCATTTTCGAATTGTAGCACTAAATATACCGACTGAAGATGAAAGGAAGCAATGGTTTTTCCAAAGATATATTAATAAGTTACCTAAACCAGGTGAAATAGTTCTTTTTGATCGGAGTTGGTATAATAGGGCTGTAGTAGAGCCAGTTAATGGTTTTTGTACTCAGAAGGAGTATGAGATATTTATGGGTCAAGTAAATGAATTTGAAAAGATGTTAGTTGATTCTGATACTTATCTTCTCAAATTGTATTTTTCTATCACAAAAGACGAACAAGGAAAAAGATTTGATGAGATAAGAAAAAACCCTTCAAAAAGGTGGAAGTTAACTGAAGTTGACGAAATATCACGCAGTCTTTGGGATGAATATACCGAATATAAGAATAAAATGTTCCAGCATACAAATACTAGCCATGCACCATGGAAAATTATTGATGCTAATAATAAGCCAAAAGCTAGGTTAGAGGTAATTAATCATATACTTGAAACTATACCTTATAAGAAATTTAACTAATAAGTTTTGGTTCCACGAATCAGAATAGTACCAAAATCGGTCACTAGATTATCAACTTTCTGAAATCCAGCTTCCTTTAGCATTATCCAGTAATCATTCTGAGAAAAGGTGTTACCATTTTCAGTATGTAATTTTAAATTTAAGGAGTAAAGGACGCTATTTACTGGTGATGTTCTGTCATTGCTAATGAAATTCTCATGTATTATAAGTCGCCCACCTTTGTTCAAAGAATCAAAGCACTTTTGCATAATGCCAATATTGTCCCAAATTGTAAATTCTTCAAACATAAATGATGCATAAATCAAATCTAGATTTGATTCATATTCGCTACTCTTGATGTCACCAGATTGGAGTTTATAATTGTTTGTAGCTAATTTTGCTTGATCTAAATATCTTTGTGTATGGTTAATTACTTTCGGGTAATCAAACAAAATTACTTCCATGTTTTGATTACGTTTCATAAATTCAATGCTATACATACCCGACCCACATCCTAAATCCATCATTCTTTTTACATTGCTCAAAGTAATTGCTTTCGATACTCCCTCAGCTTCGTGGTTGTAAGATCTATGAACTGACTCAACATAAGCTTCTACGAACTCATCGGAACGTTCAACATATAAATTCTTATAAATAGATTTACCTGTGCGGACAACTTCAGTTAATTTGCCCCAGCTTTCCCAGTTGAGGTTCATGTGTAGTAAAGATCCGATATAATCTGGGCTAGATTTATCTAAGTATCGAATACTATCAGTAGTATTTTTGAAATGATTACGATATTTTGTTGTAAATCCGAGTGCGGTCAGTGAGTTTAATAATCGCTCTGTAGTATCTTCGTCTGTCTGTAGTTCGAATGACACGTCTTTAGCTGTTAATTCACGGCTACCCAATAGTGAAAATATTCCTAACTCTATTGATGTTAGTAGGATTTTACTTTGCCTGAAGGCACTTGCTATTCTCAATATATGTGCTTCAGTAAATTTACTTTTCTCTAATTTCTTCATTTCAATCCTAAAAAAGTTACCCCTATGGACGTTATAAATAATCTAAACGCAAAATAATTATGAGCAATTAAATATAAATCTTCAACAAATAAAAGGAAATTCGTCTATTGAAACTAAATTACACCTTATTTCATTATGTCAGTAACCTGTTTCACTTTAATTTGCAGGTTGTTCCCACTTGTAGAAGTTTCGTATTCAACTCTGTCAAGTAACCGTCTCCAATCACCCATATAATCTTTTAATGTTTTAAGTCTATTGTCCGCTAATGTTTTATTCGGTCCATTTACTTGAAATATAAAATGTGTGTTTCTATTAAAACGCATAGAAATCTTCATTTTATTTAGTGCAGCTTTGCCTTTTGCGGTAATATCTGTGCTATTTGGTCCGAATATGTCCAAATCTTCGACCACTACTCCTGGTGCCAACCCTTTTACTTCAAAAGTATGAGTAATCTCACTATAATCTTCGTTTGACTTTGGAGTATAATTGATTGTTTCTCTGTACACATTGTCACCCTCGAATGTTACTTCATACTCATTATTGGCTTGTAGAAGTTGGTCAAACGTACCAGTGTCTTCTTTTGATTTTACTACAAATTTACTGCCAACTTTGGGTTGAAACTCTACTCCTATACTGATTGGTCTTTTGGTATTTACATCTATTACTTTGGCTTTTAACATTACTTGTTGCCCAATATCGCCAACTTGGGCTTGAATTCCAATAATTGCCAACAAAAATACTACTAATACCGTTATATACTTCATAAAATTATCCTAAGTTAGATTTAACACAAATTAAGTTTTTAAAGATATAAAATTTATTATTCCTTATGAAATTATTACGATTTTTTTTTCTATTAGTTATTGTTAGTACTTCCTTATCACAAAATAAGGTTGACTATCAACTGAATAAACCATTAACTACAGAAAATCTTGATAGACTTGATTCACTAATTAAGGCAAATGCACCAGATGCAGAAGCTCTTAATGCTATGGTGCAAGTTTCGAATACTTTCTATAGAATTAGCAAAGCAATGAATGCCTATACATGGATGGAGAGATATACTCATCTCTTTCCTAAACAGGAAGAAGCACTACTAAACAATTTAAAACAATTTGAATTGGTTGCTTTAACACAATATCCTGATTCTGTTAATCGAACTTTATATGAGAGCTATGCAATTAAAAACGCACCATCTGAAAATTCTTACATCGCATTTATGAGGTTTATTTCAAATGATATTAATTATGGTAGATGGCAGAAAGTATTGGCAGAAATAAATAGATTTTCTCCTGCATTTCCGAATAAGAAGCAACATTTTTCAGATTTGATTGAAATTATAACACGAAAGGATGAAGGATTGAGAATAACCAATTTAGGTAACAATATAAACACCTTTGTAAGCGAGTGGGACCCTAATCCAACAGCAGAAGGAGACAAAATCTACTTTTCGGGGAATCCAAGAACTGGCGGATTAGGCGGAGATGATGTATGGGTCTCTCATCTTGTTGATGGGATTTGGCAAATGCCACAGAATCTAGGCCCTAAAGTAAACGGTGAGAGGGATGAGACTATTGACAATATTTCAGCTGACGGCAATACTTTGATGTTGTCAGGAGATTTTAGAGGTACATTTGGAAAATTTGATATTTATTCCATTGATAAGGTTGGTGATGACTGGGGCGATTTGTATCACTATCCTTATCCAATCAACACCGAACATGTTGACGAGGGCGGCAATATCACTGCTGACAGGAAAGCACTACTGTTTACTTCGGACAGACCAGGTGGAGTGGGTGAATTTGTACCGCTTAACACCTATGCAAATGGGTCTATAATGGGCAATATGGATATTTATGTTTGTTTTATGACAGACTCTGGGTGGAGCAACCCCATCAATTTAGGTGAAACAATCAATACTCCTTATTCCGAAAGATCGCCCTTCTTGCATCCTGATGGTAAATCGCTTTATTTTAGTTCAGACGGACATGCGGGTTTGGGTGGTTTAGATGTATTCAAGTCTGTTCGTTTAGATGACAGTTGGACAAATTGGTCGAAGCCAGTAAACTTAGGAAAAGAAATAAACACTATACTCAATGATTGGGGCTACAAGATTGGAATAACCGGTGATAGCGCCTTTTTCTCGGGCTATGCTCGTACAAATGGCTATGGGCAATGGGATTTATATTCGGTTACTTTACCCAAAGATGCTCGCCCTGACCCAATTGTGATGGTGAGTGGCACAATTACTGATGATAAAGGTAACAAATTACAAGCAGAAGTGATTTGGGAAGATTTGTCAACTGGTCAAATATTGGGCTCAACTCAGAGCAATATGTTAACTGGGCATTACTTTATTGCATTACCTAATGGAAAGAACTATGGATATTACGTTAAGAAAAACGGATATTATCCTTCTTCAAATAGTATTGATTTGACAAAGAGCAAAGACGGTGATTCGAGAAAAATTGACATAGAATTAGTTTCAACAAAAGATTTGAAGGGTAACACAAATACTATTACTGTCAACAATATATTTTTTGATTTTGATTCATCAGTGCTGAAGAATGAATCTACTTCTGAACTAAACAGATTGATTGATTTTATTCGTGGTAATAAAGTAGAAAAACTTACTATAATAGGTCACACTGATAACGTTGGAAGTGGGGAATACAATAGAAAACTCTCTTTAGAAAGGGCAAATTCGGTAAAGAAATTTATAAGCTCGAAGTTGCAAGACTTAATAATTGCAACAATAGGCAAAGGTGCTAGTGAACCAATTGATAGCTCAGACGACTCGAAAAATAGACGTGTGGAGATTCAGATTGAATAAGTATCTATTTTAACCAAATTTAATTTGTGAATTCACTATTGTTTCAGGATAGAATCTAAGAAAACAGAAAGTGCTAAGTAAAATAGATCATATTGCCAGCTAAATCTATTCTAAATACATTTTTGCCCAGTTGTAGATGATATCAGCTGTTTTTATAGCTTTTTCCTCATCCATAATCAAATGGCCATAATTATTGAGCATCACATAGCTACGATGACCACGTACTTGAGCCAATATTTTTCTTGCTTCATCTAACGAAACAGTATCATCATCGGGAGAGTGCAGTACCAATATAGGTTTTCGAAGTTTCGAAAGGTCATAATCCTTACTATTTGTTGTTAAATCATCAAAAAAATCTTTCGTAAGAGTGAACTCTATGCCTCCAATAATACGCTTAGAGGAACCGGTTTCTTCTGCTTCTTTTACGTTTCGTTCCAAGACACGGCACAAATGGTCTGGTTTAGATGGAGCTGCAATAGTAACAAGTATTTCCATAGGATCATATTCTTTGGCAAACTTCATCATCGCTGAACCACCCATAGAATGCCCAATGCCTAATTTCGGAGCTTCATAGTTTTCTTCTAACCACTTAGCTGCAAGCCGTATATTCTTTAAATTTGTAGAGTAAGTTGTTTCAGAAAATTCTCCTTCCGAATTACCTATACCAGGGAAATCGAATCTCAAAAGAGCTATTCCTTTAGAAACTAGTTGCTTTGATATGTGCTTGAGAACTCTTATATTTTTGGTACAAGTAAAACAAGGTACATAAATACAGAAATATTTTGGATAACCTTTCTCAGGCAAATCCAATTCGGCTGCCATTTCATAGCCGTCGTGGCCTTTGATTGTAAATCGTTTTATATTCATTTTTTTCAAATTTTTGATTCTAATTTAAGTAAAACCACTAACAATTCTATAATCTTTCTTTATTTAAGCATTTTAAAGACTAATAGTAATTATTTCCTTTTTTAAAAGATGGAATTATCTGGGTATGTATGGTTTTCTAATTTACAATATTTCTGCAAATCCCCCATACCTGCATTGTCAACGTGGCTTAAAGGCAAGCCGTCACCCAGAGCATAGCGAAGTGTCTAATTTTGTTTAAAATCTGTAATCGCAAGGACTGATAGGACATAGCTGTCTCTTTTACATCAGATAAGATTACTACTCCGTCTCACGCCTTTGGCATGAGCCAGCCCTCTTGAGGGGAATTAAATTCTAGAGACGTATTGCGTAGGTCTCAAAAAATAATCGGTCGGGTCCTAAAAACTGATTAATCTATGATTGTGTAATGACTAAGAGATAACTCATACTAATAGCTTTGAAACTAAATTTGTAAATAATTGTTAATTATCTAGGAAAGTTTTTAATTTAGTAGTTAAACTATTTCGTGGAAGGAAGATGAAAAGAAAACATTTACTTATCTCATTGCTATTGTCATCTATATTGTTCACTTCATGTGCTTCGGACTACTATGTACTAAATAAGTATAGGAATTTAGCATTGCCCACTTTGGTTGGGTACAGAGGTGACAACCCGCTAACTGTGAGTTTAATAGCAGATGATGCGGTGTTGATAGAAAAAAATTCTAGAACGGCTATCCGGGAATTTGACGTCACACAGTATGACAAATCGTTTATCCTCAGAAAAATTAGTGGTCACTATTTTAAATTGACTGAAAGGTCATCACCTTTAGAAAAAGACACTTCAATTGGTTTACATTTTATTTTTGACAATAATGGAGCAAAAGTATTTGACAATAGTACTTTCATAAGTTCTAATTCAGAAATAAAGCTAGAGGAAAACAAAGATTATATATTCAGAATAACACAAGATGGTGATTTCACTACCTTATTAATAAATTGTGATACCTTATTGCATCGCAAGACAAAAACTCCGGCTTCGGAATACACTATATTCAAGACGGGAGATGATACAGAGGTAGAAATATATAGCTTTGAAGTTGAGGAATTGGAGGAAAAATCATTTTTTTGAAAAAAATGTGGAAAAAAACTAAAGTAATCTAAACTAGCTCCGATAATTGTTTTTGATAGGATAATTTTATTTTAAAAAATGGCAGGATGCCCTCAAATTATTAATTAATTACACACGGAGGTAGTAATGCCATCATCAATAGCATCAGGCGGTAGAATAAGAACGAATATTCCCGCACTAAACGCGTACAATTCACTTCAGTCTTCTAATAGAGCAATTGCTAAGTCGCAGTTACGTCTATCGACTGGTAAAAGAATCAACGCAGCATCGGACGACGTAGCTGGTTATATCACTGCACGTTCATTAAACTCAAGAAACGTTTCACTTAAAGCTGCACTAAATGCAGTAGGCGAAGCAAAAAACGTTACTTCCATCTCTCAAGATGCGTTAGATAACATCACTAATCTATTAACTCAAATCAAAGATGCAGCTTCTCAAGCTTCTTCTGGTGCTTTGGGTACAGATGAAAAAGTAGCTCTTGCAAAAGCAGCTTACAGATTGTCTGAGCAAATCCAAACAGTTGTTGACTCTACAGTATTTGGTGGTCAAGAATTGTTAAACGGTGCTTACTCAGGTGATTTCGTAATTGGTTTCGGTGAAAGCAACTCACTTATCACTATCGAAGTAGATTTATCTTCTTCAAACTCAACAGACTTCAACACAGACGTTAATTTTGAGTTAAATAGTGGTACTGCGACTTCATTTGCAGGTATCACAGGTCTAGACCTTGGTAGCTTAAATGCAGTTTCTGATTCAGATTTAGGTGTGTTTAGTGCTGCAAATATTTCTACTACACTTACAAGTTTATCTGACGCACTAGATAACGTAAGTAAAGTAGCTTCTTTTGTCGGTGGTCTAGAAGCAAGATTGAACTCGCAAGAAGATTTGTTAACTTCTCAGATAACAAACTATAAATCTGCGATTTCTAGAATAGAAGATGTTGATGTTGCTGAAGAGCAATTAGAATTAGTTAAGAACCAATTCTTACAACAAACTTCAATTATTACTTTATCTCAATCAAATCAAAATCCTCAAACTTATTTACAGTTATTTGGATAAGAGATTTAATTGATTTAAATCAAATAATTATTATAAACTTGAAAGACGGCTTGATTTTTGCGGCCGTCTTTCATAGTTAAAAAAACTTAAATTAACAGGACGTTCAGGTAAGTTAATGAATACACAAGTACAGAAAATTGCTGCAAGTAAAGCTTATGGCAATGGTAAAGGGAAAAAAGTCCCATCATACATAGAGCAAGAGGTACTCTCTTGGAGTAAAGAAAAGTTAATACTAAAAATGTATGACCTTTTTTTAGTAAGTAACAAAAGAAAAGACGTTGAAAAAATGAGTAAAGTTCTAATTGAACTTATGGGTGCTCTTAATTTTGATTATGGCGAAACATCGACAAGATTATACAGATTGTACGAATATTGTCAAAGATGCATATATCAAAAAAATTATGACGAAGCTTACAAGATAATAAAAGAGTTAAGGGATACTTGGGCTTTGGCCTTCAAACTTGAAAACTAGGTTAGAGAAATGAGTGATTTATCAAGTTTATTGGGTAGTGGTAATCAAACGCAAACAGATTTGCTAGTGCAATCTTATTTGCAAACGCAACAACCCAAATTAAATAGAATTCAGAACAAGAAGAATGAATTAGAAGCAAAGAATTCGTTTTTTACTGCTCTGAACACTCGTATTAATGCAATAGTTTCTCAGATTGACGCTTTTCAAGCAAATGATTTTGACAAAAAATTTGGTATCAAGAAAGTAAATTCGACCGGGGCTGAATACGTAACGGCCACTGCTGACGGAGATGCTAGTGTTGGTACAAATACTGTTAAAGTGAACCGATTGGCTTCATCTGATTCATTAGTTTCTAATAGAGTTAATTCCAGTGATGACTTCGGTAATTTTAACGGAACTTTTAACTTCGACATTGAGATAAATGGCGATACTCGTACATTGAGTGTAGATTTGGATGACTCAGAAACTTACCAACAAGCAATGCAAAAAATAGCAGATGCTATCAATGCGGAAGATGATTTTAAAGTTTCAGCATCTGTTGTTAGAGATACTAGTACGACATCTAGATTGTCGTTTAATACTTCCGAACTAGGTGAAGATAATAAAATAATCTTTTCAAATGGTGCGGGCAATTTGCTTGCTAATATTGGTCTTGACGAAGGGACACTTAATCCAACTAGTGCAACAAGAGTAGCCTTCGACAACAGTAACGCGGGTTATAGAACGGCTGCCGTTGCAGATTTGAATTCGGAAGCGGAAGTCAATGGGATTACTGTAACTAGATCAACTAATACACTAGAAGATGTTATAAATGGGTTCAAATTTACTTTGAAAAAAGTACATGATTCGGGTGCAAATGCCGAAACTCTTACAACTGATATAGACGTAGATGGTGTAGCTAACTTATTGCAACCGCTATTAGACGCTTACAATAGTGCTTTGGCTTTGGTGAACAACAATAAGTCTATCAGAAGAGGGGATGCAAGTGCAAACAGTTTATTCAGTTCACTTAGAGCATTGCCTTCTACTAGGATAACTGGTTTGGATTCTGGTAATCCAGATTACTTAACTGTAATTGGTATTAAACCAGATTCTTCTGGTAATTTGAAGATTAGTGACAAAGATGCACTTAGAGAGTATCTGGAAGACGATTCGCAAAAAATAGCTGATATCTTTAATTCACCTGATGGCTTTGTAGCAAAACTTGAGAATATTATTTCTTCACTCAAAGGTGACGATGGTATCATCAAGAGCAAGAAAGAATCATTGGTACAACAAATTGAAAGTTATGACAAACGATATGATCAATTGAAACTAAGAATTGATTCACAAGCAAACAATTTAAGAAAACAATATGAGAATATATTAGGGACTTATTTGAAAGCACAAACACAATATAGTTCATTCTCACAATATTCATCTGGACTATTTTCCGGACAACAATTTTAATCGCACCGAGGTGTTATTATGATAAAATCAATAGGAAACTCAGAATCAATTAGTTCTAATTTTGACAATTTGATGTCGAATTTGGCTAATAAGAACGCACCAACAGAAATAAACCAAACTTCTGAGAAGGTGAGTAAACAAAATAATGATGAATTTCAAAAGACTTTCGAACCAAGTAAAATCGAATCTGAAATATCAAAATTATTGGAAGATGATTCATTAATTGCTCAGTTCAGCACTGACAAAGAAACTGAGAAGCTAATATTGAAAATACTCAATCAAGAAACTAAAGAAGTTGTAAGGCAATATCCGCCTGAAGCATCTTTGAAAATAGCTAGAATTGTAAGCAATATGATTGAGAGTAATAATATAGCTGATGTCCGTATTTGATAATATAAGACCAATAGTTAAGGAGTTAGACTCATTGACTAATAGGATAATTGATAATCTTTCTGATAGCAAAGAAGGATTGGAAGATTTGGATGAGTTATATAACAAAAGGACAGTTTTTATAAAGCAAATTGATGAATTCATTGATAATGACAAGAACAAGCAATTAATTCTAAAATATGAATCCGATTGGAAGAGTATGATGGAACCACTAAGAGTCAAGGATGAAAACGCTCTTAGATTATTAAAAAGTAAAGTTAATAGCATGGAAGAAGAGTTAAAACAACGAGAAAAACAAAAGAATGTTCTTTTGTATAAGGAGAGTGAAAAGTGAAGATAAATGCTACAAACTCATATAATAAAATATACGAAGACAAAGAGAAGAAGCAAAAAGCCGAAGCTAAGTCCGAAGTAGAAAGCAAAGAAGTAAAATCAGATTCCTTAGAATTATCTACGGAAGTATTAAAATATGGCCCTATAAAAACCAAGATAAAGCAAGGATTTTACGAAAACGATAAAATACTCAATGAAATATCTGAAAAACTCCTCAAGGAGTTGAACTTATAAATCGATTATTTAAAAATTCCATTTGCAAGATGGAATTTTTTTTATATATTAAGTTCAAAATAATGACCAAAGATATATCATCAGTATTTGAAAGGGATTTTAATGAATAGTTTGGAGCAATGTAATGTCTAGAACATTAAATAAAGTTATGTTAATTGGCAATGTAGGTAAAGAGCCAGAGCTAAAAGAGACACCAGGTGGAGTGCCTGTAACTTCATTCCGTATGGCAACTTCAGAAAGTTGGAAAGACAAAGATGGTTATCTGAAAGAACACACAGATTGGCACACAGTCGTAGCTTGGCGTGGATTAGCAAAAGTAATAGATAAGTTAGTGACTAAAGGCACTCGTATATATATAGAAGGCCGATTGCAGACAAGAAATTACGAAGATAGTGATGGTAATAGGCGACAGGTTGTAGAAATACTTGCTGACAATATGCTTATTTTAGATGATAGGAAAAATGGTAAATCGCGAGATGATGATGAGGAAGATTATGATTATGATTTTAACAGTGACTTTTCTTCCAAGAGTAAAGAAATAGATGATGATTTTGATAGTCGTTTCAATGATTAAAAAAAGATGATCACAGACAAATAATCGAGAGAGCTCCATCATTTGGAGCTTTTTTTCTAACAAGATACCCTTAGAATATGAAGCAACAATTAAGAAGTTTATTTTACATACTTATTGGGATTTTATCTGCCTCTTTTGGTCTGAAGGGCTTCCTATTGCCAAAAGGATTCTTAGACGGTGGTGCTATGGGAATTGCCTTATTAATAAGGGAAGTCTCTGGTCTGAATATAGGACTATTAATTGTATTAGTCAACTTGCCTTTCGTTCTTTTGGGAGCCAAAATATTATCAAAAACATTTATTGTTAAAACGGTCTTTGCTATAGCTGGTTTATCACTGGCGGTGACTTTTATGCCCTATTCGCAAGTGACAGATGACAATTTACTAATTGCCGTATTCGGAGGATTTTTCCTTGGTGCAGGTATAGGGTTATCTATTAGAGGAGGCAGCGTTATAGATGGGACTGAAGTTCTTGCCCTCTACTTTACAAGAACTTCTCCTTTTAGTATAGGTGATATTATTGCAATATTGAACATAATAATATTCAGTTTTGCTGCATTACTATTAGAAATAGAAATAGCCCTTTATGCTATGTTGACCTATATGTCAGCATCTAGGACTGTTGACTTTTTTATTCATGGATTCAATGAATACTTAGATTTGACGATTATATCGGATAGACACGAAGAGATTAGGAACAAAATTATATACGATTTGGGAAAAGGTGTTACGGTTATGAAAGGAAAACGTGGAAGATTAGAACCAGATGGTTCTGAAAAAGAAATAGACATTATATATACAGTTACAACTAAGTTAGAAGTTTCTAGATTAAAATCGGAGATTTTGTCAATTGATGAAACTGCTTTTATAATCCAAAATAGAATTGATGAAGCACATGGCGGTTTCTTAAAAAAACATTTGGTGCAGCACTAAATTACTATTTTATCAATATATTCGGAGTTAAATACTCGTAAAGCTCCCATATATTTTAGCTTAAATTCTATAAAATCGCCAACTTTTCGTTTAGAAGAATTTTCTCCTAAATCAATCACCAACATATCTGAACTTGCTCCTACTATATTAATATCGCTTTGAAGCGGTATAAGGAAATCAGTATTTGAAATATCTAGAACCCCGATGTCAATTAAAGCTCTGTAAGATTTTTCCCCATAGTCTTCTTCATCTAATTCAAACTTTTCGCCCGAAGGATTTAAATCTAGCTGTCCAATAGGTACTTTGGGCTTCTCATTAATCTCAATTATCTGAGCGTGTAATCTTATAACATCATCATTCATTCCTTCTATTAATTCGTTATTGATTAGATTATTACCAAAATAAAGCGTCTCTCCTACTCGGAAATGATTCATATCGGCAGGAATTTGTTTTTTTAAAAGCAGTGGTATTGTAACAGAAGTTCCTCCTGTAACCCAAGGAATTTCTTTTTTGAATTGGGCCTCGATCAATTTTTTATAAAGTGATAATTGCAAGAGTTTATCAGTAGATGGCAACACTCCATGCAGACAATTCAGATTCGACCCAATACCCGTTATTTCTATATTAGGTAAACCAAATACTGCTTCATAAAAATTTGTCAACTCCTCACCCAAAACACCTTCTCGTAGGTCTCCTAACTCTATCATAATTATAATTTTGTGATTACGATTTTGTCTTTTTGCTTCTTCACTAATCCATTTTATTGTTGAATATTCTGTATTGAAACTAACATCTGAATAACGAACGACATCTTCAATATTATCTTTTGCAGGTGGTTTAATATAGACAGTATTTATATTGGGATTTAATTCTTTTATCAATTTTAGATTACTAATCCTTGAATCACAGATTTCATGTATATCTAAATCACATAGTATTTTCAAATACTCCTTTGACCCACATAGGAGCTTGCTTACAATTGCCCAATCTATATTATTCCTTTTGAACAAAGAATCCAAATATTTGAAATTATTAATTAGGTTGCTTTTGTTGAGTGTTACATAGGCCATCTTATTTTTTTAACCTCATTTCTAAATAAGGATTAGTGAACCCAAGCTTTTCATATAATTTCTTAGCAGGGTTATTAGCTTCTACATGAAGAGCAATATCACCTTCCGTTTCGGTTATTGCTTTTTCCATTAACTTTTTACCGAAACCTTTTCCTCTAGCATCGGAATGAACAGCAATATATACAAGTATATTCTCCGGTATATAACCACTCATACCAGTCTTATTCATAACCACCACGCCAATAATTTTATCATGCTCGTAGGCAACTAATACAAACCCACCTTTACCTTTTTCGACAGAGATAGCATAATCCATAGCCGACTCTATACTCTCTAATTTATCTCCATATTGTTCAAGTTGCACAAATAAGAAATTGCTTATTTCTGATTTGCAGTCCAGATATTCATTGAGTAAATTTGATTCGAACTTTCTAATAATCATTTTGCCTACATTGTTAATCCAATAAAATACGAGTCAAATGAACGTATAAGTTTTTACTACATTGCCATTCGCCGACTATTTAATAAATTATTCTTATATTTTTACAATTAAATTGAATAACAAATCGTAATAAAGGGATATTAAACTAATTATGGATTTGTTAATTATATGAAATTATTCGCAATCGGTATATCAGATAATAAAGTAAGTATAGCAATGCTTGTATTAAGGTTAGTATCAGGGCTAACTATGGCTTTTAGCCACGGACTTGGTAAATTAGAAAATTATAGTAAAGCAGTAGAGACATTTCCAGATCCTTTCGGAGCTGGTAGTCAGTTGTCATTGATTTTGGCAATTTTTGCAGAATTTTTTTGTGGTATATTCGTTGCTTTTGGTTTTGCTACACGATTTACAGTAATCCCACTAATTATAACAATGGCGACTGCCTTTTTTATAATACACAGTGGTGATGCTTTTGGTGACAAAGAGATGTCATTTATCTATCTTGCTATGTATTTAGTTATATTGATAATTGGACCAGGCAAATATTCTATAGATAAACTGATAAGTAAGTAAATAATAGAGAAAGTATAAAAAAAAGACTGCTTTTATTTAATCAAAAGCAGTCTTTTTAATTTTACGTAAATATAATAATCTATTTGATAATAGTAATACTACCCGCAACTGAATTTTCCTCATTTTCTATTACTAGAATATAAGTACCCGTTGTAATGTTCTTAGCATCCAAATCAAATTTATTATTTCCGTCAATAGTATTCAGAGAAGTTTGATATACTACGTTACCCGTCATATCAACTAATTTGATATTAGAAATACCAGCTTTACCATCAAAAGTTACTCTTGAAATATTTGAAACAGGCATAGGGCTAACTAATAGCTTTGCAGTTCCAAAATCTAAATAATCTATTGAAGTTGTTATTTGATTCAATACTATTTCAGTTTCTACTTCTAAACTCTTAGTATAATCAACTTCAAGCACCTCAGAATACTCCTCAAAACCATATTTATCTATACCTAAAGTGTAAATACCTGGTTCAATCCCATCTAATTCGAAATTTCCATCGACATCTGAAACAAAATGTGACACGACATTGCCCGAAGCATCAGTTAGATAAACTAATCCACCATTTATAGCTTCGTCTAAGTCTCCTTCGCTACTACCACCAGAAACAATGCCTCTTAGTGATCTTAACAATCTGCCTTTGATTTTTGCAATACCTTTGGCTCTGTCTTTTTCAGAAGTTGCGTGAATAATATCAACCATCATAGTTGGAGCAAAATCACCTACTCCTACTTTAGTTGCCTCTTTCCATTTTAAAGTAGTATAATCTCCAGTTACATAGTAACCTGGAATATAACTATTCTCTACTGGCAATGAAAGAACAACATAGTCACCATATTGTAAGTTGTGGAATTGGAAATTTCCTTTCTCATCTGTTCTCGTAACGGCCTTATAACCTTTATGAGAACCATCATTATGAAGAGCAATAACAGTTGACATAACAGCATTGCCTTCTTTATCAGCAACTGAGCCACTCATTGATCCTTGAGTTGCAACTTCTGTTTCCAATTTGAAATTGATACCATCTTTATCTGAATCTAAATAGATTATATCTGCTTCGTAATAAGATTCAGCACCTTCGAACCACTGCATTTTATATATATTAGTGTTTGTCATAGCTACAGCATTTGCATAGTAAGTATAAGTATCTGGTAATTTGATAGAGTAGTTTCCTTTATCATCTGTTTTTACTCTATTATCAAATTCGAAATCAACGTAACCATTATCACTACCCTTTCCACCTAATACCCACTTAACAGGTAAGAAAGTTACTATTGCTGGTAATGGTTCGCCTGTTGCAGCATCGAGAACTTGACCAGTTACTTTATGGAACGTTGGAGTTGGAATCGAATGCAACATCATATCGATTTCTACTACTGCATTTTCATCAATTTCAATTACTTTTGCATCTTTCATATAGAAAGCATTTTTGTAATATTGCCCTTTGTAACCCTTTACATCTGCTTTCAAATAATATTTTCCAGCAGGTAAAGTGATAGTGACAGAAGTTCCTCTTAATTCAGCAGTAAATACTTTTCTGTTCGGTGTAGGTGGTACTCCAGGATCTTTATCGTCTGCAGCCCATACAGTTACTTTACCAAAAAAGTCTTTGATATCATCTGTTTCGTCATAGAAGTTGCATTTAAGTACGCTAGTGAAATCTGGGTTATCTCCAGCTACAAATAAGTAGAATATACCTGTAATTTGAGAATATGTTACTCCTCCATCACATGTAGCCCTTACTATAACTGGGACTTTATACTCTCCTCTTACTGGTTTTTCCCAAACCATCAGACCTGATTCTTCATCAATTCTAAGTCCTTCTGGTGTTGTATTATGCCCAATTGCAGCGTCGGACAAATAGTAAGACAATCGACAATCATCTTTAGAAATAGCATTTATGTCATATCGCCATGCTGTCCCAGCTTCTAATTTATGAGTGAACTCTGTTCCATCTTCAAAGTAAATTCTTGGTTCATTAGGGTTACAATCACCCCAACATACAGTAAAGACCATCTTGCTTACTATTTCACCAGTACACTTGTTTCGTAAACCAATTACTGAATTATATTTTCCTTTTTCTTGAGCTGTAAACTTAATTAATGCGGAGTTTTCGTCTTGTTCTGCAACTGCTATCTTTACTTTGGATTCTACAACCATAATATCAAATTCACAATTTGTTTCATTTATGATTTTTATCCTAGTAGCAGACATACCTTCATCACTAAGTTGAATAAACTGTGATTTTTCTGCGAAATACATTCTATTGTCATTATTAACACAATCACCATAACAAATCAATAGCTCTACTTTATCAACTATCTCGCCGCTACATGCGTCAACTAGTCCTAGGACAGCAACATATTTCCCTTTTTCATCAGCAGCTATTTTTAGTAACGCTCCTTTGGGACCTTGTTCTGCTATCTCTACTTTAGCATCTGTTTCTAGTACTTTTACTTCAAATTCACAGTTTGTATTATTCTTTACATCAACAAAGAATTTACCTTCACCATTTTCAAGTTTGATTAGTTTCGTTTCACAGTTAAAATACATTTTTCTGAAATTATTATCTTCGCCAACAGTACCACAAACTCTTTCTGTAAGATCACTTGCAATATCATATTGT
>JAGQWJ010000044.1 GCA_020437395.1 Ignavibacteriota bacterium | reverse complement strand
TAAGTTGGTCGGTCTATCCTTTTTTCCTTGTAAATTGCATTTATTCTATTCTCAACTTCCGCTTCTAAACCATTGGATTTTATATATATCTCACATTGCTGATCTATAGCAGCATTCATAAAAAATCCTAGTAACATAGGTGCAGGACCGTTGATAGTCATTGAGACAGAAGTCATTGGACTTGATAAATCGAAACCAGAATATAGTTTTTTAGCATCATCCAATGTTGCTATACTTACACCAGAATTTCCAATTTTACCATATATATCTGGTCTGTGGTCTGGGTCTTCGCCATATAAAGTAACTGAATCGAAGGCAGTAGATAATCTTTTAGCTTCCATATCCGAAGAAACATAGTGGAATCGTCTATTAGTTCTCTCCGGTCCACCTTCACCTGCAAACATTCGAGTAGGATCTTCATTTACCCTCTTGAGCGGAAATACACCAGCTGAATAAGGGAAGAAACCAGGAGCGTTTTCTGTCAATACCCATCTAAGTATATCACCCCAATCTTTATATCTAGGTAAGGAAATCTTAGGAACTTTTGTACCTGAAAGAGAAACAGTATATAAATCCTGTTCTATTATCTTATCTCGTACTTTAAATTGATATTTATCAGCTTTATACCTTGCTACTGTATTTTCCCAATCGTCTATTGTTTTTTTACATTCGGGATCGAGTTGAGTACCTAGTTTTTTGAATTCATTTATTAATTCATTCAAATACCCAGGTGCTTCTTTTTTAGTTTCTATAGCAGTTACAACACCGTCTTCTTCCTCAACCTTGATTTTTTTCTCTCCAATAGAATCATTTATTATATCTATTGTACCTTTAATCTGATACATTTTTCTAGCAATTGTACTTTGCTTTTCCACGAATTCATCATATTGAGCGCTACTCTCTTTTATTTCAGATAAATAACGAACTCTATCAGGTGGTATAATAAATATCTTTTTAGACATTTCTTCTGAAATCTCAAATGTACTAGTCAGATGCTCAACTCCTGTTTTCGCAACTAAAGTATTTATAAGATTCTTATAAAGTACATTAGTGCCAGGATCATTAAATTGGGAAGCAATAGTACCGAAAACTGGAATCTTTTCGTCTGGAGTATCGAACAATAAATGATTTCTTTTGAATTGTTTCTTTACATCTCTAAGTGCATCTTGTGAGCCACGTTTGTCAAATTTATTGATTGCTATAACATCAGCAAAATCAAGCATATCTATTTTTTCAAGCTGAGTTGCAGCTCCATACTCTGCTGTCATTACATACATAGAAGCATCTGAATGTTCGACTATCTCAGTATCAGATTGCCCTATTCCTGAAGTTTCTACAATAATCATATCGAAATCAGCAGCTTTACAAATATCAATTGCATGTTGTACGTGTTTACTCATTGCTAGATTTGATTGTCTTGTAGCAAGGGAACGCATATAAACTCTATCATTGTTGATAGAATTCATTCTAATTCTATCTCCAAGTAATGCACCACCTGTCTTTCTTTTTGAAGGGTCAATAGAAATTACTGCAATTGATTTATCTTCGAAGTCCATTAAAAAACGTCTTACTAATTCATCTATTAAAGATGACTTACCTGCGCCACCAGTACCTGTAATTCCAAGTATAGGTATAGTACGTTTAATTCTAGCTAATACTTTGTCTTGTATTTTTTCATAATCAGATTCGTAATTCTCAGCTGTAGTTATTAACTTACCTATTGCTTTTGAATTAGTAGGATTAAGATTCTCTAATGATTCATTGATAATCTTTTCAGCATTATCGCTTTTAGATTTTAAAGTCGAAAAATCACAACCTTTGATGACATCATTAATCATCCCTTGAAGACCCATCGATCGTCCATCATCAGGAGAATAAACTCGGTCTATACCATAAGCTTGAAGCTCCTCAATCTCCTCAGGAAGTATGGTACCACCACCACCAGCATATATTTTTATATTTGCTCCTCTTTCTTTGATGAGGTCATACATATATTTTAAGTATTCAGTATGTCCACCTTGATATGAAGTTAAAGCAATCCCTTGGGCATCTTCTTGTATAGCGCAATCAACTATTTCAGCCACACTTCGATTGTGTCCTAAGTGAATAACCTCAGCTCCTGTAGATTGCAATATTCTTCTCATAATATTGATAGCAACGTCGTGACCGTCGAATAAAGAAGCAGCAGTTACTATTCGAATATGATGTTGTGGTTTATAAACTTCAATTTTTTTCATTTGAGTCATGTTTTATAGCTTTTTTTATTTTCTAATTCCTACTAAAATAAGGATTATATCGATTAATTTCTAATCAATCTAAACTTCTATTTCCACAATATTAGCTCCTACTTGAAGTCTTGATCAATATATATTAAATTTGCTAATTATTTTAATTGAAAATCAAAATTAATATGAAAATCATCATTATTGTATCCCTAATTATCTCCATAAATTTTCTAACTATCCCCAATCGCTTGTTAGCAGATGATTACGATTCTTATCCAGATAATAATAAGTCGCTAGAATTTGCTGTTAATGGTGGATATAGTATTATTACCCATGAAAAATCTATTTTTTGGGATAATGGTTTCAACTTTGGTTTAGGATTTAATTATTATTTCACTCAAGAATATCTTATTGGTATTACTGCCAATTATATAGCTTATTATCCTCGACCTGAATTAGAACAGATAGAACGAGAATACGAATACGAAATATATCCGTTGATATTAAACTTCCAAAAAAAGTTAGGAGTTATGAACGAACTGGAAATATATGCAGGGATTGGTTTATCATACATTTACGGTGAGTATCAAATAGATGAATATCTTTACTCTACTAATACTCAACGTAGAAGAATTAGATACCAATATGCCTCACATGGTTTCGGAATTATCCCCAATTTTAGAATACGCTCCCCTTTTGGGAAAGACTTTGCCGTAGATTTCCAAGCAGAGTATAATATGATATTCATGGAGTCAAGAAACAATGCTGAGCTTTCACTAGACCACATAAACGCTAAAATAGCATTGGTATATATTTTTTGAGTGAAGAGTATTCGCATTTTTCTATGTTATTACAGTAATGACCGGCTTTTGAGGAAGAGAAATTAGAAAAAAAACCCACATAGAGGTTATCTATATGGGTTTGAATGTCTTAAATGAGATTGCCTAAATCGTTTCACAAGATCATAGTACTCGCAACGACAATAACTAGAATACGTTAAAACTATTCGCAGTAGGCGTTTCAGTAGAGTAATTATAGAATCCGTTGCCTGTTTTTCTGCCATAATTGCCCGAAGCAACTATTTTCTTAAGTAATGGACACGGTCTATACTTCGGATCAGCTAAGTCATTGTGTAAAACTTCTAATATAGCTAAGCAAGTATCTAAACCGATGAAGTCAGCAAGCAACAATGGACCCATCGGGTGCGAAAAGCCAAGTTTAGCTACCGTATCGATACCGTCAACTGTTCCTACGCCTTCCATCAGGGCAAAACATGCTTCGTTGATAAACGGAAGAAGGATACGATTTGCGATAAATCCAGGGAAATCATTAGCCAAGACTGGTGTTTTACCAATTTTCACAGTCATTTCGTGTATAGTATTATATACTTCGTCGCTCGTCTTAAGCCCTCGAATTAATTCCACTAACTTCATTACAGGAACTGGATTCATAAAGTGCATCCCTACAACTTTTTCTGGTCTAGAAGTAGCGGCCGCAATCTCTGTAATAGAGATAGTCGAAGTATTAGATGCTAATATAGCGTCTTTGTTGATGATTTTGTCTAGATTGCTGAATATCTTAAATTTTAAGTCTTTGTTTTCAGTTACTGCTTCTATTACAAGCTGCACATCTGCCCCATCTTCTTGGTTCGTAGTGCCAGTTATTTTTGAAAGTGTAGTATCCATTTGTTCTTGAGAAATTCTTTCTTTTGAAACCATTCTAGAAAGATTCTTATTGATAGTGGCTAATCCTTTATCTAAACCTTCTTGATTTATATCGCAAAGTATTACTTCATATCCTGTAGCCGCTAAAACGTGTGCTATACCATTGCCCATTTGACCAGCACCTAGTACCATTACTTTATTTATATTCATCTATTATTCCTTATAATTTTTAATTAGTTATTTCTTTTACTTGACAAATAGAATAGACTACAATCGACTCACTTTTTCCGATTGAGTCTTGTTTTTCGTTAGTTGTCGCTTTTATGTTTACTCTCTTGTTTGGCAAACCTAATAATTGTGCCACTGAACTTCTGATTTCTTCTTTTATCGGAGATAGTTTCGGCTTTTCGAGTACTATTGTATTATCTACATTTACTAGCTCGAACCCTTTAGCTTTGAGTAAGTTCAAAGTGTAAGACAACATAATTTTACTATCTATATTTTTGTTTTTAATATCAGTATCTGGAAAATGTTCACCGATATCACCCTCACCAATTGAACCCAAAATAGCATCAATAATCGCATGAAGTAAAACATCACCATCACTATGAGCCAAAGTTCCTATAGAAGATTCTATATTCAAACCACCCAATATTAATGATTCACCTTCGACTAGTCTGTGTAAATCGTAACCAAAACCAACCATTTTGCTATTTTACATTCTTAATAAAACACAATTTAAAAAAATATGTTTGAAATTGATAGTAATACCATTTCAGTTAGTCAACTAACTCAAAAAATAAAATCAGTATTAGAAGAAGATTTTTCTAGAATAGAAGTTGTCGGCGAGATTTCAAATTTCACATCTGCTTCATCTGGACACAAATATTTTACTTTGAAAGATAGTAACGCACAAATCTCAGCTGTTATGTGGCGCTCAACTAATGTTTCATTCCCAATAGAAAACGGCATGAAAGTTAATGTAAAAGGTTCTATTTCAGTCTATCCCCCACGTGGTAGTTATCAGTTGGTTGTTACATCTATGCGACCACAGGGTATTGGTGATTTGTATTTAGCCTATGAAAAATTGAAAAAAGAATTATTAGATTTGGGTTACTTTTCAGCAGAAAATAAAAAGAAATGGCCAATAATTCCTCAGAGAATAGGGGTTTCTACTTCACCTACTGGAGCAGCCTTACATGATATAATTTCTACTTTGGAAAGAAGATCACCTTTCGCAGAGATTTATCTTTATCCAGTAATGGTACAAGGAAATGGTTCAGAAAAAGAAATAGCACACGCAATTAATGAACTTGATAAATTAGAATTAGATGTTATCATTATTGGTCGTGGTGGGGGTTCTATAGAAGATTTGTGGTCTTATAATACTCGTGACGTTGCAGATGCAATTTATAATGCTAAGACACCTATAGTTGCAGGTGTAGGACATGAAACTGACACTACAATAGCTGATTTGGTAGCTGATCATAGAGCACCTACACCAACTGGTGCAGCTGAGATAGTATCAATTAATACCATCGATATAATTCGCCAAACACTTGATGAAAATCAATTATCTATAACTAATTCTATTAATAATTCGATTAGTAACTATAAAAAAGAATTGAATAACAAATTTGATAGATTAAAATCATCTGGAATAAAAAATAGTATTGATTTATTAAAATTGAATTTAGATAGTTATGAGAAGCAACTTCACAAACAGATATTATTAAATATTCAGACGAAGAAAATTCAATTAAAGAATTATGCGAATGTAATTAGTAAGATGAATCCTGCATTACCTTTAGAAAAAGGTTATGCAATGATACTAAAAAATGGAGAACGAGTTAAGACTTCTCAAGTACTTTCAAAAAATGACAAAATAAAAATTA
The DNA here is from genome assembly GCA_020437395.1 of Ignavibacteriota bacterium. Lineage (GTDB taxonomy): Bacteria > Bacteroidota > Ignavibacteria > Kapaibacteriales > UBA2268 > PGYR01. The sequence continues at coordinate 16,452 of JAGQWJ010000044.1, read as the reverse complement.
TTAGAAATAACAATGAAAATATTGCAATAATCGAGGAATAGAATGACAAAGAAATTTGAACTAGAAAAGCAAATGGTTACTTTAGATTCAATAATTATGAAATTAGAATCTGACGATTTACCACTAGAGTCTCAACTACTTGAATATGAGAATGGTATGAAAATAATAAAAGAATGTAGAGATTATATAGAAAAGACAGAACAAAAAATAATAGATTTATCTAAATAGAGACTAATCTAGTGCTCTTACTAAATCGGGAGGCAAGTAGGGTTTTTCTAAAATATCCTTATAAACTTGCCATTTTTTTTCATTATCGTTACCTGCTTTTTTTCTAATATAACTATCTACAAGCTGTTTACCTGCTGTGTAGTTTATTATATAAGATCTGTATCTTCTTATAAAATCTAGTCTTCTGTAAGAGCTGTTCTCACTTTCTAAACCATATTTTTGTATATATTTTAGAGCTGTTTCGTCTGATATTTTTTTATCTATATAATCACGTGCAATAGTTATTTGTACTTCATCTAATTTTGAAAACAGCTCCTGTAAATCAAAATATTCTTTGAGTTCTTGATAGGTGTATTTATACTTTCCAGTTATCTCAGATCTAAGAAAGTCAATTTTTCTATCACCTGGGAAAACTAAATCATTACCATAAACTGCAGTTCCTTCTGCGAGAAATGAAACTGGAGAAAATAATGTATAAATACTAAATTCAACAAAACCACTATCTTGGTAATACATTTTATCTCTTAGAGAATAGTACACATGGTGACCAGGATAAGATTCATGTGCCGCTAAATCAAGAACCCTTTCTAAATATATATTAGATTGCATATTTACTTGTATTAGAGATTTGTATTTCCCCTGATACCAATTATAAGCACTCCAAGGAGCACCATCTAGATATTCTATAACAACTGACTCACTATCAGGAAGTGTTATATAGTTGCTAGTTACTTTTCTTGCTTCCTCTACTGATTTTCTAAATGCTTCATCGATTTTCGAATATTTAATTTTAAATTTCTGGCGATAATTTGATAATTTTATGGGTAAAGACTCATCACCAGCAAGATAATTATCTACTTCTATTAGTAAAGAATCAAAATATTCATATTCCTTAACTTCTGGAGTATATTGATATATATTTTCACATTCATCAATAAAAGAAATTTTTTCAGCATTTAATACTCTTAATCTTGTTATAACAGCATTAGCAATACCAATCTGATAATTTTTCCTATACATTTTTGATTCTGTGTCTGCGTCGATTTCCAATATATCTTTCGTTAATAATTCAAATGACTTTTTTAAATCATCTATGTTATACTCTTCAGTTGTATCAATCTCAATAGTTCCAATGTATGAATCCACTAAATTTTCATCAATTGTTCCAGCTTTTAAAGTCAGTTCAACTAATCTTTCAGCAGTTTCATCGAGTGGAGATTTATCAAGATAACTACATGATATTATTGATAGTAAAAAGATAAATAAGATAAATTTCATAAAGAATTATTTGATTTTACAATTTATTAACGTTTTTCCTATTTGACCACCTTTGAGTATATTGTCAATTTCTGGGTTTATATCAAGTAAATCAACTTCTCGGGTCATATATTCTAAGCAATCTGGTTTCCATTCATTGCTTAGCTTTTGCCACAATTCCTTTTTTATTTCTAAACCACGTTCAGCAGAGTCAATACCAATCAAACTTACTCCTCTTTGTAAAAAAGGGAATAGATTAATATTCAAATCAGACGACTCTACTAAACCTAACACACAAACAATACCATGATAGTCAGTTGAGCGAAACACAGTCGATAAAGTGTTACCGCCGACAGTGTCAATAGCTCCTGCCCAGCGTCTAGGTAGCAAATGTTTTTCAGTCCTGTCATAAACTTCATCTCTATGTATAACTTCATTTGCTCCAATCGCTTTTAAAAAATCAGTTTCCTCTATTTTGCCAGTTGAGGCTATTACATTATAACCAATCTTGTTCAATATTGCAACGGACATAGAACCTACTCCACCAGTTGCTCCTGTAACTAATATTTTACCTTTATCGGTTGTTATTCCATGTTTAATTAATTCATTGACACAAATTGCAGCTGTTATCCCAGCTGTACCAATAATCATTGATTCACGTAAAGTAAGTTTATTAGGAAGTTTTACTATCCAATTACTTGGAACTGAGACAAATTCTGCAAAGCCACCATTTGTATTCATTCCTAAATCATGACCTGTAACAATAACTTCTTCGCCAACCATAATATCAGGATTATTACTTTTTTCAACAATGCCTGCTGCATCAACACCTGGTGTATGTGGGTAATTTCTTGTGATTCCTTTGTGACCTTTTGCACTAAGTGCGTCCTTATAGTTCAACGATGACCAAAGAACTTTAATTAAAATATCGTTTGTATGTAAATATTCGATAGACAATTCATTAAACGAACTTCGATAATCACCATTTTCTAATTCTTCAGTTACGAAAGCTGTGTAGTTCATAAATTATACTATTTTATATTAGTTAATGCTTTTTCAGTTTCATTAATCAAAGGTTCTGTTGAAATATTGTTACCTGTAGCTTCTCTCATCCATTTGTTTGGAGTAAGTTTTCCTATCTTTGCCATCCTTTCAAACTCTGTACCTAAATTTTTACCTTTGATATACTGTTCAATTTGAAATTCTATCAGATGTCCTATAGGGTAAGCCGACAGATAAAGAGGATATGAAATCATATGTGAATAAATACCCAAAATATTGCTATTTTTAACACCAAATACTGGTGAATAAAATTCATTCCAAACCTCCTTAGATATATCGTTTACGGCTTCATTTAGTTCAGCTTTAGTAGCATTAGGATTTTCATAAAGCCATTTCCAAGTTCTTTGATCAACAAGTGATGCACCCATAATTTCATAGGTTGACCAAAAATTGTCTAATACATAAAGATTATGTTTATTGGGATCTTTTGAATCAATCCCTACTAATTCTAAATCCCTCATTTGGAATACAAAAGCTAATGCTTCTGTGAAAGCTGTATTTGGAACTCCATTTAACATATAATAATCTATGTCATACAATGATAGGGTTTGCTCCACATTGTGACCGAACTCGTGAATAGCTATATTATATCCTTTGTAATCCATACCATCTTGCGATATTTTTGTTCTAAGTCTTGCAGATACACCTTTCATTTCTGCACCCCATGCATGACCTGCACCTCTTGATGGATCGACCTCTATCTTTTCGGAAATATATTTAGCTTTTTTTTCATTCCAACCAAGTTTCACTAATATATGTGGTAAATCTTCTTTAATGGATTTTGCATCGGGATATAATTTTTTCGTTATTTTAGTCAATTCTTCTTCGTTGATAGTACTTCGAGATTTGAATCCATCATACCAAATATCAAAGGGCTGTAAATCCCTTCCCAATCTATTTTTTATCAAATCAGCAACTTTTTTTACAGTTGGAGAGCTTACAAAACTTATAAATAAATCTTCTACTTCATCAAAAGACATTTCCATTTCACCAGTAAATTTTCTTAATATGTATGTTGGCATTGATGGCGAATACTTGTCAATCTCTTTAAATGCCTCAAATTGATTTAATATTTTTTGATATCTAGTGTTTGGTTCTTTTTCAAACTTGATTTCAGTTCTATCTTTATACAATTTATTAGTTATCGGATTCCAATCATATTCATCGTTATTAATAAACTTAAGTGGTATATCTTGAGTAATTATTCTTTGCATAATAAAATAGATGAGTTCCTGCTTTCTTAAACCATCTTTTTCGTTCGCATATTGCGACTTCAATTCATCTCTCAGATTCCAATGAGTGATTAATTTCAATTCTTTAGGAAAAGGATGTTTTCCATTATTATCAATTATATTTCCCATGTGAATATAATACTCATAAATGTAAGCGTCAGCTTCAGAATTTACTTTAGCAAAATCTTGTAGTAATCTGCTTTTGATTCGGGAAGTAAATAAGTCACCTAAACGTGCGTGAGCCCATTGCTTACGACTCCACTTATTTTCATTTTTTATTTTTTCATCTAAAGAATAATATGGGAAATTTAGAAGTGTAATAAATGCTATTTTATTCTTGTACATATCAGATTCAAAATGTGAGGATGGATCAAAGGAATCAAACATTCTATCAATATCAGTAATTGGCCCCCAATCTAATGCTACAGGCATTTTTATATCGAGCATCATCTTATTGAAATGACCATTAATTATTTCTAAATTTCTCTGTATTTTCTCAAAAAGTGTATCTAATTCTTTACCTTGTGGATAAAAGTTATTTTGAATAAATACTTCAAAATCATTAATATTACCATCAGATTTATTCCACAGTTCTTTAGCCTGAATTACACCTTTTTCAAATCTAACTTTATCTTCACTATTGAGTTCATTTCTCGAAGTAATAATTGTTGACACAACTTCATCAGTGATTATTTTTTCTTCTTCATGAGCTATTAAGAAAGTAAATTCAATCAAGAAGATAATAATAAAGAGTCTAAATAACTGATTTTTCGTATTCATAAGTTTAATACAACTATTGTTTTAATATTAATGAATTAAAATGCTATGATATTATTTCAATAAAATAATAATCTATAATGCTCTATTTTTCAGTTAAATCTTTGTCATAAGCTTTGATTATTTCAGCAACTAATCTATGTCGTACCACGTCATGTTCACTAAAATAAACAAACTCGATACCATCAATTTTTTTCAAAATACGTTGTGCTGAAACCAACCCAGATTTTTTGTTCCTTGGTAAATCAATTTGTGTCGTATCTCCAGTTATTATAGCTTTTGAACCAATACCTAATCTCGTTAAGAACATTTTCATTTGTGTTTCAGTCGAGTTTTGAGCTTCATCTAAAATAACGAAAGCATTATTCAAAGTTCTACCTCTCATATAAGCTAATGGATTAATTTCAATTATATTTCTTTCTTTCATTATCTTATACTTCTCCGGAGAAAGCATATATTGTAATGCATCAGTAAGTGGCCTTAAATACGGGTCAATTTTTTCTTGTAAGTCTCCAGGTAAAAATCCTAATGATTCACCTGCTTCCACCGCAGGTCTTGTTAGAACAATTCTTTTTACTTCATTTAATTTCAATTCTCTTAATGCCATAGCAACGGCAAGGAAAGTCTTTCCAGTTCCCGCTGGTCCTATTGAAAAAACCACATCATTGTTTTTAACTTTATGGAAATACTCCGCTTGAGTTTTAGTTTTTGTTCTAATTTGATTCTTAAAGCCTTTATAAATAACATTATCATCATTTTTGAAAGAAAATGTCTCTAAGTTTGATTTATTTAGAGTGGTTAGCTGTATTACAGTTTTTACATCAGAGTCATTTAATACGCCATTCTTTTTCAGCATATATACTAATTCTTTGAATATAGAATCAAGAACATTTACTTCCTTTTCATCTCCAGTTATTACAATCTGATTTCCTCGAACAAATATTGTAGATTCAAATGCTGATTCTATTAGATTTAATAATGAATCATTTGCACCAAATACTGACACCAAATTAGTATCATCAAGATTTATATATTTTACAACTTCTGACATATTTTTATTAATTGATAACTAAAAAAAAACCTCATCGAAGATATGAAATCTTCCATGAGGTCAATATAAAAACTAATTATAAAATGAATTATTGACCATCTGTACCAGTGGCACCAGTTGTAGCATTAGCTTCTTTTTTCATTCTATAATACTTTCTTTCAGCTTTCAATTCTTCCGGATTCTTAGGCCCTTTAGGAGGAATAGAAAGCACCCATCCTGGTTGGATAACATCTGGGTTTCTTATTAAGCTTGTGTTAGCTTGCCAAATTTTTGGCCATTGATTAGGATCACCATATATCTCTGTATTACCAGCAATATTCCATAAACAGTCTCTGTTTTCTGCCCAAGTACCTACTGTGTAAGTGGTAATTTTCTTTTCTCTATAAAGACCTTTAATATCTTTACCTAACTTTACCATTCTAGGATAAATATCTGGTAATAGAGAAATTTTACTATTTCTCAATTCCATATATTGTTTCTCTAATTCTTCAACTTCAGATCTTCTGTCAGCTAATTCATCATTAGATAATCTTTGCATTTCTCTTACTTTACCTTCTAATTGACCTAGCTTTTGCTTAAATGCTTCAAAATCAGCTGCACTCGCTCCAATTAATTTCATTAACGCATCGTTACAATCATCTAATTGTTTTTTAGTGTCAGCAATTTTTGCTTTAATGTCATCTTGATCGCCTTTAATTGACGATAATTGATCTTCTAAGCTTTTGATTTTAGATTTGTAATCATTTATTCTTAACGTTGCTTCATCTTCTGTTAGTTCTAAATCAGGTTTAGACGCAGGAGGCATTTGAGCTAACAAATGTCCACCAGCTAAAACTGTGAACAATAATATAAATAATAAGTTTTTCATTTTTCCTCTAAAAAATTGTTATACTGAATAAAAGTAAATTAATTGTTATCTGGCCAAACATTCGGCCATTGTGACAATTTATCTTTAACAAACTGAGTCTTATCATTACAATCATTTAACTCAGACTCTCTACTTTTTAGCTCAGATTTCAATTTATTCAAATCAGCTTTTGCTGTTTGGATATTTTCTGTAAGCTGCGCTTCTTGGCGTCTTAAATCTTGCAACATAGCTAACTGTTCTTCAGTTATCATGCTTGTACAATCAGTCAAAAACAAGCTTGAAGCTGCGAATATTATCACGGCAGCAGTTGTTTTTAGTACTTTTGTGGATATCATAATGTATCCTCCGATATCATTAATTAATAAAAGTTAAATAGTATTTTCCAAATATCGTAAAAAGTATTTTTAATTACTAAATAAATAGTCTATTAAATTATCAAAATATTTTAACAATGACTGTTTTTCTTAACAAAATTAAATATAAAGTCTATTTTAATTAATTTTGTACAACTATTCAAATTTAATATAAAATGTTATAAAAAATGCAATTCGATAAAAATTTTCAATTTAATAAGAAAGAGAAGTTCTGGTATCATACCTGGGAAGATAATAAAATATTCAAGGCAAATGAAAATTCTTCAAAAGAGAAATATTCTATCCTTATGCCACCACCTAATGTAACTGGCATGCTTCATTTTGGTCATGTTCTTAACCATACGTTGCAAGATTTATTTATAAGAAGAATGAGAATGGAAGGGAAGGAAGTAGTATGGTTCCCCGGTATGGATCATGCGGGGATTGCTACTCAAACCAAAGTAGAACAAAAATTAAAAGAAAAAGGACTAACAAAATACGATTTAGGAAGAGAAAAATTTGTAGAAAAAGTTTGGGAATGGAAGGAAGAATACGGAGGAATAATTCTTGAACAATTAAAGAGACTTGGCATCTCATGCGATTGGGATAGGACTTTATTCACTATGGATGATAGTGCTTCAAAAGCAGTTGAAGAAATGTTTATCAGATTGTATGATGAAGGTTTAATCTATAAAGGTAAAAGAATTATTAATTGGTCACCATTAGCACAAACCGCTTTATCAGATGAAGAAGTTGAATTCAAAGAAGTTGAAGAGAAGCTTTATACTATGAAGTATTATTTCAAAGATACGGATAGTTATTTGAAAGTTGCTACTGTTAGGCCTGAAACAATTTTTGGCGATATTGCAGTAGCAGTAAATCCAAATGATATTAGGTATAAAAAATTAATTGGACAAAAAGTTGTAGTTCCTCTTGTAAATCGTGAGGTCTATATAATAGGAGACGACTACGCTGATCCTGAATTCGGAACTGGTTGTGTAAAAATCACCCCTGCTCACGATCCAAATGATTTCGAAATTGGTCAACGACACAATTTGGAATTTATAAATACTATTAATCCTGATGGTACGATGAACGAATTAGCAGGAAAGTATGCAAATCTTGATAGATTCATTGCTAGAAAAGAGGTGATTAAAGATTTAGAAGAATCCGGTTTGATGGAAAAAATTGAGGATTATACTCATAATGTTGGTTTCTCGCAAAGAGGAGGTGAACCCATAGAACCATATTTATCTGACCAATGGTTTGTAAAAATGAAGCCACTTGCTGAGAAGGCATTAGAGGTAGTTCAAAATGGAGAGATCAAATTCTATCCTAATCATTGGGTGAAAACTTATGAACATTGGATGAATAATATTAGAGATTGGTGTATTTCTCGTCAATTATGGTGGGGACATAGGATTCCAGTATTTTATGATGAGAATGGAAATTATACAGCGGCCAGAAACGAAGAAGAAGCAAGAAAAAAATTAAATTTGACAAACTCAGATAACTTAAAACAGGATGAAGATGTACTCGACACTTGGTTCTCTTCTTGGTTATGGCCACTTACGACAATGGGGTGGTTCGATGAGAATGGCAACGAGAACCTAGATAATCCTACTATGAAGAAGTTCTCCCCTACTGATTTATTAGTAACGGGTCCTGACATTATCTTCTTTTGGGTAGCTCGTATGGTAATGGCATCAAAAAATATTAAAAATGAAATTCCGTTCAAAAATGTTTATTTCACAAGTCTAATTAGGGATGGTCAAGGTAGAAAACTTTCGAAATCACTAGGTAATTCACCTGATCCACTGAATGTGATGAATAAATATGGTGCTGATGCAGTTAGGTTTACTATTCTCTATCTTGCACCATTAGGTCAAGACGTAAGAATGGAAATAGATTTAGAAGCTCAGGATATTCCCTCTATGGAAGTTGGACGTAACTTTGCAAATAAGTTATGGAATGCTGGGCGATTTTTAAATATGAAGGTTGAACAATTTGGAATTTCTTCGGACTTCCCAAACAGTGACGAATTGTCACTTTCAGATAAGTGGATTCAATCTAAATTACACATAACAATTGATAAAATTGATAATTATCTTAATAATTACAAAGTTACTGAGTACTCAAAGACACTTTATGATTTTATATGGTCAGATTACTGCGGTTGGTATATTGAATCGTTAAAAATTGAAACAAATATTAATCCATCTGAATTAAATAAGAAGAAATTAAACTTTGCAATAAATATTTTTAATGAAGTTTTAAAATTACTTCATCCTGTTATGCCTTTTATAACTGAAGAATTATGGCATTTACTTAACAAAGTAGGAGTAAATGAGAGTATTTCTACAAGACAACTGATAAAGTCAAATGATTTTTTTATTTCACAATCGAACATTAATGATTTTGAAAAATTAATGACAATAGTTGAAACAACAAGAAGTCTTAAATCAAGTACTCCTAGCATTTCTGTAGAACAAAGACTTAAACTAGGTATAGCAACGGACACAGAGACTACAACTTTGATAGAGAAAAATATTATTTTATTACGAGAACTTACTAAATCAACAGATATTTTACTCAACGAAAATATTGAAGAAACTTCAATAAAAGGAGTTACTAACTTTGCCGAATTGAAACTATTTGTTGGTGATGCTATAAATCCCGAAGCTGAAAAAGAAAGACTTTCGGGTGAGATTCAACGTTTAGAAGGACAGATAGTTGGAATAAACAAGAAATTATCGAACCAAAAATTCGTTGAGAACGCACCTACGAAAGTAGTAGAAATGGAACGAAAAAAACTTATAGATATGAGTGAAAAAATTGAACAATTAAAAGAAAGTTTAAATTCGTTCTCATAAGATTTAGACTTTTAATCAATAAGTATTATATTGACAACTGAATAATAACATAATCTTAAAAATGATGGAAAAGAACCCAAAATTATTATTACCAGAAATAAAAGATCTTCATAAGATTGAAGTTTTCGAACAAAATGGTGGATACCAACAAGCTCGAAAAGCAATGAAGATGGAAAAATCTGAAATTATAGATATTGTAAAAAAATCTAACCTTCGTGGTCGTGGTGGAGCTTGTTTCCCAACTGGATTAAAATGGTCATTTATGCCGGACGGGATAGATAAACCAAATTATTTAGCAGTCAATGGAGATGAAGCTGAACCAGGATCATTTAAAGATAGAAGAATATTTGAATTTAACCCTCATTTATTGCTAGAAGGCATTTTGATAGCTGGTAAAGCTATGAATCTGAAAGCAGCTTATATCTACATTCGTGGTGAGTATTATCTTTGGAATAAATTGATGCAAGCGGCTGTTGATGAAGCTTACGAGTTTGGATATTTTGGCGAGAAGATGAAAGAAAAGTTTGGAACAGACTTCCAAATGGATGTATATGTACATAGTGGTGCAGGTGCATATATATGTGGTGAAGAGACTTCTTTGATGAATTCATTAGAAGGAGGAAGAGGTTATCCGAGATACAAACCTCCATTCCCAGCTCAAGTTGGTCTATGGGGAATGCCAACAACAGTTAATAATGTTGAAACAATAGCCACAATACCTAAAATTTTTGAAATAGGCCCTGAAGCATACTCAAGTTTGGGTGCACAAGGTCATCCGGGTACATTGCTTTATGGGGTAAGTGGTCATGTAAATAAACCAGGAGTTTACGAGTTAGAAACTGGTATTACATTAAGAAGTTTAATTTATGTCGTTTGTGGTGGAATACCGGGCGGCAAAAACATAAAAGCCGTAATACCTGGTGGATCCTCAATGCCAGTTCTTTCTGCTGATGAGATAGACGTCGCAATGGACGAAGAATCCTTAAAGAAAATAGGAACTCATATCGGTACAGGTGGAGTTATGGTGATGGACGAAGATACAGATTTGTTGAAAGTCACTTTAAGAATAGCACACTTCTATCATCATGAGTCTTGTGGTCAATGTACTCCTTGTAGAGAAGGTTGTGGTTGGTTAGAAAAAACTCTTAAAAGAATCTATAATGGAGACGGTACATCAAAAGATTTAGATTTGTTAGTTTCTGTTTGTAATAATATAGAAGGTAATACTATTTGTGCATTAGGAGACGCAGCAGCATGGGCTGTCAGAGGTTTTGTTAACAAATTTAGAAGTGATTTTGAGAAGAGAGTTAAAGCAAAAAGAATTTTTCAAGCACCAAATATTGCACATGCTAAGAGAGCGACTGCAGACACATTAATTTACGAAAGTTAGAAAGTTTATAATAAATGAATAATTAGTTAAGGAAGTTAGTTATTTTGAAAAATATCTGGCTTCCTTTTTTTATATATGAATAAGAAAATTGGAATTTTAGGCGGGAGCTTCAATCCTATTCATGAAGCTCATATTTCTGTTGCACATTATTTTATAGAGTACTATAGTGCTGAGAAAGTTTTGTTCATACCTTGCAATGTCTCACCATTTAAGACAAATGAAGATATGGCACCAAATAAAAATAGATTAGAGATGGTAAAATTGGCTATTGCAAATAATCCATCATTCGAGGTGTCATCATTCGAATTGGAAAAACAAGGAATATCGTTTACATATCAGACAGTCGAACATTTCAAGAGATTATATCCGCAAGATAATTTATGTTTATTAATAGGTGGAGACCAAGCTGAGAAATTCCATAACTGGAAAAATTGGCAGTTTATACTTGATAATGCGGATATATATGTTGCCTTAAGAAAGGGATATAAGATTCCAACTTACGAATTTGAAAGCTATAAAAGAGCAATATATATGGAAATGCCTTTTATAGAAATATCTTCGTCAGAGATAAGAGAGGAAATATCTAACGGTAAAAGAAATTTAGACTATTTAAACCCATTAGTAGAGTCTTATATAATAGAAAATAGATTATATTAATTTGTCTTTTGTTTTAATTCTTCAAAATATTTTTTAATCAACTCTTCCATATCCTTAGTATAACCTTTCTTCAGAGATTCTTTTAGTTTATCTTCTGATATTCTATTTAAGTATTCTTTAAGTTTAATAGCTTCAGGACTATTTTGTGAATATTGTTTACCTGATTTAGCTTCTCTTTTCTTTTCAAAATCTCTTTCGTTTTCAGAACGGTTAGCGTCCAATAACTTAGATAATATTTTTTCTTGTCTTTCGATTGTAGCTTGGGTAATATTTCCAGATTCCATATCAGCCATAACTTCTTTCATTTCCTTTGCTATTTCTTCCAGGTCTATATTCTTTTTTTCGCCTTGTTTTTGAAATTTCTTTTGTTCTTCAGCAAGTTCTTCTATTGATTTTTTAGCATTTCCTTGCTCATTTTTTAAGCGTCCATATTCTGCTTGTTTTTGTAATTCTGATTTACTACCACTACCTCCATTACCATTTTTTCCTGGTTCTTGACCTTGCTGCATCATTTTTTGAAGTGAGTTATTTATCATTTGTTGTTGAGCAGCTGCTTGTTGTAACTGTTGAGAAAAACCCATACCACCTGGTGAATTACTCATACCAGGAGAATTCCCTCCAGACCCTTCCTGTCCTTTACCTTGACCTTTCCCCTGACCTTGCCCTTGCATTTGGCCTAATTTACCTTGCATCTGACTTATAGCACTGTTCAACTTTGCCATCGATTGTTGTTGAGCTTTACCAGCTTGTGCTGTACTTCTTTCTGCTAACTGACTCATTGCAGAATTCATTTCTTGTAATGCCTTACCTATATCTTTCCCCATTTCAGGTGTCACCGCAAAAGATTTTTCCGATAATTGTGCTAAATTGTTTGCTACTCTTTGTAACGATTCACTTAATTTGTTCTGTTGATTATTTATCTCTGGTAACTGAGGCGAATTGTAATTTGAAGCAGAAGTCTGATTTTTTAAGTTCTCTTGCTCTTTTGATATCTGAAGCATATCCTGAACTGCTTTTTTCATAGTATTTAGTGTTTCCCTAGATACTTTATTCTCCATTTCTTGTTTTAACTCAGACATTTTTTTGTTGAAATTCTTCAGATTTTGTTTTGCTTTCTGTTGATTTTTCTGAGCTTCTTGATTTTGCCCTTTTTGCAAGTTTTGCTCAGATTTTTCCATTTCCTGCGTTGTTTCGTTCTTATTTAATTCTTTGTTTGCCTCTTCCAATTTATCCATCGGCATATCTTCTTGTTTAGATAGCATATCTTCCAATTCATTCATCTGATTTTCCAGCTTATCTAAGTCATTCTTTAAATTCTGTTGTTCCTTTGCTAATTCTTCATTTGACTTTGTATCCTTAGAGTTCGATTTTTCAGATTCTTTAATCAAATTTTCTAAATCTTTTTCTAGCTTCTCCCCCATTTTTTTGACAGCATCTGTTTTCTGTTCAGCTTTCATCCTTTCCAATATCTTCATAGATCGCTCAATACTTTTTTGGAATTGTTCCTCATCAAATTTCATATCTTCTAATGCTTTTTGCATTTCTTGGGGAGTCATGTTTTTTAACTCTTTGTTCATTTTCTCTTGCATTTTTCTCAATTCAGGTATATCAACTTGCTTGAGTAACTCTTGCAACTTCATGAATTTTTCAAGTGTTTCAGGAGATAATACTTTGTTCTCATGCATTTCCCTTGCAGTTTCGTTTATTTTTTCCTGTAAATTCTTAACATCTTCTGATATTTTCTTCTGTTTATCTGCAATATCTTCAGCTTTTTTCTTTTGTTCATAATTCATCTCCTTTTTCTTATAATCTTTTCTTAGATCTTGCTTTAATTCTTCCATATTCTTTTTTAACTCTTGAGCATCTTTCAGAACTTCAGATAAATCCTTCTCAATCTCTTCTTGAGCTTTTTCAGACGATGCAATTACTTCTTCAAGAGAAGGTAATCTTAATGATAATACTCTAGTCTTTGCTGATTTGGGACCATTTATTATGTCGTTGTCAAAAACTTCTAGGTAGAATTCATATTCATCTTCTGGAGATATTCCTAGAGTATTCAAATCCCAGATGTAAGATGCTAATTGATATTTTTCTTTACTTTTAATATTTATATTTATAGATTTATATTCTTTATCTGGAGATACATAGATTGATTTTACTAATTTATATTTAAGCTTTAGACTTGAAAATCCGAAATCATCAATAATTTCAGTATCTATTTGAATCAAAGCATTTTCTGACAACTGAACATTTTCAACAGGATTTATTAGTGTTATATTAGGACTATTATCCGAAGTAGCTATAATACTATATTTAATAGGATTCTCATTTTCTACATTATTGTTGTCAAATAATTTGAAATAATAATACCCTGACTTTTTAATTGTGTAATTTAATTTTGCAGATTTTTTCTCAACATTTAACATTAATGTATCCGATTTATTAACCGTTTCATTGACTATACCATTAGAGTCGGCAATAGAGGTCTCTGAGTTAAATACCATAAAAGCTTTTTTTATGTTTTTGTTTGCTTCTAAATCAAATGAAATTCTACTTCCGTTTATGGCAACAATGTCAGCAGTATTTATATCAAAATTAGTAGCTGGCTCTCCTGTGTAAGATGGGTAAATTACATTTCCAGACATTCTTTTTAATACTGGGCGTTCGCTCACATTTATTCTGCCTATTTCAGTTTTGATACTCGTGTTGTACCATTGTGTACTAGCAAAATAAATTATTGAATTTTTTATGGACGATATTTTATAAGTATATTCTTTATCAGAATTTTTTTCAATTATCAGTTCATCATAATTCTCTTGGTTGTCTTCTTTTATAAACAGTGTAAGCTTGTCAGGACTATTACCAGATGAAGTAATAACTAATTCAATATCTTCTCCTCTTAAAACGTTTGAATCTTTATTTTTTAAGTTCAAATTAAATGGAGCAGCAGGAATGAATGATTCGTTGTAATTTAATAATCTGATTGCTGCAGAGTTTAGCATTAATCCAGATATTGATGTAAGCATTAATGTTAAAATTGGTATTAGCATAAAAAATAAAATGAGTTTATTATAACTCTTTTTATCAATTACTTCATTAAAATTGTAGTTCTGAGTTGTTGTTGAAATATTGTCCAATTCATAGTTAGCTAGTTCAATTGAAACTCCTTGAGAAGTGCTCAATTGTTTGTAAATTTGCAGTGCGTTTGTAAGTTTATCTCTAATTGATGGAAAAAAGTTACCAACTTTATTTGAGGTCGATATAATTATTTCGCTTTCATTATTTTTATGTTTTAGTTTATATATTATAATAGTAGCGATAACTGTAATTAGCGACAATCCAATAAATGAATAGAATAATTTAGTTCTAAGTTCAATCGAACCATTAATAAAATATTCTACTAATGTGAAAAGCAAGAATACAATCGAAATAATGTTTAGTGATTTAACAAAATATATAATAAAATTATATAAACTTTGTTTTCTATAAGTTTCTTTTAATCTTTTTACAAGTGAATTGAATTTAATCTCAGAATTCATCATATTAATTTATTAATGCCCATATAATAATATTCGTACCAAATTGTAATGCTTTTTCTCTTAACTCTGGCGAGTCATTGTGAACATCTGGATCAGCCCATCCATCGCTTGGATTTGATTCAACTGTATAAAAAACAGATAATCTATCGCCAACAAATATCCCGAAAGATTGAGGTTTTTTGTCATCATGTTCATGAATTTTTGGTGGTCCTGACGAGAAGTCATATTGAATAGTATAAATAGGATGAGTAAATGGTATTTCTAAAAATTCCTTATCGTCAAAAACTTTTTTCATCTCTTTTCTAATATAAGGGTCTAAACCATAATCATCATCTATATATAGAAAACCACCATTTTCAAGGTAAAGTCTTAAATTTTTAATTTCTTTATTAGAGAAATTGACATTTCCATGACCAGTAAGGAATAAAATTGGATAATCGAATAGATTATCAGATTCTAAATCTACATATTCATAAACAGGTTCAGCTATTGTATTAGTATTTTTTTTAATATAACTTAATAAGTTTACTTCACTCGTTGGGTCATTGTACCAATCACCACCACCAGAATATTTAACCCTACCTATTTTAATTTTTTCGGCTGATTGCAGTGGAAAAACTATTAAAATAGAAAACAATATGAATGTAATTAATCGCATTGAGTATGTTACGATTTTTAGCATTATTTGTTATCGAAACTGCAGATTAAAATCTTCTTCTGTAATTTCTTGAAGTGATCAAAAGCAATCAAATCTAAATCTTTCATATCGACTTTCAATGACTTATTATGTTTTTTAGCTTCATTGATTTCGTCAGTTAAATCACCACCTTTTAGTAATACTATTTTACCATTTTCTTTTAAGAGAGGAGAAACCCATGATTGAATAAGGTTTAATCTCGCAACACCTCGAGCAAAAATAAAATCAAACTTTTTTTGATATTCTTTTTGATTGGCTATTACTTCTACTCTTTCAGCTTTTGATTTTATATTTCTGAGCTGAGTATGTTTTGCAAGCATTTCTGTAATTTTCATTTTCTTTTTTATAGAATCTACTAACAACATATTAATCTTTGGTGAAGCAATAGTTAATGGTATTCCTGGTAATCCGCCGCCAGAACCTAAATCCATACATTCATATTTGCCATCTAAATTAATAAACTTCAGT
>JAGQWJ010000043.1 GCA_020437395.1 Ignavibacteriota bacterium | reverse complement strand
GTATTGATAGTGAATGAAGTATATGTGATTCTAATACCATATCTTCATCTTTTCTAGATATTAAATTAACTTTAGCATTCCAATGCAATAATTCTTTGGTAAATCTTTCTATTCTTTCTCTTTGCTTCTGATCTAAAACAATACCATTAGCAGAAAGTATTGTCCAAAACTGAATTAAGTCCATATTCATTATATTTGTATGTAAAATAAATACAAATTTAGTAAAGTTATGACTATTAATATATGAATCCTTTTTTTTCTATAATTCTAGCTACTTTCAATAGAGAAAATATAATCTCTAGAGCTATCAATTCTGTTTTGAACCAATCATTTACTGATTGGGAGCTGATAATAGTTGATGATTGTAGTAATGATAATACTATAGAATTAATAGAACCATTTCTTACGGATAAACGTATTTCATATTGGGTTCAAAAACATAATAAAGGTGTATCGGCAACCAGGAACAACGGGATTTCTAATTCACGTGGCAAATATATAACTTTTATAGATTCCGATGACCAGTATAAAAAAAATCATCTTATGGAAAGATATAAAATTCTTAAAGATAGAAATATTGATTTGCTACATGGAGGTGTTGAGATTGTTGGTAATTCTAAAGTCCCAGATAAGCATGATACAAACAAGCTAATAGAACTTTCTGAATGTGTAATAGGAGGAACTTTTTTCATAAATTCTGCAATTAAAAATGAGATAAAACTTTTTGATGAGACAGTTAAATACAGTGAAGATAGTCATCTGTTTGAAAAATTTTTAGAAAATAAATTGATTGTTGAAAAAGTAGCAATCCCAACTTATATATATTATAGAGATACTGTTGATTCTATTTGCAACACGGTAAAATAATGAAATTCTCAAAAACAAAAACAGCTCAGAAAATAAGGATGAGTAAAATTCTAGAAATTCTTAAAAAAGAACATCTGGATGCAAGAATTGCTTTAAACTACTCTAACCCTTTTGAGCTATTAGTTGCAACAATATTAAGTGCTCAATGTACTGATGAAAGGGTAAATAAGGTTACTAAATTTTTATTCAAAAAGTATAAAACCCCAGAAGACTACGTATTAATTCCAATTGAAAATTTGGAACAAGATATATTTTCTACAGGATTTTATAAAAATAAAGCAAAGAATATAAAAGGTGCAGCGATGAAATTAGTTCAAGATTTCAATAGTGAAGTGCCAAATACTATGGAAGAATTACTGAGTTTAGATGGTGTAGGCAGAAAGACTGCGAACGTAGTTCTAGGTCATTGTTTTGGTGTTGATGGAATAGTAGTGGACACTCACGTTAGCCGTTTGTCGAACAGACTTGGATTTGTAAGCACAACAAATGCCGTAAAAATTGAATTCGAATTGATGGAACTCATACCACAAGACGATTGGGTTATGTTCACTCATTATATGATTCAACATGGTAGAAAAATCTGTGATGCTCGAAAACCATTATGTGAGAAATGCGTTATAAATCATCTTTGTCCGTCAGCATTTAAAGTTAATAACAATAATAAGAAAAGAAAATGAAAGATTTGCAAGTAATTACAATTGATTTTTGGAATACATTATTTGATTCTGTTAATCATGAGAATCGTTACAAATATAGAAATGACATATTTATTGAAGAAACAAGTAAACTCGGTTTTAATATCAATGAATTTGACTTAGACAATGCTATCAAAGAAAGTTGGGCATATTTTGAAGATCATTGGATTAACAAGATGAGAACACCGGAAAGTTCGGAATTAGTTCAAGTAATATTTAGTTATTTAAACTTGCCTTACGAAAAAAATACTTTTAATAGGATTGTAACTTCTTACGAAGATAGTTTGTTTGAACATCCACCTGTTCTTATTGATGGAGTTAGAGAATTATTACCAAAATTAGCTGAAAAGTATAGGTTAGGATTGATATCAGATACTGGATATTCACCTGGAACTCATTTGAGAAAGCTAATGTCTGATAATGATATTTTAGATTATTTTACTTCTTTTAGCTTTAGTAATGAAACTGGAGTGAGTAAGCCTCATGAAAAAGCATTTCAAACAATATTACAAGAACTAAAAGTTGACCCTAAGCATTCGCTACATATTGGTGATATTGAAAGAACCGATGTCGTTGGAGCAAATAATTCTGGAATGATTTCAGTACTATTTACTGGTGTAGAGTCTGAATTTGATAGAAAAAATCCAGAGATAACAAGTGCAGATATTTCGATTAATCATTGGTCTGAATTGTCTGAAGCGTTAAATATTTAAATTTCTATTTGGCTACACAAGTTATTGAATTTCATTAATTGGTCTTTTGTACCAATTGCCACTATTTGGTCTTTAGATCTTAATTCAAAATCACCAAATGGATTAAGATTAGTATAATTGTCTCTAATTATCCCAATAATTGTTACTCCTGATTTTTGTCTTATGTCTAATTCTTTCAATGTTTTTCCGTGCCAATCATTATTATCAGATAATTCGAATTGTTCTATTTTAAGATAATCACCATCTTTAGTTCCTAAGTTAGAATCTATAAAATCCATAATTTGAGGGTCAATAGCTATATTTGCCATCTTTTGTCCTCCGGCTGAGAATGGATTGATTGTCCTATTTGCACCGGCTTTAATTAATTTCTTTTCTAACAATGAGTTATCAGAACGTGAGATTATAAATATGTTCTTATTCAATTCTCTGGCACTGAGTACAATAAACAGATTAGTTGATGCATCTGCAGTTGCCACTATTAATGATTTAGCTTCCTCAATATTAGCCAAAGAAAGAACGGAATCATCAGTAGCATCCCCTTCAATTGATATAACATTTTTTAAAGTTTTTAATTCTTCAGGTATTTCTTTATCTATTATTACAAACTCCAAATTACGTTCAAGTAATTCTTCGGTAGCTAACTCCCCCACTCTTCCAAAGCCAACTAATATAATATGGTTAGAAAGATTATTAAGTTTTTTTTGCACTTTTTTAATTCCCCTTATGTTTGTTAATTGATAAATAAATAAGTTTTCCATAAAAATACTCAATAAATAGAACAAACTTCCAATACCTAATATGCCAATTATCATTGTAAAAATTCTACCAGTGGTATCTAAAGGAAATACTTCAGAATAGCCAACAGTAGTGATTGTTATAATTGTCATATATAAAGCGTCTATAATATTGGAATCAGTCTCAGCCCATATTATATCATAACCTATCGTACCACCGACTATAATTGTTATTAATAGAAAAAGTGGTATATATGGCTTTTTAATTCTATGTTCTTCTTTTTTTGTATTTTTATAAAACATTCAAATAATTATTAATATTTTGCATTTCAGTCGGACATAATATATTAAATTTAACATTTTGTATGAGAATTAGTGTCGTTATATGTGTTAAAAACCGTAAAGATGATTTAAAGGTTACTTTAAATGGTTTTTATAATCAAAAGTATAATGATTTCGAGATTATTGTTATTGATAATGCTTCGGACGATGGTACTTATGAAATGATTAAAAATGAATTCCCCAATGTTAGATATACGTTTTTACCAATAAACATAAATATACTTGCGCAGAATATAGGAATTAGTCAAGCAACTGGTGATATTATTTGGAGAACTGATAGTGATTCGCATCCTGAAAGCTCTGATACATTTGAACATATAGTTAGTATATTTGAGAATCAACCAGATTTAGATATAATATCTACGACAGAAACATTAGTTAAAAAAGATTTTAAAGAAATTATACTTAGTTCACTAAATAAGGACTTAGGAAATGATATTGATGGCTATCTGGTTAAAAGCTTCTCCGGACCTGGCAGTGCTATTAGAAAAAGTGTATTCAACAGAATAGGTTATTACTGGGAATTTGGGATGGAGGAATTAGATTTAAGTATTAGAGCTCTTAAAAATAATCTAAAAATTAAACATTTTCCTAATATAAGAACATTACATTTCTCAAGTGATTTTGAAAGAAATAAAAGTGCAAGATGGTTAAAAATTTCTACTCAAAATTTAAGAATAATTACAAAATATTATCCTTTTACACGCCTATATAATTTATTTATCTGTTTTTGGGGGCAATTTTTATTTGGAATTGGACAAAAAGTAAAACCTTCATATTTTTTTGAGTTCTTTTTTCAGTCTTTTGTTACAGTTATTAATACTTGGCGTGATGAAAGAGATGTTGTTGGAAGAAAAGACTTTAAGAAAATAATCGGTGAAAACGAATATTATATAGGTTTTTATTCTTTTATAAAAAATAAACTTCGATGAGAATATTACAATTAGCACCACAGTTCCCCTTTCCTTCTGATGATGGAGGTAAGATTGGAATCTCAAATATTTATTACCAATTTCTTAAACAAGGTTATGAAGTTGAGATGATATGTACTTCGAGGTTCCCAATTGATAACGAACAAATCAATAAGTACAAGAAGGAAGGAAATATTAACATAGTTCTGCTTGACTCAAGAAACACAAAGTTAAGAGTATTGAAATATTTCTTGATGAACAAGTCTATGTATATTGAAAAACAATATAGATCAAATTTAATGCAAGTGATAGAATCTTTAGTTGATATGAGTACTATTGATATAATCCACGCAGACCATTCTAATATGGCAAAACTAGCTATACAACTCTCAAAAAAATATGATAAACCAATTGGATTGAGATTACATAATATTGAATATTTAATTTGGGAAAGATTTTATCGGGGATTGAGCAAATTTAGTCCAAAAAAGCTATTTATAGGACAACAATTTCATTTGTTAAAAAAATTAGAATTAAAATTTATATCAGATTCTGATGTAGCATTTGCCATAACCAAACAAGATCAATCTTTAATTAAAAAACTATTACCTAATTCAAATATAGAAGTTGCAAGTGCTGGAGTGGATGTTGATTTGTGGAGACCTGATTTTAATTGCTCCAGAGAGCCAAATTCTTTGGTAATTGCAACAAATTTTAATTGGTTCCACAATGTAAATGCTGTTAGGTGGTTCTTGGATAGAGTGTTACCAAAACTAAGGGAAATTTATCCAAATGTTCAATTAAAAATAATCGGTAAGAATCCGCCATCTGATTTCAACAAATATATTTCTGTTGGGGCGAAAAATATAGGTTATTTGGATGATGTGAAGCCTTATTTTAATCAATCAAAAGTCTATATTGCACCACTATTTGTTGGAGGTGGAATACGAATTAAAATATTGGAAGCAATGGCAATGGGATTACCTGTGATAGCTACTGACATTTCCGCTGAGGGAATAGAAGCAAATAATGAACAAGGTTTGATCAGAGCAAATTCTGAGGAAGAATATTTTAATCAGATTAAGATTTTATTTGATAATGAAGATTTAAGAATAGAATTGGGAAAAAAAGCACGAGATTTTATATTAGCAAACCACACTTGGAAATCAAATGTTGCTATTATAATAAATAGCTATTCTAAACTCGTTTCTTCCAAGAAAAATAAAGCATAACAAAGCCAAAAACTGTAATCATAAGACCAATAGTTGCTATAGATATTGGAATACCGTAATTTATATAACTTTCATAAATTACTGCCTCTTTGGGATTATCAATATTGTATTCTATATATACCCTATTTTCTTTGGGGAATGTACCTATTTCAGTTATACTTTTCAGATAAAAAGTATCGTTATTGACAATATACTTTACTAAAGGAACGTTTATTCCTCTATAATTTTTTTCATAATTGACAACAATACCTTCTATTATATCACTATTCGGATATTTTTGTTCATGAGAAAAGAAGTTTACTGCTGAATAGACAATCACCAATATTCCAATAATGATTGTAATTTTAGAAATTATATCTTTTGTTTTAAACATAGACCCAAACTAAGTATAAAAATCAAGATGTTCAAGATTAATTAATTGGAAAAAAAAAATATTATTGATATATTTGAGGTCTTTGATATAACAAAACTCAAAATAGGTGGGAAAATGGCTAACAAATGTGAGCTAACTGGTAAAGGACCAATGAGTGGGAACAATGTTTCTCATGCTCATAACAAGACTAGAAGAAGGTTTATGCCTAACTTGCAGAAGAAAAGGATATGGATACCTGAAGAAAACAAATGGGTAACCGTAAAAGCAACAGCAAAAGCATTGAAAACTTTAGATAAAAAAGGATACAATGCAATGATGAAAGAGCTAAAAAATTCTTAATTTAAACCTCTCAATTGTGAGAGGTTTTTTTTTATTTATTTAATTATTTTTATGCGTCCATTTTTTTTGATACTTATCGTTGTTTTATCAGCGTGTAGTAGTGAATATAATTCTAACCAAATTAATTATAGACAATTAGTTATTAGTGACAATAATAATGTGACTAATTTTGATACAAACTATTTTGAATCACAAGCGCGTTCCTATTTAATTGCTGGTACTTTATTACAACAGCAAAATAAATATGCTGCATCAATTATTGAGTTCCAGGAAGCACTTAGATATGATAGTTCTGCTGCAATTGAATTTGCTATTTCGAAATCTTACTTAGAAATACGAAAATTAGATATTGCAAAACGCCATCTATACAGAGCAATAGAACTAAACCCAACATTTGCTCAAGCATTTGATTTGTTAACTGAAATATTCCTATATAGAAGTGAATATGACAAAGCAATGATAACTAATAAACAAGCTTTAGCTATAGAAGTAACCAATGACAGATTAATAACTAAAGCACTAATTATTGAAAATGATGATCCAGAAGAAGCCCTTAGGATCTATGACTCTATTGACTCTCCTGAGTTCAACAATTTAATTAATGAAAGAAAAATTGTTCTATTCAAAAAATTAGGAAGAATTGATAGTTTAGTAAGCAACTTAATGATTGAACAAAAAAAACAACCTTTTAATACACAAATTTCAAGGGAAATATTTCAGATATATCTTGAAAATAATAGGTTGGATGATGCTATAAATTATATGGATGTGATAGATACGCTCTATTTTGGTCAGGAACAAGAAACATATTATATACTTCTTTCTTCAGCAATTCTTCAGAACAATATAAGAGATACTTTACTGATTGACAAATATTTATCTCGTATAAAAGGTACATTGTTGTTCAACCCAGAACTTATGTACTATACAGGTTTATTGTCTTCTAATATAGGACAAAAAATAAAAAGAGATAAATTTTTTGATAAATTACTAAAGATTGAAGATAAGAATTCCGATTTACGAGTTGGTGTTGCTGAAGTTTATTACTTCGACAAAGAGTATGAACGTTCTATCACATTGCTTGATTCTTTAAATCCAGATAGTTTGAAGCAGGAATTATACTATTACACTTTATTGGGTATGAATAATTTTATGCTTAAAAGATATGATAAATCTATAGAGAGTTATAAGTTAATTTTAGAGAAAGATAGTAATTATAATAACTTTATAACTTATACGATGATTGGCGAAACGTATGATGCGTCAGGAAATATTGATTCGGCATTGTATTATTATGAAAAGCATTATCAGAAAGATAGTAACAATACTTATTTATTGAATAATTATGCATACACTCTTTCTAAAAATAATCAAGATTTAGAAAAAGCATTGGAAATGAGTAGTAAAACTTTGGCTGAGGCACCGGATAATTCTGCTTTTCTTGATACCTATGGTTGGATTAAATACAAGATGGGTAATATTGAAGAGGCAAAAAAGTATATAAAAAAAGCAATTGAGATAGGAAACGTTTCTGCAGAGGTTTATGAACATCTTGGCGATATTTATATTGAAACTAATGAACTTGAAAAAGCTGAAGAAATGTACAAGAAAGCGTTAGAATTGGAATCTGAAAGATTTGATTTAGAAAAGAAAATGGAAATTAAAACAGGTAAATAATGTTTGTCATCATCGGTTTTGTTTTAGTAATGGTAGCCATGCTCGGTGGATATATGATGCATGGTGGAAATTTATTAGTCTTAGTACAGCCAAGTGAATTCATTATAATTGGTGGTGTAGCGTTGGGTTCTATGCTAATAGCAAATCCTATGCACATAGTAAAAGGTGTATTTGCAGGAGTATTGAAAACACTTAAAGGCCCCGATGTAAACAAAGAAGCTTTTTTAGATTTGTTACAGTTACTCTATGAAACATTTCAATTTGCAAAAAAAGAAGGTTTAATTGCATTAGAAAAGCATGTTGAAGAACCAAAAAGCAGTTCAATTTTTTCAAAATACCACTCATTTCTAGCAAATCACCATGCGGAAGTGTTTCTTTGTGATACTTTAAAAGTCTTACTTAGTGGTGGAATACCTCCACATGATTTAGAGGAGTTAATGGACATAGATTTAGAGTCTTTACATAAGGAAGAGCACGAAGTAGCACATGCATTGAACACAGTTTCCGATGCATTCCCTGCAATTGGGATTGTAGCGGCTGTATTAGGTGTAATCATCACTATGGGTTCAGTAAGTGAAGGGGCTGAAACAGTTGGTGCTCACGTAGCTGCTGCATTAGTTGGTACTTTCTTAGGTGTATTATTATCTTATGGAATAGCTGGTCCACTTGCGAGAAATATTGGATTAATGTCGGAAAGTGAAGCCTCTTATTTAACTTGTATAAAAGTATCTTTATTAGCTTTTTCAAAAGGATTACCTGCAACAGTAGCAATAGAATATGGACGTAGAGTTATAGAGCCAGAACTAAGACCAACATTTGAAGAAGCAGAAGGAGCATTAAAAAGATAATGGCTGAAGAAGAAGAAATACAACCCATAATAGTTAAGAAAATCAAAAAAGTAGCAGGTGGTCATCACGGTGGTGCCTGGAAAGTTGCTTATGCTGATTTCGTAACTGCAATGATGGCATTATTCATTGTACTTTGGATTCTTTCTGCAAGTGAAGAAACTAAAGATCAAATCCAGGCTTATTTCGATGACCCTGGAGCATTTAGTTTTGTTACTGGTAAAAGAGCAGTAGCAACTGAATCAGGTTTAAAACCGATTCCTGGTAGTTTATTAGGTGAAATGGTTGGTGACGGTGGTGGAAATATTGAAGATAACGATATTGATAGTGAATCACAGTCTATTAAACAACTTATGAATGAAGCGATTAGAGATAGCATTGCCGCTGCTGAAAATCTCAAATCTTCCGCTGAAGAGCTTAAAGAGTTTATAGAAGGATTGATAAACTCTTCGACTGGATTATCTGAGTTCTCAGAATCTGTAAAGTTCACTTTCACCGAAAATGGATTGAAAATTGAACTAATTGAGAATAATGAAAACCTATTCTTTGAGGTAGGTAGTTCAAAAATAAACCCAAAGGGTAAGGAAATAATTGCTTTACTGGCTAAAGAAATTGGCAAATTACCTAACTCTGTTGAAATACAAGGTCATACTGACAGTAGGAAATACGGAAATTCCAACAGTTATAGTAATTGGGATTTGTCAACCGATAGAGCAAATTCGACTAGAAAATATATGGAATCGCAAGGTCTTTGGAACGGTCAAATTAGTGTAGTTGCTGGCTATGCAGATAAAGAACTAGCGAACAAAGATAATCCATTTGCGAATGAGAATAGAAGAGTGACTATTTATTTGAAATATATAAAGTCTAGAGATTTCCTAAAGAATAAATCTGATAAAATTGAAGGTTTAGATGAGGCAATTAAGTAATAAGTCCCTCGAGAAAACTACCCAATAAATAAGATAGACTTGCTGCTATTGTGCCTAAAGACAATGTCTCTAAAACTGATTTTATTTTATTTCTATTCGTAATATAGCTTTTTAAATATCCAATTAATATAAATGCTATTGATGTGAGTATGCATGATATAAGAAAAGAATTACTATCTGAAGTTATTTCCATCAAATATTCAAAAGTATAGAATGACAATGGTATTAAACCAACTATAAAAAATGAAACAAAAGTAGCCAACCCAATATTAAAAGAAGATAGTTCGGGATGAATCATCTCATTTATTTCTTTCATTTTAAAATCAATATATAACTTTCTATTTGAAATTGTTTCATTTGTTATATCAATTAATAAATCTCCTTGAAGCCCTTTCTCACTATATATTTTTTCGATTTTTTCTCTATCATCATTTTTCAATGAATCATAACTATCATCAACTAAACTCTCTATTTTATGAAATTTTTCATGATCTGCCTTTGCTGATAAATAAGCTCCTACAGCCATAGAGAATCCATCGGCTACTAAATTAGCAAATCCTAAAATTAGAATGACTGATGAATCGAAATTTGCACCAACTGCGCCAGCAACTACTGCAAAAGTAGTTACACTTCCATCTATGCCGCCATAGACAATCTCAGAAAGATACTTTTGTATTTTAGCTATCATGAGTTATTATTTTTGATTTTTTATTTGTAAAAATCGTGAATTGATTTAACTTATACAAATTATCTTTAGTTTCCTTAATAGAGTTGTTCACACCTTAGATTTTTCTGATTTTTATAGTTAATTTATACTATGGAAAAAAGAGAAATTATAGCATTAAATTTAGTAAAAGAAATCAATATTAAAGATTTATTATTTTATATCGAAAATTTTGAATCTATAGAACATATTTCTAACTCCAAAATAGGTAAAGATTTCAATCAAAGATTTAATAAATCCAAGCTATTTGATTTTAAGAATGAGTACTTAGATAAAGCTGAACAACAAATATCTTTGGCAGAAGATCACGATACAAGAATTATAACAATAAAAGACAGGGATTATCCCAAGTTATTGAGTAACATCTCTAATCCCCCACCGGTTCTATATTGTAAAGGTAAATTGAATAGTTCTGATGAAGTCAGTATTTCTATAGTTGGTACCAGAAAAGCAACGAACTATGGTCGTTTAGTCGTAGAGAAATTTGTCAAGCAACTTGTTGAGAATAAAGTCATTATTACAAGTGGGCTCGCTTATGGAATCGATTCCTATGCTCATGATATGACTATTAAGAATAATGGTTTAACTTATGCTGTTATTGCTTCTGGTATTGATAAGATTAGTACCGATAGGTCTATTAAACTTGCACAAAAGATTATTGAAAATGATGGTTGTATTATAAGTTCCTATCCTTTTGGCATTAATGCTTTACCGCCATATTTCATCAGTCGTAATAGAATTATAAGTGGAATTTCTAAAGCAACAATCGTAGTTGAAAGTGATACGAAAGGGGGTTCTTTGTGGACAGCCAAATTCGCTGTTGAACAAAATAGAGATTTATTTGCAGTTCCAGGCAATATATTTGAATCGAAAAGCAAAGGCACTAATAATTTGATTGAATCGAATATGGCTATTCCAGCAATTAATGTTGAACAAATTCTAAAACATATTGGATTTTCTCGAATAAATGATTCAAATGATAATAAACTCATTAATTTTAAAAACTTAGAAGAAGAGAAAGTATATAATTTCTTATCATTTTCACCAAAACATATTGATGAAATAGCTCACGGGCTTAGTATGTCAATAATGGAAGTACAAGTTACTTTATTGACTTTAGAATTTAATTCTTTGGTAAGACAACTTCCGGGTAATCAATTCATTAGGAATATTAATTAATGAAAACAAAAAAGCAAATAACTGACAATATAATTAAAGAGATTAATAGAAATTTAATCCAAATTGAAGACTTCGTAAATACACCAAAATTGAAAGAAGCATACTCATACCTCATTAGTAATGGTGGAAAAAGATTCAGACCTATTATGACTTCTCTTAGTTGTGCTATGTTTACTAATGATTATCTTCATGCAATAAACCAGGGTGCCGCTATTGAATTGCTACATAATTTTACTTTGGTTCATGATGATATTATGGATAAATCACCGCTTAGAAGAGGAAAAGAGACGATACATCATAAATGGGATGATACAACAGCTATTCTCTTAGGGGATTTAATACTTGGTTTATCTTGTAAAAGACTTAAAATCGGATTAGAACCTATGCAAGGTATGCAAGCTATGAATGTATTCAATTCTGGCTTAGTAGAAGTTTGTGATGGCCAAGGCTTTGATTTGGATTTTGAAAATAGAAGTGATATAACATTATCAGAATACGAGATGATGATCGAAAAAAAGACGGGATCTTTAATAAAAGTTAGTTTTGTAATTGGCGGAATTGTTGGAAATGCAAATAATGAAGAATTAGAAAAACTAGCAAAAGTTGGTAATGAGTTAGGTAAAGCATTTCAACTACAAGATGATTTACTTGATATTATTGGTAATCAAGATGAGTTCGGTAAGAAAACTGGCAAGGATATAATAGAAGGGAAAAAAACTTATTTGATAATTAAAGCTAAAGAAAAAGCATCCAAAATTGAACATATTGAATTGCTCAATAAATTTTTTAAAAATTCAGGATTGAGCGAAAATGAAGTCCCTGAGATAAAAAAACTATTCGAGGAACTAGGAATTATAGATGAAATTAAAGCATTAATTTTTGAAAAATTTGAGATGGTATTCAAGTCTATTAAAGAAATTAGAGATAATGAATATTCCGAGGTTTTAGTTGATTTACTTAATGATTACAAGACAAGAGTAGTATAATGTATCTATCTAATAATAATATTAATGAAGTTTCAATAAAGACCGCTGAACAGTTTATTGCAAATAAGATTGAAGGGGATTCAAACTTCTTAGTTTCGTCAACTGAGAAGATTTCAATAAAATGGAACTCTAAATTACTAAAAGAAACTGGTAAAGCATTTCATTCTACAGATATTCTTTCTTACAGAAAATTTATTAAATATCTGAGTAATAACTATTTAAAAAGTGATATTATAGATGAATTAGTTGAGAATGAACTTATTATAAAATCAATTGAATTAAGTAGTTCAGAAAAATTAAAATCAAAAAATTATAATTATATCTCCCAAATAGCATCTATAATAAGGGGATTAAGAGAAGATGGTATTAGAGCAAAAAATCTACGTGATGACGTTCTTGATAATATAGACAAAGGAAAGTATGATAATGAACGATTAGATAATCTTTATTCAATAATGTTTGCCTATGAGAACTTATTAAATGATTATAAGTTTTATGACTATCCATCAGCTATGGAAGTATTGGCTTCAACATTCAGACAAAAGAAGATTTTTACAAATAATAATTTACTTTTTATAGATTTTAATAGTTTCAGAAAACCCGATTTAGAATTATTTGAAGCATTATCTGAAGAAAATGTTATTACTATAAACTCTAGATTTTCTGTTGAAAAAGGTCCATTCATAGGTGAAAATAATTTTTTTATAAATGACTTATTGTCTATGGGGTTTAAACCTTATTCTATTGATAATAAAGAAATTGATGAGCAGAATTTTAATATTGATTATGGATTTGATAAATCGACGCAAATTTTAGCGAAAGATAATTCAAAAAAAATTGAAATATACTCTTATAGTAATATCAGAGAAGAATCTTATGGTATTACAAAATTAGTCAAATATTTGCTTTTAAATAAAGAACTTGGACTTAGGCCTTCTGATATATGTGTAGTTTCTCGTGATGTTGGTTCTTATTCAGGACTATTGAGAGAATTTTTTGCTGATAACCAAATTCCAACGAATATTACTGATAGATATGAACTATCAAAATCTCCAGTTATCAATTCTATTTTTAATGTATTAGAAGCACCTATAAATAATTTTAAATTAGATTCGATTCGGAATATTTTTAATTCTGCATATCTAGACGTAGGAATTAAAGAACACAAAAAATTGCTACATTTGGCAGAAAAGTACAAGTTAATTGGGGGCTTCCCAGGCAAAGGTATAACTATTTTCTTAACGCAATTAACCACAAGAATTAATAATTTAAAAAACATTATTGAGAATACTGAAAACAATGATTATCAATTAAGTAAATACAGAAAACAAGTAAATGAGTTAGAAAATGCGTCAGAAAAATTCAAACTTCTTGAACAAAAATTTACAACAATAGACAATTCTAAAAATTATACAATAAAAGAATTCAAACAATTAGTAACAAACATTGTAAATTCATTTTCAATTAAAAAAAGAATTTTAGAGCTTACAGATTGGATACAATCCGAAGAACTGACATTTAATGACAAAGTGTTTTATACTGAAAGAGTAGAAAAAGATTCGCGTGCTCTATTCAAATTTTTTGAGTTACTTGATAAATTAAGTCAATTAGATCGTAGTATAAGTACAAACGAAAAATATTCTTTAGAAGACATCTTGATTAAGGTCAAGGGAATTGTTTCAATTACAAGGTATCAAACAAGAGAGAAAAAAGGATATGGAGTTGAAGTAACATCAATTGAACAGACTAGAGGAAAGAATTATAGGGTTCGAATAATGGCAGGTGCAATCGAAGGGATGATGCCGTTGCCATTTAAAACAGATAAATTAATAGGAAAAATAATACAAGATTCTGAAAGAAGACATTTCTTTAATGAATATGTACAGTTTCATGATTTTATCAATAATGATACGAAGTTCTACATATTCTACCATGAGAATAATAATGATGAAACAAATTTGGAAAGTCAATTTATATCGCCATTAATTGGATTACCAAATGTTGTAAGTTATAATGAAAATTCGAATGTAAATTGGCAAAAATCTTTTATTAATAGAAGGGAATTAATTCTAAATGGTAAAATACTACCTTCCGAAAATCTAACAAAATGGATGGAATGCTATAAGAATAGCGAAGATCTTAAAATTGATAGTGGATTTGATACAATTAATGTTCTTGAAGAAATTAACAAATTAGAGTTTTCTATTACAGAGATACAATATTTTAAAAATTATTGTTACGAATTCTTTTACTCAAAATTAGTTAAATTAAATCTAAATGAAACGATCAATCTATACTTGTCAAAATTAGAATTAGGGAATTTGATACATAAATCAATAGAAGATACTTTTAATTTATATAAAGTTAAAAATCCTGGATGTATATTAACAAAAATAGAACCAAACGATAAAGATTATCCTCAACTAGATTTGTTGCAACTAAATGATGGTGATAAAAATGATATTTTAACATTATTTAAATCTACAGTAATTGAAAGATTGAATTTATACAAATCTCAACATCAATTCTTCAATCTTGACAAGCTATTACTTCTGGGAGATAACAAAACGGAAGGTATCATGATAAAATGGTTCGAACAGATAATAGATAGACATATTAATGATAACTATTATATAGCTGCTTTGGAGTTTCCTTTTAGGAAACAAAAAACAGATAAATCTTTAATAAACCCATTTTTCAAAGGCAAAATAGATAGGATAGACATTTCAAAAGACTGCAATTCTTTCAGAATTATCGATTACAAAACTTCCGATAGTAATAAAGATGGTTTTCAATTAGCAGTGTATTCGTCAGTAATGCAAAATATTTTTACAAAAATCTATGGTATTGAATTAAAGCTCGATGCATTAATTTTTGATTCTTTCAGATATTCTTCAGAGAAGAAAGATACTTTTGGTTATATAGATATTTTGCAGAAAGATAAACACAAGGGAAAAGAAGAAGAAACAGTTAACGATATTATAAATAAAGAAGTCAATACTATTGAACAATTATATAGATTAAACTTTGAAGCTGTAAAGAAAAATAATTCGAAAATTTATACAAAGAGTGATATTAAATTAATAAAAAGAGATTAAGAAGAGTAGTTACTTATCCATAAGTCCTTGTTTTCAATAAAATATTTTTTTGCGGAATCATATTCATTAGGGATTATCCCTTCTAAAATTGCTTCTTCGATTTCATTTTTTATATAACCAACCAATCTAGATGGTTTGATATTACAAATTTTCATAATTTCCTCACCTCTCACTGGAGATTGGAAAGCTCTAAGTTGGTCATTTTCTTGTACTTCTTTTATTTTAGAAAAAACTTCATTGTAATTTTCTAAGTATTTATCCATTTTCTTTGGATTTTTAGTAGTAATATCAGCTTTACAATGAATAAATAAATCTTCTAAATCTTCACCCGCCAAAGCAGCTAATCTCCGATATGCACTATCTGTAGTTTCTCCATCAACTAATGCCATTGGTCTTTGATGTAATCTTACTAATTTTTCGACGTATGCTAATTTATCCATTGGTAATTTCATTTTGCGAAAAATTCTTTTTTGCCATTTTGCCCCCACTTCTTCATGTCCATGAAAAGTCCAACCCATTTTTGGATTGTATCTTTTTGTTACAGGCTTAGCAATATCGTGCATAAGAGCTACAAAACGTAACCATAGATTATCTGTCATAGTTGAAATATTATCTACAACTTCTAATGTGTGATAGAAAACGTCTTTATGTGCAAATATTCTACCGTTCTTCTCAACTTTTTCAACTCCTCTGAGATTATATACTTCTGGAAATATTATTTCAAGAAGACCAGTATCCATTAGAACATTCAACCCTATACTTGGTTTATCAGTTTTAAGTATTTTTAAAAATTCGTCAGTTATACGTTCCTGCGATATTTTCTTGATTTCAATATTTAAGCTTTTGATTGATTCGAATGATTTTGCTTCTATTTCAAACTTTAACTGAGAAGCAAATCTAGCAGCTCTCATCATTCTTAGTGGGTCATCTTTGAATGTAACAACTGGATCTAGTGGGGTGACCAATAATCTATTTTTCAAATCTTCTATACCATTGAATAAATCTAACACTTCACCAAGTTTATCTTTATTCAATGAAATTGCCATAGTATTTACAGTAAAGTCTCTTCTTCTAATATCATCTTCCAAAGTGCCTTCTTTGACTTCTGGTTTTCTTGAACCATCAGTATATTTCTCAGTTCTAGTCCCAACGAATTCTATTTGAGTATTATTATAAGGTACAAGAGCAGTACGAAATCTTGCATATTCAACAACGTGAGAATCAAATTTTTTAGCAACTATATTAGCAAATTCTATTGCGTCACCAACTACCGTTATGTCATAATCTGTTTTAGTAATCCCTAATATGCGGTCTCTTACGTAGCCACCAACTACGTAAATTTCAAAATTGAAATCGTCTGCAATTTTGCCAATTTTTTTTAAAACTCTATCTTTAATTTCTATTCTCATAAAAAAAAGGCGATTCTTAGAACCGCCCAATAATTCATTATTATGTTTTTTTACATTCCTTCAGTATAGACAGCAACATCTTTCACTTTTCTAATTGAACTCGACCCATTATTCTTTCTTTCAATAGCTAATAATGAGGAAGCATATATTTCTTTCCATGTCAATCCATACAATTCAGTTAATTCAAATGGTTCTCCACTACCACCGAAGGTATCTTTAACACCAACAAATTCCATAGGTATTGGGTAGTTCTTAGCTAATACTTCGGCCACAGCACCACTTAATCCACCGTGAACTTGATGTTCTTCAGCAGTCACCATTGCACCGCATTTTTTTGCAGAATTGACTAATGCGTTTACATCAATTGGTTTAATTGTATGACAATTGATAACTTCAGCATTAATATTATGTTTTTCTTTCAGAGCTTCCGCTGCTATCAATGATTCCCAGACCATTATACCATTTGCTACAATAGAAATGTCATTTCCAGTTCTTAGTATGTCAGCTTTTCCAATTACAAAATCGTCTTCTGGTT
Source organism: Ignavibacteriota bacterium (assembly GCA_020437395.1). Taxonomy (GTDB): domain Bacteria; phylum Bacteroidota; class Ignavibacteria; order Kapaibacteriales; family UBA2268; genus PGYR01. Next base: position 4,791 of record JAGQWJ010000043.1, on the reverse strand, counting down.
TCGTAAACATAGGAACAGAAGGTCTGCCAAATCTCAAATACGCTGGACCTACCATCTCCCCCATTGCAACTGTAGCTTTCTTTGCTTGTTCAAAGTCAGCTGGACAAATCAATGTCATATTTGGTAGTGTTCTTAAGAAAGCCACTTCTTCCAATGATTGGTGTGTTGCACCATCTGGTCCAACTGTTAGTCCAGAATGTCCTCCACCAATTTTTACATTAGCTTCGTTATAACAAATTGAAACTCGAATTTGATCTGCGTTTCTGAATGCTGCAAAAGCACTATAGCTAGAAAAGAATGGTACTTTACCAGATAATGCCAGTCCTACAGCAACTGTTGTCGCATTTTGTTCTGCAACACCTACTGATATAAATCTTTCAGGAAATTTATCTCTAAAGTAGGATGTTTTAACGGAACCCGAAACATCGGCACCAATAACTACAATTCTTTCGTCTTTTTCACCTAATTCGACTAATCCTAATCCGAATCCATCCCTAGTTGGCTTATTCCCATAACTTTCAATTTTTGTCATTATCTACACTTTATATTATTAATCTTCAAAATTAAATTTATAAATTATTTCTTTATAATTGTTCTTTATTTCTGGAAAACCTTCTATATCAATCAATAAATGGTATCTATTTTTCACAAAAATACTAATGTAACCAAATTTATAATTTTCTTCCCAACGCATAAATCCAATGTAACCATCTTTTAAATCTAACTTTGTTAATATAAAACCTGGATCTTTTTTTGGCATATCAAACATTAATTGGTAATCAGGAAAAAATTCTTTGTCAAAATAATCTGATATTCTTACCTTAATCAATCTTCCATTTTTTTCATAAACACCAGTAGATGTTGTATATCTTCCAAGTCCAGATCTAGTGTTTCCAGAAGATGATTTCTCAAGATTCAACCCCAAAATTTTTTCGGGATAAAAATCAAACAATCTATTTGGAGCAATTAGTTCTTTACCTTCTACATTGATTACTTTATCTTTATTATCATTATTTACAACATCATTATTAATTTTCAACTCAGATAGATTTTCATTTATTTGAGAAGTGTCATTTTTATCATTCAATCTGTCAACTTCAGACGAGTCACACGACGATAAAACAATAACAATAAACGTAATAAATAATAATATTTTCATTATTTTAGTTCGCTTAATGCAGTAATTGCTTGTTCTTCATTAGGTGGATTGCCATGCCAATTATATTGATCTTTCATAAATGAAACTCCTTGCCCCATATATGTTTTAGCAATAATGCAGGTAGGTAAATCATTATTTTTATGATTCTCATTAAACTTATCAAAAGCTGCTTGAATTTGATCTATGTCATGGCCATCTATTTCAATTACATTAAAATTGAATGATTCAAATTTTTCTTTCAAAGGATAAACTGAAAGAATATCTTTCACTCTTCCATCAATCTGACAATCATTGTTATCTACTATCCAGCAGAAATTACTTAATTTGTGGCTTCCAGCTGCCATTGCAGCTTCCCAACTCGCCCCTTCTTGTAACTCTCCATCACCCGTTATACAGAATACTTTTCTTTCATTTTTATCAATAATAAAATCTGACATTGCCATTCCTACAGCAATAGATACTCCCTGTCCTAATGAACCAGATGAAGTTTCTATACCTGGTAAGTGCATATCTAGTCCAGGATGACCTTGCAATCTTGAATTATATTTTCTTAATGTTTTTAACTCTTCAGTTGGAAAAAATCCAGCTCTTGCTAAAACAGAATATTGAACTGGTGCCATGTGCCCAGCAGAAAGGACGAACCTATCTCTATTTGGCATATTCGGATTTGAAGGATTATATTTCATATAACCACCAAAAAATAAAACTGAAATTACCTCAGTAATACCAAGTGGGCCACCCGAATGCCCAGATTTAGCTAATACTAAACTCTTTATTATATCACGTCTAATAGTTAAGGTAATTTCTTCATATTCACTGTTATTTCTTTTTCTATTTTCGAATACCTTATCTGAAAAATTTATTTCTAGACTCATTTCTTGTTTTCATTTGTTTATTTATTCAAAATTAAGAAATTATTATTCTAATTCTTAAATTATAGCTATTTTAGTTTTGATAGAATTATCAACAATTGTTACCTTTCTTGATTTTAAGTGTTACTGTATATATGAGAACTAAAATATTAAAAATAACAATAGTATTATTTATCATTTTCAATATAAATTATACTTATTCACAAGAAAATGCCAGTGAAGGTACTAGGTTTCTAATAGCATTTCCACAAAATGAAAGATCAAATAGTAATGATTTTACTAATAATGTAAAATTAGCTATTTATATTAGCAGTTCAACAGGGGCAACTGTCTCGTTAAAAAACCATTTTAATAATAGAGTTGTCACTAAAACTATAAAAAAAGATGAGGTTTTGACTCTTGATAATTTTGAGTTAGGTACTCAAAGTGCAATTGAAGATATTTCTGATGGAATAATAAGCAATAAAGTAATTGAAATAATATCAGATAATTTTATTTCTGTATTTGTAATAAATTCTAAGAGAAATACTTCGGATGGTTATTTGGCTTACCCAATTACTGAATGGGGACATAATTATATTCACAATTCTTTTTATCATCATTACAAAAATGCAACTTTCTTTACGCCTTCGGAGAGCCGGTCTTCTGGATTTACACTATTAGCACAAGAAGATAATACCCAAATTAATATCTTTCTAAAAGGTAGGGGTAACACTTCTGGTAGCACTGCTACTGGAAATTTCAGAATTGGAGATACTATTAGCATAAACTTAAACAAAAATCAATCATATACGGTTAAAACTAGATCAACTCAAGACAATACGTTTGATTTAACAGGCTCTCTAATAACTAGCAATGAACCTATTGGTGTGTTGTCTTTTCATGAAAGAACATTCATACCCCAACAGTCTCCTGAAAATGGAAGGGATTATTTAATTGAAATGATGCAACCACTTTCAAATTGGAGAAATAAATTTGTTTCTATAGACTTCAATAGAAAGTATGGAGATTTTTACAGAGTTTTGCCAATTAAAGACAATACGAAGCTTATTATTACTAATTACCAAAAAGATGGTACTTTGAGCTATAGAGACACAGTAGTTATTGGCACTGGAGGTAATTTCTATGAGTATAATAATACAAGAATAAATGATTACAACAGACGAGGTGAGCTAGAAGGTATAAAAAATATTACTATTTGGGAAGCTGATTCACCAATACTTGTATCACAATATGCATATTCTCAAGATTGGGATAAGACCTCAAATAACGATAACAACGATAATTATGATCCATTTATGTTAAATCTGATTAATGAAGAACAATTTACAAAGAACATAAACTTTCTTGTACCTGATTATAATGACTTTAAGTCAAATAATTTGAATATTGTTATTAAAGTGGACACTACTAAAAATATAGGTGAACAACTAGAATCTGTAGAATTTGATGGAGTTCCTTTATATATAAAACATCCTGAAATAAAATCTAATCAGATAGGTAATACTGAGTATTATTGGTTACAATTAATTGAAGTTAATAAGGGAGTTCATCGAATTAATTCAAATATTAAATTAGCTGCTTTTCTTTATGGTTTTGGCGAAACGGATTCTTATGGTATGCAAACAGCATTAGGCAACTTACCTTTAATTGACTCTCTGGTTCATGAATCGAAATCATTTAATTGTGATTCATTTGATATTAATTATAGAATTAAAAGCACATTTGGTGCAGACGGTTCACAGGGTTTTTATTCAAAAGAATATAAATTTAGTGACTTTAAAGTAATTACAGTGGATGGAATTTCTTATGATTATCAATTTTCGGTTGATAGTCTTGTTGTTAATTTTAAAGGTAGTTTGACAAATGTTCCATTTGAATCTAAATATATAATTACAGCTACATCTCAAACAGGTAAAATATTCTATGATACTGTATATTACAGATTTAATGAGACTATACCTATTAATAGCACAACAATAACAAAAGTCAAACCTGGTGAAGATATATATTTTAAAGTTTCATTAAGTGAAAAAAATGACACCTTGAGTTTTCTAAATGATTATACTCTTTCTTTTAAATTTTATAGAGAGTGGTTTGAACTATTAGATTTTGAAGTATCCAATGAATCGGTATTAGATTATCTAGAAAAAGAGATAATAAACGACACAATCTATTTTAAACTCAACTTCAGTTTATCACGTGAAAATATTACTAATGGAAACTCAGTTAATATTCTTCTGAAAAGTATGCTCAATAAAGATTCATTATTTATTCCTGAATTTATTCTATTTAGCCAATTTGGTAATAATTGTTATTCTGGCATCAAAAGAGATACATTAAATGTGGATATTTGTGTTCATGGGTTAAGGACAATCGAAATCCTTTGGAATGACGATTTGGAACTTAGTGGAAGAGAATTATTCGCAAATAAAAATACGAATATTTCAATATTTAATTACCAAGGTAAGGCAGTAATATCAAACTATAATATGAGCAAAGGACAACAAATTGATTTAAATGGATTATTAAAATCTAAGGGTTTGTACTTTATTAAAAATAATAATTCAATAAAATCACCACCGTTAAAATATTTTCATTTTTAAATTACTAATTAATAATCTATATTATTACTTGTTATAGTGTAAAAATCAATTATAGTTTTTTACATATTTTCTAGTATTTTTATTGCTTTATAAATCGGTATTAAACTAAATGAGAATAAAGAAGATAGTAGCTGAGAATCTAAGTGAAGGTAAA
>JAGQWJ010000042.1 GCA_020437395.1 Ignavibacteriota bacterium | reverse complement strand
TGGAAAACTATAGGATCTGTGCCTGCTACAGTCGGGTCTAGTTTACCGCCACCTACTTTTAACACTCTATTGCCCAAACCGTCGTAGTACCTACCTCCATCACTTCACCTTATTGAATCTGAACGTTTCAGACCATATATCAGATTGAAGATGTAATATATATGAACCACTAGGTAGGTCACCTATTTCTATTCTGGAGTTTTCGTTTATTTCCATAGTTCGGCTATAAACTTCGGCACCTGTTTCGTTCAATATAGTGATTCTAAATTCTCTTGTGCTATTATCTATTAAGTCAACTGTCAAATAATCTGAAGCTGGATTGGGAAATATATCCACTCCATCATAAGTATCAAATACTATAAGTCTTTTGTCATTCAAACAGACTTGACCAATTTCAATACTACCATTTGTCGTGTCTATTATTACGAAAGGATTATCAGTTGTGATATAATTGAAATAAGTTTTTTGCTTGAATGGTGCACCAAGTAAAGTTCTACCAATTATAGTTGTATCCCATTTATTAGATATACTAACTTCATCGTCGAATTGAACAAGGTTTTGAATATAGAATATACTACTAGCCAGATTCAAATCGAATGACAATCTCAAATCCAATGGTATATCAGAAGTAAATGAAACTGGGTATTCATATTCTTCATTGATGTAAGTGTAATACTCATCTGCTAATTTTGCTTTTAGGATTGTATATACATTATACTTAAACTCTAGAACTGTATCATTTACACAATTTCCGATTGATTTCCCTTCGTACTTAATATACACTTTCAGAGAATTAGGGCCTAGCATGTCAGCTGTAATTTTTGATTTATAAGTATAAGACTCTTTATCATTTATGTTAATTGGTTTATTGGTATTATTATAAGACACACTAAAAAGCGCATTAAATTCTCCAGTATTATTAATAGTAAATGTAAACTCCGTCTCTTCCGCTATCAATAAACTGTCTTTCATTATTCCAACCTTATCAACATAGTAAGATTCCTCAAACATAGTTACACCAAAACTCTTTGTAGTCGAACAACCATTAGTATCTACTACCGTCAATTCATATACGCCTGGTGCGAATACATCAATAGAATTTTCAGTTGAACCCGTTGACCAATAATACTCATCGAATAATCTGTCACAGGAAAGTTGAATTGTATCGCCAAAACAAATTACATCTTTACCTAATATCTCGAATTCAGGCATTTTATTGACTTTCACCGTAACTGTATCTGAATCAACACATCCGAGTTTATCATCTACTATAGTAAAATAGATCCCAGATTTGCTTACGATAATACTATCGCTAACTTCTCCAGTATTCCATAAGACTTCGCCATAATTATAATCAGCATAAAGAATAGTTTTTTCACCTTCACAAAACTCTAGTTTTCCATTAATCTTTACTTCCGGTGCAGGTTTTGTATTCAGAGTAAAACTAGCTGTATCCGAACAATCGCTTCCCTTCACACTTACTATTAGTTGGTATTTACCAGCAGTTTTCACTACTATAGAGGGTGAATTTTTACCATTTGACCAATTGTAAGAATAGTTTGATAGGTTGGAGAGCCCTTTGACGGATAGAATTGTTTGCTCGCTTTCACATATTATATCTCCTTTACTGCTTGAAATTTCTATATTTGGAGGTTCAATAATCTCTACAAAAACAGTATCTCTTACAAAACAGAAATTCTTGTCATTTGCTTCAAGAATATATCTACCAGATTTAGTAACAATTATTGAGTCTTTTCGTGAACCAGTTGACCATTGTTGAGAAGTTATTAGAGGTGACTTATCACTGAGTTTTAGTATTACTTCACCTGGCGCACAAATAGTATCGCTCGGATATGATACTATATCCAAATCAAAACTTCTGACTTTGGAAACTTCTATGGTATCATAATAAATACACCCCGTTTTAGTACTAACTTTTAGCGTATATAATCCGATTTCAGTTACATATAATGAATCTGAAGTAGAGTTATTAGACCATTCAAAATCAAAGATTTCAGGATTTGCATTTGTTGTCAGAATGTTAGTGGAATTATCACAATCGAAATTCTCATATATTTCTAAGTTAAAATCAGAAATATCTTCTATTACGAAATCAACACTTGTTGAACAATTTGTAACTTTATCTATTCCATAGGCCGTATATTCTCCTGCTTCCTTGATTGTCGAGATAAGTCCGCTATCACCATTACTCCAATAATATTCATATCTCTCATGTGGATTTTTAATAGCCACGTTTACATCCTGGCCATAACAAATAGTTCTGCCCTCAGGAAAATCTAAATTCAAATTATGATAGCTAAATCCTTGTACTACTATTTCATCACTGAATACACAGTCACCTGTTTTTGATTCAACTCTCAAAGTATAATACTTCTCTTGTTCCACGCTGATTGTATCGCGGTTACTATTTGTTGACCAAAAATAGTTGAATGACGAAGAATCAGCATTCGAAGTTAGTTTTATAGTTTCTGATTCACAATCATAAATTGGCAAAATCTCAAGCACAAAATCTTCACCTGAATAGATTCTAAATTCTTTTCTGAAAATGCATCCTGTAATAGTATCTTCAGCAGTTACCCAATACTTACCGGGTTTTGTGAATACAGTTTTAAGTGATTTACTATTATTACTCCATTCATAAATACAATTTGGATGCGGGTTCGTTATTTCCGCTTCAATTATTTCATCTTTACATATAAAAGTTCCATAAGGGAAGAATAATTCAACATTTCGTTCTATATAATCAATCTCAACCGATTTCTCAGTATAACAATCTTTTGAGAGATAGACTCTTAATGAATATATATTCGGCTCAGTAACATAAATCGACTTGGTTGTATCACCTGTTGACCATAAATAATTATCAAAATCTCGAGAACATGACAGTTTAAATGAGTCCTTACAATCTAATATCACTTTTTCTATTTCAAACGAAGGTGGCGACACAAAATAGATATTAATAGAATCTGTTAATGTACAACCATATTCATTAGTAGCTGTTAAATAATAGATACCCGATTTAGTAACTTTTATCGAACTATCTTTACTACCAGTTGACCATAAATAATCTTTAAAGTGTGCCGTAACTTTGATATTTACACTATCTACATTGCAAACTAAATCACCAGGAAAAGTCTCAAAGTTGATATCAGTTTCTATACCCACTATTAATCTAATGGCAATCACTATCTCATTAGTGATTCTGTCTTTTAAATAGTACATACCTGAGTTCGATACTTTAAGATTAGGAATTGTTAGCGCTCTTGTGTCATATTCTCTAAACATCCCAACCCATCTGTATCTATTATAGTCAATGTCAAATTCTGGATAATAGTAGAGTTGCCCACCAACACAAATCTTATATTCTAAAATCTCATAATCTGCATCATATTCCTCTGACCAAGTATCTGGCAATCCTTTGAGCGATCTTTCATTGTTAACAGTAATACCAGGGCCCAGTTCTTTGAACCTTGAATCGTTTCCCCATTTATTAGGTGCTTCTATTACTGATAAATATGGTTTGTTTTCACGCGCTATATATATTTTATCATTTATAGCTCGCTTAAGAGCCCACATTCCACCATCGTCTCTTTTATGTTGAAACCCTGCTATTTCGTTGTATTTGAATTTATTATTATAAATGTAGGAATACACATCCATCTGGTAACATCTAGAGTAAAAAGAATCTTGGTTGTTCGAATCTATTTCATAGGTTGTTAAATATAGGTACTTGGAGTTTTCAGAAAATTCAACCCCATAGACTCCAGTTTCGAAGACAGAAGTAGAAAGAACTGCTGTAGTATCAATTGTACCAGTTCCATTATCGAATAGAGCAAATTCTATTTCGTTTCCATCATAATCGGTTGATACTAAGATATTTTGATCGTTTGAAACGGTCAAATAACCCTTATTAAAATTCCGTTTCATCCTGCTTTTATACTTATCCTTGTAGTAAATTTTACCATCTTTGTAAAGATAAACTAAATAATAAGAATTGTCAGTTGAATGTGGGTTTAGTACTACCCAAATGTCTTTTTTATTGAAATGTTTTACAATTTCTACTCGTTCATAGCTTTTGGCTGAACTGTCAAGTGGAGTAATTAAATTGGAAACTTCTCCATCTAATGAATTAGTAAAATCAAGCTTATAAAGATAAGAACCATCTTGAAATGCAGATGTGTGAGCCGTAACTAAAAGAAATAATTTATCATTATCAGGATCAGGAAAGAAAGAAATTCCTTGCGTTGCGTTTTGTGAACCTAAAAGATTCTTATAGATTAATTTGTGCTTACTATTCCAAATATTAACTCCATCAGAATAGAACAATAAATTACCATTTTTGTCAATTCCAGTAGCAGCTGCTTCTGGTGAGTTTATCAGAAAATCATCGGAAAGTGCATAAGGCTTCGCAACTCGAGAATCAAATTTTAAAGAAGCACCTTTACCAAAAATCCATAAATCTTTCTCTATTTGACTCAGACCAAAGGAAAAGGAACAAAAAAATAGTAATATAGTGAAAGCTTTTTTATTCATCTTGCTAAAAATATGAAAAAAATAGCAAATAACAAATAATTATTAAAGTTTAATCAAGCTGAAATTATAAATACCTATTTATTAGATAATTTTGATACTTACTTATGAAAAAAATAAATCTTGAATGGGTTTATTATGGATTCACATTCTCCTCATAATGTTAGTCAATCTCATCAAATTATTCAATATTTAATTTTTTTTTGATTAAATTGTTAAGATTATAATCACTGATCAGCATAAAAACAATTGAAATATTGGGATAAAAATCCGATTTACTATCAAATTTTCATTTCAGTACTTAGTTTTTGCTTCGTATTGCTGGGGACGTTTTATTTTGTAAAGCTTGCTACTACTGTTAGTGACGAAAACTTATTCGTTTCACCTCCCTCTAAAATTTATATTTCAAAATTGAAAGGTGAGTTTGATGATTATAAAAAACGCAAATTTTATGATTCAACTTTTGTTGGTGGATTTATTGTAGGAATTGACAATGTCTCACTTGATAGTATTCCCAATCAATACGAAATGTTGGAAAAGACGATAAAAGAAGAAGATAATATTTCTCTGCAAATTGCAAATTTTAATAACCCCAAGATTCAAACCATTAGAATACCCTCAAAAGATATAGCTAATTTCTATTTGGAAAATTTGGAATCCTCTGTTATAATAACTTATGTTTTTCCAGAAGGTGTTTCGGACAGAGCTGGACTTAGAAGAGGCGATATAGTTTTAGAGATAAATGGGCAAACATTCAATAGTGTAAAACAAGCAGACAAAATAGTAAAAAATAGTCGTTCAGGTAGTAAAATTGATTATTTGATTAAACGCAACGGCAAAATTAGAAGTTTGAGTTTAACATTACCCAAATTTGGTATTAACCTTTCCCAATTATTAATGATGATTTGCGGTATGTTTCTTATATTCTTGGGCGAGATAATTGGGATTAAAAGACCAAGAATAAGAGGTGCAAGGATTACATCCTTCTCATTAATTATGTTTGGTTTAGTTGCAACTTTAGGTTTAGTTGGACTTAGTTCGATAGAAAATGTATATGACCATTTTTTACTCAATTTTGCAAATTTTGCAATGTTCATATCAATACCAATTATTCTACACAGTCTAAAGTATTTTCCAAGGCATCTTGTTGGAATTACTAATTATAAATACACAATTCTTACCCCATATTTGATTTCTATAATTTTCTTTCTTTTTCAAGTAGGAATTATATATCAAGCATGGACAAATATTTTAGATGAAAAAACATTAGCATTAATCTCTAATTATCTATTTTTAATCTATTTAGTATTGTTGTCTTTATTCATTTTTATTACTAACATTGTTCATAGAAAGTCTATAAATAAAAATGATTGGAAAAAAGGCAGATTAATAAGATCGACTTACACTTTAGTCTTTCTGATGATTGTAACACAATCTGTTTTATTTCATTTTGGCTATTTTAAACTCAGAGAACTAATTTACGCTTCATTACTTTTAATTCCAATTGCTTATATGTTTACAATTGGTCTATACAGAGTTTTTGATCTTAATATCAGACTAAAACGGAATTATCAATATTTATTAGTTAGTAGCGGACTATACACGGCATATATTGCGACCGTGATATTATTTATATATTTATTATCTACAATTAATTGGCAAATTCCGAATTTACATTTTTCTGGTACTTCTATAGAAGTACTTAAAAATCCGCTTAGACCAGAAATGCACATATTATACGAGAAAATACTGATTGTATTAATCTCTATGTCGATTGCAATTTTACTTTGGAATGTAGCAAAAGTTATACAAGAAAAGATAAATTATAAATTTTATCGATCGAAATCTGATTTTAGAAAGGCTGCCAAAGAATTTAGCAAACTTAATTCAAAGAATTTCAATCCTGAACAATTCAGTAAATTCTTTTTGAACCGATTGATAGATTTGTTGCAAACCAAACGAGCTGGCTTATTACTATACAAAGATAATATGATGGTTTCTCAGATGTTTGCAGGATTCAATGATGATACTTTAATCGAATATATCTCTGCAGTCAGCAATAAGTTACACATGAGTTTAATGAATTATTCAGATAGTGTTCCGGTTGACTATTTACCCGATGCACAAAGAATAGTATTACGTGAATTTAAGTTCAAATATTTAACTCCAATTTGGTCTAAGGATGATTTAATAGGGATAATTTTTGTTGGCGAGAAGTTATCTGAAACTTCTTTCCACAACGATGATTTATTATTCTTATCCGCTATATCTGGACAAGCATCAGTTGCTATAGAAAATTCACTCCTCTATGAGGATTTGGCAAAACAAGAAAGATACAAACATGAATTAGAAATAGCACGTGGGATTCAATTAGCATCGTTACCTATAAAAACACCTGATATCGATGGTCTAGATATAGCAGGCACCTCAATTCCTGCTTTGGAAGTAGGTGGTGATTTCTATGACTACTTGAATGGTAAATCAAATTCCGTGACTATTGTTGTTGGTGACGTAAGTGGTAAAGGTACATCGGCGGCACTTTACATGTCAAAAATACAAGGGATAATGAGAACTCTACATGAATTTAATCTGAAGCCCAAAGAGCTATTAGTAAGGACTAATACTTTAATTAGCGATAGTATGGATAACCGTTCTTTTGTAACTTCAACAAGTGCCTACATTGATTTGGATACAAAGACAGTTACTATATCGAGAGCTGGTCACTTACCACTTTATTATTACAACAGCAAAGAAGACAAAGTAGAAAGTCTGAAACCGAATGGAATTATGTTAGGGTTCGGCAATACTCAAAAATTCACAGATTTACTCGAAGAAGTAGTTTTAGATTTCAACGAAGGTGATGTACTATTGTTTATTACTGATGGTATATTAGAGACCAGAGATAGAAGCGGTAGTGAATTTGATGAATCTGAGATTTTGAGGATGCTAAGTATATATAGTAGTCAGTCAGCAAATGAAATAAAAGAAAATATACTAAAAAGAGTAAAAAGCTTTACGGGTGAAATGGAGCAATTTGATGATATGACAATTGTAGTTGTTAAAAGGAATAACTAAAAGCAAATTCTGGAAATCCCAATTTATTCATATTTAGTTTATAAGATAATTCATCATCCACATTAAAATCATAGAGATGAGCTCCAACATAAGCGTCAACAGCAGAAATTATATAAACACCTAATAGGTAAAATGCCATAATATCTCTGTTGTCTCTATTAAGCTCTTTGTTAGCTTTCAATTGTCTTATTTCTAATTCAGATAATACATTTTTTTTAATTGGAAAGTATGTATCATTCAAATTATCTGGATTTTCAATTGGTATTTTAGATCCTGTTCTTGTTGCATCATCTAATTGGTCACTGAAATTATTGAATTCACTGTTATAGTAGTAAATCAGTCCTCCTAACCCAACTGCCGCACCAAATAATATCGGAGCTTTCCAATATTCTTCGTTGTAATATTGTCCCCAACCCGGTATTATTGATTTCCATAATGCTTCTGATGGGGATTTACTCATATAGTCAACGTTACTCATCGGAACTGTCTTGATTTCAGCCGTATTCACTGTGGAACTATCTTGAGAATAAGAAATATTGAAATATAAAGGAAATAATATCAATATAATTACTGTTTTCAACATACAGCAATAGCTTCAATTTCTATTTTAACATCTTTCGGCAATCTGCTTACTTCAAATGTCGCTCTCGCTGGCTTTGATTCATGAAAGTATGTATTATAAGTCTCATTCATCTCAGAAAACTTACTCAAATCTGTCATTAATACGGTTGTTTTAACTACATTATTCAAACTTAACCCTTGAGATGTAAGTATTGCCTTTATGTTCTCAATGGCTTTTTGAGTTTGTTCTTCAACTGTATCTCCAACCAAATTGCCTTTAGTATCGAATGGGATTTGACCAGAAATAAATAACATTGTTCCAGTTGCCTTTACAGCTTGTGAATATGGTCCCACAGGGGCTGGTGCATGTGGTGTTTCTATTAATTCTTTTATCATTTTGTTTTCTCCTTTGCAAATAAAGCTGCACCTAATATACCAGCTTCATTATATAATTTAGATTTTATTATTTTTACCTTTTCTCTAAGTTCTGGAATTACCCTTTTTTTCATCTCGCTTTCGGCAGTTTCAAAAAGAAGGTTATTTACTTTACTAATACCGCCACCTATTACAAATATAGGAATTCCGGTCAAATTAGTTGCAGAACTGAGCCCAATTCCTAATAACTTCCCCATTTCCATTAAGTTTACTATTGCTAAATCATCACCAATGTTTGCTGCATCTGAGATTTCTCTTGTTGTAAAAGTATCAAGTGAGTTAAGAATCGAATTTGGAAAGTTTTTCAAATCTAATTTTATTCTTCTTTCAAATTCATTTGCATTGAAATAATTCTCAAATATTCCAGACCTATAGTCATTACCTTGATCTTTGAAATCGATAATAATATGGCCCAATTCTCCCGAGCTACCTGACTTAGAAGTTACTATTCTGCCATCTCTTATTAATACACTACCAATTCCAGTACCTAAAGTAACGAAGTAATATTCACTTAATTCATTCAATTTTGATTCTGCATAACCAGCCAAATAAGCATCATTTTGGAAATATATTGGTAATTCAGTCAATCCTCTAAAAATATCCAAAATATTCTTGTTTACCCAGTAAGTCATATTCGGTGCAGAGATTATATTCCCATCTTCATCTATTGAACCTGGAAAACCAATACCGATAGACAAAGGTTCAAATTTTCTAATCAGTTCTATTAAATTTGGATTCAGATTAGTGACAAAGTCTTCTACATTTTGATTTTTATTACTAATTTCAATGTTATGAATTAGCTTATCATTTTCGACTATACCAATTTTTATAAACGAACCACCAATATCAATCCCCAGATTCTTCATCTACCTTCTTTTTATTGATGAATATAACTTTCTCACCCTGCTTTATCATCCCATATTTTTCGCGAGCTAATCGCTCAATTTCCAAAGTGTCATTCTTCATTTGGATTTCAAGTTTTTTGAGTGAGTCGATCTCAGCAACTAATTTTTCAGTTTTTTCAGTTAACTCACTTTCTTTGTTTATGTAACTAATCTTATTTATCGCACCATAGTCAGTGAATAAATAAAAGATTAATATAATAAATAAAATAACCCCGCCAACGACTAGATGCCTTTTGACGGGGTTTTCATATATTTTTTGTTTACTATCTTCAGACATTTGCAATTTATATTTTATTTGAATTGCTTTAAGAAATCAACAAAATTGTCCATTTCTTCTTTAGTTCTTGTCTCAGTAACGGCAATTAGCAATGTGTTAGGACTATCTACATATTTCGAAACATTTATACCAGCTAAAAACCCTTCATCGTTTGCTTTATCTAACAATTTAACAATATCACCTGGCACTTTCACTGCAAATTCAAAAACGAAAGGTTTGTCATTAAATAGCTCATAACCGTCAAGTTCAACAATTTTATCAGCTAGATAATGTGCCTTATGAAAAGATTGCTCTGCAACTTCTTTTATCCCTTCTTTACCCATAGTTTCCATATAAACTGTTGCAGCCAACATGAATAAACCTTGGTTAGTACAAATATTAGAAGTCGCTTTCTCACGTTTAATTTGTTGTTCACGAGTTTGTAAAGTCAATACAAAACCACGCTTTCCATCCAAATCCTGAGTAACACCTGTTAATCTACCAGGAATTTTACGAACATACTCTTGTTTACACGCAAATATACCAAGATAAGGACCACCAAAACTAAGTGGTATTCCTAATGGTTGCCCTTCAGCAATCACAATATCTGCATTGTAATTACCAGGTGCTTCTAGCACACCTACGGAAAAAGGGTCTGCGGCTACAATAAATAAACTTCCATTTTCATGAGCTATTTTCTCTATTTCATAAACATCCTCAACAGATCCCAAGAAATTTGGTTGTTGAACAATTACAGCAGAAGTACTATCACTTAATATTGATTTTAATTTATCAAAATCAGTAGTACCATCGGCAGCAACTGCATCATGATAGATAAAATCTCTTCCTTGGGTAACTGTCTTAACAACTTCCTTATAATTCGGATTCAAAGTGCCAACATAAACAAACTCCGTTTTACGGTTAACTGCCGAAGCCATAAGTACTGCTTCTGCTAATGCTGTTCCACCATCGTATAATGAGGCATTAGCAACATCCATAGAATACAGTTCGCAAATCATTGTTTGAAACTCATACATCGCTTGTAATGTACCCTGAGATACTTCCGCTTGATATGGTGTATATGCAGTACGGAACTCAGCTCTATTAATAGTATCTCCTACAATTGAAGGGATAAATCTTTCGTAAGCTCCGCCACCCATGAAGCACACATGAGAAGAAGCAGAATTGTTCATAATAGAATAATTATGCAAAAGTCTAGTAACTTCGTATTCAGAAAGTTGTCTTGGGAAATCCATTCCCCCTCTATAACGAACTTCTGAAGGTATATTTTCAATTAATTGTTCAAAATTTTCTACGCCAATTTTATTTAGCATATATTCTCTATCTTTGTCCGATGCTGGAACGAATGGCATTTTTTTCTCCGAATATTTTCTTTTTTTGTTGTCGCAAAATTACTATCAAAAATAAGTATTTGCAAACGAATAATCATTGGACTATTAACTTGTTATTAAGTTAGTTATTGTATGTTAAAATTATTTTTTATCAAAATTTTTTATTTTAAAATAGGTCTTATAAATTTTTACAAAATATTTAATCAGACACCATATTTACTTTGTAAAATATATATTAAGTCTTTATTTATAGGAAATAATTGGTTTTCTTGTAAACTTATGGAATAGATTCCAACATTATTAAGGAATTGAAATCTTAAATTAGTTTTTATAGTGTAATTAGCTTTTTGGAATTTAGAAACAATATCGGCTTCCATATCAATCACAAGTTTACTAACAAATACTTTTTGCGTTTTATTCACATATTCAACTGATTTACTTCCATCTTTAGTACCACTTATTTTAAATACTAAATTTAGTGTATCACCATTCAAATCTTTATCTATTTTAAATTCATTTGCAGTCCAGCTATCATTAGAGTAATCATATATTTTTACCCATCCAGGAGTAAATCTAGACAAATTTGAATCAAGTTTACCACCAAAGATTAACTTATTTATGTCTAATTCGGGTATATATAGATAAATACCTTGATTATCAGTTGAAATTTGTGAGAAAAGATATTTTTTATTCTCTAATTCAATTAGTTTAAAACTAAATGACTTTTTACCTTCAAATTCCTTTTCGTAACCATATATTGGATCTTCTTGAGAAATGAATTCACCTAATTCATTGCTTAAGAAGTCTTTTTGGTAAACATTATAAGTAAGTAAATAATTTGTTTCAACATTTATACCTTCTAAACTTTCTTCGGGATTTGAAGAATTGTCGCTACAACTTATTAACAAAGACAAGCACAAGAATGCAAAGAAATATTTAATTCTAATCAATTTTCTCTCCTTTATTATTTATTCATTATATTTGGTAAAGCACTTTCATAAGCTGCTAATAGCTTTTCAACTGGTTCATTTATCGAATCATTTATGATGAAATCATCTTCGATTACTGTACCCATTTTCAGAAGTCCAAGATTATATTCAACAGCAATTTCTGAAATACGTGTAGCTTGTTCAGGTGAAGCAGAGATTATAATACGGGAGTGAGACTCACCGAATAAAGATGCATTGTCACCATCTATATTTACTTGGCAACCTAGCCCATCTGAAGACATAGCTTTTTCAGCTAAACAAACTGTTATACCACCTTCCGAAGTATCGTGAGCAGAGTTGATTACTCCCTCACCAATAAGTTCTAGGATAGCGTCTATTAGGTTAGCTTCCTCATCTATGTCGATGTCTGGAGCATCACCGACAACTTTATCAAAAATAGTTTTTAAGTACTGGCTACCGCCTATTTCCTTTCTATCGGAACCAAGTAAATATATATCATCACCTTCATTTTTAAACTCAGATGACATCACTTTGGTCAAATCATCAATGAGACCTAACATGCCAATAGTCGGAGTAGGATTTATGGCGCTTGTTTTAGTTTCATTATGGAATGACACATTACCACCAGTAACTGGCGTTTCTAACCTACGGCACGCGTCGCCCATTCCTTTGATAGCTTCAGAGAATTGGAAGTAAACTTCAGGGTCATAAGGATTACCAAAGTTTAAACAATTTGTAATAGCCACTGGTCTAGCACCAACACAAGCCACATTTCGGGCTGATTCGCATACTGCACCCATGCCACCTTTGTATGGGTTGAGGTAAACGTGAGTACTATTGCAATCTGTTTTCATTGCTATACCCTTACCTGGTATTTCTTTCAATCTGAGCACGGCAGCATCGCCTTTAATGTTAACAGTATTGGTTCTTACTTGTGAGTCATATTGCTCATATACCCATCTTTTAGATGCGATAGTTGGGTCAGTCAATAATTTATAAAGTATTTCTGTTTGCGTTAAGTCAGTTTTCAAACTATCTAAATTGAAGTTTCTAGTTTCTTGCATATACTTAGGTTCAGATGCTTCGCGGACATAAACAGGAGCACCACCACCAAGCACAAGTGAATGTGCATCTAGTGCAGCAACTTTCTTACCTTTGTAATTTAAGTTGATTCTATTTTGGTCGGTTACAACAGCAACTTTTTTCATCGTTATATCCCATTTCGCGGCTATATCAATAGCTTCTTGCTCGCGACCTTTTTCAATAACTGCTAACATACGCTCTTGAGATTCCGAAAGCATTATTTCATAAGCACTCATGTCAGTTTCACGTAGTGGAATATCATCAAGCTCTACATCCATTCCTAAACCGTTAGTAGCACTCATCTCTGATGTAGAACAAGAGATACCAGCAGCCCCCATATCTTGGACACTAACAATTAGTCCTTGATCAATCATTTCTAATGTAGCTTCTAATAATTTTTTCTCCTCAAAAGGGTCACCTACTTGAACAGTAGGTCTCATATCTTCAGTATGCTCATCGAACTCGCGAGAAGCAAGCAGCGAAGCCCCGTGAATACCATCTCGGCCAGTACTACTACCAAAGATGAAAACAGGATTCCCAACGCCTTTAGCTGCTGCAGATGCGGTCTTACCCACTTCTACAATCCCAACGGCCATAGCGTTAACTAATGGATTCCCTTTGTAGCTGTTATCAAAATAAATCTCACCTCCAACTGTAGGAACACCAAAGCAATTACCGTAATGACTAATTCCTTTGACTACTCCACGAAGTAGATATTTAGTTCTTTCATCATCCAATTTACCGAATCGGAGTGAGTTAAGTGCTGCAATAGGACGTGCACCCATAGAAAATATATCTCTAAGAATACCGCCAACACCAGTTGCTGCACCTTGGAATGGCTCGATTGCTGATGGGTGGTTATGACTTTCGATTTTGAAAGCTATACCATAGCCATCTCCAATATCAATTAGTCCAGCATTTTCTTCGCCGGCTTCTACTAATAAATTTTTACCAGAGCGAGGTAGTGTTTTTAACTGTAGTATAGAGTTTTTGTAAGAGCAATGTTCACTCCACATTACCGAATAGACACCTAATTCGGTGTATGTAGGTACTCTACCTAGTACTTCTAAAATTTTTTCGTACTCTGCTTCTGTTAGCCCAAGTTCTTTTGCAACGTTAACATTTACGTCTATTTCTGAATATAATTCTTGATTGCTCATGAAATGCTTTTATATTTGGATGAAAGATATTTTTCAAATTTACAATTTTTATATAATTTTTACTACTTAGTTAATTTAATAAGGCAAAAATATGATGCAATTAAATCCAGATGTAAAATCAGTTTGGACTATTTATTACATTAGACGAACACTTTTTTTTATGGTGCTAACTTTAGCATTAGACTATTTGGCACTATCAGAAATACCTAAATGGCCTTTTTTTACTGGGTTCAGTCCATTAGTAGTATTATTTATTGGCTTAGTAACTACTATTGTTATGCCTAAACTAAAATATAAGTATTGGTTCTTCGAATTGCGTGACGATGAATTATATTTGAAGCGTGGAGTACTAACTAAAATCGACTCAATTGCACCTTACTGTAGAATACAGCACATAGACATTTCTCAAAATATTGTCGAACGGCTTTTTAATCTTTCCCGTTTAGTAATCTATACTGCTGGAACCAAAGGAGCAGATCTTATAATTCCGGGTCTTCCTCATTATTATGCTCAGGAATTACAAAATAAATTAAAAGAATATACTGTAGAGGATGCGGTATGAGCCAAGTGGCGGAGCAAATATATGAGAAAAGGCTTCATCCATTTACTTTACTCTATCGGTTTATAGTCGCATTACCAAATGCCGCTTTACCAATTATTTTTGTCTTGTATAGTGGTAATACTGGTGAATGGGTCTATATTTTCATATCATTATTTTTGGGATTCTTCATATTACCAGGGATTCTGTTAAATTATTTTTATTTTGATTACACTATCACTGACAAGGAAGTTGTTATTAAATCGGGTGTTTTAAGTAAAAAAGAAAGACACATTAAAATAGATAGGATTCAGAATGTGACAATCACTCAGAATTTTCTACATAAATTAATGAGGATTGCAAAAGTTCAACTAGAAACAGCAGGAGATGCAACAACTGAAGGTAATCTAGATAGCGTATCTATTGTAGATAGTGAGAGAATTAGAGAAATAATACGTAATCATCAACACGGAAAGTCAAAAGTAGATACGAATAGATTTAGTAATGAAAACGGAGAAACTGTTGAAAAAACTGTAGAAGAAGAAGAAAACGTAATATTTTCAATGAGTTTATGGGATACAATTAAGTATGGGGCTGTTAGATTTAGACCTATTGTATTGGTTGCATCAGCTTGGATATTCTCATTGTTTTCACAGTTTAATCCCAATTGGACTGATGAACTTGAATTGATTCTTGACTCTGGATATAAAGAATATATCAAACAGCTTGATATTTTTTCGATAATTCTATATATTGTTGCAGGAGTATTATTAGTACTTTTGTTCTCATGGATATTAGATATATTACTTACTGTAAACACTTACCACAGATTTAAGTTAGTAAGTGAAAAAGGAAAATTACTTACATCACAGGGTTTATTTTCGAGCCAAAAAGGAGCTATTCCTCTCAAAAAATTACAGATGATGGTTATAAAATCTAATCCAATTACAAGAAAACTAAACTTTTATAGACTAGATTTACAGACTGCTGGCTTTGGTGGTGGTGATGGAACTAAGGCAAAGTCTGAAACAGCAATTCCATTTGCTAAGTTTTCACAAGTAAAAGAGATAATTAACAAGATTAGAGCTGTAGTGATTCCTGAAATATTTACAAAGGTTAGCCCCAAATCTATAAGAAGAGCAGTAGTGAAGTATTTAGTATTCTCTATTCCATTCGGAATTGCTCTATATTTTACATTTGATAGTTTTTGGGTACTATTAGTACTATTACCAATTATTGGGTTTGCCGCTTATATCAGATACCAGTATCGTGGCTACCATGTTGAAAACAATCAGATAATAGTAAAACAAGGATTCTGGTTTCAGAAAATATCAATAATTCCTATTGAAAAGATACAGACTATTCACATGAGATCTTCGTATTTCCAGAGAAGACTAGGTTTAGCTACAGTTGAGATAGATACTGCCGCTACTGTATATGGTAATGATGCCTCGATAATTGATATTGATATTGATGTAGCTACAGAAATTTTTGAGGAATTAAACAGGTTATTCATAGATGATAAAAATAAAGGAAAAGTGATTAATTAATTTTCTTGACTAACAAAACAGTACGAAAACTAATTCTTACAAATTAATATTTCTATCCTTGATAGTTTAGCTTCAAACTAATATACTTAAAAAAAATAAATGAGTTTTGAAACATTCACTTTAGCTCGCGTTATACATATACTTTCAGTTGTTTTTTGGATAGGAGGTGTTTCTATGGTAACAACCGTAATCATACCATCTATAAAGAAGTTAGAGAGCAAAGATGACAAAATAAATACTTTCGAAAGAATAGAGGGAAGATTTGCAATCCAAGCAAAGATAACTACCTTGCTAACCGCTATAACTGGTTTCTATATGCTTTATGAATTAAATGCTTGGGATAGATACTTGGATTTGAGCTATTGGTGGATACATGCTATGACATTAGTCTGGCTAATATTTACAGTAATTCTATTTATTCTAGAGCCTTACTATCTTCATAAAATATTCAGGAAGTACGCAACTGATAATCCAGAGAAAGCATTCAAAATAATACAAATAGCGCATTGGGTATTGTTAACTATCAGCTTATTGACAATTTTTGGAAGTGTAGCAGGTAGTCATGGCTGGCTTTTATTCTAAAATTTGAATCCGTTCTCTTTCCAATTCTTCAGTGAACCAGCGTTCGTATCCCTTTCACTAATTATAGGGTTATCCGATTGCCATTCAATTCCAATGTCAGGATCATCAAACTTAATATTCAATTCACCTTCAGCATTCCAATAGTTTGTGACCTTATATTGCATTTCGACAACATCAGAAAGAGTCAGAAATCCATTCGCAAAACCGGCTGGAACCCATAGAATTCGCATATTCTCTTCGCTTAGTTCATAGCTAACCCATTGACCAAATGTTGGTGAATCAATTCTTATATCTACTTCTACAACTTGTGCTATTCCTTTAGTAACCCTAATAAGTTTATCTTGTGGAGGAGTATGTTGGAAATGCATACCTCTAAGTACACCCTTAGTTGACATAGAATGATTATCTTGAATAAATTCAACACTGATTCCATGTTTTTCCAAATCATCTTTTCTATAGCTTTCCATAAACCAACCTCTTTTGTCACCAAATATTTTTGGAGTAAAGAGCTTGATACCATTTAGTTTTTCTTCGATAAGTTCAAGTGGCATTAATCATTCTTAGGTGTTGATTTCACAAATGCTTTAAGTAGTTTTTCTACTTCGCGACTATTTCCTATATCTGAGATATCAGAGCCATTTCCATTTGATTGTGAGCTAACTAGATGTTGATCATCACTTTCAGTTCGTGAGTACATTAATGTAAATGCATATATCATTAATAATGTGAACTCTAACCCAAGTGCAAATAAAACTAACGAAGGTTCATTAGCTGGTATAAATTTCAAACCTCTAAGTCCAATAATAATAATTAAACTAGCAGCCCCCATATAAACAGCACCAATAATATTATTCGAATATCTTTCAGTAAAATAAAATCGAAGATAAACTTTAACTCCACTATTAATATTAATAATCTTGTGGAAGTAATTACCGTTTAACCATTTAATTGCTCCGTTAAGAACCCTCAAATCTTCAAGACTCATCCGCCAATCTCTTTCAAAATCATGTAAATCCCTAAGGTCTGCATTTGCAATTTGTTTTCTTAGCAAATTTCTTTCATCTTCACTATGAAACCCATAAATTCTTAGGCAAATTTCATCTAACAATCCTGCAGTTTCTCTTTCAATTTTCTGCCTAATATAGCCCAAATTCTTTGGTAAAAGTGCTGATAATAGAAATGCAAAAAACAAACCGATTATTAAACTTGGGATTGATAAAGAAAGAAATGGATTAAACCAATAACGAGCTTCTTGAGGAGTTCCTTTATAAATATCTACTGCCCAGGAAAAGTACATATTAGTCGGCTTTTGTGCTGATCCTGTATCAATAAGATAATGCACATTGCTACCATCATAAGTTACAATTCCTAACAAATATCCCTCGAACATATATTCGGCAGCAGGGAGTAATACAAAAAAGATTGCAATCGATATTACTAATATAAGCATAATAAAGACAGTCACTTGGAGTGAGTTATGCTCATTCAGCTCAAAATAGTTTTGTTCCTTACTATCTATTGTATTCATATTTTAACATATATTTATTTTTAAATATAACAACACTCAAATTTCATTCCAAATTATTAATTGAAAAATATTATTTAGCTTTGAGATAAAAATTTTGTGGATTTATGAAAATACTTGTTATTAGATTAGGGCGAATTGGAGATATGATTTTGTCAACTCCCCTATTATACCAACTTAAAAACAGTTCTGAGAATATAATTGTCGATGTCTTGGCTAGCAATGACAATCATAGTATTCTAAAATATGCCGATTATGTAGATAATGTTTATATATGGAATAAGAACCCCTTCAAACTAATACCCCTGATAATGAGACTTAGAAAAATGAATTATGATGTTATTCTAGAACCAAAAGATCACTTTTCTACGGAGTCATATTTCATAGCTGGATTAGTTAAAGCTGAAAAAAGAATTGGCTTCGTAAATGGAGAATCTTCTATTTTCGATGTAGATGTTTCGGTATTCAATCAAGATAAAACTCACTTCCAAGATAGGATACTTTCTACATTGAAGGCATTAGATATTACTCCAGATTACTCCTTAAATATTCCACTTATGTATCTTAATTATAAAGCAGATATGCAGAATGTACGAGAAGAGTATATCATAGTCAATATATCAGCAAGTAATGAATCAAAAAGCTTACAATTTGATTTAGCTAAAGAGATTTTAGTTTATTTGAAAAGCAAGAATATCAAAGTATATTTACTTTCTGCCCCAAATCATAATGACTTAGCACAAAAGTTAAGTGAAATAACTAATATAGAAAGAGCAATTACTAAATCTATTATCGATACATTCCCAATTATACACCGTGCGAAAGGTGTCATCACAGCAGATACTTCTGTGGTACATATCGCAGGAACTTATGATACACCAGTTATGGTATTAAGCAAATCTATAGAACAAGAGTTGTTAAAGTTTGCCCCTAAGTCAGATATTAATTTAGTGCTTAAATCAAATAGTGGCGAAAGGATTGAGATAAGCAAAACAAAGTTAATTGATTCAATTGATAAGTTTTTGGAAATTATTTAATTGTTATAGTGTTCAATATATCTTCTGCAATTTCATTAACTGCATTTGGTCGAGCAAATTCCTTAATCCTTTCAGACATGATATTTAACTCAGATTCGTTTTCAATTAATTGTATAATAGAATTAAGTAATGAGTCCTGAATCTTATCATTACTAATCAATATTGCGGCTTTACTCTCATCTAACATTCTTGCATTTTCATATTGTTCATTATTAGATGCAGAAGGTAAAGGTACCAATATAGATGGCTTAGCTAGCACAGATATTTCTGCGACAGTTGTAGCCCCTGATCTTGCCACAACCAAATCAGCAGCACTGTAGGCAGTCGCCATATCATCAATAAATTCTGTAGCAATAATATTCGGAGGAATTACAGCTGGTATAACATAGTTCTTCCCTGTTTGCCAAATAATATTCACTTTCATTTCGCCAAATTCTTTGAGGTTTTTCTCAACTGCCATGTTGATAGATTTTGCTCCTAAACTGCCACCAAATATAAATATAGTCTTATATTCGTGGTTGAAATTATACTTATTTAATGCTGCTTCTTTAGTAGGTGGATTAAGTATTTCGTCTCTTACTGGGTTACCCAAACAATTCAATTTAATAGCAGAAATTGGGTCAAAGTACTCTTTACTTTTTTCATACGAGGTATAAACTTTTGTTGCATACTTTGATAACCACAATATACTCTTACCTGGATTCACGTTAGATTCCATAAGAAAAAGTTTTTTCTTCAATCTTCTGGCTGCTAATCCAGGAGGGTAACTTATATAGGCACCAGTACAAATGACCGCATCAATTTTTTCATTTTTAATTACACTTCGAGCTTTTGAAATAGCATTTATAAAAGTAATTGGATATTTTAGTCCTTTAAGATTTTTACCTGGGAATGCAGTTATTGGCATAGAATAATAAGGAAATCCCAATTGTGGTACTTTAATAGATTCAATTCTATCTTCAGTACCAATGAAGAAACAATTTACTTTATCGTTATAGTTAGCTCTAAGATAGTTTGCAACAGCAGTAGCAGGGAATAGATGACCACCTGTACCACCAGCGGCAAATAAGAGGTTTATTTTCTGATTCGACATTCGTTTTTATTTTTTTGTTTCTAGTTTTCTGAAATTTACTCACATATTTTCTTAATTCAAATAAAATTTATATTTTAGTATCCAGTAGCATAAATATAAATCTAAACTATAATCTCTCGGGGGAAATAATGAGAAATTTAGTCCTATTATTATGCCTTTTTACTTATGTGTCTGCTCAGGCGAATGGTCCTGATATAAACGCATATTTAGAAATGGTAGCAAACGGTAAAATCACAGAAGTTAAATCACAATTGCCGGACCTAATGGTTGAGTATCCAGACGACGCTGGTGTCAAGTTACTATTAGCTGTTGTAATTGATGATGCACACAAATCACTTGACATTTATAAAAAGATAGTTACTACCTATCCGGAAAGTGATTGGGCTGACGACGCATATTGGAGAATTGTACAGTTCTATGCTCTAAAAGGTGAGACTAACAAAGCACAATATGAACTGAATTATTTCAAAACTAGATATCCTAACTCACCATATATAGTACCAGCTGCGGAAGTTGTTCGAATGGCAGAAGGAATATTTAAAAAAGAAAATAGTATATTAAAAGCTACCAATGAGAAACCAATTGGTAGAGATAACACTCCTGTAATTAAAGAAGAACCAAATTACAAACCTCAACCAATGCAGGATTTGACTTCTGACAAAGAACCAGAAAAAATAGGAATGGTTATTGAAAGAAAAGAACCTGTTGAGCCAGTTGTGGAACCGATTCAAGAAGAGCAACAGATTACCATAAAAAAAGTTGTTGCCACTAATCAAGACAATTTGGCTATGAATACTGGCAATCACAAAGTTGTACGTCAGAGGATAAGAGTAAATGCTAATGATGTCAATCAAAATCCTGAGCCAACTGCATCTGCAATATTAGAAGAACAAAAAAAGAAAATTTCTGAATCTGAGCCAGAAGTTGCTGAAGTAAAATTGGAGCCAGTTATTGAGAAAAAAACAATAGCTAAATCTGAAGCAATTGAATTGGAAGAGATTGGTAATACTGGTTACTACGGTTTACAAGTTGGTCTTTTTGATGAAATGAAGAATGCTAATTCAGAAATGAAAAAGTTCTTACGAAAAAGAATGAGAACTGAAGTAAAAGAAAAATTAGTTAACAATGAACAGAAATATGCTGTAGTAATTGGTAATTATTCTAGCTTAGAATCAGCTAATGCTGCAAAAATTATCGTTCAACAACAATGTGATTGCGAGCCAGTCGTTTTTGAAAAGTAACAAACTTACTTAAGAGAAAAAAGATGAGAAACATAAAGTTAATATCACTAATTTTATTTTTGACTGTCTTAACTATGAATTGTAAATCGGAAGGTAAAGAAATGGCAACAAATAAAACTGTTTACGACTATTCTGCAGTGAATATAGATGGTGATACTGTAAACCTTTCAGATTACAAAGGAAAGGTTCTATTGATTGTAAATACGGCCAGTGAATGCGGATTTACACCGCAATATGAAGGATTGCAAGAAGTATATACAAAGTACAAAGATCAAGGATTTGAAGTTTTGGCTTTTCCATGTAACCAATTTGGTGGACAAGAACCAGGAGAAAAGAGTGAGATAAAAGAGTTTTGCTCTACAAAATTTTCTACTACATTTCCCCTATTTGATAAAATTGATGTAAATGGAAAGAATGCTCATCCTCTTTATATTTATTTAAAATCGGAGCAATCTGGGCTAATAACAGATGACATAAAGTGGAACTTTACGAAATTCTTAATTGGGAAAGATGGTGTACCTAATAATAGATACTCTCCTCAAACAACACCAGCAAAAATTGCACCTGATATAGAGAAATTGTTAAATCAATAAATTAACTTTATAAAATTCACGAAATGTAAAAGCAACTCTAATTATTTGAGTTGCTTTTTTTTATTAAGTTGCAATTCAAAATCAATCTGAGAAAAAAATGAATACTTATACTTTAATAATAACTGCAATCGTATTAATAGAGTTTCTAATTGATAATACCACTAAATATTTAAACTTAACTGCACTTAATTCGGAATTACCAAAAGAGTTTGAAGATGTTTATGATAAGGAGACGTACAGTAAATCACAACAATATACGAAAGTAAGAACTAAGTTCGGGTTTATAAGTTCCAGCTTTGGACTATTTTCTTTATTTCTATTTTGGTATTTAGGTGGTTTCGAATACGTAAACACTCTGGCAGAAAACTGGAGTTCTCAGTTTATAATTCGTGGTTTATATTTCTTTGGAATTTTAATATTATTACAACAATTAGTTTCATTACCTTTTTCAGTTTATTCTACTTTTGTGATAGAAGAACAATTTGGATTCAACAAAACAACTGCTAAAACTTTTATTCTTGATATTCTTAAGGGTATTTTTCTTGCAGTGCTAGTAGGTGGTCCGATTTTGGCACTTATATTATATATATTCCATGAACTTGGTGAAATGAGTTGGCTTTATGCATGGTTAGCTGTGATTGCATTTACTTTAATAATGCAATATATAGCACCGAAATGGATAATGCCAATATTCAACAAGTTTAAACCATTGGAGGATGGGGAGTTAAAACAGGAAATCATGGAATTTTCAAAAAGCGTTGATTTTCAATTGCAAGATATATTTATAATGGATGGCTCGAAACGTTCTTCCAAGTCAAATGCATTCTTTACTGGGTTTGGTAAAAATAAAAGAATTGCTCTATTTGACACATTAATTGAAAAACATACTACAGGTGAATTAGTTTCAGTGTTGGCTCATGAAATTGGTCACTACAAAAAGAAACATATAATTCAAGGAATGCTTATAAGTATTCTTCACACTGGATTGCTTTTTTATCTATTGTCTTTATTTCTGTATCAAGAGGAACTGTATTCAGCTTTTTTTATGGATAGCACAC
>JAGQWJ010000041.1:18223-27113 GCA_020437395.1 Ignavibacteriota bacterium | reverse complement strand
GACCCAGTTAAGAAAAACACAAAAAATTTAACTCTAACAAAAAATAGTAAAGAAAACTTGCAAATTGCTTAACTTTTATATAGTTTAGTAAAGAAATAATAGTATTTTCTTTACTTTTTCTAATAATAGTTAAGATTCTTATGAAAAACTTTACTGCAGGGAAATATATAACGCAAGATAACTATAGTAGCTTTCAGCCAGAATTCATAAACCGAATATGGCAAATTGATGATATGGAGCTACTAAATTTGCTTAGCTTAGCCGATAGAAATATAGGTAGGTTAGATATGTATTCGGAATATGTACCTAACGTCAACTTATTTATTGGTATGCATATAGTCAAAGAGGCGACACAATCGAGCAAAATAGAGGGTACTCAAACAAATATTGAGGAGGCTATATTACCTAAAAATGAATTAATCCAAGAAAAAAGAGATGATTGGGAAGAAGTTCAAAATTATATTTCTGCTTTAAATAAAGCAATAGAAGAATTGAATAATTTACCATTTTCTACTAGATTGATTAAATCAACTCACAAAGTTTTACTTGATAATGTTAGAGGTATGAATAAAATGCCAGGTGAGTTTAGAGTGAGTCAAAATTGGATTGGTGGAACGAATATAAATAATGCTACGTTCATACCACCTCATCATTCAACGATAAACCAGCTAATGAGTGATTTGGAAAAATTTGCCCATAATGATACAATTAAAATACCAGAATTAATTAAAGCAGGAATTATTCATTATCAATTTGAAACAATTCATCCATTTTTAGATGGAAACGGAAGAGTAGGAAGGCTACTTATTACTCTTTACTTAGTAAGCAGAGGAATTATAAAGATTCCAGTTTTGTATCTTTCTGATTATTTTGAAAGAAATAGAATACAATACTATGATAACTTAACTAGAGTTAGAGAATCAAATGATATTAATAAATGGTTGAAATTTTTTCTAACCGGAATAGTTGAAACTGCAAGAAATGGAATAAAGACATTCGACAGTATTCTGAAGTTGAAGCAAGAAACAGATGAAAAAATCAAAAAATTAGGTAATAGAGCATCTAATGCAAAGAAAATAATTGATTATATGTATGTGCAACCAATAATTAGTGCAATTGACGCTAGGAATATATTGAATCAATCAAAACCAACAGTATATAAATTGTTATATGATCTAATGGAATTAGAAATATTGGAAGAAAGAGATATTGTATCTAAAAATAAATCCTATGTACTCGAAGAATATCTTAAATTATTCAAATAAAAAAAAGCCCATCCTAACTAAAAGGACGGGCGTGTTTTTATGCTGGCGGAGAGACCGAGATTCGAACTCGGGGACGGGAAACCCCGTCACAGCTTAGCAGGCTGCTGCATTACCACTCTGCCACCTCCCCAACTGAATATTATTCACTTCTGTGAATAATATAGACAGCTAACTTAACAGATAATTTTGAATATAAAAAACAATATTTGAAATAAATTGATACTTTTCTTTGTAATAGCTAAAATTATATCTAATTTTGCATTCGATTTAATAGTTGATTTATAAAAACATATTAAATCTTTAGAAAAGAAACATAATTCAAGCATTCAAAAAATTTAAGGTAGCTCTACATGAAAGAAGGAGTAATCATACAGGTAATCGGTCCTGTAGTTGACATCGAGTTTTCGGACGGTAATATACCGGAAGTATTAAATGCTATTAAAATCCCAACAAAGAACGTCGAAACTGGCGAAGATCTAGATTTAATCTGTGAGGTACAACAACACCTTGGAGAAAACAGGGTAAGAACTGTATCAATGGAATCGACTGATGGTCTTGTTCGTGGAATGAAAGCGTATGATGTTGGGGAACCAATATCAATCCAAGTTGGACCAGAGATTCTCGGTCGTATGTTCAACGTTATCGGTGATCCAATCGATAATAAAGGAGAAATCAAGGGATTGCATACATCCCCTATCCATAAACCATCACCTGACTTTAAAGTACTCTCTACTACTTCTGAAATGTTTGAGACAGGTATTAAAGTTATTGACCTTATCGAGCCATTCACTAAAGGTGGTAAAACGGGTCTATTCGGTGGTGCTGGTGTAGGTAAGACGGTAATCATCCAAGAGCTAATTCACAATATTGCAAAGCAACACGGTGGTTACTCTTGTTTCGCTGGTGTTGGAGAGCGTACTCGTGAGGGTAATGACCTTTACAGAGAGATGGAAGAGTCAGGCGTATTGGACAAAACGGCACTTGTATTCGGTCAGATGAACGAGCCTCCAGGGGCACGTTCTAGAGTAGCACTTACAGCTCTTACAGCTGCTGAGTACTTCCGTGACGAAGAAGGTCGTGACGTACTACTTTTCGTAGATAATATATTCCGTTTCACTCAAGCTGGTTCTGAGGTTTCTGCACTATTAGGGCGTATGCCTTCAGCTGTAGGTTACCAACCGACATTAGCAACTGAGATGGGTGCATTGCAAGAGCGTATTGCCTCTACTGACAAAGGTTCTATCACATCTGTACAGGCGGTTTACGTTCCTGCGGATGACTTGACTGACCCTGCTCCGGCTAATACTTTCGCCCACTTAGATGCGAAGACTGTACTTTCTAGGGATATTGCGAACTTAGGTATCTATCCTGCCGTAGATCCTCTTGATTCATCTTCTCGTATTATGGATCCGAATATTATTGGTCAAGAGCACTATGACGTAGCTCAGAAATGTGTACGAACACTTCAAACTTACAAAGATTTGCAAGATATCATCAATATCCTTGGTATGGATGAGCTTTCAGACGATGATAAGATTGCAGTTTACAGAGCTCGTAAGATAGAGAAATTCTTCTCACAACCATTTAACGTTGCTGAGCAGTTCACTGGATTCCAAGGTAGATATGTTACTATTGCCGATACAGTAGCTGGTTTCAAAGCGATTTTAGATGGTGATTGTGATGAGATACCTGAGAATATGTTTACGTACAAGGGTACTATTGACGAGGTTATGGATTTAGCTAAAAAACAAGGCGTATAGTAAGGTATTACTATGACAGACAAAAGTTTATATTTAGAGATTATAACTCCTCAAGAGGTTATATTCAAAGGTGATGTACAGTCAGTAACTGTACCAGGAACGAAATCACCTTTCCAAATTCTATATAATCACGCACCTATTGTCTCTTCGCTGAGCGAAGGTCAACTAAAAATTGCTGAAAATAGCAACAAAGAGTTGATTTACAAGACGGGTACAGGTTTTGTGGAATTGCAAAATAATCGTATTTCTATCTTAGTTGAAGATGCGATTATAGTAGAGTAAGTAAGAAATGTATAAGAAAAGACAGATATAGTGAATCTGTATCTGTCTTTAATATTTAAACGTTTCGTTTCAGTATTTTGAATTCACTAAAATAAAGTCATACCACTATGGCAAACGAAAAAATTCTGCAAGAAGGAATCACTTATGACGACGTTCTTCTTGTGCCCGATTATTCGGAAGTCCTTCCTCGAGACACTTCGCTAAAAACAAAATTGACAGATGGGATTGAGCTTAATATACCATTCATAAGTGCTGCAATGGACACAGTTACCGATGCACAGATGGCAAGAGCAATAGCAAGAGAGGGTGGAATTGGGGTTATTCATAAGAATATGTCTATCACTGAACAGGCGTCGCAAGTTGACCAAGTAAAGCGTTCGGAAAGTGGGATGATAATGGATCCCGTTACCCTAACGGTTGACAAAAATGTAGGTCAAGCTGTAGATTTGATGAACAAATACCACATTTCGGGTATCCCAATAATAAACAATGACCATGAATTAATTGGTATTATTACTAATCGTGATTTGCGTTTCAATCCGAACAGGTCTGAGTGTATCGAAAATATAATGACTAAGGAAAATATTATCACTGCTCCAGAGGGAACTACCTTGGAAGAAGCAGAAATAATATTACAAAGTCACAGAATAGAGAAGTTGCCAGTAGTCGATAGCAACAACAAGTTGCGAGGACTTATTACTTTTAAAGATATTCAAAAGAAAAAGAACTTCCCTCAGGCATGTAAAGATATGCACGGTCGATTGAGAGTTGGTGCAGCAGTCGGAGTAACTTCTGACACAATGGACAGAATAGATGCTCTTATTTCGTCTGGTGTAGATGCAGTATTCGTTGATACTGCTCACGGACATTCAAGAGGAGTTTTAGAAACAGTCAAGAAAATAAGAGCTACTTATAAGGATTTACAGATAATCGGTGGTAATATAGCTACGGAGTCTGCTGCTTTAGCATTGGTTGAAGCTGGAGTAAATGCGGTAAAAGTAGGTATAGGACCTGGTTCGATTTGTACGACAAGAATAATAGCTGGAGTGGGTGTACCACAGCTAACGGCTGTTCTGAACGTTGCCAAAGGACTAAAAGGAACTAATATTCCATTAATAGCTGACGGCGGAATTAAGCAAACGGGTGACATAGCAAAAGCTATTGCTGCTGGAGCAGATTCTGTGATGATAGGTAGTATGTTCGCTGGTCATGAAGAATCGCCTGGTGAGAAAATAATCTTCGAAGGACGATCTTATAAAATGTACAGAGGAATGGGTTCCATTGGGGCAATGAAAACCGGATCTGCTGACAGATATTTCCAAGATATGGAAGATGAGATATCGAAATTTGTTCCAGAAGGAATTGAAGGAAGAGTGCCTTTCAAGGGACAAGTAAGCGAGACGCTCTATCAACTGAAAGGCGGTTTAAGGGCTTCAATGGGATATTGCGGTTGCAAAGATATAGCAACTATGAAAGAAAATGCACGATTTATAAAAATTACAAATGCGGGTATCAAAGAATCGCACCCTCACAGTATTCGCATTTCAAAAGAAGCACCAAATTACTTTGTTTAAATAAATAAAAGTTTAATATTATGGCAAAAAAAGCTACAAAAGAAACTAAAAAATCAACAGCTAAAGTTGAAAAGAAAACATCAACTAAAAAAGCTAGTACAAAAAAAGTTTCTACAAAAAAGGAAAAAGCTGGAATTGACAATTCAATTGACAGAAGTTTGATGACATTTACCCCTTATCCGGAACTGAACGACATGAGGTTAGAGCAGATAAGGTTTATGATAGATGATCAAAAATTAGATGCAATGATTGTTACTCACATGCCAACAGTTAGGTATTTAACAAAATTCTCTGGCTCGAACGGAGCTTTGTTGATTACCCCTGATGATTTGCATTTCTTCACTGATGACAGATATGAAGAATCAGTAAAAACAGATCTTTATGATTTACCTAATATGACGGTTCATATTACTCGTGATGTTTGGCAATATATGGTTGATGCAAAAATATTAGCTAAGATCAAGAATTTAGGATTCGAATCGGATAGAATAGCTTATACGGAAGCAGTAGATATTAGAAATGTCATCAGGCCAGTAAAGTTCAAACCTGCTCCTAAGGAAGTAGAACCATTTACGATGCCAAAAGCACCTGTGGAATTAGACCACATAAAAGCAGCTTGTAAGATTGCAGAATCAGTTTATGAAACAATGAAGAAAAAAGTCAAAGTTGGTATGACTGAGATTGAACTTCAAAGTGAATTGATATACGAAGCACGTAAACAAGGTTCTGAAGGTGAGCCATTCAACCCGATAGTTTTGGCTGGCGAAAGAACATCTATGCCACACGGAAGACCTTCGCACAGAAAAATCAAAAAAGGGGATCTGATACTCTTGGACTTTGGGACAATGGTTGAAGGTTTTGGTTGCGATATAACAAGAGTATTTTGCATTGGTAAACCTACGAAAGAACAAATCAGCGTTTATAAGACAGTGTACGAAGCTAAACAGAAAGCTATCGATAATCTAAGACCTGGAATAAATGGTAAAATATTAGATGAGTATGCAAGAAAGCATATAGAAAAAGCTGGCTATGGTGATAATTTCAAGCATTCATTAGGTCATGGAATTGGTGTAGCTGCTCACGAAATGCCATTTATAACTTTCAGAAAAGAAGAAAATGTTCCAGTTGGTGTTGTGTTAGCAATAGAACCAGGAATTTACTTTGAAGGTAAATGGGGTATAAGATTGGAAGACAACGTACACGTAACTTTTGACGGTGCAGTACCATTTACTAATGCTCCTGCAGAATTGCCAGTAGTAAAATAAGTAATATCACTGCAATGGCTAATAGAAGAGTTCTCGTAATGGCATATTACTTTCCTCCCATGGGGCTTAGTGGTGTGCAGAGAACATTGAAATTTGTAAAGTATTTACCGGAATTTGGGTGGGAGCCGATGGTTCTCACTACTAATTCTGGTTCTTACTATGCTTACGACGATACTCTTCTAGATGAATTAACCTCAGATAAGATAAAGATATTCAGAACTGATGACGAATCTACTAAGCAACGAAACTACCCTTCTACATTAGTACAAAAAATTGGCAGATTCCTAAGTGGGTTAATCCGTCAACCAGACAGTAAAATATATTGGAAGAAAAAAGCAATAGAGACTGGTAGTAAGATAATTGAAGAAGAAAGACCTGATGTTATCTTTTCTACTGCTCCTCCTTTTACAAGCCATCTGGCGGCTGCGGAACTATCGAAAAAGTATGGCATTCCATTAGTCTTGGATTACAGAGACCAGTGGTATGGCAATCCGTTCAACGTTATGCCAACCAAATTCCACAAACATTATAATAAGAAATTAGAAGCAGAGGTTCTTTACAAATCTAGCAAGATCGTGGTAATTTCAAGAGAGCAGAAAGAAAGATTACTAAAAAATTATAAGTTACTAAAACATAATGACATCAGTATCGTTTCACATGGATATGACAAGGAAGATTTTGAAAATTGCGAATTACGAACAAACAGAAATGAATTTGTAATAACTCATTCTGGTTTGTTTCAAGACAATAGAAATCCTAAACCATTTTTCGAAGCTTTTAAAAAATTGTTAGAAGAAAATCAATCTGATAAAAATAAACTAAATTTGAAATTAGTTGGTCTGATGCGAAAGAACCATCAGAAATTGATCAAGAAATTAAAATTAGAAGATAATGTTATTTTGACTGGCAATGTCAGTCATAAAGATGCGGTTTCGCATCTTATGAGTTCAGATATACTTTGGATATTGCAAAATGATGACGTAAGGACACCTGGTAAACTCTATGAATACTTTGGTGCAAAAAAGCCAATTATAGCTACAATGCCTAAAAGCTATATGAGAGATTTGGCTGTTTCATCTGGAATTGCACTGACAGCAGAGCCAGATGACAAAGATGATATATATAAGGCACTAACAACATATTATGAATTATGGAAGAAGGGCTCACTCCCAAAAGGAAATGATGAGTTTGTAAGTGATTATGATAGAAGAGAATTGACTAAAAATCTTTCTCAAATCTTATCTTCTTCTTCCAATATATAATAGTATTTGTTAAATTTGAGATTATAATTTTATTAACAATTTAAACGGAGGTATTTTTTTATGAATATTCTAAAAAAATTATCACTTTTGACTGCATTAGTTGCAGTTATGTTCGCGTTCAATGCTTGTGAAGAAGACACTGTAGCACCTGTTGAAGATACACCAACAGCACCAATCGGCTTAGAAGCTACATCTATTAACAGTACTACAGTTCATTTAAAATGGCAAAATGACGGTAATATTGATTTGACACAAGTGAAAGACTATACTGTAACTTATTATCCGGAGAATACTTCTTCTGATAATGCTCCTGAATTGTCAGCAGCTAAAGCTAATGAAGCATTTGAAGTTACTAATTTAGACGAAGACAAAGTCTTTATATTTGAAGTAGTTACTAACTATAAAAATGGTAACTCTTCTACTGCATCAACTATCAAATGGGCACCAGCTATGAGATTCGAAAAAGTAGATGGCAACACTATAAAGCTATATGCTTCTGATGTAACAGATCAAGGTAGTGGTTTAGCTCTTTATGAAGATGATGGATTAGGTGATTTCTTTCCAACAGTAAAAACTATTAAAAATATTGCTGAATGGAACCTTGGACTTGACACTAAGGGTGGTGAAATTAAGTTCGGTTCTGCATCTCAGTTGAGCTATGCTAATGCTTCTACTGCAACTGAATCAGCAGCTATTTCTGAAGCTGTTCCTGCTGAAAGTCTAAATGAAGTTTTCGATTCACAGAAATTGGATAATAAAAACTACACACAAAATTTCCACACATTAACTAATGTTGCTTCTAGCGTTGTTGTTTACGTAAAGCACACTAATGGCGCTGGCGAAGATCACTATTCAAAAATTCTTTTGAAATACGTAAACGGTAGTTTTTTACAAGGAACTCCAGGTAACCAATATGTTGAAATAGAGGTGTCATACCAAGTTAACGCTGGTTTTCCATACGCTAAGAAATAATAAACAAAGGTAACTATACGATGAAAAAATTATTTATAGCAATATTGATTTCTGTTTCAGTGATTGGCTTAGCCGTTACTCAAATGGACATCAATGCACAATCAGGATTATCAGGCACTACTGTAAGTTTATCATCTGAATACACTAATGCTAATGCATCAATTGATAAAGACAGAGCAATAGAACTATACAAAGCAGGTCAACCATTAGCTTTCAAATCGAATGGCAAAATTTACTTTGTACTGAATGCAGCCGGTAACGTAGATACTAAAAGCTTAGCAAAAAATGCTGGAAGCAATTACACAATTGACGGAACAGTAAAATCTGCTAAAGGTTTCAATTACATAATCGCTAAATCATACAACTAAGGAGTAAATGATGAAAAATATACTATTAGTATTATTGCTATCAGGTTTACTATTAGCTTGTGGCGGTAACGAAGAACAAGACAAACCAGCTGACGAAACTTTACAAGAACAAGTGGACAAAGCTGAAGAAACTGTAGAAGAA
>JAGQWJ010000041.1:0-18124 GCA_020437395.1 Ignavibacteriota bacterium | reverse complement strand
CAGAAGAAGTCAGTGAAGAAGTTGAAGAAGCTACAGAAGAAGTTGCTGAAAAAGTAGAAAAAGCTGTTGAAACTGCTAAAACAAGTGGCGAGACAACTAAATCTACTAAAGGTAGTTTGACTGGTAAAGTTGTTAAGTTGACTGATGTGGTTACAGGTAACTACGAAGCACTAAGCACAGCTAGAGTGAAAGAATTAGTTATGGCAGGACAATACGTGGGTTTCTTATCCAATGGAACATTCTATATGGTGTTCAACGCTGCTGGTAACTACGATTGGAAAGGCCTTGCAAAAGTGGCTGGCGATGAGTCTGTCAATATTGAAGGTAAAGTTAGTAAAGTAGGTGGAATTTCTGTTATAATGGCAACTAATATTGCTAGTTAACAGTTCAACTGTTTTACAGGTAATTGGAGCTACTCTTCTATCAAAAGGGTAGCTCTTTTTTTATTATTGAGTTTAATTGATTAGATTTAGATAGCCACAGAGTGGCGAAATAATATGGGACTAAAGTCCAAATAGATTTGAGTTATCTCTTCTATCCGTCGGTTAAAACCGACGGCAATACATTCTACTAGCCTTCTATACATCTTACTGAATTATTATAAAAGTATTGCCGTTGACTTTAGTCAACGGATATAGGTATTCTCCAAAACAACTTTACAGTTTCTGTTTGCCGGCTGATTTGATTAGTAGTACCACACCAAGTATAATTAGTGGTAAACTTAGTAATTGCCCCATATTTAGTAACATACCATTTTCAAACGCAGATTGATTTTCTTTTGTGAATTCTATTAGAAAACGAGCACTGAAAATTAGGACTAAGAATCTTGAAAAGAGAGCATAATCAGCAGTTTTTTCTTTCCATTTGTTGTAGTATATCCAAAGTACCGCAAATATGCCCAAATAAGCTATTGCTTCATACATTTGCGATGGATGGCGCGCTATCTCGTCAACTCTATGGAATACGACTGCCCAGGGTAAATCTGTGGCTTTTCCAAGTATTTCAGAATTAAAGAAATTTCCTAGCCGAATAAAAAATCCCGCAGAAGCCACTACAATAACTATTCTATCTACAATCCAAGGATAAGTTATTTCTTTATTCTTCTGAGCAAAAATATAGAGCGAAGTAAGAATACCAATAGCTGCTCCATGACTCGCAAGACCACCGTTCCAAACCTTAAGTATTTCTAATGGGTTCGATAAGTAATAAGAAGGTTCGTAGAATAGGCAATGTCCCAACCTTGCACCTATAACAGTACCCAAAATCATATAAACTGTGAGGGAGTCTAATTGTTTTTGTGTGTGTCCTTCCTGTTTGAATATCTTAAGTATTATTTGGTAACCAAGTACGAAAGAAAAGGCAAACAAAAGGCCGTACCATCTGATCTTGATTATTCCAAAGTCAATTATATCAGGGCTCATAGCCCAATCTATATATGCAAATAAATGTTCGATTATTTAATCTCCTTATTTGTTCTGTGTTCAGCCCAAAGAAACTTATCCCGAAGGACATCAAAGAATGAGCTATTCTCAGGTTCTACTAGTTTAACAGTCTCGTCTGATTTTTTTATCAGAATAATATCACCATTTCTGATTTTTTTTCTTACTTTTCCGTCCGCAACTAATTTTAATTCTCCAGTACGGCTATAGACTACGAATTCTAATTGTTGATTATCAGGCACAACTAAGGGTCTATGAGTTAGCGAATGGGGAGAAACAGGAGTAATGCAGAATACTGGCGATGTAGGAAAGATAACAGGGCCACCAGATGAAAGATTATATGCTGTAGATCCGGTTGGAGTTGCTATTATTAAACCATCCGCAAAATACTCACCTATAAAGTGCTTATTCGAATATGCTTTTATCTCGACCATGTGAGAAGTATCACTTTTCTCAATCACCATATCATTGAGAGCGTAAATAGTTTCTCCATCAATAGTAGTTTCTATAGCAGAACGAGTAATGACCTTATAGTTGCCTTTCATTAGGTCTTTGAGTGTTTGCTCCAAACCACTAACTACGAATTCGGCTAAAAACCCGAGTTTCCCGACGTTAAATCCCATAATTGGAACGTCGGAAGTAATATATGATTGGACAGCAGAAAGTATAGTACCATCGCCGCCAAAAGTAATTATTACATCAGCTATATCATCATAGCTGGAGCGCTTGCATACCCTAATGTCAGGAATACTATCACCATATTTTTTTACAATTGATTCTGAAACGCAGACATTTGCACCCAATTTTTGGAGAATCTCAATTGCTTTTATTGCAAGTTCTTCCGCTTCGGGTCTGTCGGTTGCTTCAAATATGGCGTAAGTTCTCATATACTAAGCAAGAAGCTCTGCTAAGTCAAACATATAAGGTTGTAATTCTTTTCTCTTTGTCCATGTTTCCGGAAACGGAGTGTAAGTTATGTTGTGATGTACTCGCCCTACTAGTACATTAGTTTTGCCGGCAAGTAGTGCATCTACCGCTGATAATCCGAGGTGACTAGCTAGAGTTCTATCTCTTACAGTTGGCGAACCTCCTCTTTGTATGTGTCCAAGTACTGCACATTTCGCATCTATATTGTATTCCGCTTTCAAAGCTTCTGCTAGTTCGTAAGCACCTTTGTACTTACCCCCACCTTCACCAATCACTATTATAGTTCGGTTGTGGAATCCTAGCTGAGTGTATTTTTCGTATAATATTTCTAAATTTGTTACTGCCTCGGGAACTGATATATATTCTGCACCACAAGATATACCCACTTCCATTGCTATATGTCCCTCATGGCGTCCCATAACTTCAACGATGAATACTCTTCCGTGCGAATCAGCAGTATCGCGGATTCTATCTATGGCGTCTGCAGCAGTGTTACAAGCAGTATCAAATCCTATAGTATAATATGTTCCATATAAATCATTATCGATAGTACCTGGTGTACCTACTACTCTAATGCCATGCTCTTTAAACAGTGCATGAGCACCTTTTAGAGTACCGTCGCCACCGCAGGTTATCAATCCATCTATTTTATTATCTTTTAGGTTTTGAGCACCCTTTGCTCTTCCTTCTTTCGATAAGAATACTTCCGAACGACTTGTCTTGAGTATAGTACCACCTTGAGAAACTATATTCACAGTATCTTTTCTTTCTAAATTTCTGAAGTTACCTTCCATCAAACCTTCATAGCCACCAACTATACCCACTACTTCCAGTCCACGAGCCAAACCTGTTCGTACAACGGCTCTTATGTGTGCGTTCATTCCTGGAGCATCGCCTCCACTGGTCAAAATTGCTATTCTTTTCATTCTAATATACCTTCTTTATTTCCTCTAAATCCTGCTAGAAAATCTCTTATTTGCATAACTTTTTTTCCTTCTGGTTGGATTACTAATACTTTAACAATTCCAGACGCAGTTTGTAACAGAAAATTATCATTTTTTATTAAATAATGCTTAGGTTTTGTGTGATTTTCTTCATAAAATTCACTTTTTAGTAGTTTTACCTTTCTTCCGTCAAATTCAGTCCATGCTCCAGGTATTGGTGACATCCCATTAATAAAGTTTTTCAAATCCTCCCCATCCATATTGAAATCGATACGGCAGTCCTCTCTGAATATCTTCGGAGCTGGGGTTGCAAGAGAATCGTTTTGCTTTAGCAATTGGTAATTACCCGAAAGCAGTTGTTCGCAAGTCTCTACGGCTAACTCGGCTGCCAGAGGCATCAGTTCATCGTGCAACTCACCAGCAGTCATCGACTCACCTATTGGAACTTCTCTTTTACCGACTATATTGCCAGTGTCTATGTTCTCATCGAGGATGAACGAAGTTACGCCGCTTTTCTTTTCACCTT
Source organism: Ignavibacteriota bacterium (assembly GCA_020437395.1). Lineage (GTDB taxonomy): Bacteria > Bacteroidota > Ignavibacteria > Kapaibacteriales > UBA2268 > PGYR01. Next base: position 14,288 of record JAGQWJ010000041.1, on the reverse strand, counting down.
TAATTATTGCCCAATTTATAGGTGCTGCACCTCTGTATTTTGGAAGTAAACTAGTATGGACATTGAACGAAGCTATTTTTGGCAACGTAAACACTTCTTTTGGTAATATTCTGAATGCCACAATGCAGAAAAGATCAGCATTTATATCTTTCAGTTCATTTATAAAATCTTTATCTTTTAGTGATACTGGTTGCAATACACGTATTCCCAATCCCTCTGCAGCAGCCTTCACAGGAGAAGGCATCATCTTCTGCCCTCTACCTTTGGGTTTGTCTGGTACAGTAACAACTACTGGAATATCATACTTTTCATGAAGTGATTTCAGAGTCGGAACAGAAAACTCTGGGGTTCCCATGAAAACTATTTTAGGACGACTCATTGCTTCACTCCTGTACTACCAAAGCCGCCTTCTCCTCTGTCTGTTTCATCTAGAGACTCTACTTCGTTCCAACCAATATGCTCATATTGTGCTATTACTAGTTGTGCAATTCTATCGCCACGTTCTATAGTGAAATCTGATTCGCCAAAATTTGCAAGTATAATCTTAATCTCTCCACGATAATCACTATCTACAGTACCGGGTGCATTTAGTGCGAATACACCATTTTTAGCAGCCAATCCACTACGTGAACGAACTTGGCATTCGTAACCACTTTCTAGCGCAATAGCCAGATTAGTAGGTATCATTTTCACTTCGCCGTGCTTTATAGTTATCGGCTCTTCCGTTGCTGCATATACATCCATACCTGCCGAGCCACCAGTAGCATAACTCGGTAGTGGCAAATCATTATACTTTTCGTCTATTCTTCTAATCTTTACTTTCATTATCATTTTTTGGTTTCTTATCTACAATATCATCTTTTCTCCAACCAGCGAAATTACGAACTTCTTTTTCGCTATTTTCACCCGAATCGCGGCTTCTTCTTTGGACTTGCGATCTCCCTAACTCGTCTTTTCTACGAGGTAGTTTTTTTATATCATCACGTCTTGGTCTCGATTCTCTATCTGAGCGAGGTCTATCCCCTTCTCTGCTTTCTCTTCTAGGAGGTCTATCGCCGCCTCTATCATCACGGTTGAATTTTGGTCTTTCGCTATCACGATCATCTCTAAGAGGACGGTCTGCACCTTCTTCTTTACGGCGTCTGCCTATTCTGTCTTCACTGAATGGTCTAGATTCACGATTAAATCGAGGTTTACCGGCTCCGCCGCCATCTCGTCTAGGTGGTCTATCACCACTTCTTTTATCTCGGTCAAATTTCGGTCTGTCTCCATCAGAGCTTTGACCACGCCCTTCGTTGCGACGAGGACTAGATGCACGAGGGAATCGAGGTCTGTCTGCACGTTTTTCTTTATGCACAAATCCGCCACGATCGTCTCTTCTTGGTCCGCGGTCGTCTCTTCTATCGTCGCGTCTTGGTCTTTCATCACGACGGTCATCGCCACTATCATTGTGCTGATAGCTTGACTCAGAAGCACGTTCTACGTATTTGATTTTATCCAAAGGCAATCCAGAAGTATTACCTTGTATAACAATAACGAATTCCATCTTGACTTTTTTGTCTTTAAACTTGTCATACAGCTCTTGGATAGTTCCGTAGTGATGAGTTTCATTTTTCATAGTAAGATTACAAGCCAGATAAGCTCTCCTATTAGGGATAACTTGCACTGCATCTTCTAGTAAAGGCATAAGACGATATGGCGTTTCAAGCAGACAAAAAGTATCATCATTCATCGATAGTTTTCTTAGTTCAGCTACTCTCTCTGGTGATGTACGAGACAAGAAACCAGCAAAGTAGAATCGCTCTATATCGAACCCACAGCGTACCAAAGCAGTCATTATACTAGTAGCGCCAGGTAGCACTTGCACATCCAAATTACGGTTAACAGCAGTATTGATAAGCTGATTACCGGGGTCGGCGAAGGCAGGAGTACCACAATCAGAGATTAGAGCAATTGTTTTGCCTGCCTCAATCATCATAATAAACTCAGGATATCGCTCATCCTCGTTTTTCACAGTTATACTGTCCAGCTCTTTGTCCAAACTGAAGTATTTTAGTAATGCAGCCGCTTCTTTGTAGTTCTCGCAGAGTACTAAGTCCGCCTCACGCAGTACGTTAAGGGCGCGTATTGTAATATCATTATAGTTACCGATAGGAGTTGATACTACGTACAACCTACCTTCTTTGGGAGTTAATTTACTCAATTTCGTATTTCTAGTTAGTTTACAGATTACAAATTAATGAAAATAACGCTCATCTAGAAGTATTCTTTTATAGATGGGGGGAGAGTTCGCGATATGCAAAATTATTTAACATATTGTAAATAAAGTTTACATTTTGTTATATTTGTTAACTTTCTACTACTTAAATTAATTTTGTTCCCACAATGAAAGAAAAAGAGTTAATAAAGTCTCTAGGCTTTTTGCCTAAAGAAAATACGTCTGATATCTTTTATAAAAAGTATCAAGATTATAGTATTGAAATTGATCTAAAAAATCAAAAGTTCAATTATGGAAATAAAATTAATTTAGAAAGTAGCACCACACTAAACTTCTCACAACCTGAGAATTGGGTTGTACTTGAATGTGTAGATAGACTCCTCGAAAAGGGATATCTACCACAGAATATCACACTAGAAAAAACTTGGAAAACTGGACACGGTACTAGCGGTAGGTTAGATATACTCGTTACTCGAGATAATGGTTCTGCATATCTGATGATTGAATGTAAGACTTGGGGAACAGAATTCGAAAAAGAATTTAAAAACTTGGAACGAAATGGTGGTCAGCTTTTCACTTATTTCCAACAGGATAAAGATGCAGAAGTACTGATGTTGTATGCTTCCACTTTGGATGGAACAAATATAAAGTATAAAAATGAGATAATAAAAATAGAAGAAGATTACCGCCAAACAGGCAATGTAAAAGATTTTTTTGAAAGATGGAATAAATTACCAAAATCAAATGGTGTTTTCGACAGTTGGGTTACACCTTATGAATTTCAGAGTAAAGCGCTAACAAAGAATGACCTAATTGAGATTAAACAAGAAGACAGTAGCTTTATATTTAATAGATTTTTGGAAATATTAAGACACAACGTAGTCTCTGATAAGCCAAATGCCTTCAATAAAATATTTACTCTTTTTCTTTGTAAGATTGTAGATGAAAATAGAAATCCGGACGAACAGTTACATTTTCAATGGATAGAAGGTGAAGATAATCATATCTCATTTCAAAAAAGGTTAACTGATTTATACAGAAGAGGGATGAAAGAACTGTTAGAAAAGAAAGTATCTGATGTGAGCGACAGTGAATTTGATAATAGATTCCAACAAGTCGAAGAAAAATATAGAGATGAAATAAAAGATATTCTAACTGAAATTAGACTTAAAAAGAATAATGAATTTGCAATAAAAGAAGTTTATGATGATGAGTCATTTCAAGAAAATGCAAAAGTAGTTAAAGAAGTAGTTCAATTACTACAGGGTTTCAAAATTCGATATAATTACCGTCAACAATTCCTTAGTGATTTCTTTGAAATGCTATTGACTACAGGACTAAAACAAGAGTCGGGTCAGTTCTTTACACCTGTCCCAATAGCTCGATTTATTATAAAAAGTTTACCAATTCGTGAGATAACGGCTAATAAAATAGAGCATGGAAATAAAAATGATTTGCTCCCTACTATAATTGATTACGCAGCTGGTAGTGGTCACTTCATTACAGAGTCCATGGAAGAAGTTCAAAAGTATATTGATAAATTAAAGCTTGTTGATTATAAACCTGAGACAAGAAAACAAATAGATGGATTTCAGAGAGTACAATTCGATTGGGCAGAGAAATACATATATGGTATTGAAAAAGATTATAGATTAGTAAAAACTGCTAAAGTTAGTTGCTATCTGCATGGTGATGGACTAGCTAAAGTAATTCACGGTGATGGGCTAGCTGACTTTGCTACAGCTAATGAATACAAAGATTTACTTACTGAAACAGATAGAACATATCCGCAAGACAATAAGCAATTTGATATAATTATATCTAATCCTCCATATTCAGTTTCATCGTTCAAGGGGCTGATGGATGAAGAAAAATCAAAAGTTGGGTTTAACCTTTATAATAAATTAACCGACCAAAGTTCTGAAATAGAGTGCCTATTTGTAGAAAGGACTAAACAGCTCCTAAAAGATGGAGGTGTAGCAGGTATTATATTACCTAGTAGTATTTTAAATAATACAGGCATTCAAACAGAAGCAAGGGTAATTTTATTAAAGTATTTTGAGATAATTGCAATTGCCGAATTTGGCTCAAATACTTTTATGGCAACAGGAACTAACACAGTAACTTTATTTCTTAAAAGAAGAAACAATGCAATAGCAAGTAATATTACTGAATCAATTAAAAAATGTTTTGTTAACCTGCAAGATGTTACTATAAATGGAATAGAAAAACCAATTTCAAAATACCTAAATCATGTTTGGGAATCTATCTCATTCGATGATTATAAAACTCTTATACAGAATAAACCCAACGAAAAGATAGAAAAACATGAAATATATCAAGAGTATAAGAGTAAAATAAAATCAAAAAATGCCAAAGATTTATCGAATAAAATTATAGCAATTGAGCAAGAAAAACTACTTTACTTTATCCTGACTTACTCACAAAGAGTAGTGTTAGTGAAAACGGGGCATAAGAAAGAAGAAAAGTGTTTCTTGGGGTATGAGTTTAGTAACCGTCGTGGAAATGAGGGTATACACCCAATGCAGCGTAGTAAATCGATAGACGAATGTACACAATTATACGATAAAGAGAGCTTTGATAATCCTGATAAAGCCAGTACATATATATACAAGGCGTTCAACGATGAGTATGACTTAGATATACCTGAAAAATTAAGAAAAAATATATCCTACCAAAACTTAGTAGATATGCTAACTTTTGACCGTTCTGAATTCGAAAAAAGTATTTCACTTTCCGCTAAAAAAAAAGTAAAAATTGAGAGTAAGTGGGAACAAGTATTATTTACAAACTCTATTCAAAGTGTAAATGGTGACACAGTTAAGATTGAGAAATATAAGATTTTGGAAAGCGGAGAATATCCTGTTATTACTCAAGAGAAAGAGAATCTAATTTCAGGATATTCCAATGAATCTAATCCTGTAACAGATTTACCAATAATTCTATTTGGTGACCATTCGTGTACTTTGAAATATTTAGATTTCAATTTTTTCAGAGGAGCAGACGGGACAGTTTTATTAAAACCTACTAAAGAGTTTTTACCGAAGTACTTTTTTAATGTGTTGTATTATTGTGTTTTTGATTTGATTGAAAATAGAAACAAATACGAAAGACATTACAAATATTTACAAAACTTATATATCCCCAAACCGCCAATTGACATTCAGAAAAAAATAGTTTCTGAAATTGAAGCAATGGAAAAGCAAGAAAAAGTACTGGCAAAAGAGATAGAACAAAAAACAACAGCAGTTTCAGATTTATTAAAAGTAATGTACCAAAATACTCAAAATACTATTAGACTTAGTGATAATTCTGTTTTTGAATTAGGTATTGGAAAAAGAGTTTTAAAAAGTGAGATAAAAGTTGATGGTAAATACCCAGTATATAGTGCAAATGTATTTGAACCATTTGGATATATAGATAAAGAGCAATTAGAAGATTTTAGCACTGATTCTATTGTTTGGGGTATAGATGGAGATTGGATGGTTAATGTAATTCCTGCGAACACGCCATTCTATCCAACGGATCATTGTGGTATTTTAAGAGTTAAAAAGCCAATAATAAAAGAAAAGTATCTAGCTTATGCATTATTACAAGAAGGTAAATCGAATGAGTTCTCTAGAACAAAGAGAGCTTCAATTGATAGGATAAAAGGCATCAAAATACCTTTACCTACTTTAACCGAACAAGAAAAAATAGTAGCAGAGATAGAAATAATAGAATCTAAGATTAGTGAACTAGAAAAACAAATAGCTGAAATTCCTACCAAGAAAGAGTCGGTACTGAAGAAGTATTTGTAGAGACATTATTAACTCACCCCCTAATTAAATACACTCGCGTTCTAATCGTTACGAAAAGTCAGTATTAAAACAAGGCTTATGAAATGAAAAATATTTATTTACTTCTACTCTTTCTAGTTCCTTTTGCTTCTTTTTCACAAGATAGCGATCTGGGTAATTGGATGATATACTTCGGTAATAAAGACTTTAGTGATAGATTCAATTGGCATCACGAAGTGCAGTACAGAAATTACAATGCGATAGGTGATTTGGAGCAATTGCTTCTCCGTACTGGTCTTGGTTATAATCTGACCGAGGGGAATAATAACATATTACTCGGCTACGGCTATATACTTAGTCAGAATTACTTAGAGCTAAGTGATGAAAAATTCGATATCAACGAACATAGAATATACCAACAATTCATAACCAAACAATCAATCGGAATTGTAAATCTGCAACATAGATATCGATTCGAACAACGATTCGTAGAAGATGATTTCAAACTAAGATTCCGTTATTTTCTCGCTTTTAATATACCACTGAATAACGAAGAATTAGTTGATAATACGACTTATCTTTCTGTTTACAATGAACTTTTCATCAATTCTGAAGCAAATGTTTTTGACCGTAACAGACTCTACGGAGGCATAGGGTACAAAGTAAACAGTAATGTTCGTTTCGAGCTTGGCTATATGAATCAATTTTTAGGAAATAAGAATCGAGATCAGATTAATATAGTTTCTTTTATTAATTTATAGAAAACTTCCAAAAAGAAATAAATTTTAATATGAGATTTAAAAATAGTAGAAGATAAAATATGAATTTATTATTTTGCAAGGTTAAAATCATATTTTTTTTATCTTTATGGAGGAAATAGAAGTGAGAAAGCTTCTAATAATAATATCAATATTATTCTTTAATATATTTGTATTAAAGTCGCTAGAACCCACTCGTGCTGCTATTGTTTGGACAGCAGGTAGTAGTACCGAGATTAATGTTGATTTAGTTGATTATTCAACTTCAACTACTATTTACTCTGCCTCATTAGGTGTATTACAAGCCAACAACTCAGGAATAATTTCTTTTGTATTATCAGGAGGAACATGGAGTAGTATATCAAAATCTGTTGTGAACTCAAGCGTAGTATTGAATGTGAAAACAGGAACAACACAAACGCTTTTTGCCCAATATAGATTGGATGAATTGATGATATTGCAGGCACAAACAGGTACTGGTGTGGCACAAGTTAGTGGTGCAGGTGCTTTCATTGATGACGCAGCAAATACGACTGTTTATTACAATGCATCGGAAGCGGACTTGGTTTTTGGAGATAACAATATAGATTGGACAAGTGGAACCGAATCAAAATTATTTTTTGATAAAAGTAAAGGTGCTTTCAGAGCCGGTACTGTGACAAATACAAATTGGGATAATTCAGAAGTTGGTTTCTATTCAACGGCATTGGGTTACAATACAATTGCTAAAGGTGGCACAAGTACTGCAATAGGAAATTTAACAAAAGCAAATGGTGGGAACAGCACTTCTATGGGTTATCAAACTATTGCAGATGGTTTGAATAGTTTTACGGTTGGGGATAATGATACAGCCTCAGGTATTTCAAGTGTTGCAATGGGTTCAGCTTCTCATGCAAGTGGTTATGTAAGCACTGCTATTGGCGAACTAAATACTGCAACTAATGACTATAGTGTAGCTTTAGGTTTTAATAATAAATCGAATGGTAATGCAAGTTTTGTTTCTGGATATGAAAGTGAAGCTTCTGGTAGTTCTGCAACTGCTATGGGCTATCAGACTAAAGCAAGTGGGAATTATAGTTTTGCAGCTGGTAGAGAGACTTTAGCAAACGGTTATACAGGGTTTGCTATTGGTGACAAAGACACTGCAAGTGGGAATTATAGTTTTGCAATGGGTATAAAATCTGTTGCATTGGGAGCTACAAGTACAGCAATTGGTTTTAATACTAGAGCAACCGGAGATGTTAGTTTTTCACTTGGTAGCCAGTCATTAGCAAGTGGTTATTCTAGTTTTGCAATGGGCGAAAACGACACTGCAAGCGGAGGAAGGAGCATAGCATTTGGTAGTAAATCTAAAGCGACAGCTAATTATGGAGTTGCAATTGGTAGAGAGACTAAAGCTACTGGTACTCAAAGTTTAGCGATGGGTTATCAAACGGAAGCAATTGGCAATACTAGTACAGCGTTGGGATATAATACATTTGCGAATGGAGACTATAGCTTAGCTATCGGTATGTTCAATAATACTGCATCATCAGATGAGTTATTAACTATTGGAAATGGAACAAGCACATCAACTAGGTCAAATGCCTTAGAGGTTCACAAGAATGGTACTGTTATACTTGGTGATGATGGTTCGGCTCAACACTACGTAAGAGGTATTATGACAGTTTACCAAGGCTTAAATGCTAATGGAAGTGAAAGTAGTGTCGCAGTTCATTTTTCGGCTACAGCTCCTATTAATCCAATTACTGGTAGTATTTGGTATGATACAGGAGCCTCCGCATTGAAAATTTGGAATGGTTCAACTTGGTTATCAATATAATTTAATCAAAAAATTTAAAATTTTTTCCCCAATCTACTTTTAGATTGGGGTTTTAAATTTATATATTTCATCTCTATATTATTATCTATCCTTCAATTAAAGATGCTTTTTGAGCCATTTCTATCTTACAAATTTGAATGAAATTCTACTTCACAACATCCTCCTTCGAATAACCGTATTGCTTTATCCAGTATTCACTGCTGAAAGTTATCCCACCAAAACGCTGTATTTTCAGGTCTCGTTCTAGCTTTGTATCTAGGTTTTCTTCCTCAGTGATATATCTGAAATGGGTGTCTTCAGCTTGTCCGAAGTTGAGTTTTATTATATAGCCGATTAGTGTATTGATAGCAGATTCGACTAATCGCATATCTGATTTGATTATCTCGTTTCGTATTTTATAGTGCGTTTCTGCTGCGGCTTTACTACCATTACCGACTTCCGTAGTTAGTGTTTGCGAAAGTATAGCTTTTGAGACTTCGCTATTAGATAGTTTTATCATCTCACTATATAGCCGAACTGAGCTATAGCGATGAGGTTCTTCCATAGATATATCTATGTCATTCGGAGCTACAATCACGCTATCTTCGGTCATACCAGCTAGTTCTTCGGCTAATCTTTCTGATTCTGCTCTGCTTGCACCTCTGGAATACTTGCCTATTAGTAGTGGCATACCGTAGCGTTCCATAAAGTTAACCCAGAACCTGATACCCCCATTTTTGAATTTAATTGGCCAATAGCATTTGGATAGTAATGCAATACCATAAGGCGATGAGTGACTAGGTTTATTACGGACATCGAGGAATTTCAATTCTGGTAGTTTTAGGCCTTTTGTTTGACCGTTAGGTCTGTACCTAAGCTTTCCCTCTATGTCTATGTAAAATAGTTCCTGTGGCTTTGAAATGGCTTTAAAAGGTAAAGTATATTCACCTTTGTTCTCCCAATATATTTCTATGGGTTGGAAACCGAATAGTATCGAATCGAGTAAGTCCTCTGCTAGTCGATGTATATCGAATGAATTGAAAAATTCGGTTATGAATTGACTTCTATTACCAACTACTTCATATTGGGCAGAAAGTGTACCACTTTTTCTGGACTGTATGCAACTCCAAAGGTGTGCATCGTAAAGTAATTCGCGATAACCTGCATAAGTGCTACCTGATTTCCTAAGTACAGAATCAGGATTGGGAATTGCATCTAATAAGCTACTAAACCCATTTGAAAATTTTACAATTTCATTATAAATATTCTTCATATCATTTGCTCGCATTTGATAATAAATAACCAAGAACTAAGCCGCCAGTTGCTATTAGTGGGTCTTCCCACCATGGCTCATTTCGTTGCGTTGTGGTAAGAATTTCTTTTTTATTATAAACGGTATCAGTAGCCATTCTTATTGCTAGTTGCATCTGGTTCTCTGGGTAGTCGTATTTTACTTGTATAGTGTCATATTTGAAGACGGTATCTACGACTGCGGTGAATGGTCGCGTTTGTATTACCGTGTCTAATCTGTATATAAGCTTCGGCTTTATTTTCTCTATTACTATTGGCTCTTGTACTACGGTAAGAGTGTCAGTAGTGTGATTGATTATTTGATTTGGGTAATATATTTTAGTGATTGCCATACCGATTAGTAAAGCTAGTATGACCATAATAATGTCTTTCATATTATTCCTCATTTTAGATTTCCGCAGAGCATACATAATGCCCGCTAATTGAATTTGTGCTAACAGTAAACCCTTCATCATTTTTTATGGTGAAAGATTTCTCTGATATATCATCTGCTACTACTTCAATATTAGTACCTGTACTAACTTGCCATTTCCCTATTTCTGGCGGATTATTAGCACTGATCAGAGTAACTATAGGAGTCTTATACATACTGCTAATATGGATAGACCCGAAAGTGCCTCCACTATCAGTCCCAAATGAAGTGGGGAAAACCTTTTTTCCTGAATTTGTTATTTTTGTTGGGGCATAGTAGTCGCCATAGCTTTTTTGGTAGAATTTTCTACAGTCGTCAGAGTCTTGCTGATAGGAGTTAGCAACGAATTCTATAATAGAGCTATTAGGTAATAATTGTGCTTTATTTAGAATAATCTTCTCTCCTGAAGTCAGACTCTCAAACCATACGAGAACAGCAATATTAGTAGCATCATTAGTAGCTATTTCGATGTCTTCTAACTTGATTATTGATGCCGTCTCGCTTAACTCTATTCCATCGCTCACTCCTTCATAGTTCCAATTAGCAGATAGCGTTGGGTTAGTGCCTTCACTATTCCAAGTTGATATAACGGCATTGTTGGTAGAGTCAGTTACCCCATTCCAAGATAGAACAGCTAATTTTGCATTTGCATTATTATCACTCGAAATTTGAACAGAAGCTGAAAACTTCCCATCAAGTAACGAGTTGATATATAAGTTAGGTATAATCTGTAAAATCCCAAACTTCGAATCATCCACCGATACTATTTGCATACCTGTTGGGTCTTTTGGTGATGAGATCAGAGTGTTAGAATCACTAATTGCAATCCACCTATCGGCTGTGAAATTGTTATCAGTAGCAACAATTGAAGTACGATTAATAAGTACACATTTACCGCTAGCTTCGATAGTCTCCGATTCATCACTCCCCGTGCTATAATATCTAAAACTAGTATCATCAACGACTATTATGGTTTCACCGTTCGTAGTATCGTAACTACTATCGCTCATTTGAGTGATTTGCATTTTATCCCCAGTTAGATAGCCATGTGGAATATCAGTTTCCAAAGTTACAACATTTGACAATCTACTCCTGTTGACTATTTCAAATTCATTCGCTACTCTCTGCCAAATCCTGAAATTTGGGTTAATAAGTAGGTTGTTCCTATTATTAGTTGCGTTTAATTTACTGTCAATAAGTTCAATCAAATCCGATTGAAGCTCTATGTTTCCGTCTATATTACCCCAGATATTCTCAGGTAACGGTGGAAAATAACTAAATGGCATTTTATCCTCTTATTTGTAATATAAATGAGCACTAATCTGACCTGAAATTATGCCCACTGGTATATATTCTATTTTGAAAAATTTGAACACTTGACGGATAACTATTAGCTCAGAATCATCGAAATTATTCGGTGAGTTTATCCTATACATTTTTCTATAACCGGCGTTACTTTGGTCATTTGAACCGACTAACATTAGGTGGCCGGTCATTGGCCCAGCTATACCAGACCAGCTAATTTGGAGCGAAACCACCTTCTCATTTTTGCCCTTCATCTCGGGAGCTACGTCCACCCATTTACTTGAGAAAGGAGTATTAGCATCGTGGTTGTTCATTAGTCTAATTATCATCTATCACCTCGAATTTTACTACACCTCTTAGCAATAATTTCCCAAGTGGATGGCTCAGGTATCTCGTCTTTATCCCAACACCCTCTCCTTGCTCTAGCTTCACATTGAAAGCAATAGTTTTCACTATTCCTTTGCTCTTTGTTTCTATGACCCTTTCTATGTGGCCTTTCCAACTTGACTTCGATTTCCATACTAATAAATCATGTCTAGTTATAGGCTTATTAACTCTTTTCCCTCGATTAATAGCATCATTAAGCACGGCATTAGCAACTGCGGTTCGTTTTATTGGAATGGCAGAATTACTCAGATTTAGCTTCTTACTTGCCTCACTGAATGACCAATATACACCCGCTGCGCAGTAGGGATAGCCCTCACTCAAACCCACCGAAGAGAGATATTTTGCCACTTCCCCTTTGTTATTTCCGACCTCCATTACTCCGACTTGTGTAAGGGCGATTCTCTCCGATTCTATTAGCAAATCGCCATTGCAGGGCAGTTCATAGCTTGTATAAGAGCACAACAAGAAGCTTAAGAGAACTGCACCAAGTAAACGCCTAGCACTGATAGACCAACGCATATATGCACCCCCATAAATATGTGACCGAGATTATTAGTTTCTAGTTCGTTTGTGAAGTCGATTTTGGTATATGAATAAACGGCGAGTGCTGATAGTCCAACAGCCAGCACCTCTATCATCACTATTATAAGTAGAGTGTGAAGCTCCTCAATCCCTGGTAATAGGAAAGCCCAAGCGAAAAGTAGAACTGTAGCGAGTAGTCCATATCTCAAGCAATTTCTATACATCGGCACCCCCAAAATAAGAGTCGAGTACATCACCAGAATAGAGGCGATTACCGTTTGATTTGGTGCTGATAATAGTTGGTGGAGCATCAACACCAGCAGTATATCCGCCTAAATATAGCTCGCCTGTACGAATGTCATCTAGCAACTGCATAGACTCTTCGTAATAGCCGTTTATCTCTGATGGGAGTGGCAGTTCGCCATATTCTATTCGGTAGAGATGGTAGATAGTCAAGTCTATAGAAAGTGAGATAATGAGTGCATCTGGTTCGTCAAAAGGTACATCGTATCTACCATGTAATGTTGCGTCTATAGTGGCATCTGCCAAATCGCGAGCCACATCAGTTCTGTCTGTGTCTATAGTAGTGCCGCTCTCATCGCCTGTTAGCTTAGCAAGCTCCGATGAGGTAAACCTTTTCAGTAAGTCTGAGTTAGATGAATAAGGCATCTATTCCTCCGCTTTTATATTGTTATGAAATAATTTGTGAAGCGAAAGTAATAGGTGCAACGAATGCCTGCATTAAAACAGAAATTTAAAGATTTGAAAATAGTATTGAATTATTTAGTTGCTGGAAAAGTAATATGGTAAACCGTCATTCTGAACGAGCGGAACGAAGTCAAGAATCCAGGTGGTAATAGAATAAATCCGGGACTCTTCGCTTTGCTTCGCATTCTCAATCCACCCAAAAAATAAAAATTTTACATTTTTTGAAAATAATACTTGACAATATAAGTCATATTGACTAAGTTTGTATTAGTAATTATTGTTTAACAAAATTTATCAAGTCAATATGGCTGGATTTAGCAAAGAGCAAGCAAGGGAAATCATCCAACGGCTGAAAAGTAATCTCGATCTTCGGACGGATGCTGAGTTAGCTGTACGTTTGGGGCTTGCGGAAACTACAATCACTACTTGGAAGCGTCGCGGCACAGTAGATATCCCCCTCATAATAGAGAAAGTGGGCGATGTCAGCTTAGACGAATTGATATTCGGCGAGGAAAACGAACCCGAGGGAAGAGTCAATCTGACAGTATTCGGATTGGGTCAGGCCGGAGGTAATGGCTCTGTACCACTCTATTCGTCGCGAGTATCAGCCGGCAAACCACTAGAAGTAACTGAGGAAGTAGAGGGGTATATATACCCCAACAAACGCTTCCACAAGGGTACTTTTATGGTGGGAGTGCAGGGCGATAGTATGATAGGCGTAGGTATAATGGATGGTGACAAGCTGTTAGTCGATACTCTCAAAGAGCCACGCGAAGGCAATATCGTAATAGCACGAGTGGACGGTGCTTTGACAGTGAAGACTCTCAACTTCAGAGATGGAGGAGTACTCCTGTCGCCAGAGAATCCGAAATACAAGCCCATCAGAGTAGATGAGGATACTGCCATCATAGGAGTAGTGGTCGCCACCCAACGCGATTTCGTATAGCAATTAGTCAATATGACTATATTTATAACGGATGTGTGTTTGTCACATATCCGAACGGGTGAGGTGTGTTATAACCCCCCTTAGTCCCCCCCTTGACAGAGGGGAGAAAAAGTTAGAGAA
>JAGQWJ010000040.1 GCA_020437395.1 Ignavibacteriota bacterium | reverse complement strand
GTCTAAAACGCATTGGACATTGCCAATTTTTGTTTACGTACCTATTATCTCATACTTTCTGTACTTAGGGTTTAGCAATGATTTGAGCTTAGGTTCATCTGTACTTATGTTTCTGCTCGGTTTATTTGTTTGGACATTTGCAGAATATTTTATGCATAGATTTGTCTTCCACTATGAACCGAAGACCGATTGGGGGAAACGTTTCCATTGGCTGATGCACGGAGTACACCACGATTATCCTCAGGACGCTAAAAGACTAGTACTACCACCAGGTCTGAGCTTAATATTTGCTAGTGCATTTTTCCTTTTCTTTTATTTATTGATACCTGTACCGAGCTTATACCCTTATTTCGCAGGTTTCTTGCTAGGTTATTTGGTCTATGATATTGGGCATTATGCTATGCATCATTTCTCTTTCAAAAGTAGTATTTTCAAGAAGATAAAACTACACCACATGAAGCACCACTACGTAGAGCCGCACGAGGGCTACGGAGTTAGCTCACCGCTCTGGGATATTATATTCCGAACTAGAGGGAAGTGAGACTTTCTTACTCAGTCATAATTCGATCATAAATGAAGACAGTATCAGACACAAATGTGTAGTTTGATGGAATCTTATCAATTACAATAGCATCCCCATATACTATATATTCAAAAGTCCCTGATGTTGGTTCTACACTGAGGTAATAATAGATTACTTTGTATTTATCGTTTCTAAATATTCTGCGAATAGTGATGGGCTGCCCTCCTCCAATACCACAATTGAATAGAATAACATCGCTTTTATTATAGTCAATGTTATACAAGTCTATATTTTTCTCACATAAATCATTCTTGTAGAAAACACTGGTAGTGTCATATAAAAGTATCAGCTTCTCTATACTTTCTTTGTCTTTAAACACTTTACCCATTTCATAAAGTTCCCAATCAATGCAAGGAGATTTTATGGTATCAATATCGGTTATCTCGACCCAATTTGGGTCACTTTCGAGCTCTTCTATTGTGTATTCTTTATCAATATATTCTTGATATATATTAACTGTAGATACGTTCTCATCGCACCCCAAGAAAGCAATAAGTGCTAGGATTAGTATTAGGTTTTTCATTCTATCCACTCACCATAATTTCTTAATGTGTCAAATATCATCTCCGTATCCTTAGAAATTTTAGGTAAAGAGATCGCTTCTGTAAAATTATAACCTACTTTTGATGCACTTCTAATGGTTATTTCAAGTACATACCTAAATTGATTCAAATTCGAATTTTTAAAAATTTTCCTTTTGAACAATGGACTACCCCCAATTGGACCAAACTCGAATAGTATTAAACCCCTATTGGAATAATCCACATCCATATAATTAGTATCGTTTTCACATGGCAATTCAGAATGTTTCGTTAAAGCTTTTGACTCATTATACAAATTTTTAAATTCGGCATCCGTACTGATTAGTTTACCCATTTTATACAAATCGTACCAGATACAAGGGATATCTAAAGTATCAATATCGGTAATCTCCACCCAATTTGGGTCATTTTCGAGTTCTTCTATTGAGTATTTATTTTCAAGGTTTTCCTTGACATCGTTTTTAGTAGGTGCGTTTTCATCGCAACCAACAAAGGCTAGAAGAGCTAGGATTAGTATTATTTTTTTCATTTAAATAACCCAAACTTGTTTTACAAAAACAGTGTCATTTATAAAGACATCAAATGAACCGGACTTTGAGAAAACTATTCTCTTTTCAATTGTATTTTCAATTGGAGACTGCATACATTCCTCTCCAGATTTCTGCTCATAGCATATAATTGCATTGATAGTTAAACTGTTATAAGTGAAAATGTCTGTAATCTCTCTTAAACTATGACAACTGCTCGCTGTTCCGTAAGTTATCTCTATATTGTATTCTTTGTTTACTTCCACGGTGTCAGGTACATTCAATTCAAGTATAGCACCACCTTGCAACGAGCAATCTGAATCTACACTATTACTACAAGAAATAAATAAGAGTAAGAATATTGTTAGTATTATTGGTTTCAGAATTTCCCTCTGTGTTACTCTTTAACAAATCGCTTATATACGTTATCATTTATCCTGATGAAGTAAGTACCCGCATTCAAATAATCTATTTTAATACTCTGTTCCATCTGAGGTGCTAGGTCATTATTTGACAATATACTCCTGCCGTTTAGGTCAAGTACTTCTATTGAATTAATCATCTTGTCGTAGTTTATTTTTATTTCTTCCTTCGCTGGGTTGGGGTAGATGCTAAGGTTTTGGTTTTCAGTTTCAATGTTTGAAAGAACTCTAAACCAGTGTGCAAATCCAACTGACGAAACAATATTAATATTGTCGATTGAATTGTCAGCAGAATCTATATTAACAAAATTATCAAAGTTAATAGATAATTTTCTAGAAAGTAAAGTAGTAGTGTCAGGGAGGTGAGGTTTTTCTTCTATGAATTTAAAAGAACCATACTGAGTCTCAAGATTTTGGAATTCAATTATTGCATCATTATAAATTGTATCAATATCACCTATACCATACTCAATTAAAGTATCCTCAGGAAATAATCCTGATCTTGGTATAATATTGTAGTCAAATTTAACAGAAAAATAACCTTTAGCATAAAACTCACCAAATGTACCTGAGCCGTCGCAACTATCTACTCGGACATTATAAGGATTTTCAAATGTTTCATCCTCTGGTATATCATAGATTTTTAAACATGAGTCAGGTGGTGAGTAAGAATAGGCTGTAAATGCAAACAGCAACAAAAGTGGAAATAGTAGAACCCGTTTCATAAAAAATCCTCAAAAAATTAGTAATACTGCTTTTTTTGTAATTAAAAAGACATATAGAACAATAAACACATAAGGATAAAGAAAGTTACACATCTCTTATCAATTATACTAATCTACACCTTGGCTCCTATTTGCGAACTATTGATTAAATTGCTTTTTTGATACCAACAAGCTAAGATCTACTTATTTGAATATTAAATCATATATAGAAAATCATCCATTTTCGATAGTAATTGTCTTCTTCGTGTTTATATATATTTGGCAGCCATTTTTCGCCGGTATGTATTCAGATGATTGGGTATTTCTTATTAGCTATTTCACCGAAACACCAAATATATCAGCTCCGTTCTCGCTCGATAGATTGACCCACTTTATGACCGTATATGCCAATAGGCCAATGTCAGGCATTATGTTCTATTTGGTGAACTCTATTTGTGGGCATAATATTGCGCTTGTGCATACATTTATGCTCAGTTGGATACTCGCTGCTTTGTACTCATACTACTTATTTACAAGGGAGTTCTTTGAGTTTCTATCTATTCGAAAAGCGAGTATGGTTGCAACTCTTACAGCGCTCATCTGGCTGGTTTCCCCTTGGACTTTAGGTGTTACGGCTTGGTTTTCTAGCTCTATTAATCTAATATCTTTTATCTTCTTTTCACTATCACTTAACTATCTTTTTCGTGGGCTCCGATTAGGAAAGCATAGCTTTGCGAAGGTGGGGTTATTCTATTTGCTTTCGGTGCTAACTTATGAGAGCTTTTTCTTCCAGTATTTCATATTCATTGCTATAGCTTGGCTATTTATCAAAGAGAAAGGGATTGACAAAAAAGTACTCATAAACCATTTCATAATACTCTCAGTTATAGTAGCAATGACAGTCATTTGGAATAGAATAGCACCTTCTATATTCGACGCAGTTATTAACAAAGTTATTAACCCATATTTCTTGCAAACGTTGGTAGTCAACATAGTATCATTCCCTTATGTGCTAATAGCTAGCTTCGGGGTTTTTGAATTATTAGCTTTGGCCGTATTTGTTCCTACTATAATCTATTTTATTATAAAGCTGAAGAGAAACGCGGGAGGATTAAAACCGCTATTCCGCACTAAGAAATTTAAGATATTACTACTATTAGCATCTGGTATTTTCGCTGGTTTTTTCTTGTACTCTGCTGCTGGCTATACTATGTGGGGCATGGGTTCTCGGAGTAGGACTATGTTCGTAGCCTCGTTCTATATACCTCTAATCGTAGTGATAATCGCAGCCAAAATAGCACAGCTTAATAGCATCAGCAGAGTTATGAAAACCAGAATAGCTTTTACATTATTCACTCTTTCTTTTGCTGCTCTATTAGTGAATAAATTCGATTGGATAGAAGCTGAGAGAGAACAAAAAGATGTGATAATGAAATTCCCAGCGGAGCAAGTTGATCACTTAGATACGAACGATATGGTCGTGATAGTCGCACCTTTCCGCCATCAGTGGATTTCTCAATTCGATGCTCCTTGGTCTATCAAAAATCAGATGCGATACGGTAAATCATTCTACGAAGGCGATGAACTTGTCCGAGCTACGGATTCCAAATTTGTTGTAGGAAGGGGTGTAGTACATCCTGTAAGTGGTGAGCATTACCAAATATATTGGGACGGTGAACTACTATATCAAGGATATGGATTGGAAGAAGAGGCAAAAAAGATAGACAAGAATTTTTACTATAATCGGGCGGAAAGCTTTACTGCAAAGCGGTTATATATCTGGAATTACTATGACGATACACTCGAACAAATAACAGAACCGCGGGTTTTCGAATACGAGCCGTATTATAATTACGACTATTGGGTAACTTGGATTTATAAGAATTGGGTAAAATAGTAAAGGTGAATAATGATAGAAGTTAAGAAATTAGACGAAATCTTCACTCAGATAAAAGAGTACTGGCAACCACACATAGTTGGAACGCTGAACGGTCAGCACGTAAAAGCTGCTAAGTTCAAAGGGCTGTTTCCAAAGCACAAACACGACGATGAAGACGAGATGTTCTTAGTCATCAAAGGTGAGATCCAAATAGAATTCGAAGATACCACTAAGACAATCGGTGAGGGTGAGTTCATAGTAATACCGAAGGGAACGTACCACAGCCCTAGGTCTGAGAAAGAGTCGCATGTTATATTATTCGAACCTATTAGCACTCTCAATACTGGCAACACAGAAAACGAATACACTCATAAGGATTTGAAGAAGTTGTAGATTATTCATTGTACTTTTCAATTCAATTTGATAAGTTTGATAAAGAACAAACTATTACATTGAGGTAGATTTTGAATTTTAAATATTTATTCCTTCTAACTGTTTCTATATTTTTAGTACGGGTAAGAACTTATTCGAGAAACATAGAAGGCCTAGATGAGCCACAACAAAAGGACACAATAACATATAAAAGTCAAGACATATTAGTCACTTCCGATTTTTCACATTCACCTATTTTTTTATCACAATCAACCGTTAAGATTACTCAAGATGATTTATTAATTTATTCACCATCTTCAGTATCTGCGGCATTTGCAAAACAGCCAGGTGTTTCGATTGTCTCGTTTGGTGAAGGGATATCAAGACCAGTTATCCGTGGTTTTGGTGGTACTAGAATAAAAACTCTAATTGATGGACTTGGATTTGTAACTCAAGCATGGGACGAAATGCATGGTTTAGGGGTCAATGATAATGACTTTACTCAAGCTACAGCTGTGTTAGGGAACTCGACTGTACTATACGGTACAGATGCGATAAGCGGTGCTTTACTTTTTGAAGACTTTATACCGACAGATTTGAGTAGAACTCAGATAAATTCAAATGCCGGATTTATATCAAATGGACTTGGTTTTTTTGGTCGAATCGAGGGATTAGGAAATGCTGGAAAAAATTCATTTTGGAAACTTTCTTTCGATACTAAATCAATAAGTGATTATCGCTACTCGGATAATCAAAGGGCTTTTAACACTAGATTTTGGAGAACTGGTTTTAATTCTATTTATGGCTTCAGAGAAGATTGGGGTAGTATAAAATTCAGATACAAGCTCAACTTTGCTTTATATGGTATATTAGACCCATTTGAGTTGGAGAACCCCGAGTTCGAAGAAGATGAGGAATATCCACATGAATTTGAAGCACCATATCATTCGATAATTGGGAATAGATTACAAATCAACTCGGATATCAATATAGGTGGTAAAGTGTTAGAATTAGCAACAGCTGCTGAGTTGGATATTAGGAATGAATTTGAACCGCTTAACAACAACCCAAAAGTACCAACTAAGTTTATTGGGCTACAGACTTCAGCAATTCATTTCCGTTCGACTTACCCTTTGCTGCAATCAGATAATTTAGATGTAAAGGGTGGTGTTAGATCTGAACTCTTGAATATGAAAAATACAGCTGTTTATACATTTGTCCCAGATAATAATATACTGAATACAGGAGTATTTTTAATATTAGATTACAAAATAAATAATTGGGACTTTGATTGGGGTATGAGTTGGGACAGGTCATCTTATAGCACAAAAGACTATAATAATTTATTTAAAAATGAAATAAATAGAAGTTTTTCAGCCTTTTCAGGCAGTGTGGGTGCTAGCTATTTGACTTCAAATACGAGTAAAGTCTCAATTAACTTAGCTTCAGGATTCCGACCTCCGAGTATAAACGAATTAGCTTCTAACGGTTACAAACCAGAATCAATGCGAGTGGAATATGGCAATGGCAATTTGAAAGCAGAGCGGTCTAATTCTGTTGAAGTTTCTTACAATGCTTCTGCAAGTGATTTCAGATATTTTAGCACATTATTTTACAAAAATTTCAATAATTTCATGTATCTAGAGAAGAGCTTTATCAAACCACCAAACGAAAACAGACCAACTTTTATTTTTGTACAAAATGATGTCGAATTCTATGGGTTTGAACTCGGCTTAGGGTTCACTAATTATTGGGAATCAAGTAGTACGGACTTCAATTTCAGCTTTTCTACAACTAATAATAATCTGAAATCTAATAGTTTTATAATCTACAATTTGCCGTGTGATAAATTCACTTCTGAACTAAAACATAACTTTGATGATTTTGGTTCACTCAAAAAACCACAAATAACGCTACAATTTCTTCAATTTATGAATATATGGAACGATAAAAGATTAATTACTAATAGTGGTGGTAAATGGTACAACTTACTAAATTTGAATTTGCAAACATACTTAACTTTATACGATAGAGATTTGATTATCGGATTGAGTGGAAAGAATTTACTAAACCGATTCTATGTTGATCCAATTTCTAATCTATCAGTTTTTGGGGTGCCTAATCCAGGTATTAGTATTAATGCTTATTTTAAATATAGTATCTGACGCTATTAAATATTAATATCAATAACTATTAGTTTTTTTTTTAAAAATAATTAGATATAAGCAATAAGTAAGTTATTCCATGGAAAAATTGATAAAACAAATACGAGAGTGTAAAGTTTGTGAACCACATTTGCCTCTGGGTGCAAATCCGATAATAAGTGCAAGCAGAAAATCTAAGATTGCAATAATAGGACAGGCACCAGGTATAATAGTTCACGATACGAAAAAACCTTGGAACGACCGAAGCGGCAAACAACTCAGAGATTGGCTTGGCGTTAGCGAGGATGAGTTCTATTCTACTGATAATTTTGCCTTAGTGCCTATGGGTTTCTGCTATCCTGGTAAGGGAAAAGGTGGCGATTTGCCTCCAAGAAAAGAATGTGCTCCTTTGTGGCACGATAAAGTGTTTGATGCAATGGACTTACGTCTAATATTGTTAATCGGAATATATTCGCAGAAATATTATTTAGGTAAAGAGATGAAAAATAATCTCACTCAGACGGTAAAACACTACAAAGAATACTTACCTAATTACTTTACTACGCCTCATCCCTCACCGAGAAACCTAATGTGGCAGAGACGTAACCCTTGGTTTATGGAAGATAATGTACCTCACCTTCAAAAATTAGTACGTAGCATTATTGATTAATATTAATTATTTCTGTTTCTTAAAATATATCACTAATTAAGAGGGAGCGAAACGACTGAATTGTTAATTGATTCCCAGACAATTTTTCAAAAAAAAGAGCTACTTTATGGGAAAAGTAGCTCTCAATTGCTTTTGACAATTTATTATTTAGTTATTTATAAATTTACCAGCACTTATTACTTTACCATTGGATTTGATATTGTATAAAATGACTTGGTTAGACACCAATTCACTTGTACTGAATGCCCTACGCTCAATTCCTAAATTAGCACTTTGCTTATTTAAACTATTACCACTTAGATCATAGAAGTTGATTTCTATATTATTTACTGTCTCGTTATTATTTTGAATTACTAACGATTGGTTATAGTACTTTACTTCGAAATTGTTGATAAAGCTTTCGACTGAAGAAACGCCATCGCCTTGACCTTTTAATGGAACTTCGATTCTTCTTAATGATGGGTCAGTGTTATCAGAGCGGATGATTAGCTTATCAGTATATTCCTTATTGTCTTTTGGTAAAAACTCAATTACCAAAGAATCTTGTGAATCAGGAGCTATAACTCTACTAGATCCACCAACGAATTTGAATACTCCTTCTAATAATTTATCCTCTATCTCGCTATTTTTCAATTCTAAGTCTATGTTACCTATATTTCTTATAACTAATGATTTTCTAACTGGCTCTATGAAATCAGTTGTCCCAAAATCTATTTCGTCATTAGCAACTTGGATTGATGAGAATTGTTGCAGATTGTCACCTTGACCTCTTAATGTTACTCTGTAAGTTTTCTCATTAGTTGCGTTTGATTCAATAACTAAAGTAGAAAAATAGTTTGTTTCTTTTTTAGGCTTAAAATTTACTTCAAGGAAGAGGGTTTTCTTTTCCTCTATGTCAGGTATTTTGTCATTCAGAACTGAAAACACGCCTTCTTCATCATCAATTATATCAATTGATTTGATTTTGAGCGGACCTTTACCAGTATTAGTAATAGTTACTATCTCTTTTACTGCTTTCGAAACTTTCCCAAAATCTAAAGTAGAAATATCTGTCGTAATTATCGGATTATCACTTGTCTCTATTTTAGCACTGATAGGTATAGTAATCTGTGGTTTGTTCGATGCGTTTGATTTAATTATCAGATTAGTGCTGTATTCACCAGTCTCCAAATTATCTAATGAAATTGTGAGCTGTTTTGTCATACCTGGGAATATTTTCTTTTCTGAAACAATATGCTTAACAGAAAAATCTTCATCGGACTCTAACTCTATGCTCGATATTTCTAGATAATTCATAGAATTATTATAAACTTCGAGGAACACAACTTCATTTTTATTGTCATCATCAAACTTAATAGAATCTTGATTTATTGCAATTTGAACATTTTCATTATAAATTTTTGTCTTTTCAGCTTGAAGTACTTTTTTTGTTACTGAGTTTTGAACCCAAGCAACGGCATATATTTCGTCTAAATTCCAAAATTCTTCCATGTTGAAAGAGAATCTATTACCTGAAAACCCTAAATCATTTCTATAAATAGTCTCTCCTCCAGTAGGCTGTAAGTCAATTTTTCTAGTTACGTAGTAGTAGTCAGATTCATTAGTATTACCGACTTGAGGTGCTACTATATGTTTCTCTATTAATGCACAAAATAGGACGTCAGAAGACTCTAAAACTGTATCTATATCCATCTTCACTTCTACAAAAAAGAATTGGCTACTGTTGTTACCAACTTGAACTTTCATTTTAATTGGTGAAGTCTGGTTCTTTTCAGAATTAATTTTGTTCTGCAAGTTATTCATACCAACAACCTCAGACCCATTGACATAAAGTGTAGGTAGTGAAAAAGTACTTTTATACATTAGTATTCTATCCGATAGATCTTTTCTTTGTTCCCAAAATAAATCAGGATTGAAATTCATGTGGATAGTCATGGGAAGGACTTCCACATTGCTATTAACGATATTGTTAAATTGGTTAGCTAAAGGAAGCAACTCAGGGCTGTTGTTTGAGCTAGTAGTCATTTGTTCTACCAATATTAGCTTTGGTTCAGCTGAAAAGCTATAGCCAAGAGCTAGTAATAGAACGGAGCAGAGTATTAGAGCTTTTTTCATCTTTGTACCTTTGTTTATTTATTTACTTCAAAAATAATTCTAAATATAGGGATAATCGTTGTTTCAAACAAACAATTTTATAATTGAAAAATCACATTAATAGAAATAATATTCCACTTTTGTCTTATTATTTAATCTATTTTTGTATTTTATTTATATCTAATTATAATATGTGGTAAAAACTTATGAGATCAAAATTCATATTAGTTGGTTTAATAGTTATTGCAGTGCTCTTTATTCCAACATACTTATTAATATTCCCAACGTGGATATTCGCCGCTGTAACTCTATTGTATTTAATAGGACTTTATAATGTCTTTCAATCAAAACACACTATACTTAGAAATTTTCCATTGATTGGATATTTCCGTTACATGTTTGAGACTATTTCTCCGGAAATTCAACAATACTTTATTGAAACCTCTACGGAAGGTAGGCCCTTTTCACGTAATCATCGTTCATTGGCGTACAGGAGAGCTAAAAACGTAAGCGATACTGTCGCTTTTGGTACTCAAAATGATTTGGATAAAATGGAATACGAGGGTTTAAGACATTCTATATATGCTAAATTGCCAAATCCTGAATTACCTAGAATTAAAATAGGTGGAGAAAAGTGTAAGCATCCATATATGGCTTCTATATATAATATATCAGCTATGAGTTTTGGTGCACTTAGTAAAAATGCAATAAAAGCCCTTAACAAGGGTGCCCTAAAAGGGAATTTCTATCACAACACAGGCGAAGGAGGAATTTCACCTTATCACTTACAAGGTGGCGATCTTACATGGCAAATAGGAACTGGGTATTTTGGATGTAGAACTGAAGATGGAAGATTCAACCCTGAAACTTTCAAAGAGAATGCATCAAAACCTGAAGTGAAGATGATTGAGTTAAAGATTTCACAAGGGGCAAAACCTGGTCACGGTGGAGTGTTACCAGCAATAAAAAATACGGAAGAAATTGCTGCTATCAGACATATAAAACCCGGTACAACTGTACTTTCTCCTCCTGGTCATGCTGAATTTTCTGATGCTCATGGACTTTTGAGTTTTATTGAAAAACTACAAGAGTTATCAGACTACAAACCAGTAGGAATGAAACTTTGTCTTGGTAGAACAGAGGAATTTATAGAGATATGCGAGGTGATGAAAGAAACGGGTAAGCTTCCTGACTTCATCACCGTAGATGGAGCTGAAGGTGGCACAGGTGCGGCTCCATTGGAGTTCTCCGATTCAGTAGGCATGCCGCTGCAACCAGCTCTTATATTTGTTAATAAGACATTAATAAAATATGGTCTGAGAGACAGAGTTAAGATTATTGCATCTGGAAAGATATTGACCGCAGAATCTATACTTAAGTATTTAGCGTTGGGAGCAGATATATGTAACTCTGCAAGAGGATTTATGTTTGCAATTGGCTGTATCCAAGCTCTACGTTGCAACACAAATCATTGCCCTACTGGAGTCGCAACTCAAGAACCTTCATTAGTTAAAGGTCTTGCTGTGAAAGATAAGGCAAAACGCGTTTTCCATTTTCATAATAACACAGTTCATGCCGTTATGGAATTGCTTGCAGCTTGTGGCAAAGAGAGAATTGAAGAAGTTGATATGAAAATGTTTGTCAGAGGCGATGAATTTGTGAATTTAGCAAACAAATATTACCCTGATAGTTTTACAATGGATTGATTTTGATTATATTTGTCGATGGGAAGATTTATATTATTCATATTACTACTTGGCTACACAGGGTACGCGCAGTTACAAATCAACGAAATTTGTTCTGATAATGATGGGCTATTGCAATCAGCAAATGGCAATTATTATGATTGGATAGAAATATATAATAACTCAGATGAAGCAATACAATTATCTAATTATTATTTATCAGATGATAAACATGAATTAGACATGTGGAATTTTGATTCTGCTGTACTAGGAGCAGGCGAGTATTTAATTGTCTTTGCTTCTGATGATGATGTAATTAATCCGAATGAACAACATACTAATTTCAATATATCAAGTAGTGGTGAAACTATCTATTTGTCAGATGGTAAGACTTTAATAGATCGACTAAAATTTGGTAAGGTAAATGAAGATTATACTTACGGTAGATTGGAAGAAAGCTCAGAACTACACACTCACTTAGCAAGACCTACCCCAGGTGAATCTAATAGTCTAAGTGGAACAATAATAGCAAATCGAGAATCGGGCTACTATGTATCCGAATTTGATTTACATTTGACTGCTGCCGCTGGTCAGAAAATCTATTATACGACGAATGGTGACGACCCTACTACCGAATCGCTAGAATACACAGGTCCAATAGAAATAGAAGATGAGTACGAATACTATAAGTATTTGGATGTACCCACAACGCCAGTAGATACTTCAGGATGTTACTTTGCTTGGAAGAAAGTTGAAAAAGAAATATCTAGATGCAAAGTAATTAGTTTTCGCGTTTTAAATGAAAAAGGAGAATTAGGTAAAGTTTACAATAAATCTAATTTCTTCAACAATCCTCATGATTTTCCTGTTGTAAGTATAATCACTGATAACCAAAATCTTTTTAACTATGAGACTGGAATTTATGTTCCGGGTATTCATTTGGACGATGAGGCTCCTTGTTCCACAGGTAACTATAAAATGAGAGGAGAGGAGTGGGAAAAGAAGATGTCGTTTTCTTATTTCGAAAATGAGAATCTAATTACAGAACACGAAGGTGGAATGAGGATACATGGCTCAGGTTCAAGAGACGCAGCACAGAAATCATTAAAAATTTATGCTAAAAAAAAATACGGAATCAATAAATTCCCGAACGTTTTTTTTAATGATTTAGATATAAACGAATTAGACAATTTTATAGTACGAGCTACTATGAGCGATCATAGTATGGCACTAATTAAAGATGCAGTGTCAATGGAGAGTATCCGAGAATTGAATCTTGAACAAACATACATTCAACCTGTGGTGGTTTATATTAATGGGAATTATTGGGGGATTCATGAAATTAGAAATAGATTCGATGAAGAATACTTTTCAGAAAAATATAAACTAGATAAGGATAGTATTGATATAGTTGCACCTGTTGTATTTGGGAATCCTTGGGAAGCAAAGTACAAAAGAATGAAAGTTATATATGACTATATAGTTGAGAATGATCTCTCGAGAAAGGAACACTACGATTATATATCAAATGTTTACGATATTCCGCAAATTATTGATTACTACATAGCAGAGACATACTTTGCAAACACAGATTGGCCAGGGAATAATCTACAATTTTGGAACTCAGAAGTAGATAAGAAATATAAACCAATATACTATGATTTGGATGCTGGTTGGCGTGACAGAGAGAAAGATATGATAGAGTTTGCAACTCAAATGGAACATAATGAATACCCAAATCCTAGTAGTACTAATGTGATATTCACTAAGTTATTATCTAATAATGATTTTAGACAAAAGTTTATAGAAAGGGCACTTTATCTAGTTGATAATGTATTTACCTACGAAAAACTTAAACCAATAATCGATAAATATGTTAATAGCTACCGACCAGAATTAGGTAGAAACATAGATCGATGGCACTTCCCTGAAAGCGAGACTAAGTGGCTTGATATATTGTTCAGGGATTATTATGAATTTGCAAGATTACGTGGATGCTACTACAAGGAACATTTAGTTAAACATTTCGATTTAGATAGCTCAGTTCTATGTTCAGTATCAAGTGTTGAAACCACTGATAATGAGGTGTTATCTATTTCCCCTAACCCAGCAACAAACTTTATTACAATAGAGAATATTTCGACTGATTACGTTTCGATTTTTGATTTGCATGGAACAGAATTGATGAAATTAGATAGCAGGTACAAAAGTAAACTTCGAGTAGATATAAGTGGCCTATCACCTTCTATTTACTTTGTTAGAATGGGTAATAGAATCGTAAAATTTATCAAAATTAATTGATGATAAGACTATTAACTATATTGCTATTATCAAGCTATATCAGTTACGGACAGTTACAAATCAACGAAATCTGTTCTGACAATGATGAGCTTTTACGATCTGCAGACGGAGAATACTACGATTGGATAGAACTATACAATAACTCTAATAACACTATAGAACTATCAAACTATTATCTATCTGACGACAAAAAGACACTTGATAAATGGAAGTTCGTACCACAGGAACTACCTATTAATGGATACATTATTGTATTTGCATCTGGTATAGGATTACTAACTCAAGGAGAGCAACATTCAAATTTTAAGCTCTCTAGCAGTGGCGAAACACTTTATCTAACAGATGGAACAAATATAATAGATAGAGTAGAGTTTGGCGCTATTAATGAAGACTATAGTTTTGGTCGATTAGAAGAGGACTCAGAATTATTAACAAATCTGGCAAGACCAACTCCAGGTAGATCGAATAGAGGTAGTGGAACAATAATAGCTGATAAAGAATCAGGTATATATAATTCTGAGTTTATTTTAAATTTAAAAGCCGCCGAAGGCCAAAAAATCTATTATACTACCAACGGTGACGACCCTACTATAGATTCTAGACTTTACGAAGGTGGTATAGAGATAAAAGATGAGTATGAAGAATATGAGTATCTGAATGTACCCACTACTACATTAGATAGTTTGAAATGTGGTCTTGAATGGGAAAAGCCTACGCAAAGAATACTTAGGTCACATGTGATTAGCTTTTGTACTATAGATAGCAATAATAGAGCAAGTAAAGTAAATAGAAAGAGTTATTTTTTAGGGAACAATCATCAGTTACCTGTTGTAAGTATTTCTGTTGATAATGAAAGTTTATTTAGTAGAGACTCGGGCATCTATGTTCCTGGAAATAAACTTGACTCTAATTATGCTTGTTGGAGTGGTAATTACTATCAGAAAGATTGGGAGCGCAGTGCTACTATTACATATTTTGAAGATGGTAGAAAACTATTCGAAGAAAATGCTGGAATTAGGATACATGGTGGTAGCACTAGGGCATTGCCACAAAAGTCAATTAAGTTCTACGCTAGAAAAAAATACGGTATAAATAAATTTGATAATGTTTTTTTTCCTCAAACGGGAATGAAGAAATTCAATAGCTTATTAATTAGAACTACTATGGCCGGTTGGAATGGTACCCTTTTCAAAGATGCACTAACTCAAGAGTATGTTAAGAATTTGAATTTGGATAAGACTTACGTAAAACCCGTTGTTGTATATATCAATGGTAATTATTGGGGGATAAGTGAGCTGAGAAACAGATTAGATGAAGATTATTTTGCTGAGAAATATAAGATTAATCAAGATAGTATTAATATTGTGCACGTAGATAGTCCAGATTTTCCTCGTAATGGCTCTTATGATGATTTTGCACCAGTATATGAATTTATAGTAAACAATGATTTGTCGTTAAGCAATAATTACCAATATATAGAGAGTAGAATAGATATAGATAATCTGATAGATTATTATATAGCCGAGATGTATTTTAACAATTTTGATTGGCCAGGTAATAATTTTATGATTTGGAATAGTATGGAACTAGATAAAAAATATAGAGCACTATTCTATGACCTTGATGGAGGATGGTTTAAACCAGATTACGATATGTTTGAACATACAGCCCAATTAGAGCACAGTAACTGGCCAAACCCAAAGAATATAAATATTGTCCTTCAAAAGTTGTTGAGTAATGAGCAGTACAAATTAAAGTTTATTGAAAGAATTCTTTATCTTTTAGATAATGAATTCAAATTTGAAAAACTAGAACCTTTGATTGCTGAACAAATCTCAAAATATGAGTCTGAGATTGAAAATAATATTATAAGATTCGGTTTCCCAGAGAATAAAGAAAAATGGTTGTCAGATATTAATTATTACTTAACAAGATTTGCTTCAGAAAGAGAATGTTATTTTAAGGAGCATTTGGTGAAACATTTTAACCTTGATGATAGTCTGTTGTGTAGTCAGTCATCGATAGCAGAGAATAGCATCGCAGAATTTACTCTATCACCCAACCCAGCGACTAACTCCATTACGGTTAAAAATATTTCTACTGATTATATTTCGATATTTGATTTGAACGGCACAGAATTATTAAAAGTTGATACTAAATTTAGAACTAAGTTGAATATTGATATTTCTTTTCTTGAACCTTCTGTCTATTTTATAAAAATGCAAAATAGAGTCCTTAAGTTTGTAAAAATAAAATAGATATAAATCATATAAACATTCCTTTTTGTACTATTTCTTGAGCTTTTTCTTAAATTAAAACCGCAAAATTTGAGAAAATTAACATATTCTGTTTCCTTTTTGAGGTTTATGTGTTATTATATTTAGACAGTGAACATAATGCGGATTATGAATAGGAATTTGAAGAAACATAGCGACTTAGATTTGATCTCGATGATGTTCGAGAACAAACAAGAAGAAGAGCTAGCTTTTAGTGAGCTTTATGACCGCTATGAATCTATGTTGAGAGCTTATGTAATAACTGTAACAAGAGACGAGACAACGACGGAAGATTTGGTACAAGAAACTTTTATTAGTTTCTACAATACAATAAAAAAGGGCAATGAGTTCCCCAATGTGCCAGGTTTTTTGATTAAAGTAGCTCGGAATTTATGTTTGAATAACAAAAGAATAGATAAACGTACTACACCATTAGAAGACTTTGATATAGTAGCAGAAGAATCTAGTGGCTATGAAAACAAAGAATTATTAGAGTTGATAATTATGTCCACCGAATTTCTGAAAGACAAGTATAGAAGAGCTTTTATGCTGAAGGAATTTGAAGGAATGAAGTACAGAGAAATAGCAGAGATAGAATCTATAGCTTTAGCAACTGCTAAAATCAGGGTGATGAGAGCGAGAAAGATGATAATAAGCACTCTTAAACCTTATATAAAAGATATGAGTAAATAGACCATTAGGTAGCGACAATGAATGATTTTGAGAAAATAAATAGTTTTGTTGAAGGTGAGTTGGACTCATCTGAAGAGCAGGAGCTATTCAGCAAAATGGCAAACAACGAAGATTTGAGATCAGAACTCAAAAATATGATTGCTATATCAGCCGCTGTAAAGAACAATAGGAAGCTATTTGCAAAGAATAAGAAATCAAAGAAAGCGGTTTTTGCGGCACTTGGTTTATCAATTCCAGTTGCTGATGCTGTAACTGGGGGTGTAGCATCTGCTGCATCTGGTTCGACGGTTGGATATGGAATTAAATCTCTATTAGCAACGGGCGTAATTTCGGCAATTGCAACTGCTATTATCTTATGGAGCTTTGGTGGCAGTGGTAAGAGCGAATATAATACTATAGACAACAAGCATTTATCCCAACAATTAATTGTTGAAATACCCCATGAAACACCGATTGTGTCATCTAAAGAGGTGAAAGTTTTTAATAATGATTCTAAGTACAAGAGTATGTACGAGAGGGCTATGCTAATTAATAATTCACTCCAACAACAAATCTCTGACTTTTCAGAAAAAATAGAAGAGCAACAATCAATTATTACAAAACAAAGTGCTGAAATTGCTACTTTGAGCTATGAGGTTCGAACTCTACAAGGTAATTTGACGATTAACAATAATAATTATCAGGAGTTAAGTGAGAAGCAAAAAGATGCTCAAGAACTTATCAGCGAATTAGGAGTGATAAACCTGGAGTTGAAAGAACAGCTTAATTCGCAAGCAATAAACAATAGTATAGAACCTATGTTGTTGCAGCCGCGTAATGGAAACAGCCGTTGGTCTGCAGAATGGAGAGGTAGTCAGACTTACCACACGAATTCTTATGATTTCGAGAAGAGTGATTTGTCCCAATTCAACAATAATTCTCTTTCAATTATGTATAATTTTGAAAATGGTTTTTCCGTTGGATCTGAGATAAGACAAGAAACATTTCTACTAGAATTTACTGGTAAAGATGCGAATAGTATTACTTATCTATATAGACAAGAGCCGAATTTTACAACTTTGAGTTTATTGGGACGCTACAGATATGATATGAGTAATTCGATTGATCCTTTTGCTCAATTCACTTTTGGGGGTAATAAGATTGGAGTTGTCGGCCGTCTTATGGGTGGTATTTTTTACTCACCATATAGTGGACTTGATATGGTATTAGGCTTAGAATACAACAATATGTCATTCCAATATCAAGGTGATAGGTTTAATTCAGGTAAATTAGGAATAAATTATGGAGTTAGTGTCCAATTCTAATGAGGATTTTATTATTCATATTGTCGGCTTTATTGCTATCAACAATCGGATGTAAAGAGCCAAACCCGATTGAACCAAACACAAAACGTAACGTGAATGATATTGTGGAATATCAGATAGTAGCTGAAACAGAATTTGGTTTTAGTTCTGAGCTCATTGAGGAGATGATTATCAGAGATGAATCGGAATTGAAACGAGTAATCACTAATTACTCAAACTCTGATAACTTAGACTTAGTTGATAAATTACTCAAAGTTAATTTTGAGAATGATGTACTAGTTATTATTTCAGGTAAATCGTTGTCCGAGAAGGCGATTATTTCTGTTGATACAATTTACATAGACGGTTCTGGCACTATTCAAATCGATTATGAGATATATAGGAAAAATGGACCAAATTCAAGAGTAAATTCGCCAACACTATCAATATTGATTAAGGACAGAAAAGAAGCAAGGTTTAGTTTTAATAGGAAATTTATTATCGAAGGGGACCCTCCTACTTTCGATGGTTTCGAAACAATTGCCACCGATATTCCGATAGATACACGAGAATCTTGGAAATCTGTTTTCCGTACTGCTGAAGAATTCAAAATCTGGGCTAATAAATATCAGCTTACAGATACTGATTTTATCAATAAGGTGAATTTTGATAAGGAAATGGTTATATCAGTAGGTACAGGGCACTTTAAGTCTGGTTTATTCAAATTTAATATCAGAGAAATGCACCAACAGGGCAATAGATTGATAGTAAATTCAAGTTTTACAGTTATAAATCATGAAATAGATTCATATAAACCAAACAACCATTTTGTTAAGTTAAACAAAACGAATTTAATGGTCTATTTTGCACCGATTAATATTAATAACTTGTTCAACATAAACAAAAATGTTTACTCTGAGAGCTTATTACAGATGAATGTAGAAGTTGATAAAGAAAGCAAAATTCAAATAACTAAAGTAAGTAATCTAGCGGATTTATTTTCGGTAATTAACCCAACGGATGGCTTGTCTCCGAGTAACATATCGGTTGATTTTGATTTTTTCGATGTACTAATAATCAAAGCACCTACTACTAATAAGGAAGCTAAAACCTATGAGTTAAATTATTTGAAGGTGGATAATAGTGGTATCAATGGAAGAATCACGATTTATTCGAATATAACAAGTAACACATCAAAAAAAGACAGTTATGTACTTCTTAAAATATTAAAAACAGATGTACCTATATCACAAAATTTCGAGGTAAAAGTAAAATGAAAAATACAATATATTTATTATTAGCGTTTCTGTTATTCTCGGCTTGTAAAGACCCAAATGTTGGACCCGACGATGACCAAAACCCACAAAACGATGCTGGGTATATCCAATTCGAATCACCAGCAGTAGGACAGAAAAGCAGTTTTATTCACTATTATACAGATGGTTATTGGACAGACACCCCTGCCCCGATTAAATACACGAAAGATACTATCCATTGGGAGATTACGAAACAAATAGACGGAAACACTTTCGAAATTACAGAAAGATTAGCTGGTGAATATTTTGGTGATAATGCAATTAACCGACAAATTAGGTTTATTACTATGTCAAAAGATGGTGATAAAATTATCTTTACTACAGAGAGAAGCACTAGCAGTCCATTGCTCGGTCATAGAGAAAAATTGGAACTTGCACTTGGTAATAGCACAGAGTATAAATACAAAGGATGGAGAATAGACGATAATAACACAACTGCTCCACAAAGTGGATACGTAACAGGGTACAAAGTCAAAGATAAAACTTATGATAGGTTAGATTTTTATACAGATTTTACCCCAACTCATCATGATGGATTCGGGTTAATGTTTACTTACAATAGCAAATATGGAATGGTTAGACACTATGCTATGAACCCTTGGTTGGGAGATGTAAATGGGTTCGATTTGATAAGAGATATGAAAAAGCCATCTGATTCAAAAAACAATTTATCTGGGACTGATTGGATTTTGAAGGAAGTAGAGTTTAAAGACGGCACTATAAAATCAATAGAAGCTATTATCTCAACTAACGGTAATGCAAATATTAACCCGAATTTTACTTTGAGTTTTAAGAATGATCAAGAGATTTATGGGTCTTCAGGTTGCAATAGTTTTGGTGGATCTTATAAAGTTAATGGAAGTGGCATAAGCATTGAGAATATGAGTTCAACTCTTGCTTATTGTACTTTTACTGATATTTACATGTCAGCAATTAGAGAATCAAACAGCTTTAGTTTAAGTAATGAGAAATTAGTATTAATCTCTGCACATTCAGATGTTAAGAGGTTAATATTCGAATATAAAGACGAAAACTCAGAAAAACACGAGCTTGTAGATACTAAGTGGAAACTTAGAGCCGTACATTATCCTAAAGGAGAGGTTGTACCAATAGAAAGAGTATTGGGTGATTTTGGGTCAAATAATTCTTTCAATCAGTTTGTCCTACACTTTAAAGAAAATAATACTCTTGGTGGTTTCTCTGGTTGCAACACTTATGGTGGCACTTACAAAGTTGAAAAGAACTATCTGAAAATAGTCGGTGGTAGTATAACTGAAGTTGCATGCAAATTCTCTGCTGACTATGATATGATATTGAACAATTCTACTACTTTTACTACAGATACATATAAATTAATTATCAATTCTTCAATCGACAAATATGTTGCTTTGGAATTTGACAGAATCAGATAGGCAAATGATAGAAATAGCATAAATTAATGAAAGTCGAACATAGTTCGACTTTTTTTATTCAAGTGACAATTAATATTAAGTAGGGATAAGTTTATTAAAACTATTTTATTAAGTTAAAAATGTAGAAAGGAGAATAACTGAGAAAAATTAATTACATAATAATTGCATTTGCATTGACCCTGCAAATACAAGCACAAGATTCACTATCAATAGCAAAAACAATAATCTTTGGGGCAGGTACTGTTGGTGGGTTTGCAGCATCATATATATTCCAGAGCAATGAGTATTGGGATGACCCAGCCGAGTGGCACGTAATGGATTGGAAGACCGAATACGATGACGCACTATTGGCAGATAAAATGGGGCATTTCTATTTTTCGTATGCACTAGCTAATTCTTTTGCAAAAGCTACTGAATGGACAGGATTAGACAAAGAAACGTCTGCTTGGGTTGGATTCGGAGCATCTATGTTGCATCAAACTTATGTAGAAATATATGACGGCTATTCAGATGGTCGTCCGTATCTAGGATTTAGCAGAGGCGATATGGTTGCGAATTTACTAGGTGCTTCTTATAGTGTAGCCCAATATTATGAACCTTACCTTAACTATATAAAACCTAAAATAAGTTATTACCCATTTACCTCTCCTACGCATCCATCAGTTTTTAATGATTATAACAGCACTAATCACTGGGTGAGCGTAGATGTTGCTGGTATGTTAGATATAGATGATAATGTCTTCCCTGGGCTGTTTGCTGTTGCTTTAGGGCATAGTGTAACAGGTATAGATAGATATGGAGCCGGACAGCACCAATTTTACTTGGGCTTAGATATAAACTGGAATTACTTCAAGCAATTTGAGATAGTCCAAGATAGTTATTATCTACAATTCATCATCAATCTTTTTGAGAAATATAAAGTACCACTACCAGCTATAAGACTGAACAACGGTGTTGATGCTTTTTTGGTAAGGTGATTAATTAGCCGAAGTCTTCTGTCTGCTATCTCTTTTGATTACTACCAAAGTCTTATCGTCATTGTAGATAGAGTTGGCGGAGAATTTCTGTACTTTTTCTAGGAGTATATATGCTATTTCTTTGCAGCTTCTTTCGTGGTTTTCTTTGATTACATCCATTATCCTCTTCTCACCGAATAGATCGCCTTCTGCATTCATAGCTTCTGAAATACCGTCTGTGTAGAGTACCAAAGTGTCACCCTGCAACATTCGGCAATTCTCTAGCTTGTACTTCTGATTTGGCATAATTCCTAAAAACCCTCCAGTAGGAGGCAAATCTTGGAATTTATCTTTGGATGGACGATAGTGGATAGGTGGGCAATGCCCAGCGTTAGCATATAGTATCAGTCTGTTTGAGGAGAGAGTTAGCTCGCCGTAAAATAGAGTAACGAATCTTTCACGAGAAAATGTTCTGTTGATTATATTATTCAATCGACCGAACATATTAGATATCTTAGGAGAAAAACCCATAGCCATGCGAACTGCACCAGATACAAATAACGCTTGGATTGCTGCGGGCATACCTTTGCTAGCACAATCGCATATTAGTACTCCGAGCGACTCTTCTTCCGTTTCACTCGCTGTATTGCGAATATAATCGAAATAGTCCCCACCGACTTGTTGGTCAGGCACACAAACACCAAATATCTTATAATCTTGGAATTCGGTATAATGTTCAGGTAATAGATTACGCTGTATCTCACCGGCTTTACTTAGCTCTTTGCCGTAGTTCTCGTCTTTCTTTTTTATAGCTAAATCACGAATTGCAATTGTAGCTAATCGGGCTATAATTCGTAGATTATCAAAGAAATCGTCGTTAAACTCCTCTGCATTGAATCCTAGCAAATATTCGAAATATTTACCAGATTGCAAGTGAATAACCTCGCCAACACCTATACCAGCATAGTTACCGATCCCAAATTTTATTAACTCTTCATTTGACTCTTGGCTCTTTAGAACTTTATCCTTTCTTAGTGCAAGTAGTTCTTTGTGAAATAATTCGTCAGAAAGTGACTGAGTAAACCCAAGCGGAATTTCTCGCATTTCGCCTACTTGGAATTCTAGTACGTAGGCAAATTTTTCCGGAACTAACTTCCAGACTCTGCCACCAGTTATTTTCTTGTCAGTAGATTGTATTAACTGTTCTACGAAATCAGATAGAATCTCTAATTCGTTGTCATAATCATTAGCAGTTACGTCGTCTAATATCTGCTCAAGTTCAGCTTGATTCTTATTAACCAAATTAGATCAGCCCAACTTGTTGAAGTGCATTTTTCATTTTTTCTCGACTCGCATCAGTTATTTGCATAAGTGGCATACGGAATATATCTTTCATCATTCCCATCATTTGTAAAGCAGTTTTAGCAGGTACAGGATTCGGCTCTATGAAGTTCAACTTCATTAGGTCCAAAAGTTTGTATTGCAATTCTCTAGCTTCTTCGAATTTGTCTTCTAGTGCAAAGTTCACAAGGTCCGAAAACATTTTAGGAGCATAATTTGACAATACAGAAACAACACCATCAACTCCAGTTGAGATTAAAGGTAGTGTGATAGCGTCGTCGCCAGAGAGCACTGAAAAGTTCGCTGGAGCATGTTGCACAATAGTCATAATCTGTTCAACATCGCCCGAAGCTTCTTTAGTAGCAACAATGTTTTCGCATTCTTCCGCTAAGCGAAGTTGAATTTCTGGTAATATATTTACGCCAGAGCGACCTGGTACATTGTAAACTATATGAGGCATATCTACCGCTTCTGCTATTAACCTATAGTGGTTGTATAGCCCTTCTTGAGATGGTTTGTTGTAGTAAGGTGCAACTAGTAGTGTAGCATCAGCACCAAGTTCTTTAGCAATTAATGATAAATCAATTGTGGCTTGAGTATTATTAGAGCCAGAGCCAGCAATGATAGGCACACGTTTGTTGACGTGTTCAATAGCGGTAGTAAACATAGCTACTTTCTCTTTAGTAGAAAGCGTAGCCGATTCACCAGTAGAACCGCAAACTACTATACCATTGACACCATTGGCTATCTGGTGATCCAAGTGCTTTTTGAATGAATCAAAGTCTATTGACAAGTCAGAATTAAAAGGCGTTACGATTGCTGTATATGTACCACGAAATAGTTTACCACTCATAGATTTACCCAAATTGATTAAAATCAAAAAACAAAAATAATCAAATTAACAACGATAATCAATCAGAAACGGTAAGAAACAAAAAAGCCAAGCTAAATAACTTGATTAGTTGAAAATCTACTTTTATCTGTATTTAGATTTTATTTTCTAGGAGCGAAGAATTTACCTGTAACAACTTTAGTAGTGTTGTCCTCTCTGTTTGTACCTTTAAACGAGAATGTACCCTTTACTCGTTCATCAGTCACTTCAGTTATCTCACAAATTCCGTGATAATCATCCCATGTGTTAACAATAGTGTTTGGTACTTCTCCCCTTGACTCTTGATAGAAGCATAACGCATTATATGATCTAACTTGTAAACTATCGTCAATTTCTTGTAAATGAATTGTTATAGTGTTAAAATCTGATATGTTTTCAATACCATTTGCTAATTGCGCTCCAGCGACCATGTCAATGGTATTATAATAGATTGGATTATCTGTTTCCCATAATATACCAGCTACATCTGCAGACATCTCACCTGTAAACTCTTCCTCTGGTTCAGTTGGAGCCTTTTTCTTACAAGAAGACATAACCAATGACAACGCCAATAATAAGGCAACTATTGCTAATACTCTTTTCAAAAGCCCTCCTAGTTATTAATAAAAAACCCAACTAAATAGCTGGGTCTAATGAAAATCTTTTATTCAAATTTAGAATTTATTGTCTCGGAGTATAGAATTTACCAGAAACAGATTTAGTACTATTATTATCATCTTCATTCGTACCTGTGAACGAGAATGTACCTTTAACATATTCATCAGTAACTTCTGTTATCTCGCAAGTACCGTTAGTAGTGTTCCATTGTTTAACAGTATTGTTTGGCGCCATTCCTCTCGTTTCTTGATAATAACAAATAGCCGAGTATGATTTTACCATTGGTTCTCCACCAGCTTGTAATAACTGTATTGAAATTGTATTTACGTCTGCAATGTTTGTCAATCCACCAACTTGTTGGCCACCAGAAATTTGGTTAACAGTATTGTAGTAATAAGCATTTCCTGCTTTAAAATCAGCACCGCCAACTGTTGCAGTCATTTCACCAAGTTTTACTTCACTTGGACCTGTTGTGTTGTCATCGTCTTTGCATGATGTGATAAATAGCGAAAAAGCCAATGTTAATATTACTAATGCTACTAATTTTTTCATAAAACCCCTTAAAATGTTAATGTTAAAAATGAATTTAACTGCAAAATAACATATTTTTGGATTATCTTAAAAAACAAAATTCAATTTTTTAATGT
Organism: Ignavibacteriota bacterium; assembly: GCA_020437395.1. Classification (GTDB taxonomy): domain Bacteria; phylum Bacteroidota; class Ignavibacteria; order Kapaibacteriales; family UBA2268; genus PGYR01. The sequence continues at coordinate 1,952 of JAGQWJ010000040.1, read as the reverse complement.
TTTCTCTTTTAATCTCATTTATTGTAATGCTAAACCCAGTTGCATTATTTCTCTATTTGCAACCAATAATGTTTGAGCTTAATGCTGCCGAGTTCAGGAAAGTGCTAATTAAAGCATCATTCATTTCATTTCTAATTTATTTAGTTTTCTTCATATTCGGTGATTTGTTGTTTACGAAAGTATTTCAGATTAACTTCGAATCATTCAGAATCTTTGGTGGAATTGTGCTTTTCTCCTTTGCATATTTTTATATTGTAAAAGGACAAAAAGCTATGCTAAAAATGAAAGAAAGCCTTGATGATTTGGCTAATGAGATTGCACTGCCATTTATGGTGGGAGCTGGTACAATTTCCCTTGCAATATTGATGAAAGAACAATTGGACTACACTTGGGGAATAATTACTTTAGTATTGTCTATGGTAATTTGCTTTTTTGTAGTAATGGGTTTGAAATTTTTCAGGGATAAATTGAAAAACGATAAGTTTCGTATAGCTTTTGACAAGAATATGGAAATTGCAGTTAGACTGAATGGTTTTTTTGTTGGTGCAATTGGTATTAATATGATAAATACTGGCATCAGAAATATGTACTTCTGAGTGTGAGAATATGAAAAACAAGCAAAACACACCCGACAGAATGGAAATCAAAAAAGTATAATCCGTTCTTAGGAAGACATACTTTACACAAAGAAGTAAAGTAAGTTTAAAAAAAAAGAAATTTTTTAGAAGCCGGCTTTTGTCGGCTTTTTTTTGTATTTTACCTCACTACATTGAACCTTCTACTTACCACCGCCTTGTCAGTCACTATTCTAACAAAGTAAGAGGCAGAAGGTAAATCATTGATAGGAATCTGGAATTCTAACATATTTATTCCACTATAAAGATACAGCACTTTACCCATTAAATCAGTTATGGTAATGCTTTTCATAACGTCAATGCTATTTATAGTAACTTCATCTTTTTTAATAGCAGGGTTAGGATAAAGTGAGAAATTATCTTCTTTTTCTATTTGGGTTTCGACATCTGATAATCCTCTATTTATTAAAAGAACAATGCCATTATGTCCAACGGCTACGAATTCTTTGTACTGACTGAAACCATTACTTATAATTTTTCTTAAATCACTGGAATATTCATATTCGTATTGATTTCCTTCTATATTTCCATCAAAATAAGGGAGGTTAAGATATGCTCCTTTCACCCCTTCTAGAGAAGATCCAATTTGATAATTGTCATTTGGATTTTTCCTAAAATCAAAGTCCTGATCAAACTCAAAATCATGTTGGATACTAATATCATGTGATCCAGACGTCCAAGCTCTGAATGGGTGTTCCAAAAATTCGTCAAATATAAGGATATAACCTCTTGGTTCAAATTTCCCCATAGCAAAAATAATCGAATCTCTAGTTTTTAATTCTGAGTATTGTTTTAATTGTATAAAAGGGTTTTCCAAATTACTCCATGGCTCTGATTTACTCCATGATTTTGATTTCCCAGTATATTTGTAAATAGATACATCGTTATCTAAATACTTATATAAATAGTAATTATCGTAAAGTATTGCAATTCTATTGAATCCATATTCTGGAACCACTAATGTCTCCCATTGAGTATCATCGATTCTTCGGAAGACAATTTTAGAAATAAGCCCATTATTAACTATCATACTAATTTTATTATTATACACCTGAAAATCATTTATTTCAAAGCCTTCTTCAGAGTATAAGGTATCTATATCTATAAAGTTTTTTGTTCTTATTAGATAAGTATTCTTATTAGTAATTAGAGATAAGTAATGAAGGGAATCATAAGTAAATGCCTCAGAAATGTCTCCATTAATTTGAAAAATAAGATTAGTTGTGGGTGTAAGCCCCATATTATTTATATCATAAACTTTACCATCATCAGTTATTGCGTAGAAATTTGTTATGCTGCTTTCAGCATCTAATAAAA
>JAGQWJ010000003.1:84855-119563 GCA_020437395.1 Ignavibacteriota bacterium | reverse complement strand
CAGTTGTACTACTCGAAAGCCCAATTGTTAAAGGAGAACTATTAGTCCCATTTCCCTTAATTGGCAAGTTACTTACAGCAACTCCTAATTTGTTATTGAAAGTATTCCAATCATTTGATGAAAGAAATCCATTTGTAGTACCATCTGCTTTTCCTAAAGTAATTGGATTTGAGCTACTTCCGTCACCAATAAGAGGGCCATTTACACTAACTAAATTTAATTTATTGTTAAATGTGCTCCAGTCTGTTGCTGTTAAATATCCATCTTTAGTGGAACTTGCAGAAGCTATGGCAATTGGGTTTCCACTTGTTCCGTCTCCGGTTAAAGGTGCCGATACTATAGTAGTCGCAACAGTGTTAAATTTTACCCAATCCGAAGCTGATAAATATCCATCAGTTGTTGCACTTGCTTTACTAATTTCAAGAGGACTATTAGTTGTTCCTTGACCAGTTAGTGGTGTGTTGGCAACCACTAAATCTAGTTTATTATTAAATATTACCCAATCTGTCGAGCTTAGGAATCCATCATTTGTAGAGTTTGCACCCGCTAAAGAGAGTGGGTCTGAAATAGTTCCAGTTCCAGATATAGGTGCATTCACTTCTACAGTAGTTAGTTTATTATCAAAATTGTTCCAATCAGTTGAAGTTAAATATCCGTCAGTTGTACTACTCGAAAGCCCAATTGTTAAAGGAGAACTATTAGTCCCATTTCCCTTAATTGGCAAGTTACTTACAACAACTCCTAATTTGTTATTGAAAGTATTCCAATCATTTGATGAAAGAAATCCATTTGTAGTACCATCTGCTTTTCCTAAAGTAATTGGATTTGAGCTACTTCCGTCACCAATAAGAGGTGGATTAACATTAGTCAAGCTAGGTGTGTTGAACCTAACCCAATCCGAAGCCGAAAGATATCCATCAGTAGTAGAGGATGCCTTTGAGATTGTCAATGGATTCGATGTAGTACCGTTCCCATTAATTGGCGCATTACTACTAACTGTAGATAATTTACTGTTGAATATGTTCCAATCTGTAAATGACAGATAGCCATCTGTAGTACTTGTAGATTTGTTAACTCTAAGAGGGTTACTAGAAGTGCCGTCTCCAAGTATTACACCTGAAGTTACTAATTTGTCTAATTTACTATCAAATCTTTTCCAATCTTCTGAATCCAAGTATCCACTTTTCAAATTACTTGCTTTTGATAAAGTTAGTGGATTGGTAACAGTCCCATCACCCAATATTATCGTTTCAGTAAATACTTTATCTAATTTACTATCGAAAGATGTCCAATCCTCTGAGGTTAAGTAACCATCGGAGACTATTGAAGACTTCCCAATTGAAAGTGGGTTCAATTTTGTACCATTGCCAACTAAAGGGGGATTTACGCTAAATTCAAAATTACCAATCATATCATCTGATGCAATCCACTTAGAGCCATCCCACTTCAATACCTGACCATTTGTAGCACCTTTACTAGATAGAGTTGGATTGGGGTAACTACCTTCCAAATCGCCTCCAGCAATCCCGCCTGGTTCAAATGAAACTGGTTTTCCAGTAATTGTTTCCCAATTTACATCTGATATTTCTTCATCGGTTATACTCTTTGGAGCAATATTAACATCTACTTCAGTTCCGTTCATATTTATCGTCAATTGTGCTTTTGACGATATAATTTTGTCTATAGCTTTTATACTATTACTAATAAGGAGTCTATTTCCACTTTTACTTACGGTAACTCCGTTGTCTCCTTCTAACTCTATATCCCCTTCTAACCCATTAATCGATAATACAGCTCCTGTTGCATCTTCAGCTAGTCCCTCCGACAAACCTGAATAAAAAGAGTAAGGGACTGAAACCATTGGAATACGAGGTGTCATTTCTGATTCGTTTTCTACTTTTACTCCTAACCAATAATTCTGATCAAACTTTAATGTTAATGGGTTTACTTCTCCAAGTATTACATTGAAAACACCATTTTGAATGCTTAACCGCTGTTTCTCGTTCCACAGGATTTGTGAGCTATTCTGATCATTATAAATCCTAAACTCTACGTTGTAATCACCATCTGCAAGTGGTTTCAGGGCTGTATTAGTTAGTAATCCCTGATATGAGATTTTTTTGGGTACTTGCCCAAATATAGTCGATGACACTAATAGTATTATGCTCGCACATAGCATCGCTATTTGTTTCATGATAAACTCCGGAAGTTTTATTGTTTTATTTCGGTTTTATTTATCGATTAATATCTATTTCAATTTGAAGATATTCCAACTTGAGTTTTGCAAAACTGCTAACTCAAATTCATCTCCTCCACACGCTATTAATTTATTAGAAAAAACTATGCCTGAATTAAAATAGAGACTTTCTTCAAATTCTTTTGTCTTTGGATTAATAGGTATCCCAGTAATTATCTTACCTAGATTAAAACCGCTGTAACCAACTAACGCAATGTTACCTTCATAATCCAATATTTTTTGAGCTATAAATCCATTATTAATTTCATATACTAATTCTTTACTATAACCAGAATTATTTATCAGTTTATAGCATCCAGAATAGTCAGTAAAATAGATTTGATTATTTATTTCTTGAATATCTAATATAAATGATTCAATTTCTATATCTATACTTGAAATGATATCTAGTTCAATATCATATTTGTAAAGCAAAGGGGAATTTTCTGTATTTGATCGTAGTCCAATATAAATAGTATTGTCAATGAGTGTGAGTTTTGAGACTTGTGTATTGAATGGGGTGCTTATTGTTGACCAAGTTTCACCACAGTCTGAAGTTTTTATTAGCACACCTGATTTGCCAGCCGCAAAAAAAGTGCTATCGTCGAATATAACTATTTCTTTAAGAAAAGATGATTTGCCAGTTGCTTTCTTACTCCATTTTCCACCATTGTTTGTGCTGGTAAATACTACTCCATTTTCTCCACTAGCAACAACAGTTCCATTTGAATTTGCATCTATATCTAAAAGCAATATTGTGTTATTCACATCTAACATAGTCCAGTTCTCTCCGTCTAGAGACCTGAAGATTTGTCCACTACTAGTAGATGCAAAAAGATATGCATCTGATTTAGTAATGGACGTAATATAATTATCATCTATTCTTGTTTTTACTGGGTCTTCTATACATGAAGTCAGTAGGAACAATATAATTAGAATTAATGTTCTATAAAGGAATATTACCATGTTTTTTAGGTGGATTACTATCCACTTTGTTCCTCAAAAGATTGAATGATTCAATTAATCTCTGCCTAGTGTATTGTGGCTCAAATATGTCGTCAATATATCCGTAAGAAGCAGCGATATATGGATTAGCAAATCTTTCGTTGTACTCTTCTTCTAATTCTATAATCTTATCAGCTTTATTATCGGCTTCATCAACTTGCTTCTTGAATATAATCTCAATTGCACCTTTTGCACCCATTACAGCAATCTCAGCAGTAGGCCATGCAAAATTAAAATCCCCTCTTATGTGCTTACTGCTCATAACATCATAAGCGCCACCATAGGCCTTTCTAGTAATAACGGTGATTTTTGGTACAGTTGCTTCGCAATAAGCGTATAGTAATTTCGCACCATTTGAAATAATTCCTCCCCATTCTTGTTCTCTACCAGGCATAAACCCTGGTACATCTTCGAAAGTAAGAAGTGGTATATTGAATGCATCACAGAATCTGATAAACCTTGCCGCTTTTCTCGAAGCTTCGTTATCCAAAACTCCAGCTAATACCATCGGTTGATTCGCTACTACTCCTATGGACATTCCCCCTAAATGAATAAATCCAACTACAATATTTTCTGCATAATCTTGATGAACTTCTAAAAATTCACCATCATCAGCCACTTCTTTGACTACATTCTTTATGTCATAAGGTTGGTTCGGATTTGCAGGTACAATATAGTTCAAATCTGGACTTTCTCTGTCTAATGGATCAGATGTCTCTTTATATGGAGCTGATTCTGAATTATTACTTGGTATATATTCCAAAAGATTTTTCACAATTTCAATAGCTTCTAAGTCATTCTCAGCGACAAAGTGAGCAACTCCACTTTTAGTACTATGTATTGATGCTCCACCTAAATCCTCTGGTGTTAAATCTTCATGCGTTACTGTTTTAACAACTTTAGGCCCTGTTACGAACATATAGGAAGTATCTTTGACCATTATTATAAAATCGGTAATAGCAGGTGAATAGACGGCACCTCCAGCACAAGGACCCATAATTACTGATATTTGTGGTACAACTCCTGAAGCTAAGGTGTTTTGTAAAAATATGTCAGCATACGCACCAAGTGAAATAACTCCCTCTTGCACACGGGCTCCACCAGAATCATTCAGACCAATTATTGGCATACCATTTTTCAGAGCCATTTCCATAATTTTTACAATTTTCTTACCGTGTTGTTCTGCTAACGAACCACCAAGTACAGTGAAATCTTGCGAAAAAGTGAAAACTGATTTATTATTTACATTACCATAGCCAGTTACAACGCCATCACCTAATACTACAGTTTTGTCTAAACCAAACGAGGTAGAGTGGTGATGAGCGAGCATATCCATTTCTGTAAAACTGCCTTTGTCAAGTAATAAATCTAACCTTTCTCTTGCTGTTAATTTCCCTCGCTTGTGTTGTGCTTCTATTCTGTTTTTCCCACCGCCCTGAAGAGCTTCCTCTTTTTTTTCTTTCAGAAGCTCAATCTTTCGTTCGATTTCTCTGTTATTTTCCATAATATAATCAATTTAGTTAGTAAATATAATTTTAAATTAATAAATTAATGAATAATTATAAAATAGTAATACTTATAAAGCACATAAATATTTATTATTTTTGTATTCATTAACAACTAAAATAAAAAGAACAATGAGAATATTTATCTTTTGTTTATTATTATCAACTACTTCTATTTTTGCTCAGGATATAAAAAGTACGATTGATGCTCTGAATAATGATGAATTATATAATAGATTTAGTGGTGAACCTGCTCTGACAAATACTAAAAACTTTATAATAAATCAATTCAAATCCCTCGGGTTAGACGAAATAACAGATGGTTATGTGGATAATTTTGAAGTTGGAAGTGGTCTTAGTTTTGGTGATAATGGTGTTTCATTCAGCGTAATAGTTCCTCGGATGGGAATACCGATGGACAGAATAAAACCTAGTGTGCAAAACTGGGATTTTCAAAAAGATTGGTTGCCACTTGGATTTACATCTGATGGAAATATTACAGAAGCAGAGATTGCATTCGTTGGCTACGGTATAACGGCACCTGGCTATGACGATTATACCGGAATCGATGTAAAAGATAAAGTAGTGATTATTCTAACTGATTCGCCTGAAGGAGAGAAATCTGAAAAATATGAAAGTTTTAGTAGCTATGAGTATAAAGTAAAAAATGCACAAAAAAATGGAGCGATTGGTGCCTTATTCATAAAAGCTATGGGAGATTCAGCTAATGTTTTTGAACCGGTTATAGTCGATAAGTTTAACTCAGGTATTGTGGCGCTTCAAGCTAACAGAGCTTCTTTAGAAAGATATTTCCCGAAGAAACAAGCTCTAATAGATCAAGAAAAGGCAATAAGAGAATCTAAATCGCCGAAGAGCTTTATATTGCCAAATGTTAAAACTAATATTAGTTTACAGACAGAATCAAAATCTGTATTGTACACAAACATATATGCCGTTTCTGATGGTGAAGATGATAATAAGAATATTATCGTTGCTTTTCCTTATGATGAAGCACTTTCGAATAAAAAGTTAGAAGACTACATTAAGAAACAGAATAAGTTCTTCTACGAATCTGGAAATAATATTTCTGGTATTACTGCTGCAATCGAATTAGCAAGAAGGTTTAAAGAAAATCCAGCTCCTGTAAAAGTTATATTTGCTGCTCTGAGTGGAGAAGAGCCAAACTTCGAAGGGATGAGAAATTTAATCGATGATATTGAAGAAAAGGTAATAAATTCATCGGCTATATTTTATTTAGACAATACTGAAAAAGTACACAAAAGACATTTAATAATAAATTCTAATGATCCTTTAATAGTGGAGAAATTTAGAACAACAGAAGAATTCAAAACGCTTAATTCTGAAGCAAAAGAACTTGATTCTAGAGATGACAACCCAATACTCAAATTGAATAAAAAATACGTTCGAGTTTGGAACAAACTTCGTAGTTATCCACCTGCGAAAAGAGAATGGACGGAAAGTGATTTTGCTGATTTTGAAGAATATATCAACTTGCTTGAAAAAACTATAAGGAATCTGACTCAGCAATGATGAATAAACATAGTTTTTCACTTCAAGTTAATGATGGATTGATAGTCAATGGTGATATATATAGTATCAACCAAGAATTAAGACCTGTACTAATCATATCGCACGGATTTAAGGCATATCGCGAATGGGGATTTTTTCCGTATATGTCTGAAAAATTTGCAAGTTCGGGGATGATTGTTGTAAATATCGATTTTTCACAAAATGGTGTTGTCGATGCAGAAAAAGGAATTTTCGATGCAGATGTTTTCCGTTCCGTAACAGTCACTCAAGAAATAAGTGATTTGAACTGTGTTATTGATAATCTTGGCTCTCTTATGTCTGAACATTCTATAGAAGGTTGGAATGGAGAGATTTATTTACTTGGACATTCACTTGGTGGAGCAGTATCTATGATAACTGCGTCGCAACGAGAAGACATAGTGAAGTTAGTAACTTGGGGCTCTATAGGAGATATTGATAGAAATACTCAACGTCAAAAAGATAATTGGCGTAAAAATGGGGTTATGGAATTTGAAAATAGATTAACAGGTCAGATTCTCTATCTAGACGTTGAATACTTAGAGGACAAACTTAGAAACAAAGAGAAATACGATTTGGAAAAATGTATTTCCAGACTAAATATACCCACTTTTATCCTACATGGTGATAAAGACTTTACCGTGAGTATCAAGGAAGCAGAAAAGTTGCATAGTGCTGCAAAAAATTCCGAAATTTGTATAATTAGTAGAGCAAATCATACTTTTAATTGTCGTCATCCGTTCACAGGAACAAGTGAAATGCTTGAAGAAGCAATAAATTCAACAATTGATTTTCTAAAAAAATAATGCGTACAATCAATATTACTATACTATTATTATTTCTTACCTCTTGTGAATTATTCGTAATTGGGAACAACAGGCCGCCGAAGGAAGTAATAGATATTACCCAAGAAACTGCAATTGGAGCTGCAATGCTATTCACAACAGAACTGCAGTTAGAAAATGTGCCTGCTGCAGCTCAACTACTTTCTGACAATACCGGTAGATTTAGTGCTGTTCGACAACAAGAGGAATATTACAATCTGGCAAGATTAACAAGAATACTAAATAATAGAAAAATTACTCGTGTGATTGCAGACACTATAACTTTAGATTTACATAATATTAAATTAGAATATGATTATGTTAAAGAATTCTCATTTTCTATGAAAGAAATAGATTCATTGTGGTACATTATGGATTTTAGTCAAATTAAATAATTTATTTTTTAGACTTAATTGATAGAAATAGATAAATCCAACCAACTATAAATAGCACCCCACCTATAGGGGTTATAGCACCAAATAGACCAATATTAGTAATTGCAAGTAAATATAAAGAACCTGAGAATAATAAAATACCTGCCACATGAAAAACAAATGCAATTTTTAATTTATCTGGGTTATAAATATCACACAGAAGACCTCCGACTATAACAGCTATCGAATGAAATAGCTGATAGAGCACTGCTGTTTTGTATGTTTCTAATTTATCATTGTCTGAAAGTATTTCAGAAAGTCCATGAGCACCAAATGCACCTATCGCAACAGTGAGTAAAGCGAAAATAATACCTGTTTTTAGTATTGTTTCTTTGCTTATTGTTTGATTTATCATATTTTTGGTTCGATATTTGATTAAATTATACTTAGTTTAAAGAATACTATTCGTAAAATAACGTATAATAAACTGAAATAACATAATTTTGAAAATAAAAATAAAATAAGTTGAGAATATGAGTCACGAATTATTTCCCCGAAAAACCAAAATTTTATGTACAATTGGTCCAGCAGCGAATGGGACAGAGAATCTTACAAGATTGATTTATGCAGGTATGGATGCTGCAAGATTGAATTTTTCGCATGGGACGCACGACGTTCATAAAAAAACAATAAAGCATATTAGAGCTGCTTCAAATATAGCTGGCAGAAATATACCAATACTTATGGATTTGCAGGGTCCAAAAATTAGAATTGGTAATATGAAAGGTGGTGGAGTAGAATTAGTTGACAAACAGGATTTTACTATTACTACTAAGCAACTCAAAGAGGGCAATGAAAAAATTGTGAGTACCGAATATATTGAGCTAAAAAACGAGGTGCGACCTGGTCACACAATTTTATTAGATGATGGTTATATTAGTTTAAAAGTAATAGATGTAAAAGGACCAGAAATAAAAACACAAGTTCAAAAGGGCGGTATTCTAAAAAGTAAAAAAGGAATAGTTGTACCTGGAGCTAGTAGTAATGCACCTTCGCTGAGCGAAAAGGATTTAGAAGATTTGAAGTTTGGTTTAGAAAATGGTGTAGATGCTGTTGCTTTGTCATTTGTACGTTCCAAAATTGATATTATGGAATTGAAGACAGCAATGAAAATCTTCAAAAGAGAAGTTCCAATTATTGCAAAAGTGGAAAGAGTAGAAGCTTATGAGAACATTGACGAAATAATTCAAGAAGCAACAGGAATAATGGTTGCAAGGGGAGACTTAGGTCTCGAAATGCCTGCTGAACGTGTACCGCTTATTCAAAAAGAGATTATAAACCGATGCAATTATTTCGGGAAACCAGTGATAACAGCAACTCAAATGTTAGAATCAATGATTGAAAACCCAAGACCTACTCGAGCAGAAGCAAGTGATGTTGCAAACGCTGTTATGGATGGCTCCGATTGTCTTATGCTGAGTGCCGAATCAAGCGTGGGAAAATACCCTTATGAAGCAGTTGGCTATATGTCCAGAATTATCAGAAATATTGAAGAAAAATATCCATTTGGAAGCGAGAAATATAAATCTAGCTTTAATGATGGTGATATATCTGATGCTTTGGGACATGCTGCAACGATGATAGCTGACCAGATTAATGCTGCCGCTATTGTGTCATTGACTAGTTCTGCCTATACCGCAAAAAATGTTGCTAATTATCGCCCTAGGGTACCAATTATTGCCTTTACCGACATAGAATCTGTAGCTCGTAGATTATCATTCATTTGGGGTGTTATTCCAAAATTTGTCGATACACCAATTAAGGCAGAAGACGTTATCGTCACTTTTAGGGAAGAATTGCTAGAAGAGTTCGATTTCATCAAAGAAGGTGACTATGTTGTCTATGTAGCAGGGCTATCAAAGGATAAACCAAATTATCAAAATATGATTAGAGTATTCAAATTTTAATTATGTAGCATAGATTTGTCGCAAATATTAATAGAAAAGTAAGAGAAAATTCTAGATTTTTATAAAGAATTCATCTTTTACGGGTGTTTCTTTCTTGAGTTTATTGAGAGAATCCTTGTCTAAGCAATCGTTGATTTTCTGTATTAACAACTTTTCTTCGAATGGTTTTGCAATAAACCCAGCTGCACCCAATTGGTAGGTTGATTTAATTTTTTCTTTAGTTATTTGGGCAGAGAGGATTAAAACTTTCGTTTCTTTTGTAATTGACATTTGTTTTATTAGATATAATAGGGAATCACCATCAATATTGGGTAAGCTAAGATCTAACAATACGAGCAATGGTTTTTCTTTAATTATTAATTCTAAACCTTCGTGGGGAGTTCTAGCTTCTAATAATGTAAAACCATATTTCTCGAGCATATTACGAGCTAGTTTTATTATCCATTTATCATCATCTATTATTACTATAGAATTATTAATATTTTTCATATTTCCTTCTGTTTCGGTATTACTTTTGCTAAGTATTTATCTTAACGACTCGATGGACTGTAATTGTAAACAAATTTGTACTTTCAAACGTTTACATAATAATATAAATTTATGAATTTCAAAAAAAATATTTGAAGAAGAAAAAAGACATAGCGGAATTAAAATCTGAAGTTGGGAAAAAGCCCTCAAGGATAAGAAAATGGATTGTACGTATAGTACTTTTTTTGCTATTCTTCGTTTTCTTCGTAATTACTGGTGCATTCGTTTCACTTCAATTCAAAACAGTCCGAAGTGCAATCTTAGATTTTGCTGAAGGTGAAATAAACAAAAGCCTAAATGCTAAAGTTAGTATAGATGACTTTACTCTAACTAGTTTGTCATCTGTGGATCTTTTAGGTGCCTCATTAGTTTTGAATGAAAAAGACACTATAGCTTTCATCCCCGAACTAACAGCTAAGGTAAATCTTGATGCAATTTTAAATGGAAAAATTTTTATCAATGAGCTTGTATTAGTTCAACCAAAAATCAATATGATTCGAAACTCTGAAGGAATTTGGAATGTCTCTCAAATTCCCAAAATTTCAACTGATACTACTGCACCACCTGATACAAAAATCCTATTCAGTTATCTGAAATTAAAAGACGCAGATTTTAGAATGTATGACCCTTACGCCAAGGCAAGTGATTCTTCTGGTTTCAATACGAGTAATTTACATCTAAAAAACCTGAATTTATCAGGCTCACTATTCATAAGACCTACAAAAAAGCAATTAAAAGCAAGTTTGGATAATCTGTCATTTTTTGAATCTGTAATGACCAAAGAATTAGCACCGACAAACTTTGAGTTTATGATTGATAGTAATTTTGTAAGTATTTCAAATTTGAATTATAAATCAGATAAAACTAAATTAGAATTAGATGCTAAAATTATTGGTATTGATATTTTTGGCGGTATTAAGGAAGGAGATTTTGAGAAGTCAGAAATAATGTTAGATGCAAATGCTCAAAATATTGATATACCTGAGCTTATGAGCTTACTCAATGCTCCTGTCGATTTCAAAGGTGTCCATGACATAGTACTAAGAGCCAATGGTACAATGGACAACATCAATATTGATGAATTTAAATTAAAGCTTAAGAATTCTAAGGTTAGATTGAATGGTAATATTAAAAATGTAACGGATCCGAGTAAAATATACTTTGACTTAAGTGCTAATAACTCACATGTTGCCTACAATGATGTGGTGAATTTCTTGAATATGAGAAACAATAATATGCCTGATTTCATTTTTGCAAATTTCAATAAAATGAGAATGATTGGCAGACCTCAAAATCTGAAATTTATTTTAGATGCGAACACTGGAGTTGGAAGTTTAGAAGGAGACTTGATAGTTCAGAATAGCGGTAAACTAGATGTGTTCTACGATGGTAATGTAAGGGCGTTCAATACGAAAAAGCTTTTTCCAAATTCGTTGGAAACAAATATTAACGGTGAACTTAACACGGAGCTAATCAATATAACAGGGAGCAAACCTATTGTTAATCTAAGATTCGATGGTGCAAATAATTCAATTGATAAGTACAATATGACCAGATTAAAAATAAAAATGGAATCTGAGAATTTCAAACTTGTCAGGTTGGACACACTTTACGCAGAATTTGGCTCATCTACTATGGGTTATACAATTGGTATGCCTGAAAAAAGTTATTTAGAAGGACACGGATTGCTCGACATTAGTAGTAAGAATAGTGCCCTCTACAATATAAACTTGAACTTCAATGCTCTTAACTTAAAGCAGCTATTGGACAACGAAAAAATGCCCAATTACATTACTGGGAATTCAAATTTAAAAGGGAAAGGTTTGGAGCTTAATAATATCACAGGTGTATTTGATACTGAAATCAGAGATATAGTGTTCGAAGATAGAGCCTTTTTCCCATTTGGATTTAACCTTAAAGTAGATAAATTTAGTAATAATGATAGAAAAATTGAGTTAAATTCCGATTTTGGAAGCATTGTGTTGCAAGGTAATTATAATTTTGAAAATACTTTAACCTCTCTCCAAAACCAAGGTTATTCACTTTACAATTTCATCGCTAGTAAAGTCAACAAATTAATACCTAAAGACCAAGAATTAGTGGACAAACTAGAGTTATTGGAGGTGCAAAAAATCGGTTCTTTTGACTCTATTGATGCGAACTTAAAAATTAATGTTTCTGATTTTTCTTTCTTAACTGCATTTATGGATAGTACCAACTTGCTTATGAATACGGAATTGAATTTTCATATTTTTGCTAAAGAAAACGAAAGCTCCCTATATATAAACAGTTTAAAAATCGAGGACTTGTATTATAGTCACGGAGACCAAAGTATAACTTCAAGAGGTCTGAACGCTGAAGGTGGACTTTATATGAAATTAGTTGATTCAGCCGCAGAGTTTTCGGATTTTAAACTAAGTGCTAAAGCTGATGAAAAAATTTCAATTAACCAAAATACTCTCAATTTCCCTATAGCAAACATAGAATATGATGGTAAAGAATTTAAGTTTTCTGGCCAAACTGATGTGAACAATCAATTAGACATTGTTTTCGATGGAAATACTATAATCATACCAGGGGGAATTCAGCTAGGGTTCACAAAATTAGATCTGACTTACCAAAATGAATATAATTTATCTTTGAGCGAACCAATTGATGCGAAATTTGTCAATGGTGGTTTTACCATTAATTCAATGGAATTAACAAACCCTGAGACTAAAGAAAATATAAAGTTAGAAGGTGAGTATAATGCAGAAAAAAATAGGTTCAAAGATTTTAAACTTTCCTTGAATAACTTAGAAATCCAAGCATTAAAAACATTTATACCTCGTGAGAAACGGAAATCTTTCAATCAAATAGATGGCAAGGTAGATTATTTGAATGTTGTACTCAATGGTGACGTAGCAAATCCGAAAATGAAATTTATTGCCAAGTCAGATGATATAAGTGTAAATGAACAAATGGTTGGCGATATCAATACTGAATTATTCTATGAAGACAGAGAAATCAAAGGAAATTTGATAATCAACCATTATTCAAATAAGGAAGAAATGCCTGAACTTATCAAAGGAGAAATCAACTCATTCCCAATTGATTTATCACTAATGGAAGTAGAGAATAGGTTCCCAACTACAAAACAAGCGGATATGAAATTCATCATTGATTCCTTACCACTCTCTATCATTAGCCCTTTCGTACCATCTATAAGCTATTTGAAAGGAGTTGGTAAAGGGAAACTTTTAGTCAGTGGTTTTTTGCCTGATAATTTGGAATTTAATGGTATCGTTAGGTTTGATAATGCGTCGTTTCTTGTAGATGCAACAAATGTGGGCTATAAAGCTAACGGGGGGCTGATATTAAAAGGAGAAAAAGTATTTCTAGAGCAGGTAAGACTTTATAATTTGCAAGATGATTTGAATGGGGGAGTGGCTGATGTTTCTGGTAGTGTTACATTAGATGAGTTGAATATCTCTGAACTCGATATTGGTTTCAAAACTAAGCGGTTTTTAGTAATGCATGATGAAACTCAAAAAGTTAAAAGTGACCTTTTTGGAAGATTAATAATTTCGACAGAAAGGGATTCGTTGCGTTTCTACGGAAGCTTTGAGAAACCGAATCTCGATGGTTATGTAGCAATAAAATCTGCGGATTTGAAAATGCCCGATGAAGAAGAAGTGCAGTTGGTACGTTCAAAATTTATATACAAAAGATCTGGTGATCTAATTACAGCGACTTATGGAAGAAGTGATAGCACAAAAGTGAAAAAAACCAAAAAAGCCCAGGAAGTCACTGAAAGTCTATTCGATTTACTTAATATGGATTTGGATGTCGAATTCAGCGGCCGTACCCTTATCGATATGCAGATTAATCAATTCCTAAGTACAAGCGTTATCGTAGGTACACCTGTCAGTTTGAGAAATATAAGATATGTAAAAAGTAGAAATAGCAAAGAAGCCAAACTTTATGGTAGAATTATATTGAAGGAAGGTAGTAAGCTGTCTTTTTTCAAAACTTTTGATATCGAAGGAGATATAAATTTTCCAACAGGGAATATATCCAATCCAACTTTAGATTTGGTAGCAAAATATGAAGGCACAACTACAGATTATAAGAAATATAAAGTAGAAATATTTGTAACTGGAACTAAAGAAGAACCCAAATTAAGATTCGAATATGAAATAGCAGGTGAGTCAGGTATTGGCGATGATGAGAAGAAATTATCAGATATAATCACTCTATTACTGATGGGTAGAATTTCTGACAAAGATGTAGCCAATAATGGTGCAGGACAAGATATAAATTTTCAGGGTATGATTGCTTCTGACATTATTACTCGTCAGATTGCTCAAGAATTAGGTAAGCTTGGATTAAGTGCACAAATAGATTTTGATGAAAACTTCGAAGATGCACGTGTGAAAATAGGTGGCGATATTGTAGGTGGAGCAAGATGGTCATTTGGTGGCAATGTTAATGATATAAGTGGCTCTAGGTTAGAAATCGAAATACCACTTGATGAGTTTTTCAATTTGACCGAAGAAGATTGGATGAATATACTACTTAATTTCACTTATGTTAACTCACCTGAAACTGTGAAAACCGACGAGAATCAAATCCACTGGGAAGGTAAATTGAAATTTGGTGGCAGTTGGTAATAACTAAATTATCTAAACTTTCTCAGCTACTCTAAGTTTAGCACTTCTCGCTCTTTTGTTCAGAGCTATTTCTTTTTTGTTAGGTATTATTGGAGTTTTCGTAATAGTCTTTAATATTGGGTCTATAGCAACATAATTACCATATAGTTTTTCTTCTTTGGTTATTGCTGGTCTTCTTTTCAATGAATATTTTTTAAAAACATCTTTTACTATCTTATCTTCAAGCGAATGATAAGACATTACTACGATTCTCCCACCTTCTTCTAATCTAGGAACTATTTCAGTTAATGTATTTTTAAGTACATCTAGTTCTCCATTAATATAAATCCTAATGGCTTGGAATATTCTTGAGAGTGATTTGTAAAGGTATCTTTCTGGTACTATTTCAGCAATCAATGCTTTCAGATCATTAGTGGTGTTAAGAGAAGAAGCACGACGATTCTCCACGATTCGCCGTGCTATCTTTTTCGAATATGGCTCCTCACCATATTCTTCAAAAACTTGGACAATCTCTTCTTCGCTTGCTGATTGCAAGAAATCTTTTGCGGTTTCCCCTTCAGTTCCGAACCTCATATCGAGTTCGGAGTCGAATCGGTAGCTTATCCCCCGACTGCTACCGTCTAACTGATGCGAAGAAACTCCTAAATCGAGCAAAAGCCCCGAGATTTTTCCATCGTTTTCCCTTATGCTGCATGCCTCATCGAAACTTGCGTTTCTTAGTATTAACATACCATTTTCTATCTGAGTAGAAAATCTTTCTTGGCAGTGTTCTATTGCATCTGGGTCTTTATCAAAAGAAATTAGCTTGCCTCCCGGCTCTAACCTCTCCAATATTGCCGCAGTATGTCCTCCACCGCCCAATGTACCGTCAATGTACAAACCTTTTGGGTTTACTATCAGGAAGTGCAAACACTCCTTTAGTAATACCGGGTCATGGTAATCGTATTCACGTTCTTTAGCCATAACCTATTAATCTTCTTTCTTTGTCATTACAAATTTTGCAACATCTTCATAACTCTCGCCGAAGTTATTGATGCTTTCTTCGAATGTTTCTGGGTTCCAAAATTCTATTTTGTCCACCATTCCCATTATTAAAACTTTTTTATCTATGCCCGCAAATTCTATCAATCGCTTGGGTAAACTTATTCTATTTTGCGAATCCAAACTGACTTCATCGCTCCACATCAATAGCACTCTGAGAAAATATCTGTTCTTCTCGTCATATTGGTTCAGAGCTTGCAATTGCGTTTGATATTTCTTCCACTCATCCATAGGATAAGCAACTACACAATTATCAGTACCCCGAGTAACTACAAATGTCTCATTAGATTCATTCGAGAGCATTTTCCGCATCTTCGCAGGTATATTCACTCTACCCTTAGAGTCTATTGAATATGTTTCCTGACCTTGAAAAAATGACATCTTTTACACCTGTATTTACTCTTATAGGAAAAATGACACACTTTCTACCACTTTTACCCACTTTGGTACATGCAATTAACCAAATTTAATTTGATTTACAAAAAAATATTTATTAATATTTATAAAAAAGTTCTGTGTGTATTGATAACTCTATTGTTTGAAAATCGAAAATATTTATTAGTGAAAGTGGGTAATATAGACTTTGAATAGAAAAATGCAATTAATAAGTTAGGTTGTATCAATATGATTATACCGATTACTTGTGTTTTTGGGTTAAAAGTGGTGGATTGTGGGACAAAAAAAGCCGAAACTATTTTAATAATTTCGGCTTTTGATTAATTTCTATTTAAGTGAAGGTTATAATTTACCGTGCTGTGGCTTAGGTCTGCCTTCAGCTTCTTCGTTCCATTTGAAATACTCAAATACAGCGTGTCCGCCATCTATTCTTATGTTTTCACCATTAAGGAATAATAAATCTGGGTTACAAAGAGCCATTACTAAAGAAGCAACATCCTCTTCAGTTGTTACTCTCTCGTAAGGGTTCTGTTCTTTTGCGAGTTCTATCATACTAGGGAAACCAGGTATCTTAGAGGCAGCTGGGGTGTTTGTCACTCCGGCAAAAATACTATTAGAAGAAATTCCATAAGGTGCTAATTCTATTGCTAATTGTCGTATATATGCTTCCAATGCAGCTTTTGCCGCAGAGACAGCACCATAATTCAACATAGCTTTCTTTGAACCTATACTTGTGAAAGCCAATATTCTAGAATTATAAGTGAACAATTTAGCATTGAAGACATCTTGTGTCCAATATATCAAACTGTTAGCCATAACGTCCATTGTCATTTCTAACTGTTTTTTTGATAATTGAGCTTCTTCAAATTCCGAAACCAGATATTTAAGAGTACCGAAGGCAAGTGAATGAACTAAAACTTTCAACTCATGGCCTTCTACTATTTCTGCATTTGCTTTAATTGCTTCTACTACCGCCGCTCTGTTCTTGTCATCAGCAGCATTAGTGTTGAAAAAGTGTACGTCAACACCAAGAGCTAAAAGCTCATCTCTGAACTCTTCGGCTTTTTTTCTGTTTTGACCTAAATCCATGTGTACACCATAGATATTGTAACCATTTTCGGCTAATTTTCTGGCTGTAGCTTTACCAAATCCACTCGATGCGCCTAATATTAAGGCATAAGGTTTATTCGCACTCATTTTTTACCTTCTAAAAAAGTATTGATTTTGTTCATTTTAAGAAATATAAGTTAATAAAATTTTTTTTCAATTCTATGTACCTTATCTTTGGAAATTAAAAAATCAAAAAGAAAAATGTAATTTAATGAAAAATATTATTCCTCCAAGCCCCAGTAATCCCTCTATAGAGAAAGATGTATTCGAAGCATTTATCGAATTAGTTAGAATTTTACGAAATGAATGTCCTTGGGATAGGAAACAGACCAACAAATCAATTGCACATTTAACTATTGAAGAATCCTATGAGATTATGGATGCAATTGATAAAAATGATGATGATGAATTTTCAAAAGAATTAGGCGATGTTCTGCTCCATGTCTTGCTCCATAGTGTTATTGCTGAACAAAGAGGAGCATTTAACATTATCGATGTTATTAATAAAATTCATAAAAAAATGGTTCATAGACACCCACATGTTTTTGGTGACACAAAAATCAATTCAGAGGACGATGTTGTCAAAAATTGGGAGCTATTAAAAAAGAGTGAAGGGAAAAAGTCAGCATTAGAGGGAGTGCCGAAAGGACTTCCTGCACTATTGAAAGCTGAAAGAATTCAACACAAAGCTGCAAAAGTTGGATTTGATTGGGATGATAAGAACCTTGTATGGGACAAAGTGTTCGAAGAGGTCGATGAACTAAAGGAAACAATAAACAAAGGTGATAAGGTTAGAATGACTGAAGAATTCGGAGATGTTCTTTTTTCGCTAGTCAATGCTGCAAGACACGAACAGATTGTTGCGGAAGAAGCTTTGCATTTTACCAACAATAAATTTATTAAACGGTTTCAGTATATTGAGAAAAAAGCTGCTGAGATAAATTTGTCGCTCGATGATTTATCTCTTAGTGAAATGGACAAACTTTGGGACGAAGCCAAGAAAATTTAAATGAATTTGTTTATATTTGAATAATTATCCCTTAACAAAGACAAAATTATGAAAATAAAAAATGCTCTATATCTAATATTATTAGTTGTTACTTCTACTACTTTACTGTCAGAGACACCTCAAGAGAATGTCAGAAAAGATTTTGAAACATATTTGAATCATTTGATAAATCAAGAATTTACTGAATCTGTTGAATATTTGTACCCAGAATTATTTGCTTTTGCACCGAAAGAACAGATTATTAGTACAATGGAGCAGACGTTCAATAGTCCAGAAATACAAATTAGTTTAACAAGCCCAAATATATTGAACACTGGTGAAATAAGATTGATAGATAGTGCATATTATTGTAAGCTCACTTACTCACATCAAATGTATATGAAGTTCAATCAGGACACAACTCTTTCGGCAGATGATATTGCTTTAAGAGATGAGATGACTTTAGCTAACTTAAAATCAACATTTGGTGAAGATAACGTTAGCTATGATTCTGTTAACAATTCTTTTGATATCCTTTCGGAAAAAGATAGCTATGGTAAATCTATCAATGGTAAAACTGAATGGAAATTCGTTGATGTTGACGCCAATCAAATTATGCTGTTGAATGCCTTACTACCACAGAAAATAGTTGATGAAATTACTACTGAATAGATAGGTTTATAATTCAGAAACAAATTGCATTAGAATATTCAAATCCACGTGATCCATTATAACAATCTTCCACCATTTGTTATTTCCATCGTGTGTTTCTGGGACTAATCCATATTTATTTGCTAACTCAATCGTTAATTGGTCAGAGAATATAGTAACTATATTCATATCTTTCTCTCGGAAGTATTTAATTTGTTTTTTATTTAATTCGGTGCAAAGCCTATTTGTTCTATATATCAATGTTTGCATCTTTTCTAACCAACCATAAGGCCCATAAGTCATTAGTATCATCCAAACAGCTATTGCATTGGCTCCTGAACGCGAACCAATCAGAGTCAAGTCCATTCCAGAGACGTATTGGGCTTCTTTGGTCAAAACATATTCTATCAGTCCTTTTCTAACTAAGAAAACACCAGTTCCATAGGGTGCTTGAAGCATTTTGTGTGCGTCTATAGTTATTGAGCTTACTTCCGGATTTGCGAATGAAAGTGACTTGTCGCTAGAAGTTACGGGGTATATGAATCCACCATAAGCTCCATCTATGTGTAATTTGTAATCCACACCTGCTGCTTTAAGAGCATCGATATAGATTTGCGGATTATCAACTGAACCGAACATAGTAGTAGCCATATTAGCTACTACTATGAAGTATTTTTTCCCTTCACTTTTTGCTTGTTCTACACTCTTAGCAACGGCATTAGGAGTTATTTCTCTTGTTTCTTCAATTACAGGAACTGAATAGTTAGTTACGTTAAGTAAGTTAGATGCCTTAGGAATAGAATAATGAGTATCTTCTGAACAAAGCAGTGCTATTTCGGAATGTTTTGCACCTTTTTCTTGTATGTAGTAATTTCTATAAATCCAACAAGCTTGGATATTTGCTTCCGTACCACCAGATGCTATATACCCGTCTTGCTCATCTTCACCGCCTCTCAACAAATCTTCGGCTAATATCTTAATTGCTTCTCTTTCTATATCATGAGTTCCTTCAAAAAATTCTTCAGACTCACCGAGTGTATGACAGCCAATGTGATTTGGGTTGTGTACTAAGGTGTTCAGAAATGGTGCATCTTCTAAATATGGGGCATGGCTAAAGAATACTTTGCCGTCCAAATGTGAGGCAGGTATTCCTATGCTCAAATCGTCCTCAAAATCTATGTTCTTATTAAGAGCATCGAACACTCTGTCTTTGATTTGTTTTGCGGTAAGTTTCTTCCAATATTTCATTTATTATTTCATTTTTGTATTTTATTCAATCCTCAAAAATAAGTGATTATTGGCTTAAAATTCAACCTATTTCCAAATTACATCACCAAAGTGTAATTGAGTTTTATTAGTTTTTAGGTCAGTTGATTCAACAAAAACACGATACACAAGATTCTTATGAAGCTTATCTTCATCAAATGGTATTTTTATCTTAATATCCCCAATAGGTTGAACTTTATCTAACATATCAAGTGCTATCGTTGAATCATTAAGTGCTAACCATATTTTGTATCTGCCTTGAATCGCTGAAGCTAACCATAGAGTAAGTGTATCTGTGGCTGGTAGAGGATAAACTGCATAAATACAAAAATGATTTTCGCCAAAACTTGGTATTTTATAACATTCGGGTTGCCAATCATTATCTACCTCTTTGATTTTACTACCATTTTCATCGTATTCATTCACTCCCGAGTATTGAGATTGAGGAGTGTTAGAATCAACAATTTTGTCATCGCTACACGATATAGCCAAAGCTATTAGGGGTATAAAGAAAATAAGTATAATGTTTTTCATAAATTAGAAATAAATTGAAGCAAATAGTACCGCTGCTGTATTAATATTCAGTCCATTAGGGTTACTGAATCGCAATGAATTTTCATCAAAAAAGATGAAGTTCAACTGCCCTTCAATTCCTAAACTTATATTAGGATTGAAAAAATACTCCACCCCATAACTTGGTCCTACTATTATATCCATCATACTAGAAGTAGCGGCGTCTAATGTTGTATATATAAACCCACCTTTTAAACCTAAGTAAGGTCTTGCCGATTTATCATTAGTATATAGTTTAGCTCCCAATCCAAAATCTATTTCTGTTCCTAAGTTGTCCTGGTATCTAGTACCAAAAGCGGGTGCTAATATAAAGCTATCGGAAAGCCAAATCGGTATTTGTAAATCGAAAGTTGATTGTTGAACTGCAACTGTAAAACCCATTGATGGCTTTTCTACTTTCTCTTCTGCTACTAGCAGAAAAGGTATAAGCAATGAAAGAAATATTATTTTTTTCATTTAGATACTCCTAAGTTTAAATTCTTATAAATTTTTTGTTTATTCGCTTCGTTTGTTTTGAAGAAAGCTGCTTCACCAATTATTTTCCCATCAGTGCTATTTCGTAAATATATCACGTAAACACCATCATTAAAGCTACTAAGATCCATTGAGAATGTATGAGAACCAATACCTACATATCTTTTTTCGTAGATTGTAAAAACATCACTCGTAATGCCAATATTACTCCCGAGATATAGCTGATTACCCAAGTAATCAGGTATATTAGCCCTTACTATAAATATAGACAATAAGTAATCATCTTCTATTGCATATTTAAAGTTTATACTATTACTAGAAATACTAGGGTATGCGATAACAGTTGAATTTAGTTCCCAGTTAAAATCAAACACAACTGTTGTGTCTATAGGTGGTACTAACACGGGGCCAAACCTAAGCGTACCAGCAGAATCACCGTTTTCTAAGTAAATCTTTAATTCGTTCACTATTGGAGGGTCAAAACTTGGATTAATAGGGTAGTTTATGTCAGAGCTATCGGAGCACCCAAAAGTGATTAATAAGACGATAAATATGAGAATGCAATTAGACTTTCTCATCTATAATTCCCAATATTCAAATTCTTATAAATTCTTTGTTTATTTGCTTCATTTGTTTTAAAGAAAGCTGTTTCTCCTAATATTAGACCACTATAGTTATCTCTAATATAAGCAACATATACACCATCGGATAAGCCGCGCAAATCTATAGCATAACTGTTATTTTCACTTGCATAAGTCGAAAAATTCAAATCATAAGTAAATTCAGAATTGCTTTTCCCGATATTGCTCCCTATAAATAAATTATTACTAAGATTAGAGCTAACATTAGCACGTACTAAGTATATTACAATACTTACAGTTTTTTTGGTTGAAAATGCAATCGATATGTGATCTGTTGCTATTGAAGGGTACACAAACATTGTATTATCAGGTTCGTCTTCAATTATCGGAACCAAAACAGGACCGAACTTCAATATTCCTGCGGCTTGAGCATTCTCCAACATTATCAGCATTTCATTAACAACTGGTGGGTCAAACGTAGGATTGACCAGCCCAGAGCTTGGATAATCATCACAGCCGAAAGTGAATAATAGAATTATGCCGAATAGTATATATTTCATATCTTGATTTCTATGATTAATAGAATTAAAATTACATAATTAATGTCTAAAATAAAACAAGAAGAATTGTATAATGTGAGGGAAGCGACACAAGAAGACGTAGTTGCATTAACCAACTATTGGTCGAATCTTAGTTTTGATGATTCTTTTAAATTGGGGATTGACCAAGACAAAATACCGCCAACAAACGAAATTATAGAATTTATAGAACATCAGATTTCACTACCACTAAACGATAGAAATACTTACATTCTGATTTGGGAAGTGGACGGAATTGCCATAGGGCATTGTAATATAACCCCAATAGTAGTTGGCGAATATGCTAATATACATTCACATATATGGGACAAGAAACACATAGCCAAAGGATGGGGGGAGAGACTTATGAGAATGTCACTACCAATCTTCTTCAAGAAATATAATCTAGAGAAAATCTATGGAGTCTTCTATGCACTCAATCCCGCACCTATGAAGTTATGTATAAAACTCGGCTTTAGCTTTATTGAGGAATATCCAACAATTCCAGGGGAGTGGTCTTTCTATCAAAATGTGAAAAAGTATGAATTGAAGAAAGTAGATTTATAGTATCAAAAATGAATTACCATTAATTTTTTTATATTGAATCCCAATAATTACCAAAAAACAGACAATAAATGAAAAAATCTTTGTTTATACTAGCTGCAATTCTATTTACACTTTTCTCAACTCAAGCGAATGCTCAAGAAATATACTCAAAAGCTTACGGTGAAAAGACTAATCCAGCACTACTGTTTATGCACGGTGGACCGGGTTACAACTCAGTCTCGTTTGAGCTATCTACAGCTCAGAAACTCGCTGATGAAGGTTACTTTGTAATAGTATATGATCAAAGAGGTGGTGGTAGATCTAAGGATATCCTAGGTTCCAAATATACTTTCGAAGAGGCCTTTGCAGATATAAATACTATACTTAGCAAATTCGGGGTTAAGAAAGTAAGTATATTGGGGCATAGTTGGGGCGGTACATTGGGACTACAATATACTATGAAACACCCAGAAAAGATTAATAAATTTATTATGATAGATTCGCCTCTTTTTTATCAAAAATCATTCAAAACGATTATAAAAAGATGCAAAGAAAAATATACTTCTGAAAATTCTCCAAACTTGCAGTATATAGTTATGCTAGAGAAAATGGATACAACTACTATTGAGTATAGTTCTTATTGCTTTATGAATGCTATGCAATGTGGACTTTACTCACCTAAAAATCAAAGTGCAGAATCACAGAAATTATACCAAGAATTGTCAAAGTTGCCTGAAGCAAAGTATATGTCAGATATGACTCGTGAGCCAGTGTACGGTTTTTTCACTAATGAGAAATATACTTTAATGGATATGACAGAAGAGATAAAGAAACTAGCTGCGAAAAATAAGATATTTGGAATATTTGGTGCTGACGATGGTCTTTTTGATGAAACTCAATTTGATGAATTAAAATCGTTGATGGGTGAAGATAATCTCTCTATTGTCCAAGATGCTTCTCATAGTGTTTTCATAGACCAAAGAGAGCAATTTATTGATTTAGTTGAGTGGTATCTGAGTGGTGAGTAATCTATTTTAGTAGCTTTATATTTTTTGTCAAATTGATCATCGTAAAAATTGCAATCAAAATGAAGTTAAAAGCCAAACTTCCAAGATTGCTCAACTCCAACAATGGCTTACCCTCTATCATATTGAAAATAATATCAATTCCGTAGTAGGTACAAAAAATCAGAAACATAAATAATACGGAGTTGAAAGTCAGATAAATTCCAGAGACAAGATATTCATCACTATAAAATTTTTCGTTTTCTTTCCGGAATAATCTAACCATTCCAATTATTATTATTAAAGTTGTTGATTTGGTGATTAACTCTCGCATATCAGATGAGTTCGACTCATTGAAAAGAAAGTTAAATAATATTTCTACCAAATAGAAAATAATGCTTGCAGGCACAATCATTATTGCTAAATACTTAAATAAGTATTTTATCTCTATTTTAGTCATTAGCGATTTGACCGTGTTTTGATTAATTGAGTTGCATAGTTGGAATCGTGCCAACTGACTATTGTATCTACTCCAAAAGCATTACTAAGCCATAGGCCTAAAATTATTTTTATGTCCTGATGCAATTCATTTGTTTCTTCTTTATCAATACGAAGAGATTTATCATCTGGAATCGAAATCACAAATTGCGCTTCTTTGCCATCTTTGATTATTGAAACTGCCCCAAGAGGTTTAACATCAACCATAGTTTGAGTTGATAATTCTGCAGCTATCAAGAATCCATATAGCAACTCACCTTTGTCTTCTCCCTCAGAATGAGTAGAGGGGTAGAACCCAAAATTAGCTGGATATGGCATGAAGCTTACACTTTCATTCACTCCGTCTTTTGTTTTTACTTTGAATCCGTTCGATTCATTGTCATATTGGAATTTTTCTATTGAACCAGCTGAATTCATCACAATAAAATGTGGCTTGCCTTCTCTTGAATAAGTTTGAAGATCGTCAAAGCTCTTCTTTTCCTGACAAGCCATCATTAACGTGAAAATAGTAATAATTAAAACTATTTTTTTCATTTTTATTATGCTTTTAAAATACCAACCATTTCTACATCAAAAATCAAATCTTCACCAGCAAGCGGCGGATTTGCATCGAATGTAACTGTATTTTCACTTACTGCGACTACTTCAACTGGTATTGGTTGACCGCCTTGTTCTTGATTAGAAAAAGAAACTTGCATTCCTACTTCGAACTCTTGACTTTGGTCCAATTTCTCTTTTGGTATTTCAACAATGTAGTCTTGATTTTTGGGACCATAGGCCTTATCAACAGGAATTTCTATTGACTTTTTTTCTCCTTCCTTCATCCCCAAAAGTCCATCGTTGAAGCCTTCTATTACCATTCCAGAACCTAATTGAAATTCCAATGGCTCTCTTCCTTCTGAAGAATCGAAGATATCGCCACTTTTTAATTTTCCTGTGTAATGTACTTTGATAGTATCGCCATTTTCAGATATTTTCATCTGTAACCTTGTTTATTTTATGTATAATATTAATGCTCAAACAATTGCAATTCATTTTTTTTGCAATTGTTTTTAATTAGAACTTACAAAACTAAAATAATTTATTGTAAGTACAATATTTAGCCGTTAAGACGAGCAAAAGACGTAATGATTTTGACTAATACTTCTGTTTTAATAGATCGTGAATTTTGCTAAGATTTGGTCTTCTTTGTCTTTGAAGAAAAGTGTGTCATTTACTACGTAATATTTGAAAGGAGTTGCCAATACATCCAAGTATTCTTTCTCCAGCTCGTTTTCAGGACATAACATCTTATTAGTTGCCAAATTTGAAACTACCATTTCTTGTTCGTTGGTTATATCAAATCTGCCATTGAAATTGTTACACCTAGTTTGACCAAAAACGTTACCATCAGTGTCAAATTCTATGTAGGCAAATTTTAGTCTATGTATCCTATACTGATTGACTTGTTTTCCTTTGATAGTTCTTAGATACCAAGTAGTGCCAGTCAACCCTGTTCCGAATAGTTTTCTATATTCAATCTCACTCTCTTCCGCAATTAGACCATTCTTTTTCATTTTGTATATTGTCTTTTCGTAGTCTTCTCCAATCTGTTGATATAAAATTATAGTTTGCGTTTCTTTGTCTATATTAAAAATACCCTCATACCTCTCAATATTCGGCTTGTCAGAACCAATATATTCTACTCTCAAATCAAAAAAATAGTCATTTTTCAATGTTAATCTTTTTTCTATTCGTACGCAATCATTACAAGATTCCGTTGCAAAATAAGTACCCATCCAATAGTTTTTGTCATAAGCTGTGAAATCTTCTTTGTTTTCAGATTTACTGTTGTTCTCACTTTTTGGAGCTCCGCCACAACTCAAAAGAATCAGCCCAATTGAGATTAATATTATTATATTTTTTTTCATTCTGTTTGTACTAGATTAACCTTTTTACAAATTTAGATTTGTTCAATCTACAAAAAAATGTGTGGATTTGAGTTAATCTATTTGAATATAGATACTAAATTTGGTGTAATACTAGCTTAATATTTTTTTTTCATTTTATGGTAATTATATATTACATATTCATATTTTTGTACCTCATAAATTTGCAGGTAAAGAAAATGTGGAATCAAACTGGCTTAATTTTTAAATCACATCCTTGGCATGGTGTACCAATAGGAGAGCATTCACCTCGTATAGTGACATCCTATATAGAGCTTGTGCCTGGCGATACAGTTAAATATGAGTTAGACAAATATACTGGATACTTAAGAATAGACAGGCCACAGATTTACTCAAGTGTTTGCCCAACACTTTATGGTATGTTACCGCAAACTTATGCTGGAAAAAGAGTAGCAGAACACTGCAACAAACAAACTGGAAGAACAGACATAGTAGGAGATAGTGACCCACTAGATATATGCGTCATCACAGAAAGAATAGTGCCTTACGGTGATATATTAGTTAACTGCCGTCCGATAGGTGGTATGAGGATGATTGACCACGGCGAAGCTGACGATAAGATTATAGCAGTTATGAACGATGACTTAGTTTATGATGAACGTAATGACATATCCAAAATTCCAGAATCTATAATCAGAAGATTAAAGCACTATTTCCTTACTTATAAGCAGAACCCAGATGATAAAGGACAGAAAAATGTTGAAATCACTGACATCTATGGTAAAGAAGAAGCTTATGAGATTATTCGATTGGGAAGGGAAGATTACAATGAAAAATATCCAGGTCTTTCCGTAACTTCTGCGTCAACACGACCTGATGTAGAGTTTGACTAACAACCTACAAATTTTAATTTTCAAATTAATAGTCAATTAGTATCGAAATTCTTAATTTTGCTATTAGTATTTACTAAATAATAGCATTATATATGAAAACAGTTCTGATTACGGGTGCTGCTGGTTTTTTAGGTTCGCACTTATCTGATAGATTTATAGCTGAGGGATTCAAAGTTATTGGTGTCGATAATCTGCTTACAGGTGACACTAATAATATAGCTCACTTGTTTGGAAATCCAAACTTTAGATTCGTTAGGCACGACATCACTGAGTACAACTATTTTGCCGAAGATATTGATTATATCTTGCATTTCGCATCTCCTGCGTCACCAATTGATTATCTAAAACTCCCTATTCAAACACTAAAAGTTGGTTCATTAGGTACTCATAAAATTTTGGGATTAGCAAAGGAAAAAGGAGCTAGATATTTACTAGCAAGCACTAGCGAGGTGTATGGGGACCCTTTAGTTCACCCTCAAACTGAAGACTATTGGGGCAACGTGAACCCAGTAGGCTCCAGAGGTGTATATGACGAAGCTAAGAGATTCTCTGAAGCTATGACTATGGCCTATCACCAATATCATGGTGTTGAAACAAGAATCATCCGAATATTTAACACTTACGGTCCTCGAATGAGATTGCACGACGGCAGAGCTATACCGAATTTCATCCGCCAAGCCCTAAGAGGTGAACCTGTAACGGTCTATGGCGACGGTTCCCAAACTAGGTCTGTGTGCTATGTTGATGATTTGGTGGAGGGAATATATAGATTGCTGATGTCTGATGAAGTAAACCCAGTCAATATAGGGAACCCAAGTGAATTGACAATGCTTGATCTCGCAAAAGAAATAATCGAACTTACGGGTTCAGATTCAAAAATAGTATTTGAAGAATTACCACAAGATGATCCGAAAATAAGACAACCAGATATTACTCGAGCAAAAGAAATATTAGGGTGGTCACCAAATGTTGATAGAAAGGAAGGATTGATTAAAACAATTGAAGATTTTAAAAAACGGCTTTCTTAGGAATAATCTTACAATTTTTTTTATATTGATTATCAAATAACATAACAATCAGAGAAAAACTATGAAAAAGTTAATAACGGTTTTAGTCTTCATTATGAGCATACCATTGTTTGCTCAAACTGAAGGATTTATCCAAACTGCTTACAATGCGATTAAGACAAAAGATTATGATAAGGCATTAGTTTATTATAACAAAGCAATTGAAAAAGCAGACAATTATGCTCCTACTTACTATGGACGAGGTCTTGCTTACTTCTATAAGAAAGATTATAGTAATGCTATTGATGATTTTAATAAGGCAATTTCTCTTGATCCAAATTATTTCGAGGCATACTATGGACGAGGTCTTTCGGAAGTAGAGCAAGGTAATTTGCAAACGGCGATTAAAAGTTTCACTAAAACTTTGTCTATAAGTAATGAATATCCTGAGGCATATTATGCAAGAGGAAACTCTTATTATTTTCTTGAGAGTTGGGACAAAGCTCTAATGGATTACAATAGATCCATAGAGCTGCAGCCGGGTTATGCTATGCCATTCTACGCACGTGGAGCCGTACACAAAATAAACAAAAGAGACGATGCCGCATTGAAAGATTTTGAGAAATTTCTGGAACTGAACGGAAACAAAGGGCCATTAGCTGCAGAAGTAAACAGATTGATTGAAGAAATACAGAATCCGGTTGAAGAATGAGAAATAATATATGGCTTGTTGTGATTATAACAATTCTTTCAGTTACTAATCTTATTTCACAAGGGAGAGTAACTGGTAATTTTGTTATGGAAGGGCAGTATTACCAACAAGATAGCTCCATTGGTACAACTGAGTTCCCCAAAGAAGTTGCTGCTCAGGGCTATTTGAATGTAAGATACCACATAGAAGATTTCGAATTTGGTATCCGCTACGAAGCTTACAGACCACCACTTTTGGGGATAGACTCTAGGTTTGAAAATAGTGGTTTTCCTTTTATATATGGGACATACAGGTCAAGTGAACTTGATGTAACAGCAGGAAATTTCTATGAGCAATTCGGGTCAGGTCTTATACTACGAACTTATGAAGAGAAGGCCTTAGGTGTAGATAATTCACTTAATGGTGTTAGAGTAAACTTACGCCCAGATGATGGAGTTGAACTTACTGCACTAATGGGTACTATGCGTAATTTTTGGACTCAAAGTGACGGAATTATCAGAGGTGCCAAAGGTAAAGTTTATCTTGACCAATACACCGATTTCTTTGGGAACAATGGCGTTTCGTTAGAGGGTGGTATAATTAGTAAATATGAAGAAGATCAAGAAAATACGTATAATCTACCGGAAAATGTTTTTGCATATTACTTAAGAAGTTCATTTATGGCAGATGAATTTAGTTTAGATGCTGAATATTCCTATAAGATTAATGATCCTTCTGCAGTAAACAATTTCTCATATAATGTTGGACAAGGGCTTCTATTAAGTGGTTCTTATTTTACAGATGGGTTGGGTATATCTTTGGATTTCCATAGATCTGATAATATGGATTTCCGTGCTGAACGTTCTGCAACTGGAAACGTGATGAATATGAATTTCATCCCTCCATTATCCAAGCAACACACATATAGATTGACTTCTCTCTATCCTTATGCGACACAGTTAGTGGGTGAGATAGGTCTGCAGGCGGATGTAACTTATAAGTTCGCTCCAGAAACAACACTAGGTGGTGAATACGGTACTACTGTTTCTGTTAACTATAGCAGGATACATGGTATTGACTCCAATAAAGTTAATGACTTTACCTATACATCTGACTTTTTTGCTTTTGGTGACAGATTATTCTATCAAGATTTGAATTTTGAAATTTCGAAAAGATGGTCGGAAGATTTAAAAACTAATGTTAGTTTTTTGTCACAGATATATGACAAAGACGTTGCAGAGAATGGTTGGGCACCAATAATAGGTAAAGTGAAATCAAATATAGCAATACTTGATATAACTTATAGATTATCAGAAGATTATGCACTAAAAATGGATTTGGAACATTTGTGGGCAACTCAAGATAGTGTCTTGAAAACGGCTGATTTCGTAAATGGTAATTGGATAATGGCACTTTTTGAACTAACAATCAGCCCACATTATTACATCTCCTTTTCTGATGAATTTAATTATGGAAATAAATTTGAAGATCATCAAGTACATTATTATATGGGCTCATTCGCATATGTAACTGGAGGTACTCGAATGCAGATGAGCTATGGCCGTCAACGCTCGGGGATTATCTGCGTAGGTGGAGTTTGTAGGTTTGTACCTGCTTCCAACGGTTTATATTTTACAGTATCAACTACTTTTTAGGTGTTTAGATGAAGAATTTAATAATACTAATAACTCTGAGCTTTATCGCCATCAGTTGTGACATAGTAGAAGAACCTTATTTGCAAAATGAGAAGACAATTGGTGATTTTAGAAAAAAAGTTATTCTACTCGATTTCACTGCTATCAACTGTGTTTACTGCCCTAATGCCAATAAAGTTTCACAGTCCTTGGCAGATGCCTATGGAGAAAAGAATGTAATCCTATTTGGTGCTCATGCTAGCGATTTGGCCAAGCCGAAGAAACCCGAGGATGTAGATATGCGTTCTGAAACTAGCACTGAGTTATTCTCTAAGTTTGCAACACCTACTACAGGATTGCCAATCGGTATGGTAAACCAAAAGCTAAAAGATGGTGTCCGACTTATGAATTTTGGGCTATGGGACAAGGAAATAATTGATGAATCATTTTTAGAACCAGACTTGACAATGGATATGGAATTGATTTATAACGAGACGGACAGTACCGTTAAAATCTCAATCCAATGCGACTATCTTAAGCGTGGTAATGAATTTGATAATCTTTGTATTTATATTTCTGAAGACAGTATAGTTAGTCCCCAAAAAAATAATAATGAAGTTATTCCTGACTATGTGCATAATCACGTTCTTCGTGGTTCAGTAACAGGCACTTTCGGAGAACCACTTAAAACTGGTGGGGCAGAGGCAGGCGAGAAAATCACGAAAGAATACACTTACAAAATACCAGACGGATTCAGACATAATAAACTTAGATTTGTTGCTTTCGTACAAGATGTAAAATCATACTATATAAAGCAAGCTACGGCCGAGCATTTGCATGAATAATGAAAAAAATAGAGATTGGGTATTAGTTTACACTACCTCTGACGAAATTGAAGCATTGCTGATAAAAGGGATGTTAGAGAACGTGGAAATAGCTGCACAAGTGCTATCACAAATAGATACTACTCGCCAATTCAACGTTGGTGGGCTAGCAATTGCAAAGATTTACGTTCTGAAAGAAGACTACGAAACAGCCAAAGAGCTAATAGAAGCCAACGAGTGGAAAGAAGAGTGAAAAAGCGCAACTAGCAGTAAGATTATAAAGAAAAAGCCGAGTTTGTACTCGGCTTTTTTGTTTTATTTGTGGTCGGTGAGGATCTGGTATGAATCACTTATCTCGTCATTATATATAAATTTTCTTTTGTATATACCTATACCCTGTATAGATGTGATTTCAAGTCCACTAATTTCATTGTTTATTCTAATAATGTCATTATCGATAGAAAGAGTATCTTCAATCGTTATTTTAAAAATTGTTTTAAATGTTGGATATATCATACCTTTATATTCTACATCCTCACTTTTAACAGTACTACCTGAAAGGTTGATGTAACTTCTTTGTCTCTCGTCGTTTGCGTAAAGTGTATCAAATTTTAAGTCTAGCTGTGTCCAATTATCTTGTTTGAAATCAATATACTTCACCCACACGTTTTTTAACTTATCTATAGGTTCTCTTTCACTTACAAATAAATAGTCAAAGAAAATATAATATCCAGATTCATCTGTTCTTACATACTCATGAAAACTAAAATCTTGTCCTACACCGACTTCAATTACATTGAACTTGAAACAGTTCTTTCCTCCAATTACTTTAGGCTCCGAAATATATTCTTCGTATTTTCTATTTACACTATCAACTTCATTTACTACTATTACATCATCATAATACCAAACATTGCCGTCGTTTAAAGTGAAATATGGTAGATTTCTATTATTCGTTGGTCCCGTAGAATCATCACTACAAGACGTAGTTAGAGCAATTGCTAGAATCAATAGCAATAGTTGAGTTGTATATTTCATATTAATTCCCCTGTGAGTTTGTAATAAAACACTAATATAATAAATTTTTAGAATTGGACTTTATTGTCTGTTAATTATTCTTCAAATCTAATCTTAACTAGTCGCAATCCTTGTATCTCTTTCTCCTCTTCTAGGGTTTGAAATCCTAATTTTTGGTAGAATTCTAAGGGTGATTTATAAGGTTTACTATCTTGTTTCTTATGACTTTGTGATATAATTACCCAGCCATTTAGGACAGAGTTATTCTTTTTCGCTTGGTTTATTAATTCAATACCCAGTCCTTTTTTCTGATGCTTACTACTGACAATTATTGCGAAGTTTCTCTCTTGATCTCGGATAAAATCAAAGGACCAAGCTATAATATTACCCGAATCATCATAGACAAAAGTATGATTTTGGTCAGTTAGTTTATTCAAATATTGTTCAGTATCAGCTATAGTTTCATGAAGTATATTGATTGGATATTCGCTATTCCAAAGCAATCTAATAGCTTCTTTCTGAGTTGAATTTAGTGTTTTTGTGGATTCGAATTTATACATTGGGGAGGAGATATAGAGAATATCTCCTCTTCACTTAATAAGTAACGAGGAGATATTAATACTTTCTAAATACTATTTACCGACTTGCGAATGAGCCGCAATTTTTACTATCACACCTTTTTGCTTACCATTAATAACTTTAGCTTTCTTAAGTGTATTTGTCCAATGTGAAATACAACTAACAAATCCACCGTGATTATTAAAATTATCTTCAAAGCAGTGAAGAAGTGAACAGTTAAAAGACTCGCCTAAAGCTTCTTCGATAGCTTCTATTTCTTCGTCAGTGAATAAAGCTTTTACCTCATCAGCAAAATCTGCCCAAGCTGTATTAGTTAATTCACAATCAGTCGGCTCATCTGGAGGATCTACAACGACTGCAATTAATGAAACATCAGAGCCAGTGCTTTTGTCTGGGTGAGTCGGAGTGTTATCACAAGAAGTGATGAAAAGTCCAAGGCTTACGATTATTAGTAATATGTTTTTCAATATTCTATTCCTTTATATGTTGTTAAAATTATCCCAAAAATTAAGAAAGTTTAATAAATAATAAAAATGATTCTTGTAATTACTTCTATGTTCTTTTTGTAGCCACAGAGTGGTTTAATATTATTAGCAAAACAGAAATCTACAACAAACAAAAGAATATTTCGTTTATTTATTTGCAGTGTACGTACAATATCCGTACATTTGTAATGATGAGGAACAGATTATGATAACAAAAAAAATAAATAAAGACACTACGAGATTCGAAGCTCGCATACCAAAAGAACAAAAGTTACTTTTCAAGAAGGCAGCTCGATTAGGTGGTTACAGTAACTTGTCGGATTTTATAATAAAAACAGCTCGCGAAAAAGCAGATATAATAATAGCTGAAAGTGAACAGATACTTGCATCCAAAAGAGATAGCAAGATATTCTTCGATGCAATAACCAATCCCCCTAAAGTTAATAAAGAGCTTAAAAAGGCAGCAAAGGAATATAAAGCAATTGTTTCTGAATGAAGCAGTTCACTGAACATCTGAACTCCAATCACAAGAAAGCTGAGTTTTCCTGTGGTGTTCCTATGCTTGATGATTACTTACGTAAGCAAGCTAATCAGGATATAAAACGAAATCTTACTGCGTGTTTCGTTTTAACAGATGAATCGAATGATCTTTTGAAAGGATATTATACCCTATCTAATAATAGCATTCCACAGAATAAAATACCAACTGAATTTCAGAAGAAGTTACCCAAATCTTACACATCTATCCCAACTACTTTACTCGGTCGCCTTGCAGTTGATAGTCGTTACAAGGGGCAAGGATTAGGAAAGCTACTGTTAGTCGATGCACTGTATAGGAGCTATGAGATTTCAAGCTCTGTCGGCTCTTATGCTGTAGTCGTTGATCCAATAGATCAAAGTGCAGTTGAATTCTATTCCAAATACGGGTTCATACTTTTACCCGATAGCGGAAAAATGTTTTTACCAATGCAGACAATTAAATCGTTGTTTGTTTAAGGGGTGGGGTAATTAGCCCATGCCTTTGGCTTGGCAAGCACAGAGTGGCTCAATAACTGTACCCATATTGTCAAACAGAAAAATAGTGATTATTCATTTTGACATGAATCGTAGAGACGTATTGCATACGTCTCATAATCCCCCAAACACCTCTTTGTCAATGGTGCTTCCAAGCGTTTGTCACTTGAGACTGATGCAAAGAATCAAGGTAAAAGGTATTCAACTACTATGTAGTTGTATTTTGTGGGTAATAAATAGATGCTACTAATATTAAACTCCTAACGGAGTTAAAGAGGACAAGCCACGGAGTGGCTGGATATCTGTAGC
>JAGQWJ010000003.1:71856-84846 GCA_020437395.1 Ignavibacteriota bacterium | reverse complement strand
AATAAATAGATGCTACTAATATTAAACTCCTAACGGAGTTAAAGAGGACAAGCCACGGAGTGGCTGGATATCTGTAGAAAGGGTAACTCCCAGAAAAATAATCCCCACCTTTTCCGTATATTTGTAATTGTTATTAAACAAATACTTTAAAAAAGATTATGGAAAACATTATATTTAAAATAGAGAGTGGTGTGGCTCATATCACACTCAACAGACCCGATAAACTCAATAGTTTTAACCGCCAGATGTCGCTGGAGCTAATAGATGCTCTAGGGCAATGCGATACGAACGATGAGGTTCGTGCGATTTTACTTACTGGTGAGGGGCGTGGCTTTTGCGCTGGGCAAGATCTATCGGAAGCGGTAGGCGACGGTGCTTACGAGATAGAGGACATCATCGAAAAGCAATACAACCCAATTGTAAAACTATTACGCTCTATCGAAAAGCCGATAGTGTGTGCTGTGAACGGTGTGGCGGCTGGTGCTGGTGCTAATATTGCGTTCGCTTGTGATATTACTTTGGCGGCAGATTCGGCTAAGTTCATACAGTCATTCGCTCAGATTGGATTGATACCAGACAGTGGTGGGACTTTCTATCTGCCACGTATGATTGGTATGCAAAACGCAACAGCTCTGATGATGACCGGCGATAAGGTGACAGCTCAAAGAGCCAAAGAGCTAGGGCTTATCTACGACGTAGTAACTGCAGATGAGCTGATGAACACAGCTACAGCTCTTGCTAACCGATTAGCACAGATGCCAACAAAGGGATTGGGACTAACGAAAAGAGCTCTGAACAAATCACTAGAAAATACGTTTGACGAACAGTTAGACACAGAAAAGAAATTACAAAAAATGGCTAGCGAATCTTACGATTATAACGAAGGTGTAGCAGCATTTTTAGAAAAAAGACAACCAATATTTAAAGGGAAATAAGCAATATGAGTGGAATGATATTAAAGATAAGTAAAGTAAAGGCAATCAAGCCAAAATCAAGCATCGTTTACTTAGTAAATACGGATGCCGATCTAAAAGAAACTGGTCTGTCGAAAGAAGAATTAGACTATATCAAAAAGCAATTCAAAGCAGAGAATAACTCAGCTGTTATCAATAGAGCAAATGGCACTATCGTAGTTGAGAAAAAAGCCAATAAAAAAGAAGAATATTTGAACTTAGAAGAAGCTCGTAAGCAAGCTTTCAATACGTCGAACGCACTGAACTCTGTGAAAGAGACAGCGGTTACTCTTAGCGATTTGACTGGCTCTACGGCTTATACTTTGGCATACATAGAGGGCTTTGCTTTGTCGAACTATCAGTTTCTAAAGTACTTTGAAGATGCCGAAAAGAGAGCATATACTCTGAAAGATTTATACGTTTTAGATGATAAAATCTCAAAAGCGAATATAGATGAATTGGTATCAGTAGTGAGCAATGTTTACGAAGCAAGAACTCTTGTAAATGAGCCATTATCTTACCTAACAGCTGAAGAACTTAGCAAAGAAATCAAAAGAATCAGCAAAAAAGCTGGTTTCACACTTAAAGTATTGAACAAAAAAGAAATTGAAAAGTTAGGTATGGGCGGACTATTGGCTGTAAACCTT
This sequence comes from Ignavibacteriota bacterium, assembly GCA_020437395.1. Classification (GTDB taxonomy): domain Bacteria; phylum Bacteroidota; class Ignavibacteria; order Kapaibacteriales; family UBA2268; genus PGYR01. The sequence goes on along the minus strand of JAGQWJ010000003.1, from coordinate 83,246 downwards.
GGTACTCCTAATCCTCCGACTTTCAACATAATGGAATGGAAACCAGCAAAAGCAACCAACAAAAAACCGATTGTGTTAGTTGGTAAAGGTGTTGTGTATGACACTGGTGGACTAAGCTTGAAACCGACGAAAGGGTCTATGGACTCGATGAAAGCAGATATGGGTGGAGCTGCTGCAGTAATTGGAGCTATGGCTGCTATCGCTGAGAACAAGTTACCAGTTCACGTAGTTGGGTTAGTACCAGCTACTGAGAACAGACCAGACGGTTTGGCTTATGCGCCAGGCGATGTTATCAAGATGATGAGTGGTCTGACTGTAGAAGTTCTTAATACCGATGCTGAAGGTCGTATGATTTTGGCCGATGCACTTCACTATGCAAAAAAATATAAACCAGAATTAGTAGTTGATTTGGCTACTCTAACAGGTGCTGCAGCTGTAGCTATTGGTGCTAATGGTGTCGTGGCTATGGGTAATGCTGATGATAAAGAATTCGAATCACTTTCTGATTCCAGCTATGAAGTATTTGAGCGTATAGCTAGATTCCCATTTTGGGATGACTATTCGGAAATGCTGAAATCAGATATTGCAGATATGAAAAACATTGGTGGACGCGAAGCAGGAGCTATCACGGCTGGTAAATTCTTAGAGAGATTCACGGACTATCCTTATATTCATTTAGATATAGCTGGTCCAGCTTTCTTGGATGCACCTAGTAGCTACCGACTAAAAGGCGGTTCAGGTGTTGGTGTTCGTTTGCTCTATAATTTTATCAAGAGCAAAACAGGTAAGTAAGTTGGATGTTAAATGATAGAATTAATAAATAAAAATTGGTTTCTTTTATTTATAACTGGCATAATCAGTTTTAGTTATTGGGTTTTTTCAGTAGTTGGAAACCATTATTTTGTGCATTATCCGGATCAGTGGAGTGATTTAGGAGGTATTCTTTCTATTCCAATTACGACTTTTAAAGTCTTTTCAGTGTTAAGTAAAGGACTTGCTTTTTCTATTAATGTGTTTGCTTTTTTTGCAACTTGGTTTATGATATTCGTACTTACAAAATTAAGTATTGAGAAATTTAAGTCAGATAAATGAAAACAATTAGAATCATATTAATCGGTCTTTTCCTATTATCTAGTTTTGGATATAGTATTCAAAACAAGGATATAGTGGGTGAGTGGCAGATAAGTGAAGATAATGAAAAAAGGCTCAAATATCCAGCTTTACGTTTAAAGTCAGATTCTGTAGTTACATTATTTAATAATCTTGATTCGATAGATAGTGGTAAATTCTGTACTTGCGATGGTGAATTAACACTTAGATTGAATGACGTTCATGAGAATCTAGATATAGTTCATTATTCGATTGATACATTGATTTTATCAGGATTTAGTTTTAATTTGGTGAAAGGTAATTATAAGTATAATGATACAGTAACTTATATTAGAGTTGAACGAAATAAACAATAACGAGAAATAAATGCTAAATAACAATTCAATAATAGGTGTGATTGGTTCGGGTACTATGGGTCAGGGTATTGCTCAGATAGCGGCCACTTTCGGTCATAAGGTTGTACTTTATGATGTGAACGAAGTTGCGCTAACTAATGCCAAAGCATCATTAGAAAAAATACTAGCTAGGCTAGTAGAAAAAGAAAGAATAACAGAAGAAAAGAAAACGGCTATACTTGGCAATATCACTTTCTCGCATACATTGGATGCGGCCAAGGATTGCAACCTAGTGATAGAAGCCATAGTAGAGAATCTGGAAATCAAGAAAAAAGTATTCCAAGACTTGGAGAAATTGACGGCTGATGGTACTATATTGGCTTCCAATACATCTTCTCTTTCAATAGCTTCTATAGCTGGTGCTTTGGAAAATCCAGAGAATTTCATCGGAATTCACTTCTTCAATCCAGCACCTCTTATGCCGTTGGTGGAGATTATTCCATCGTTCATCACTTCAGCAGAAGTTACAAAAGCATCTCGCGATTTGATAGATGGATGGAAGAAAATCACTGTACTGGCGAAGGATACACCGGGCTTTATAGTCAATCGTGTTGCTCGTCCATTCTATGGTGAAGCTATGCGAATCTACGAAGAGGGAATCGCCGATATACCAACTATCGATTGGGCAATGAAAGAAATGTGTGGCTTCCGAATGGGACCATTCGAGCTGACTGATTATATTGGTCACGATGTGAACTATGCCGTTACAGAAACTGTGTTCGAGCAGTTCTACTATGACCCACGATTCAAGCCAGCACTTTGCCAAAAGCGATTGGTGGAAGCAGGATTCTTGGGTAGAAAAGCAAAACGTGGATTCTACGATTATCGCGACGGAGCTACGAACCCAGAGCCAACGAAAGACGCAGAACTTGGCAAGCAGATATTTGAGAGGATATTGGCTATGCTAATCAACGAAGCAGCTGACGCAGTTCATATGAATGTAGCTAGTCCAGAAGATTTAGAACTAGCAATGACGAAAGGTGTGAACTATCCGAAAGGTTTATTAGCGTGGGCTGATGAGCTTGGATTAGATTATGTAGTCAACATCCTAGAAGACCTACAAAACAGCTATGGTGAGGATAGATACCGCACTAATTACTTACTTAAGAAGATGAAAGAAAATGGGCAGAAATTCTTTGCATAGAATACTCAGTACAGTGCTGATATTACCATTACTAATGTTTATGGGGTTCGCTTGTGGTGATGGAAAGTCGTCGCAAGACACCACCAAAGATAAAAAGCAGTCTCAAAATCATTCGGTAGTCAAATACCCTGGGTACAAGATTATAAATGAGTTCCCACACGATAGCACCTTGTTCACACAAGGGCTATTTATGAGCGAAGGTATGATGTATGAGAGCGGTGGAATGCGTGGTCAATCCCGATTAGTCCGTTACGTACCCGGTCAACCAATCGCTCAAACTCACCAAATGCCTAGCTATGTTTTCTCCGAGGGAATATGCGAAGTTGGTGACCAAATTTTTATGATTACCTACACAGCCGGCAAATGCTTTGTCTTTAACAAAAAGACATTTGAGCTAGAACAGGAATTCAATTATTTTGGCGAAGGTTGGGGAATAGAATATCACAATGGTAAGATCTATATGACGGATGGTAGCTCTGTGATTAAAGTGATTAATCCCGAAACATTCGTATTGGAAGGAACAATAAACGTAACAATGAACGGCAATAAGGTAGAATATCTAAATGAACTTGAATTTGCCGATGGCTACCTATATGCTAATCTATGGCGTAGAGCAGATATAGTGAAAATTGATATCGAAACTGGGAAAATAGTAGCTGCTTATAATATGGCTGAGCTATATGAACGTGTTAGCTACAACCCTGCTATAGATGTACTCAACGGTATTGCATACCACGAAACTGAAAAAGTTTTCTACTTAACTGGTAAACTATGGCCGAAGCTATTCAAGGTGAAGCTGGGTGAGTGATGGGTTATCTTGTCACAGTGAGGAATGAATACGTTACTGTCTTTTGTAGTCTTGATTAGAATTTTATGGAATTAAGGATTATTAATTAATTGTCATAACTACCCTAATAAACACTCAAAATAATTAGAATTGAAGCAGCTGAGATTGCTATCCAAAGCGATACACCCAAAATCATAGGTCGCCATCCCGCTGATCTGATTTTGTCAACAGATAGACCAGCACCAATCAGGAACAACGTAAGTACTAAAAGTGATTTGGAAATCGATACAATACCACTACTTATATTGCTTGGCATTGGAAAGAATGTGTTCAGTAAGATTGCAATGATAAACAAAAAGATAAACCACGGAATTTTGATGCTCTTTCCTTTACCTTTGAATAAGTAGAGTGAAACAAGTGAAAGTGGAATAATCCACAATGCTCGTGCTAACTTTACCGTTGTAGCAATACGCAATGCCTCGTCTCCGAAAGCATAGGCGGCACCTACCACGGAACTAGTGTCGTGTATTGCTATAGCAGACCACAAGCCAAATTGGTGCTGAGTTAAATCGAGCAAATGACCGAATATCGGGAAGAGTACCAAAGCGATTGAATTAAGAAGGAATACTACCCCCAATGAAACAGACATATCTTTCTCGTCAGCATTGATTACTGGGGCTACTGTGGCTATAGCACTTCCTCCACAGATTGCCGTCCCAGACGAAAGTAAGTGGCTTGTTCTTTTCCCCATCCCAAGATTCTTACCAATGAAATAACCAAGAACTAAAGTAAATACTATAGAAAAGACTGTTAAGAGAAATCCATCTTGCCCTGCTTCTAAGGTTTCAGTTATGTTCATTCCAAAACCTAATCCTACTACCGCGACTTTTAAAAGTAAATTAACTGCTTTGTGATTTAGTTCTGTAAAAGGATGTCCAAATAGAAAAACTAGAATAAATCCTCCAACTAATGCAACTGGACTGCTAACAAAAGTCGAAAGACAAAGTAACATTGCAATAATAAATATTGCTTTCTGAAGAGTTGGTCCTACGTTAAATTTACTTTTCATAACATATACTTAATCGTATTTGTTTTTTTTATTAAATTACAAGATAAATCTGGAGAACGAAAGAATGAAGAAATTAGCTTTAATTATATATCTATTTCCAATTTTTATATTTTCTAAGCAGTTTGATGTTTGTGTCAGTTGCGATTACAAATCTTTAGAAAGTGTTGCAAAAATGGTTTCACCTGGAGACACGATTATAGTTAGTGGTACATTGACAAAAGGAGAACAGCTGGTTAACTTAAAAGGCAGTAATGAAAATTGGATATACATTATAGGTAAAAATGGAGCAAAATTTGAAGGTGGTAATACGGCTATTCAATTCTCAGACTGTGAATATATTCAAATTTCCGACCTTATAATAGAAGGGCAACTTTTGAACGGAATGAACATAGACGATGCTGGTAGCTATGACACTCCAACCCACAATATTAAGATTACCAATTGTACATTTCGAAATATGATAGGAGTAGGAAATAATGATTTATTAAAACTTTCAGGGTTCGAAAATTTTGAGATTACCAATTGTACTTTCCTTAATGGTTCACCAGCTGGTAGTGGTATTGATATGGTTGGTTGTCATAATGGTTTAATTGCAGGTAACCATTTTGAAAATTTGGGTTCTAATAGTATCCAGGTAAAGGGAGGAACAAGAGATATAAGAATTACTCGTAATATATTTGTTGACGGCGGCAATAGAGCTGTAAATATTGGCGGTAGCACTGGTTTGGCTTATTTCAGACCTCAAGATTCCAAGACCGAATCACAAGACATGTATGTTTACTCAAATATATTCGTGGGTGGAGAATGTACAGTAGCTTACGTAGGCACTGTAAACAGCCACGTCTTTAACAATACGATTATTGGCTCACGCAAATGGGTATTTAGAATCTTACAAGAAACAGTTGACGAGGATAGATTCTTATCTTGTGGTGACAATAGCTTCAACAATAATATCGTACTACTTGATAACAACTTAAGTAACACAGTTAACATTGGCCCAAACACCAGACCTGAATCCTTTGAATTTGAAAGCAATCTATGGTATCACATCAATAATTTGACATGGAATCATAATTTACCTGTTAAAGAAAAAAACGGCATAATGGGTCAAAATCCAAACTTAGAAATAAAATATGGTTATGAAGTATATCCCTCACAAAATTCTCCGGCTGTGAACAAAGGCAAGCATTTGAATGAGTTAACTTTGGATTTTGAGTCAATACCTTTTGCTACAGAACCAACAATAGGCGCGTTTGAAGTGAACCCAATATCATCTATTTCGAATGCAGATATTACTGAGAATATCATACTAGAAGGAAGCAAAATATTAATAAATGATAAGAGATACGAACGGGTTAAAATTTATAATTACTCAGGAAAATTACTTTGGGAGTCCGAGATAAATAGTGATGAAATTTGCTTAAATAATATCAAAGAGAATCATTATATTGCGGTGCTTGAATCAGAAAAGACAAAAAAAGTTTTACTAATCAGAAGATAGATAGTTGGAGCACAACAAATCTATTTGGATTAATAAAAAAAAACAGAAAAAATTACGTCAATAATTGGTATTTAATAATTCATCAATTATATTTGTAAGCTCTGATATAGTCAGAGCATGTTTTTTTATAATTGGGATGTGGCCAAGTGGTAAGGCAACGGTTTTTGGTACCGTCATACGCAGGTTCGAACCCTGCCATCCCAGCAAATTTACAGTGTGTATAAATGCCTGATTTCAAAATTGCCACCGGAAGATCAAATCTACCTCTTGCCAAAAAGGTGGCTAAGTCACTAGGAGTATCACTCGCGGATACTTCAATAAAGAATTTTAGTGATGGCGAAATATGGGTAAAATACAACGAGAATGTACGAGGAGTGGATCTATATATTTTGCAATCCACTTTCGCACCTACTGACAATATCTTTGAGCTGCTAATGTTAATCGATGCAGCAAAAAGAGCGTCTGCCAGTAGAGTTACTGCGGTTATACCCTACTATGGCTATGCCCGTCAGGACAGAAAAGATCAGCCAAGAGTAGCTATTACTTCAAAACTTTTAGCAAATCTTTTGGTTCGTGCTGGTGCAGATAGAGTTATTACTATTGATTTGCATTCATCACAAATACAAGGTTTCTTTGATATACCACTTGATAATCTATACGCTTCTAACGTATTGGTCAATGCTATAAACAAAATGGGTGTGATGAACCCAACTTTAGCTTCGCCAGACGTTGGGGGAGTTAGGACAGCAAGAGCTTATGCTAAACGACTTGACGGAGATTTGGTGCTTGTTGACAAACGTCGCTCAGGACACAACCAGTCAGAAGTTATGAATATAATAGGCGAAGTGGAAGGAAAAGATATTGTTATATTAGACGATATGATAGACACAGGCGGTACATTTGTAGGTGCTGCTGAAGGGCTGAAAGCCGCTGGTGCTAAACGCATTATTGGTGTTTGTGTTCATCCTGTGTTTTCTGGTCCAGCTATAGAAAAAATTGAAAAAAGCGATGCTATAGATAATATGATAGTAACTGATACTATACCATTGCGTGAGAAATCAAAGAAAATAACAGTAGTTTCCGTAGCGGATTTGCTTGCTGAAGCTATTATAAGAACTCATGACAACAGATCGGTGAGTTCACTTTTTGAAATTGAAAGATAATATTTAAACAGGTTTTTAATTATGGCTTCTATACAATTAAAAGTAGCTAAAAGAGATGCTCAGAATACGAAAGTAAAAGATGTAAGAAGAGAGGGGAATATCCCGGGTGTTTATTACATCAACGGAACTGAGTCTGTTCCTATTACTTCAAATTTTAAAGATCTTAAACCTATTGTTTTCACATCATTGACTAATGTTGTTGATTTGGAAATTGATGGGGAAGAATCAAGAAAATGTATTCTTAAAGAGGTAAAATTTGATCCAATCACTGATGAAATTCTTCACTTTGATTTGATGGGATTAACACCAGGAAACAAAATCGTAGTAAATATTCCTATCACTTTGGTTGGTCAATCAGTTGGTGTTAGAAATGGTGGTATCTTGAATCACGTGTTAAGAAAAGTTAAAGTTAGATGCTATCCAAAAGATTTGGTTGAGTCTATTGAAGTTGATGTAACTAAATTGAAAATTGGTAAGTTAATAAAACTAGACGAAATTGATTTGGGTGAATTAGAGGTTGTTGTAAAAGGCAATGCTGTAATAGCAGGTGTATCACGTCCAAGAGTTGCTTCTACTAGCACTGCTGTTGATATGGATGATGATGATGAAGAAGAATCAATTGGCGAAGAAGCTGCTGCTGAAGGTGGCGAAGAAACTGCTAGCGAATAATCGCACTTCAATTTGTATTTTTAGGGTATTCTTGATTGAATTTAAGAATACCCTTTTTTTATACTCTTTATTATGAAAGATAAATACGATTATATATTTGTGGGTTTGGGCAACCCTGGACCTAAATATCAAAAAACCCGTCACAATATTGGTTGGTTAGCACTTTATGAGTTCGTTCTAAGAAATGATAAAGACTTTAACCCTTCGGAAGGACTAAATGCTTTTCAAGCAAAAGTCAAAATTGGCGAAAAGAATATACTTTGTCTATTGCCTACTACTTATATGAATAACTCAGGCGAATCTGTGCGAGCGGCAATAAAGAAATACAAAGTTCCGACTAAGAACATAATAGTACTAGTCGACGAATATAATTTTGAATTGGGAAAGATACACTTGAAAATTGGTGGTAGTGCTGGTGGACATAATGGATTAAAATCACTCCTTTTCAACCTAGAAACCGACCAATTCTACAAGCTTCGTATGGGAATTAGCAAAAACTTCGGCCCAGGTGAGCTAGTGGACTATGTACTTTCCGAATTTACAGAAGATGAATGGAACGGCGAATTGACAAAATCAATCCTCAAAGCTGTTAAAGCATTACATAATATAGCTGAGTATGGTGTACTCAAATCTATGAGCGATATTAATTCTGATAAGCTCTAACATATCTATTTATATGAGTACTTAAAGTTTTTTAAATGATAATGTAATTTATTTTACTTTAATTTGTTTTTATAATCATCTATTTCTCAATATTCAATTTTTGAGGGAATTATGAATAAAATATTAGTACTGATTACCTTTATAGTGTTTATTAATAACTCAAATGCAGAAGAGCTTTGGCAGAGATTAGACCAACCAAAGGTAGATGCATCATTCTGGGACTTTTTCCAAGTTGATGGGAAAACTTATGCTTGGCTAAATGATGGTCTATTTGAGTTCAAAGATGGAGAATATATTTATGTTGAAGATACTTTTTTTCAAGATAAGGGTAAAATATATTCACTGCGAGTAGAGAAAGGCAAAGGAGTAATGAGCAGTGAAGCAGGCGTTTATTATTTAGAAGATAATAAATGGAATTTATGCGAAAACTTTTCAAACAAAAGTCAACTAGAAAATTTAAACTTTATTGGCAATAAGATAATCGGCTCTTTTCACATAAATGCCACTGTAATGTACTCCAATGACAATGGAAAAACTTGGAAAAATGTTTATAATGAGAAAGATACATTAAAGGCAAACGAAATGTATTTATATAGAGACACTATTCATTCTACTTTTTTCTTAAAGTATATAAAAATCTTTGAAGTTGGTGATTCTATAGCTTATATAGCTAATAGTCTTCAAAATGGGGCTTCGTCTATGTGTATATTAATGGATGAAGATTATTTGTACTATGGGGATTATTCCAAAGGTGTATATAAATCGTCTGACAATGGAGTTAATTGGATAAATATATATTCCGAAGGTAGATCAAATTCAATTGTAAAGTTAGACGACATTCTATATATAGCCACAGAAAATTTCGGAGTAGCTTTATATGAAGAAGGCGAACCTAATTGGATTAAGAAAAATCGTGGATTACCAAAGACTGTGGTATCTGAAGTTTATGTCATAAATGGATATGTCTATGCAAGAACTTGGCAAGGGCTATATAGAACAAACAACGAAATGGAGGGGTGGGAGGATATTAGCTATCAATCCAATAGAATATTGGCTTTGGATTTAGTATCTGATAATAATGTATTATATACTTCCATATATAGCAATGCTATAAAGACTTCAACTGATAAAGGGAAGAGCTGGAGAAATTTGAATGAATCTTTATTCGAAGACAAAGCTTCTTTTTGGAAATTAAGAGTTAAAGACAATTTAATGATTGCCTATGCTTATAATGGTGGATTAATTAATATCTCAGATGATTATGGGAAAACTTGGGTAACAAGAGATTTTCCTGGTAAAAGCAATAGTCTATATAGCTTAAACGATCTAACAATTGTAAATGGAAGAATTCTTATTTCAATGGCATTTGGAACTTATTATTCTGACGATTTGGGTGAAAATTGGTCAGTGGTAGAAGATGAAAACATTGGCGAATCAATCGGTGGGGCTTTAAAATACAACTTTATTGATGGCAATCTCTTTCTAGGAACAATGGATAACGGATTGTTCTATTCTGAGAATAATGGAACAAATTGGAATAAATTTGATTTCGGTGATACGTTATTAAACAAATTGAAAATTAGGGCAATTGAGAAATATGGAGATGAATTCTATATTGGGACACAAGATACTGGTATGCTAAAATGGAACTCAATAACTAAAGAAGTAGTTTGGTTCTCTGATTCCCTTTCAGCTAATGGATGGATTGATGATATTTATAAATTGGAAGACAATATAATAGTAAAAACAGTTTCTAGTATATTTCTATCTAAAGATAATGGAAAAACTTGGGAGAATACATTTCCTGATATGGAAGAAACTTTAAATAATCTACAATTAATTGATGATACTTTTTTCCAAGGTACTTGGAGCGGGATATTTTATACGACATTAGATAAACTTGATATTGTACTATCATCTGTTAAGACAGAGCCAAATGTCAATATTACTGCAGCTTACCCTCAACCCGCTAATGATATATTACGAATTGAGTTTGATAATTCTATTCTGACGAATAAAATTTTAAATGCAGAAGACATCACTATACACGATTCTAACGGTAGATTGTTAACGAATCAGAAAATAAGTATGGAAATGAACAAAGAGTTAATCTGGCATTGCAAAGATGTTGCGGCAGGGGTTTATTTTGTTTCTGTAGCTAGCAAAACTTTTAAAGTGGTAATAAATTAAAAAAAAAGAAGGTTGTCTCAAGGGGGAAAGACAACCTTCCTTTTATAATAACTAGCTTAATTGGAGGTCTTACTAGTTAATGAAAACCGATTAATTATTTATCACCGAGTGGTATTGATAAGCCTGCATATATTCCGATGCTACGAGTATAAATCTCATCAGTAAAATTTAATATACCATCAGAATTATCTATATTAGAAAGACCATGATTATAAGTCAATTGTCCAAATAGAGAAATATTCTCAAGTTCTATTTCTAAACCCCCTCCCAATACTAATGAAAAGTCTAAATTCTTAGTTTCATCTGTAATATCTACTTCTTTTCCATCTCCATCTATATAAGTTGAATTTAATTGAAAACCTAAGCTAGGACCAGCCAAAAGATATGGTTTTAACATTCCTGCATCAAAATTTAGTCTAGCTAGAATAGGTATTTCTAGATAATCCGCTTTGTATTCAGTATAATCAATAAAATCGAAATCTATTTTAGCGTTAGCTCCTTTTTGCAAGAACATAGGAGTTACTTGTAATCCTATAAAATCATTTGCTTGTAAGTTTAAAAATAATCCCACTCCAAAAGTCGTGCGCCCTTCTACATCAAAATCACCACTAGGCTCTATTTGTAAACTAGAGGAGTTTATACCTCCAATTATTCCTAAGTCAACTTGACTAGTAGCTTTATGACTCATAGATAAAAAAT